>NZ_JAHAFS010000008.1 GCF_018374135.1 Campylobacter gracilis | reverse complement strand
TGTAGTTACTACGTTGGTTTGAGCGGTGTATGGCATAGTGATTAAATTTATAAAGAAATTTAGATCGGAGCGGGTCACGACGTCGCCTAAAGAATTTAGATGCGAGCCGATATCCTTATAATCATTCGTATTCGTTTCAAGTATGGTAAGCTTAAAATTTACCTGTTCGAGCTTTTTATCGCTTCTTTGAACGAAATCTATTATGTCGTTATATTCGTCATATTTTTCCCTTTTTACTGCAATTATATGTGATTAGATATAGCTAAAATTTTATCTGAATTTATTTTATAGAAGTTGGTTATGGTTGCTACATAATACGGGAAAACCCCTAATGCAAAAAAGCCCCTAATAGAACCCCTATTTTTTCAGAAATAATTATACTACAAACAAAAATAAAAGGAAAGAAAAATAATCTAAATATAAGATAAGCAAGCACCTATATACGGGAATTGAAGAGAAGTAAAAAGAAGTGATTGGAACTTAAAGATAGCTTAATTGGTGGAGGTGTGCGGGATTGAACCGCAGTCCGAAAACAAACGACCAAAGCCTCTACATGTTTAGCAAAAGCGAAGTTCTCGCGCAGGCTCGCTCACTTTCCAAAACGACCCGCCGGCGCAAAGACTAGAGTTTCACCCTACGGCTCGTCACGCCGCAGAGCTACGCTATCGCAGATTACCCGCCACCACGCTTAGATAGTATCGGCGCAGAGCAGGGCTCGACTGGACTTACGCAACTTTAGCGTAAGCAGGAGCAAATTTAACGTTGTTTGCGTTTAAATTTAGTTTGGATTTTATACGCTGTATCCAAAGCGACATGCAGCCTTGACCCATCCGTTCCCGTCGAAGCCAAGTCACCCCCGAAAGAATGCGCGCGCATTTTACTTTAAAATTTTATAAATGTCAAATTCGGCTTATGCTAGAATTGCGTTCAAATTTTAACCAAATCAAGGAGCCAAAATGTCAAAAATCACGCTTTCTAAATTATACGAGATGAAAAAATCCGGCGAAAAGATCGTGATGATCACTGCCTATGACGCGCTTTTTGCTAAAATTTTCGACGACGAAGTCGATATGGTGCTCGTAGGCGACAGCCTAAATATGAGCTTCGGCGGGCACTCCGAGACCCTGGGCGCAAGCGTAGAGCAGATGATATATCATGCGCGCGCCGTAAGACGGGGGCTAAATCGAGCGTATATGGTCGTAGATATGCCGTTTTGCTCGTGCGCGACGCCAGAGCTCGCGCTACAAAACTGCGCCAAAGTCTATGAAAGTACCGGCTGCGACGCCGTCAAAATCGAAGGCGGCGCGCATATGGCAGATACCGTGGCACTGCTTAATCGAAACGGTATCGCCGTGATGAGCCACATCGGGCTAAAGCCGCAATTTTCGCGCTTTATGGGCGGCTACAAGGTAAGTGGGCGTGGCGAGGAGGGCGCGCGCGAGGTTTTAAGCGACGCTAGAGCGCTTGCCGAGGCGGGCGCGGTGCTGCTGTTGGTCGAGGGGACGATCTCCGCAGTCGCAAATCAAGTGGCGCTCGGTACCGACGTGCCGGTCATCGGCATCGGTGCTGGCGCCGGCGTGGACGGACAGGTGCTTGTGTGGAGCGATATGTGTGGATTTTTCACGGAGTTTCGGCCGAAATTCGTTAAGCGCTATTTAGACGGCGCCGAGCTGGTAAAAGGCGCGGTGCGCGAATATGCGCGCGAAGTCAAGGAGGAGAGCTTTCCGAGCGAGGAGTTTGAATATAAGCAATAGTGGGATTTGGGCTAAATTTTAAAATTTACGCGCCGAAATTCTGGCAATAAAACTACGCTTGTCTTAAATTAACGCTTCGTTTTCGCGTCACAGGCTATGTAAACGGCTCGCGCCGCTTGAAATTTATTCGACGTGAGCTATTGTGAGCGCTTTATCAAGTGCGAGAGATCGCAGGCGCTTTGGGCGGATACTCTGCGCAGTATTTTATGCGGGGCGGTGTCGCGCGAGAGTTTGCGCGCTTCTGCATGCGGGCGCTATTTCTGTCGCCGACTGCAACGCGAGAGCGCTTTTCATGAACGCTCTCGCGCCCGCAGCTCTAAAATATGCTGCGAGAGCTAAATTTTACGCACGCAGCCGTAGAATTCTGGCATAAACTAGCCGTCACGTCTAAATGGCTTATAAAATTTAAGGAGAAAATTTGGCTAAAGCTTTAAAAATCATCATAGCCGCGGCTCTGGGCTTGCTCTTTTGCGTAAAGGTACTGCCGATTTTGGCGATAGTTTTGTATTTTAAATTCTTTTTTGTCGATCACGACGCAATAGAGCTAGATAAAGCTCCGCTGATGCAAAACTACGAGCAAAATCGCGAGAAATTTCTAGACCTGCTAGCATTTGCGGATCGCAATTTTCCCAAAAATTTGCGCGTCATGATCGAAAGTGCCTACGGCGATGAGTATATTTGGATCTATATGGACGGCAATAAGACGAAATTTTACTCAAATTCTATTTTCAAAGATAATGCGCCGAGCATAGGCGAGGGGTTAAAGCTCATTGGCTGGGACAAAAAGACGTTTGCAGAGCTAAAATCAAAGCTTGCAGCAATAAACGCTAGAACTATCGTGCTAAATAAAAGCGGCGATAGCGGGGTGCCTTGGGCGAGCATCACCTACAGCTATATGGAGCACTTTGCCGATAGCTATGAGTTTTATGTTCTAAAGAGTCCGAAGCTCGCCGAGCTATATACCAAGAGCTGCTCGAAAAAATTTGAAAGCGACGGCGTAGTATTTTTATATGCAATTGAAATATCGGATTATAGAGTGCTTTGTAAGGGTGACGACGATAATAAAAGTGTCTTGATCAAAGAGAGTGATCGATAAGGCGTTGCGAGGTTGTGTGGCTGAATTTGATCGCTCGAGCGCACGTTAAGCTTAGCGGTAAATTTTACAATCCGCGCCGAATTCCAAGCAGTCTCAAAATACCAAACTTTGCGCGAAATTTTACCTAGCCGCGCAAGTGCGCAAAGCAGAATTCTGCATAAAATTCTACGTAGAATTTCTTGTGAAATTTTAACTGACTATGCGAGATGGAATTCTGACTAGCTGCGTACCGCGAAGCTTGAAGCGCGGAATTTAAAGCCTCGCTGCCGCAAAAACAAAATCCGTATCAAGATTCTACAAGACAAAATTCCGCTGCAAAATTCCAGACGCCGAATTTAATATCACAAAATTCCAAGCGTCAAATTTTACGTCGTAAAATTCCGTGTGTATTTTTCAAACGGCTAAATTTCGTTTCTAAATTCTATGCGCTCAAATTTCGCACCGCCGCTCCGCAATCACCGATTGCGAACGCCTAAAGCCTTAAATTCTACGTGCTAAATTCAGCGCCGTAAAATTTAGCGCAGTTAGCAATCCGTGCGCTGTTTGGGAGCCGCCACAATAAAATTCCGCACTAAAGCATAGCAGGCGTAGCGGCATGAGCGTAGTCTTAAACCCGCCGCGGTAAAATTCCGCAGTCTTTCGCGACGGGTGCTCTGCTTTTTAGCCCCAGCCCTAAGCGCGTACCGTAAAATTCCGCGCGGCAAATTTTATTCCGCCCGCAAAGATCCATCCCTTCAAAATTGTCAAAATTTAGCCATTTTTCGCTACACTTGCTAAAATTTTAAAAACGATTAAAGAGAGATTATGGACAGAATTGTAGAGATCGAAAAGATGCAGCTCGATGAGAGCGTGGAGAGCTCGCTGCGCCCGTCGAGCTTCGAGGATTACGTGGGGCAGGAGAAGATCAAATCAAACCTCGCCATCGCGATCGCCGCGGCGAAAAAGCGCGCCGACGTGCTTGATCACGTGCTTTTCTACGGGCCGCCCGGGCTCGGTAAAACCACGCTGGCGCACATCATCGCCGCTCAGATGGGCGCTGCTATCAAGGTCACCGCCGCGCCGATGATCGAAAAAGCGGGCGATTTGGCGGCGATTTTAACGAACCTGCAAAGCGGCGACGTGCTTTTCATCGACGAGATCCACCGCTTAAGCCCCGCGATCGAGGAGGTGCTGTATTCGGCGATGGAGGACTTCCGCCTCGACATTATCATCGGCTCGGGTCCCGCCGCTCAGACCATTAAGATCGACATTCCGCACTTTACGCTCATCGGCGCCACGACGCGCGCGGGCATGATCTCGGCGCCGCTGCGGGATCGCTTCGGCATGCAGTTTCGCTTGCAGTTTTACACGCACGCCGAGCTTGCGCGGATAGTGCAGATCGCTTCGGTTAAACTCGGCAAGGAGAGTGCAAGCGACGCCAGCGCCGAGATCGCGCGCCGCTCCCGCGGCACTCCGCGTATCGCGCTGAGGTTGCTGCGCCGCATACGCGATTTTGCCGAGGTGCGCGACGAGGGCGCTATCTCGCACGATCGCGCGCGCGAAGGGCTTGAGGCGCTGGGCGTGGACGAGCAGGGCTTTGACGAGATGGATATAAAATATTTGGAAATTTTATTTGACGCCAAGCACCGTGCCTTGGGGCTTAGCACGATAGCGGCGGCGCTTAGTGAGGATGAGGGCACGATCGAGGACGTCATCGAGCCCTATCTGCTCGCCAACGGCTACATCGAAAAAACTGCCAAAGGCCGCATCGCAACCGATAAGGCGCGCGAGGCGCTCGGTCGCATGCTAAAGACCGCGGAGAGAAATCTGTTTGAGGAGTAGGGCGGATGAAATTTTATACTTCACGGCGCTAAGTCATAGCTACGCAGGTGGAAACCCTGCCGTGGCGATTTTGTATATTTGGTCTTTGAATTTTGCTTGGTTTCAAAATTTCTTCAGATTTAAAATTTAAAGCGGGAAATTTTGTAAATTTAGAGCAAATTTATTATCGGCTCAATAAAATATCCAAAAGAATATGAAGGGAAATTTTATGAAATTTATAACAAAATATATAAAAAAGGCTCTTCTATTATTTTTACGATGTATTTTACAGGCGCGTTTTTATCAGGGGAGTTTCGCATCCGTCAGCACAGGTGGCTAGCATAGGCTGTTATGGTTTGCATTTTGTTCTGTGTGGAACGCTTTTTACTATTTATAGGACAGATACGTCGCCTAAGCAGTTAAATGAGCTTGAAATAAATACCGGAATTTTAAGAAACGTTTATTATGATTTTCGCGGAAGCGGCGGACGAATACATATAGAACTAGAAAACGGCAAGAAAAAGGTTTATGAAATAAGCAAAAGCGATAGCGATATTTATGAAAAGCTAAAAGGGCAAAAAATCAAAATTTATGGCGAGCCGAGCCCGGATATATTAGGCAATAATGAAATTTTACAGCTTGAAGATAAAGATGGAAAAATATATAAGAAATATAATTTTGACCATAGATTATTAAGACCATATTTGATGACCGCACAGTTTAAATTCTTTTTAAAAGGGGCGATTTTTCTACTTTTATTGATATTTTTTATAAATTTTTCAGATAGAAATTTGATTAAAACAATCTAGAAAAAGGAACAAAAAATGAGTAACGGGCTAGGTATTATTAAAGATACGCTTTCGCATGGTCTCACTAATGCGGCTGCAGCGCAAGCTGGAGCGAAGCTCTGCTTTCATACGCCTATAAGGGCGGCTATTATTCTCACTCTACATTGAAAGTTAAAATTTAGTCTATTCGCGCATCCGTTGTGCTCATTATTTTATAAATTCGCTATTCTTTTGCTCTACGCAGATTGTTGTTTGCGATTATTAAGGTACATTAATTTTCTAAAAAATAGCCTGCCGCCTGCTTAGCTTTTACTTAACTCTCGTTTATCGTACCGATTTTACTTCGCTTCTAGCAGACGCATTCGCTATACATTTTTCTTTTTCACGCGCGGTTGCCGCCTGTGCTTATTATAAGGGCTGCGGCGCGAGTATATCCAAACATCAGGCGCGCGCAGCTTTAGATTTTGCGGCGCAACGCGCGCGTCTAGCGCCAGCATATCAGCACTGCCCACCAAAGCGCTAATTTCATCAAATTTAGCCGCACGCGCGTCCAGCGTCGGTCTGTCGGCGCGCACGGTCTGTCCGCCCACGCCTACGTAATCGCACACGCCGCGCAGCTCGTGCACGAACGCGCGCTGCTTCTCGCTGCCGATCCGCCCATGCACCGCGCCGTTTAGCGCGGCATTGATTTTGATGAAGCAAAAACCGCTCTCGCGCGCCAAATAAAACGGCTCCGCAAGTTCCGCCGCCGCGGCATGGCAAACGTCAAATTTTACCTCTATGCCCCCGCGGCGTAAAATTTCCGCGCCGCCCGCAGCCTGCGCGTTCGTATCGCGCGCGCCGATTACCACGCGCGATAGCCCGAGCTCCGCCAAAAGCTCGGCGCAAGACGGCGTCTTGCCGCGGTGCGCGCAGGGCTCGAATGCGGCATAGGAGCACACATCTGTTTTTGATGTATGTTCGAGCTATGCGCTATTTTCATAAATTAAGTACGATCCGTGTATATGTCGTATAGCGCGCTGTATGTTGAAAACGCACGAGAACGCCGCTCGTAAATTCTATGAAATTTTAAAATTTAATCAAAATCTGATAAAAAAATTTATAAAATAGCTCATCAAATTTCAAAAGGATAAAATTTGCCGACGCCAAAAGATAACGCCACAAGCCGCAATGAAAACCTGGCTGAAAATATAGCCCAAAATAACGCCAAAAGCGAGGCGCAAAATTTCACCGAAAATCAAACCGCAAGCAGTGAAGGTGGCAAAATCAAAACCGCTGCCGAAAATCAAAGCAAAAACCGGGTCAAAACCGACAAAGCCTCATCTGCCGGTGCGGCTGCATTTAGCGACGCCGCCGAAGCTAATGAAACCTTCTCGCCTAATGCTTCCGCGCTAGGCGCCGCTGCCGCTTCGGGAGCTGCTGCTGGTGTGAAAGCAGGCCTTGCCAAGGCTAACGGGCGCGCGAAAACGAACAAGATATTTTTTATCGGCGCAACCTTGCTGATGTTTTGCTGCGTGATCTATCTGTTCTCGCCATTTTTGATGGTGATCGCAATTGGCGTGCTGATGGCGGTGGCGACCTCGGGTCTGCACGCTAAAGTAATGAAGCTGTGCCGCGGCAGGCGCACGCTGGCCTCGGTGCTGAGCGTGTTTTTGCTATGCGCGCTTTTTTTTGTGCCTTTCATCTACGCCGTGATCGAGATCGCCAAAAACGCCGCTAGCTTCGATATGGCGCGCCTAAACGACGCGCTTAGCTACGTTCAGAGCCTGGACATCAAGCTGCCCGGGCCTTTTGAAAAATTTAATGCGCAGTTTCGCTCATTTTTAGCAAACCTAGACGTCGCGGGCGTGGCGAAGCAGATCATCTCCTACCTCTCAGTCGTCGGGAAATCCAGCGCAAAATTTATCGTCGATATGGTGCTTATCGTCGTGTTTTGCTTTTTTGCATACCTCTACGGCGATAGTTTCAAGCGCTTTTTCAAAAAAATTCTACCCGTCGAGCCCTCGCAGATCGATTATATCTTTTCCGAGACGGCAAATACGATGAGCGTCGTGTTTTACTCGACCATTTTCAACGCCGTATTGCAGGGCTTTTTGTTTTCGATCATCGCTGGGATCTTCGGCTTTGACGCGCTGCTGATGGGGGTGCTTTTCGCCTTCTGCTCACTCATCCCCGCAGTCGGTGGCGCGCTCATCTATGTACCCACCGCGCTATACGTGCTAGCGGGGGGTAGCACCTCGGGCGCGATCGTGATAATGGCGTATTGCGTGATACTGATCTCGACGCTCGCGGACAGCTTCGTAAAGCCGCTCGTGATAAAATTTATCAACTCGCGCTTAGTCGAAAACCCCGCAAACATCAACGAGATGCTGATCTTCTTCTCGATGCTTTCGGGCATCAGCACGTTTGGGTTCTGGGGCGTGATCTTGGGGCCCGCGATTTTAACGCTATTTATCGCGGTGCTAAATTTATACGATTATCTAAAAAAGATAGAATTCGAGTAGGGCTTGCGTCGCATGGCGCTTTTAAATTTATGAAAATTTTGCCCGTAAAGCGCAATGCCAAGCATACCCTTGCGGCTCTTACGCCCTCGCGCCAAATTTTAAAATTTAGCTTCGGCGCGGAATTTCTACGTCTAGGAATTTTAAAATTTATGCTCTTGTTTTGAAATTTAAAAACCCTCTGCGCGCCGCAAAGCCCGTGGCCGAATGAAGGGCCGCGATACTAGGGAGTAAATGCGCGCGCTAAATTTAGCGTGTTTGACGGCAGCGGAGCTCGCTCGATGTTTTATTGCGGCGCATCTCAAGCTGCGTGCGAAAGTAGTTTCTGCCGGCGCCCCGGTAGTCGTATTTTATAGCGGCACCTCAAGCAGACGGGCGTCGCGACGTCTGATTTTGGTACGGCATGTTTTTTTATGCGGCGCAAAGCATCGTCCTGCACATAAATTTCATAAATTTAATTCGTCCGCCGTTTTTAAAATTCCGTATCGTCATAGGACTAATTGTAGATTTAAATTTTACGGCTAAACGTAAGGCGGTGGATCAAAAGCGCAAAAGTCAGTTAGGAGCGCAAAAGTGGCGTCGGGCTAGAGATACAAAAATAGGCTAGAAGCGGTAAAGATGAGTTGGAAAAAATTTCAAATTCCGTGGGTGCGGATAAAATTTATACAAAAAATTTTACCGAGTGACACAGAGATCGTCGAAAATATAAAATTTAGACAAAAAGCGCGAATATGGTGGCGGCGGTTTAGACCCGCACCTTGCCGCCGTATTTGATCTGGTTCGGGTCTTTTTCGTCCAGCTCGCGCATTATCTGCTCACCGTTGTCGGAGTTTGCCGCGGCGATATCTGCGTCCAGATCGGAGTATGAGTAGATCATCATAGCCTCGTTTACGCCCTCTATGGCCTCTATCGCGCGAAATGCAGCGATCTCGTCCTCGAAGCTCTCCGCACTAATCGTGGCTACCGCCTTGCTGTCCTCGCACGCGACAAACTCGCAGCCGCCGATACTTTGCAGCTCCTTGCGAAACGCCGCTATGTCGGTATTTGTGCCTAGATAGATCACGACGCTTGAAATATTCATTTTAGCCCCCAAAAGTAGATATATCTATTATACCCCGAGCCCACGAGATAATCTCCTTCGAAAAGCAGATAGTTGATGATATCGTTATCTAGCTCGATGTTGCGAACGATCTCGCCTGCTTTATCGATTACACGCACGCCGTTATTAACGGTAAAAGCGCCCAGCTCGGGGCTTAGCGCCACGGCAAAAACTGCAAAATGGGCGTTATAAAATTTAGAGAAATCGCCGTTTTCGTAGTAACACGATCTTTCTTTGTCGTTCGAGCCGCTCATCATACGATCGCCAAGTAGCGCCACGGAGTAGATCCCGTCCTTGTGTAGGGACTTTTGGCTCATAAGCTTTTTTGCTTTCGCGTCGAAATAAAACACGATGCCGCCCTCGCACGAGATTAGCAGTGTCCCGCTAGCACGGTCGTAGGCGCTGCCGCCCAAAGACGCGATGGTGAGCTTTTGCTCGAAGCTTACCTTGCCGCTAGACAGGTCGAAGTATAGAATTTCGCTACCAAGACCTAGCAAAATCACGGTATTTTCGTCGTAGAAATAGACGTTTTTAATCCCCGTCATCGGCAATTTGTAGTGCGTGATCTTGCCACCCGCAAACACGCCCAGCATCTTTTCAAACGCGTCGCCGTTATATAAAAATGCGTATTTTTCGCCTAGTTTATCGACGTCGAATATGGTAGCGCCCATCGGCTCGTCTAGGTAATTTTTGGACAAGGGTAGGGTGAAAATTAGCGTTTTGGATATTGTGTCCGAGGCGGAATTCTGGGCAGAATTTAATGCCGTAGAATTTTCGGCGGAATTTTGCTTCGCGAAATTTCCTAAAGAATTTACGGTAGCGGAATTCGCAGTAGAATTTCCCGTGGAATTTACGCTCGCTTTCGCATTGGAATTCTGCGCCGCATCAGAATTTGTGCTTGCGGCGGAATTTTGATCTGCGAAATTTTGCCCGGCAGCGGAATTTCGCGCGGAATTCTCCGCAGAGTTAATGGTGATTTTATAGAGCTTGCCGTTGTCAAGCCCTGCGTAAATTTCGCCGTCTAGATTTTTTAGCACCGCGACATTTGCGTCAAGCTCTAGTATGAAGCTAGCGTGTTTGATCTCCGCAGACGCATCTATGCCCGTAGCGCCACTAGGTATTGCAACGCCGTTGCCGGCATAGATGAAGCAGGCGCAAAGTAGTAGCGGTGGTAAAAATTTCATCGCGCGCTCCTACTCAACCTCGGCGCCTTGATTTAGCGTATCTATGAGATTAGAAGTGGAATTTGCGTCACTAAACCTGCTAAAATCAGCCTTAAAATTATTTTTCACGAGCGGATTGGTTTGGGCTTGCGGTACGTGGCATTGTGTGCAGTTGAATCTTTGCTCGGCTAGCGTGCCGTTTAGATCCGCGCCTGTGCGAAAGTCCACCAAGTGGCTTTTTGGAATCGGCGTAGAGCCTACATCCTTAGCGACATCGGGCATATGGCAGGTTATGCACATATTGTTATCCTTTGTGATCGGTACAAGCCCCTCTAGGCTGTGCGGTATGAGCGGCGGAGCGTTTTCGAAGCTGCGCTCGATTTTCGAAGCGGCGCCCGGAGCATCCTCGCTATATTTGAAATCGGGCAGGGAATTTTTATTTTGCGCCGATTCGTCCACGCTTTTTATAAAGCCCAAGCTGTCGGCGTCTATAGAAGCCGTCTTGTCCGCGGCAAAGAGCGCCGCACAGCACGCAAGAGCCAAGCCTAAAACCATTTTTTTCATTTTTTCACTCCTAATATACTAAAATTTAACGCATCGTCGTCGCATACGTCGATGCAGCGTCCGCAGCTGATACACTCGCTGTTAACGCGCCCGTTTTCGCGTCCGACCATCTTAAGCACCTGAACTTCGGGGCAGACCATTTTGCATTTGCCGCACATCGTGCATTTATCAACCTCGTGGCGAATACGAATGATGCTAAAATAGCTAAGCGCCGCCCAAAATCCGCCGAGCGGGCATAGCCGCGAACAGATCGTGCGATCGCCTGCGAAAATTTCAAAAACTACGATCAGTAGCGCGATTGCAAACGCACTCGCACTCAGCGATATGACGGCGCGCGCGAAAAGCGAGATAAAGCTTACGCTCTCAAACGCCGCAAAGCCGAAAGCTCCGCTGCAAACAAGCGCTAGCACCGCTAGGACGTAGCGAGCCTTGCGGTTTACGCTAACGATCTTAGTCGTTATGCCGAGTCTTTTACGAAGCCATGCGGCAAGATCGGTCAGTAAATTTATCGGGCAGACCCATGAGCAATATACTCGCGGCGCTATAAGCGCATAAAATGCGCCTACGATAACCGCTCCGATAACTGCCGTAGCGCCCAAAGAAAAGCTAGCTAGCAGCATCTGCGCGGTCGCAAACGGATCGCTTAGACTAATCGTGCCCAAAAGTTTCGACGAGCTTAGATTGCCTTTTAGAATTCCCGATAAAATTCCGTTTTTGCTCGCGGCTTTGAAGGCAAAATTATTTCCTAAAATAAAAAGGACTAGAATAGAAATTTGGCTCAAACGCCTTAAAATAGTATATTTCATTGCCTAGCTCCTTCCATTAGATCGTCCTCGTTTAAGTAATCCCTGCTTTTTTGCGGATCGAGCTTGATTTTGGTGTCTGCGTCCTTTAGCTTCGCGTCGTCGCCCTTGATCCAGCCTTTGACGTAATTATCGCTTGAAATTCCTATGACGCGCTCGCGCTCCACGACGCTGATAGCCGCCTTTTTCGTGACGCAGGCATGCTCGCACTTACCGCAACCCGTGCAGTAGTCGCTATCTACGACGGGCACGAGCAGGGCGTGTTTTTCGGTGCGGTCGTTGTGACGGTAATCGATCCTAAGCGCCTTGTCCATCACGGGGCAGTTTCGCACGCACGCGTCACATTGGATACCCGCATAAGCGATGCAATGCTCGGTATCTATGACCGCAACGCCCATTTTAGATAGACGCACGTTAAGCTTGGAGTCTTCGCTTACTAAGCTTTTATCTAGTGCGTCACTAGGACAGGCCGCGACGCAAGGTATGTCGTCGCACATATAGCACGGAATTTCGCGCGGGATAAAAAACGGCGTGCCGTTTGCAATAGCATGATCGCAAAAGCTCGCAAGCTTAAGCGTATCAAATGGGCACGCCTCGACACAAAGTCCGCACCTTAGGCATTTGCTAAGAAATTCTTTCTCGCTTATAGCTCCGGGCGGGCGGAGTTTGGCGTGCTCGCTAGAGTTTGCGACTCCGAGCCCCAAAGCGCCTACGCCCGCAGCTAAAGAAAGAATACCTAAGACCTCACGCCTATTCATAATTTACGCCTTGTAAATTTTAACCGCGCATTTTTTGTAGTCGGTCTCTTTTGAAAGCGGGCAGGTATGATCGAGCGTGACGCGGTTGATATAAACCTTCTCGTCAAAAAACGGCACGAAAATAAGTCCTTTCGGCGGAATATTACGTCCGTGGAAGTCCACACGCGCTTTTACCTTGCCGCGGCGCGACTCGATCCAGACGATTTCGTTTTGTTGCACGCCGATTTTGGCGCCATCAGATTCGTTCATATAGCATCTTGCTTCCGGTACGGCGCGATAAAGCTCCGGCACGCGCATAGTCATAGTGCCCGTATGCCAGTGCTCTAGCACGCGACCCGTACATAGCCAGAAAGGATATTCTTCGCTTGGCACTTCTACAGGATCCATATATGGACGGAAGAAAATTTTAGCTTTATTGGCAAGGCTTGTTTTTTCTTCGCCAGAAGTAGCGGATTTTAGATCGCCGCTAGGAAGCGCCGCTTTGGCGTTGCCATAGAAGGCGAAGTCGCTATCCGGAGCCGCTTTTTTAGCATAAGGATCGTATTGAGCGTTAAAGCGCCAAAGCGTTTCTTTGCCGTCTACGACCGGCCACCTAAGACCGCGCACTCGGTGATATGTATCGAAATCGGCCAGGTCGTGTCCGTGACCGGTGCCGAATTTTCGATATTCCTCCCAGAGATATTTTTGAATGAAAAAGCCATATCCTTTAAATTCTTTGCCGTCGCTGCCGATGACGCCACGAGAGTCGCCGTTTACTTCGGAGTTATCGAAGCTTGCCATAATCGGATCTTTTGCAGCGAAAGCCTGAGCGTCTTTGTTTGCAAAGAGCACTTCAAATAGTGTAGTTTCTGGCGTATAGCCGAATTCTGAAATTTTATCTAAAACGTTTGGAAGCGTAAGCTTATCATTTACTTTAACCTCGCCCCAGAAATCCTTGAGTTTGAAGCGCTTGGAAAACTCTAGCATCTGCCACGTATCGCTCATCGCGTCGCCCACAGGAAGGACCTGCTGTCTCCACCACTGAGTTCTGCGCTCGGCATTGCCGTATGCACCCCATTTTTCGTAGATCATCGCGGTTGGCAGGATTAGATCGGCTACCTTCGCACTTAGCCCCGGATACGGGTCGCTTACTACGATGAAGTTATCCATCTCGCGCGCCGCTGCGATCCAGTGGTTTGCGTTGGCGATCTGCTGCCACGGGTTATTTACCTGAACCCATAGCCATTTTATCTTGCCATCTTCGAGATTGCGCAGAGCCTGCACGTAGTGTGCGCCCGGTTTTGGGTTTATCGTGTTCTCTGGAAGCTTCCAAATTTTTTCGGAAACCTTTCTGTGTGCCGGATTTGCCACGACCATATCAGCAGGTAGGCGGTGAGAAAACGTGCCCACCTCTCTAGCCGTGCCGCAAGCGCTAGGCTGACCGGTAAGCGAAAACGCTCCGCAGCCAGGTTTGGCTTGCTTGCCGAGAAGGAAATGTACCATGTAGCTTTGCTCATTGACCCAAGTTCCTCTTGAGTGTTGATTAAAGCCCATCGTCCAAAAGCTTACTACTTTGCGGTCCTTTTCGATGTAATAATCTGCCAGCTGCTTTAGCTTGGTCTTAAACGCCTCTAAATCCTCACTTTCGTCACCCTTAGCTAAAGGCGCTACAAATTCTAACGTGTAGGGCTCCAGCGCTTTTTTAAATTCTTCGAAGCTTATGAGCCAGTGAGCGTCCGATTTGTCAGAGTGTTTGTTTTCGAGTACGTCGCCCTCTTTCATACCCAGATATGCTAAGGTAACGCCCTCGGATTTGCTTAAAATTTTGGATTTTTGCTTAGCTGCTGTATCAAGCTCGGTTTTGCGGTATTTTTTATGATTTATATCTTCTCGCAAGCCGTAGCCGATATCTACTGGACCGGTAGCGAATACGCAGTGCTCTTTAATAAATTTCTCATCTATCATATCCGGGTGGTTGTAGACGATCTCTCTTGCTATGTAGTTCCATATCGCAAGATCAGTATTCGGACGGAATATAATTTCGATATCGGCGATGTTTGAAGTGCGGCTAGAGTAGGTCGAGAGATTTATAACTTTTACGCGGTCCGGGTTGCGAAGCTTGTGGTCGGAGACGCGAGACCAAAGAATCGGGTGCATCTCAGCCATATTCGCGCCCCAAGCGATGATGGTATCGGTTAGCTCGATATCGTCGAAAACGCCCGCAGGCTCGTCAATACCGAAGGTTTGCATAAAGCCTACGACGGCGCTGGCCATGCACTGGCGAGCGTTGGGATCGAGATTATTGGAGCGAAAGCCCGCCTTTACTAGCTTTGCTGCGGCGTAGCCTTCTGGGATCGTGTATTGACCGCTGCCAAGTACGGCAAAGCCCTCGGGACCGCCTTCGTTATAGGCTCGCCTAAAATGCTTCTCCATTTCGTCGAACGCTCTTTGCCAGCTGATCTCGATAAATTTTCCCTTTTTGTCGAATTCGCCTTTGGAATTTACGCGTAAAAGAGGCTTGGTAATGCGATCGGCACCGTACATGATCTTGGCGTTGAAATAGCCTTTGATGCAGTTTAGACCGCGATTTACGGGCGCTAGCGGATCGCCTTTGACCGCTACGATCTTACCGTCTTTGGTGGCTACCATGATGCCACAGCCGGTGCCGCAGAAGCGACAGGCCGCCTTGTCCCAGCGCCAGCCTTTTTCGGCTTCGTCCGCAGCACTAAGACTGCTAGGCAAGCTGATGCCCGCAACGCTACAGGCAGCCGCTGCTGCAGAGCTTTTTATAAAGTCTCGTCTATCCATGAGATTAACCTTTCGTTTAGAATGTAAATTTCTATTAACGTTTGGATAATAGCATAAAAAAACGGCTTAGTCTAGATTAAAATCAAGGTTTTTTCTGCAATGAATTTCAGATATAAAATAATAATTTTATAAATTTTAAATTTAGTGGCTCAAATTTTATCAGGACAGCGAGTTTTTGATAAATTTTAATATATATTTTCATTTAATTAAATTAATATATTATACCGATAAATTAGCATTAAAATTTCATAAAAATTTAATCGCGCTTTGAAATAAAACGGAGCGTAATATAATTTCAAAATTCTATTAAATTTATAAAAGTTAGCTTAAAAAGCGTCTTTTGCGATAAGCGATAAATTTTACGCTAAAACGCCGTCATTATCGAAGCAAAAGCGTAAAATTTAACTATTCAATTTGATATGCGATATTTGCATATTACTTAAATTTTGCTTAAAAAAATTCACTAATTTAAAAATTCTTTTATAATCTAGAAAGTATAATAGCCGTGCAAACCAAAATTCTTGAAAGGAATATTATGCAATCCAGAGAAAAGATTGTCAAAACGACTTGTCCTTACTGCGGCACCGGCTGTGGTATCGATCTTATCGTAAAAGACGGCAGGATCGTAAATGCGCGCCCTACGCAGGCTCATCACGTAAATGACGGCGAGCTATGCTTAAAAGGGATGTTCGGCTGGGAGTTCGTAAACTCTCCAAAACGCCTTGCCAAACCTATGATCCGTAAGAAAAACGGAGTATTTGATAGAAGCGGCAAACTCGAGGAGGTAAGCTTCGAGGAGGCTTATGATTTCGTAGCGTCTAAATTTAAAGAGACCGTCGAAAAATATGGCTCGAACTCGATAATGGGTTTTAGCTCGGCGCGCTCAAATAACGAAGACAACTACATTTTTCAGAAATTTTTCCGAGCTCAGGGCAGCAATAACGTCGATCACTGCGCCCGTCTTTGACACGCTCCTACAGTGGCAGGTCTTGCCAACACGTTAGGAAACGGAACGATGACGAACGATTTGGTCGAATTCGCTACCGATACGGACGTATTTTTGCTCATCGGCACCAACACAAGCGAGTGCCATCCGATCATTGCCATGCAGATGCAGCGAGGCTTGCAGCGCGGCGCCAAGATGATCGTCGTAGATCCAAAGCGCACCGATATGGCGAAAAAAGCCGATATCTATCTGCAAATCCCGGTGGGCGCGAACATTAAGACGCTAAATACCATTATGCACGTTATCATCGCCGAAAATTTGCAAGACGACGAGTTTATCAAAAACTACGCTCAGGGCTACGAGTATCTAAAAGAGGCGGTTAAGGACTTTACGCCTGAGCGATTCGAGCGCGAGACCGGCGTGAAAAAGGAGCTCGTAATCGAAGCTGCTAGAATGTATGCTAAGGCAGGCGCAGCGGCGATCTGCTACACGATGGGTATCACGCAGTTTAGCGACGGCACATCAAACGTCTTTTCGCTTTCAAATTTAGCCATTTTGACGGGAAATTTAGGCAAACGAGGCGCAGGCGTAAATCCTTTGCGCGGTCAAAACAACGTCCAGGGCGCATGCGATATGGGCGCGCTACCTAACGTCATCCCCGCAGGTGCGGTAAATTCCGCTTATGCCCAGGAGCAGGCGCGCAGAGTATGGCACTTCGAGCTAAATCCGACTCCAGGCTTTAAACTTACGATTGCTCCCGATAAAATGGATAGCGGCGAGCTGAAACTGCTCTACGTTTACGGCGAAAACCCCGTAATGAGCGATCCTTGGACGGAACACTTCGTGCACGCAACGCATCATCTGGATTGCTTTATCGTGCAGGATCTTTTCTTTACCGAGAGCGCACAGAAGGCCGACGTCGTACTACCTGCTGCCGGCTGGGGTGAGAAGGATGGCACCTTTTTAAACACTTCCCGCCGCGTCCAGCGCACGCGCAAGGCAAGCGAGCCGGCTCCTGGCGTAGAGCCTGATTGGAAGGTAGTTTGCAATATCGCGCAAAGAATGGGACTTGAAGGGTTTGATTTTTTGAGCGCGGAAGAAATTTGGAACGAAGTGCGTGCATTAATGCCTAAATTTTTCGGCGGTATTAGCTACTATAGGCTAGATAAGCTAGGTGGCATAAGCTGGCCATGTCCAGACGAAGATCATCCGGGCACACCGGTGCTTTACGCAGATCATAAATCGATGCTGCCTGATGGTAAATTTAGAATGGTGCCGGTGCTTTACGTGGATGATAAAGAGGGGCGCGCTAAAGCTGAGGCGGATTTCAGAGCCAAGATGAAAATCCCTGATGATTATCCGGTGGGAAGCGGCGCGCTTAGCGAGATACCGGATGAAATTTATCCGTGCTTATTTACGACTGGGCGCAAGGTTTATCACTACCATACGGGCACGATGACGAGAGAGTGCCGCGCGCTAGAGTACGGCGCGGGCGCAGAAGGCGCGCTCATCGAGGTAAGCCCTGACATCGCACGCGAACGTGAGCTTACCGAAGGCTGCTACGCGCTCGTCAAAAATAAGCGCGGTCAGATCGCCGCGAAGCTTCGCATAAATCCGGATCTGAAAGAAGGTACGATATTTACGACCTTCCATTACAGCGAGGCCGACGGTAACGAGCTCGTGCATGCGGGCGATCTGGATCCACTATCTGGCATCCCGCCGCTAAAGATGACGATCGCAAATATCAGAAAGCTTAGCGAGAGCGAGTTTATCGAGTTCAGAAGACAAAATGAGATGTCGATGCACTCCGAGAAACCTTATCTATCGCCGGTGCATAGGTAATTTGGGCGGTAAACTCCGCCCGCTTTGCAAAGATGAAATTTAATCGCGGCTGCTTAATCGCGGCTACGGCAAAATTTGATGAAATTTTATCTTTGCGGGCGCTTCATGACCGCTTGCACTCACGGTGCGAGCGGCTCGTGGATCTTCCACGCGATTTTTTAAATACAAAACTGCGAGCGCTTTAAATTTACGCACGCCGCTTCGGCTTTACTTCGGCGGATTAAGGCTATTTAAGCAAAATTTCACTACGATACGGGCGAAATTAAAATAAGGAAGGTCTATGGAGCCGATTTATAGGGCGGAGATAGTTAAATTTAAAGGGGATGAAAGAAGGATCGTAAGCGATATCTTGGTTCGCGAGATCAAGCTTGAAATTTTACTAAACGACAAGCGTTTCGGCGCGCTGATGGCAACTCCGAGCGATTTAAAGGCGCTTGCGGTAGGCTATTTGCTAAGCGAAAATTTGATCTCGGATCCAAGCGGTATAAGAAGCATCGAACTTGCGCCCGACGGGCTTAGCGTGAATGTCTGCGGCGAGATAAACGAAAAGCGGCTAAATAGCTTCGATGCCGAAAAGGTCATCATCAGCGGCTGCGGGCGCAGCTCTACCGCAAATATCGATCCAGAGGCGATGACGGCGCGTAAAGTCCGCTCGGACGCTAAATTTCATAAGAATGAAATTTTAAATTTGATGAGCGAGTTTTACACGCAGTGCGAGCTTTATGAGATGACGGGCTGTGTGCACACCGCAAAGCTCTTTACCGCGGGCGGCGAGCATTTTATCGGCGAGGATATCGCCCAGCACAATACCATCGATAAATCGGTCGGTAAAGCGGTCTTGGCGGGGCACGATACGCAGGGCTCGCTTCTTTTGGTAAGCGGCAGGCTAAGCTCCGAAATGGTCGCCAAAGCCGTGATGAGCGGCGTTAGCGCGCTTGTTTCGCGTACGGCTCCTACGAGTCTCGGCGTCGTGATTGCGCGTAAATTTGATCTTACCCTTTGCGGCTTCGCGCGCGGCGAAAATTTAAACGTTTATAGCGGCGAAGAGAGAATTTTGAGTTAAGAGGGCGGCATGGAGATAGATATCAAGATAGACGATAAAAAAGCAAGCGAGATCAAAAGGCTGATTTTAAATTTACTAAATCCAAGCGGCAAGCTCGATTGCGGCGCGGCGTTTAAGATTGCCGCCAAATTAGGCGTAGACGCGAGCATCGTAGGAGATCTCGCAGCACGCGAAGGGATACGGATAGATCGCTGCGAACTCGGACAGTTCGGCAAGCTGAAATGTAGCGGAGGCAGCATAAAGGCGCTGCAGAAGCTAAATCCGTTTTTGGATGAGAAAAGGCGGATTTTTTGCCGCGACGCCCGCGCCGTAGCTAGCGGCGGAGTGGGGTTCGATACCGTGCGCTCTACGCTTAAGGAGCATGCCATAGACGTGAAATATTGTCAGCTGGGCTGCTTTAAGGAGAAGAAAGGCAAAAGAATGAGGGTAAAAACAAAAACTTGGATCGAAAATGCGCAGGGCGAGCTCATTTTTGGCAAGGGCAAAACCGAAGTGCTGGACGTGATCGCTCAGACGGGTTCCATCTCTAAAGCCGCCGAGGTTTTGGGGATGAACTACAAAAAATGCTGGAGCCATCTGCAAATTTTACAAAAAAATCTACAAGAGGAACTCTTTAGCACCAAGCAAGGCGGCGGCAATGCCGCGGGCACGACGCTAAATGAGCGCGCCTATGAGCTGATCGCCGCGTATAAGCAGCTGCAAAGCGATATAGAAAACTATGCAAACGAGCGCTTTAAGGAGCTGTTTTTGAAAAAAGAGGGCGAGAAAGACGCAAGTAAAGCGAAAGATAAAAACCATTAAATTTAAAGGAGAAAACGATGTTTGTAAAGCTAAACGAACGAACCTATCTAAATAAAGACAGGATCACTCGTATCAAGGTAGATAGCGTCCAAGACGGTATTAGAATTCGCTTCTATGAGGGGCAGTTTCAAGTCGCCAAAAGCGGCAGATTTGAAAGCGAAGAAAAAGCGATGGAGTGGCTGCAGAAAAATTTTATCGGCAAATAGGCGCAAAGCGTACTTCATATTCGCGCGAGCAGCTTGCGAACAGATCCGCAAAATAGCGGCTCTTTGTGATACGGCAGCGGCTTGCCGATCATTAGCACGACAATGATTTTCGGGTTTGTGCTTTCAAGAAGAGCTTGCGCAAAGATGTTGCGGTAAATTTACAGCGAACAAGCTTCGGATATAGAGCCTAGCGTAGGTGTAAATAGAGGATATAGCTACGCAAATAAGGTCTATGACAATATTCGTTCGCCAAATTTACTTGAAAGATTTCATTATTTAAACCCTGCCAACGACATTTTTCGCTCAGCTTTGCTTATCGTGCCTATATAGTATTTATATTTTATTAAGTACTGATTGGGTATAGTCGCGAGCAAAATTCTAAGGGGAAATTTTGAAAAGCTTCAAACTTCGGTTTATTTATGCTATCTGCGTGGTAGTCGTATGCGCGCTGTATCTGCTAGCCGAAAGATCAGGTCTTACGGAGCGCAAACAAACCCATTTCACCGTTACTTCAGATACTAATGTCTCCAAAGTGCCGGGTCTTAGCAAATACGTAACCCAAGAAGAGGTCGATAGCTTTGCGTTTCGCTACTGGGATATAGATTACAATTCAAATCCGAAAAACGTATTTAAAGAACCCGCCACAGACGTAGAGCTAAAAAGACTTTTAAAAAGCAAGCAAACTGATGAAATTTTAAAATTTATGAAAGATAATAATCTAACCGCCAATCATACTATGCACGGAGGGGTAACGCCCGTGATGTATTCTAGCTTTTGGAATGATACAAATACCACTCAAGAGCTTATAAAGCTAGGTGCGGATATACATAAAAAAGACGAATACAAGCTATCCGCTATGGCTTATGCGATAGAAAATAATGCTACTAATACTGTTAAACTATTGCTCGATAATGGAATTAAATTTAATGAGATTGATATAGTACAAGGGTATATAGGATGCCCTTGGTATTCCAAAGATACAGAAATTATAGTTGATAATAATAAAATAGATGTAAAATTTACTGGATGCATAAAGGGAGAATCCTCAAAAGACCCTATTTATCCATTAAACTATGCAATATATAGTAATTTGATAGAAATTGCCGATATGATGCTGCAAAGCGGTATAAGACCAAAAGAATATAAAAGCGCTCTATATTATTTAAGTGAGAACGGCGTTTCGTTTAAACAAAAAAATATCTTTAAAAAATCTATTTATAACTCTCTGCCAAGAGAACCTATATACGAAGATAAATTAAAATTATTAATAAAATATAATATAGATGGTCTACCGAGTCAAGATGATATTGTTACGGCTTATAGAAATTGTTTGGATAGTTTAGCTGGATCTATAAAGAAGAAGGAGTCTTACATAAATCATATGAACGATTACTGCTATGGAGAAAAGATTTTAGAATCATATGATTGGGCTCTTCGAGGGAGATGGGAAGTTAAAAATAATGAAGAGAGGGAAAAGGGAACAGATAGATACTGGAAAGAAAAAGATTTTATAAAATTTTTCGGCTATATGCCAAACGATAAAAAATGTACTAAGCTAGAACCGGATATTAAAATATTAAATTTCTATAATATGAAAATAGATAGATATAAAGCTCTTTGCGGCAATGGGCTGAGCGATGAAGAGATTTTGCAAAAAAACAGCCTAAAAGATAAAAATAGTACTGAGGCATTCGATATTGAGACATTTTTTAAATATTTAAATTTTGAGGAAATGTTAGAGGAAGCAAAAGTAAAAATTCTACATAACGGTGAGAAAATAGATATAAAAGATTATGCCGAAATTCTAAGACAAGAAGCAGCTAAAAAACTAGATAGTAATCAATAAATTTGAAGGAGTAAAACTATATAGCATAAGAACTTAAGCGATATAGTAGGCAAAGCTTTCCTAAATTATCATTAAAATTTTTCCCTGCCAGTCGCTAGGCCCTAAATTAATCCAAATTTCACTATAATTAATCACTTTAATCACTTAAATTTTAAAGGTCGCGAATGTTAAGTTTAGACGAAATTCGAAAAAATATCATACTAAAACTGGGCGTGCATTATTTTGATTTCGCGGCTTCGGGGCTTGCCTACGAGCCCGTAGAGCGCGAGATAGCAGAGGTCCTCAAAACCTACGCCAACACCCACTCCGACAGTAGCTCCAGCGCCATCATCACGCAGCGGCGCTACGAGGGCGCGCGTGAGAGCCTAAAAAAGCTACTTGGGCTTGACGAGCGGTTTTGTCTCATCGCCTGCGGGCAGGGCGCGACGGCCGCGATCAAAAAATTTCAGGAGCTGCTCGGCATCTACCTGCCGCCTGCGACCAGAGGCGCTATCGGCGAGGCAAATTTACGCGCCGCGCAGCTTCCGCTCGTGCTCGTTTCGCCATACGAACACCATTCAAACGAGCTTAGCTTTCGCGAGGGGCTTTGCGACTACCTGCGCGTGCCGCTTAGCGAGTCTGGCGAGATCGATCTGCTCGCGTTTGAGCGCATCTTGAAGCTAAATGCGGGACGCCGCATCATCGGCTCGTTTAGCGCCGCCTCAAATGTCACGGGCGTCGTCAGCGACTACAAAAAGATCAGCGAGCTAATCAGAGCCGCGGGCGGGATAGTAGCCTTTGACTGCGCGGCGCTTAGCTCGCACGCAAATTTAGACTGCGACCATTTCGACGCGATTTTCCTCTCGCCGCATAAGCTACTCGGCGGGCCTGCAAGCTGCGGGCTTTTGGCGATCAAAAAGGAGCTACTTAACAGTGATGTGCCTACCTTTGCCGCAGGCGGGACGGTCGCCTACGCCAGCCGTGAAGGACACGTGTTTTTGAAAAATCCCGAGCAGCTAGAGGAGGGCGGTACGCCGCCCATAATCGGGCTCATGCGGGCAAATTTAGCCTACGCGCTGCGAAACGAGGTTGGTTTCGAGCAAATAAAAAGCGCCGAGGATGAGCTTGCGCGGCTTTTTGAGCGCGAGCTAGCAGGCATTGACGAGATCATAAACTACGCTCCAAAGGGCGTGCCGCGGCTGCCGATAATTTCCTTTAACGTGCGCGGCATCTCGGCGTATGATTTTGCCGCGAGCCTTAGCAACGACTACGGTATCCAGACGCGCGCGGGCGTGATGTGCGCGGGGCCGTACGCTCACGATCTGCTGGGCATCAAGGAGGGGCGCATGCCTGAGAGCAAGCCCGGCTTCGTGCGGGCAAGCCTGCACTACACGCACACCGAGCAAGACGTGCTCTATCTCGTGGACGCGATAAAATCCTGCATCAAAAAGCACCGCGATCTTTGGGGCGAGGAAAAGGCGATGTATGAGATGTTCGGCGGGAAAATTTAAGCAGCGTGAGGTTAGAACTTTGCCGCTTTTTTGAGCTCGTGAAATTTTATAAAATCCCGCACCGTTTTTAAAATTTATCGGAATTCCGCGCCGTTTCTTTGGAATTTTGCGCGGGTTTTGCACCGCGGAATTCTTACCATCGTTACGCCTTTGCGCTGCAGGCGAAATAAACGGCACGCCCTGCGGAATTAAAATTTAGAATTTGAAATTCCGCGCCTAGAAATTGTGGAATTTCAAAATCCTGTTAGCTGCATTCGCGGCTAAGCTTTAAAATTTCTTAGCAATGGAATTTCAAAATTTCACACTGCGCCGCTAGGCAAAGCCATGCCTGTAAATTTCAAAATTTAAAGGCGCAAATTTTTATGCTCTGTTTCGCCGGGTACGCCGCGCTAGATGGTTCGCAGTGAAAATTTGAGGCAGAAATGAAATTTATTAGTGCCGCGCGAATAAAAATTCTAAAAGCAAAATTAAGCTTATCCGCACTTCGCGCAGAATTATTCCAGCCCTAAAAACGCGCCGTCTTCAAATCCGAAATAGATCCTCTCGCCCGCGCTCCAGCGCCGCTCATCCTGCGCCGTGACGCATTTTAGTAGCAGATCGCCCGCTTTGATCTTGATGAGTAGCGAGGAGCCGTACTGAAGCGAAACCGAGTGTAAAATACCCGCGAAGCAGCACTCAAACGGGCTTTGGGATAATAAAATTTTACTCGGATTTATCGCGATTTTGCGGGCGCATGCGAGCCCCTCTTCAAGGCGCAGCGAAATTTCATCCGAAAATTTTAAAACTCCGTTTTGCACATCAAAGATGTTTTTGTATTCAAACTCGCATATCTTGCCGCGATGCAGAAATACGCTTCTTTGCGCGATCGCGCTGAGCCATTTCTCATCGTGGCTGGCGATGATAAAACCGCAGCCGTAACGACTTCGCATAAATAAAATCGCGCGCGCAAAGAGCTTAGAGGCGGCAAGATCGAGGCTGTTGGTCGGCTCGTCGAGCAGATAGAGCTTCGCGCGCTGCGCCAGAGCGAGCGCAAACGCGATGCGCTGTGCCTGCCCCGAGCTAAGCTCGAAATGCTTCTTTGATAAAAAACTTCTATCAAGCCCCGTTAGGTCGAGCGCTTCATCCACTCGCTCGTCAAATTCCGCAAGCGCGCCGCGGCTTTTGAGCGCAAATTTAAAATTTTGCTCCACGCTGCGTTTTAAAAGTACGGGCTCGGGCAGCAGCAGGCAGATCTGCCGCAGCGTTTGCAAAGAGGGCGCCTGCTGCCCCCAAAGCTCCACGCTGCCGCTACTTGGGCGCTGCAAAAAGGCCAAAATCCGCAGTAGCGTGGATTTGCCGCTGCCGTTAGAGCCCAAAAGCGCCGTGATGCCGCTCGTATTTAGATCGAGGCTGGGGATATTTAGAATTTCGCTCCGTCCGTAGCGCAGCACCAGATCCCGCGCCGAGATCAGCTCGCTATTGGGTACAGATCGCACGGCGGCGGAATTCTTATCCGTAAATTTCTCACTCGCGGAATTCTCGGTCGCGAAATTTTCATTCGCAGAATTTTCACCCGCAGAATTCTTAGCGACAAAATTTGCGCTCGTAGAATTCTCACCTGCATAATTTACGTCTGTGGAATTTTCGCTCATAAAATTTTCGCGCTCTTTGCCCGCTCGGTTTTTGTCCGTGAAATTCTTGCTAGGACGCGTTTGCTTATCTGCATTCATCGATCTAGCCTTTTTAGCGCGTGGATGGCTAAATTTACCGCAAACGCTATTAAAATCAGCACTAGCGCGAGCGCTATACCCATCGCAAACTCGCCCTTGTTGGTCTCAAGCGAGATCGCCGTGGTGATCGTGCGGGTGAAATATTTGATATTGCCGCCGATCATCATCGCTACGCCTACCTCGGCGACGATCCGCCCGTAAGCGGTGGCGATGACGACCAGCAGGGCGTAGCGCAGCTCGTAAAGCACGCAAAGGATTAAATTTAGCGGGCTTAGGCGGTAGTTCATAATGTTTAGATAGTGCTTCTTATCCATATTTTCGATGACGCTGGCGCTTAGCGAGACGATGATAGGAAGCGCCAGCACAAACTGCCCGAGCATCACGGCCTTGAGCGTAAAAAGCAGCCCCAGCTCGCCAAAAGGACCGTTTCTGGAGATGAAAGCATAAAGTATCAGTCCTATCGCTACAGTGGGCATCGCAAGTGCGACGTCGCTTAAAAGTCTAAGCGTTCTGCGAGCGCGAAATTCGTAAAATCCGAGGATAAATCCTATCGGAAAGCCGGTTATAATCGCAAAAAGTATCGAGATACTCGAAGTATAAAGCGTTGCTTTAATCGCCGAAAAGGTCTCCGCATCGCCGCTAAAAAGCAGTCCGAATGCGCTTAAAATTCCTTCTAAAATAAAGTCCAAGATCACGTCCTAAATGTTCTATTTTGGCATATTTATAAACCAAATTTATATGCTATAATAGCACATTTTTTAAAGGAGATAACATGAAAAAAATATTTTTTGTTTCGCTCGCTCTTAGTGCGAGCCTTTTTGCCGCCGATAACGATTTAGTGATGGCAACTACAACGAGCACCGATAATACGGGCTTGCTAGATGCGATCTATCCTGCGTATAAGGCGGAAACCGGCGTCGATATCAAATGGACGGCGGTAGGCACGGGTGCTGCTCTAAAGCTTGGCGAGAACTGCGATGCGGACATACTTTTCGTACATTCGCCGAAGGTCGAGAAAGAATTTGTAGAAAAAGGCTTCGGCGTTGATCGCACGCCCGTTATGTATAATGATTTTATCCTCATCGCCGATAAATCCATCGCGCCTAAATTTAAAGGCAAAGACCTTAAGGGCTCGTTTGAGCTGATCAAGGCGGAAAAGATTAAATTTTTCTCTCGCGGTGATAAATCGGGCACCGATAACAAAGAGAAAGGTATTTGGAAAAAGGTTGAGGGCGCTGTGCCTGAAAATGAGGCGTGGTATAACCAAACCGGTCAAGGTATGATCGCTACGATCAACGCAGCCGCCGAGCAAAAAGGCGTGACCTTCACCGATCGCGGCACTTACATCAAATACGAGGATAATAAAAAGGGCAATCCCGATATGGTTATCATCAACGAAGGCGATAACGATCTGAAGAATTTTTACTCCGTAATCGCGGTCAATCCAAAGCACTGCCCAAAAGCCGACTACGAAAATGCGCAGCGCTTCATCAAATGGATCACTAGCGAGAAGGGGCAGAAGTTCGTAGGCGATTTCAAGCTGCTAAATAAGCCGCTTTTCACCCCTGATGCGAATACTCGCAAGAACTAGCTCTAGCTAAATAAAGCTAAATTTAAAGCCCAAAGGCGAATCGCCATCTTTGGGCTTTTGCTTTTTAATAAATCAATCTGCGCGCCTTTAAATTTAGCTCTTTTGCCTCTAAAATTTAGCGGGCGTTTTTTACTGCGTCTTTTTACGATACATTTTTTACTTTCTCGCCATACGTTTAAATTTATCGCAGTGCCGTTTGTAGGAAATAGGTTTAAAATTCCAGCTATATTTGAGATCGGTGTGGGGAAATTTCTCGATCGCATTTGGATATATGCTCTAATGTCTAGCGATATTTATACAGAGCAAAATTTAGTAGTATTTATGTGCGACTCAAAATTTTAGTTTGTTGGGAATTTAATTTGAAGTTGCGGTTAAGCTTGGGCGTATGAAAAACGCCCAAGCTTATGAAGCTATGAAATTTTATGCCCGGTTACAAAGCCTGCTTTGTCACGCGCTGATAAAATTGCCTTTCAAGCGCAGGCAAAACTACCGGGCGCGCGGTTATAAAATTTCACTTTGCGTTGGTGTTATTCGACTTCGGCGTCAATGACGTCATCGTCTTTTTTACCGCCGTTTGAGCCGGAGCTTTGCGATCCGCCTTGCGCGCCCTGATTTGCGCTGGCAGCCTTGTATAGATCCTCGGCGACCTTGCTTAGGGCTTCTACTTTGGAGTTTATCGCTTCCTTGCTTGCGTTTTCATCCTTTAGCACGGCTTTTAGATCGTTTAGCGCGCCCTCGATCTTAGCGCGTAGATCACCCGGCACCTTCTCGCCCATCTCGCTTAGGCTCTTTTCGGTTTGATGTGCGATGCTATCGGCTTGGTTGCGGGTCTCGACGGTTTCTTTGCGCTTGTTGTCTTCCTCTTTGTGAAGCTCGGCGTCCTTTACCATCTTATCGATCTCGGCATCGCTTAAGCCGCTTGAGCCGGTGATGCGGATATCGGTTGCCTTGCCGGTAGCCTTGTCTTTTGCTGAAACGGTTAAAATTCCGTTCGCATCGATGTTAAATTCCACCTCGATCTGCGGTACACCGCGAGGAGCGGGCATGATACCTTCAAGATTGAAATTTCCTAACGATTTGTTGTCTTTCGCAAACTCGCGCTCGCCCTGCAAGACGTTGATCGTAACTGCGCTTTGATTATCCTCTGCTGTCGAGAAGGTTTGAGATTTTTTCGTAGGTATCGTAGTTCCCTTCTCGATGATCTTGGTCATCACGCCACCCAAGGTTTCGATGCCGAGACTTAGCGGAGTGACGTCGAGTAGCAGCACGTCTTTTACGTCGCCTTTGATGACCGCGCCTTGGATAGCCGCGCCGATTGCTACGACTTCATCAGGGTTTACGCTCTTATTTAGCTCCTTGCCGAAAGCCTTTTTGACCTCCTCTTGCACGAGTGGCACGCGCGTCGAGCCGCCCACCATGACGACTTCTTTTATGTCGTTCATGCTAAGACCTGCATCGCTTACGACCTTTTTAAGCGTGCTTATGGTCTCATCTACCAAAGAATCGATCATACTTTCAAATTTAGCTCTAGTGATAGTTTTCATCAGGTGCTTTGGACCTGTAGCATCAGCAGTGATGAAAGGTAAATTTACCGTCGTTTCCATCGCGCTGCTTAGCTCTTTTTTGGCGTTTTCCGCAGCCTCTTTTAGGCGCTGCATAGCCATGACATCGCCGCGCAAGTCGATGCCTGTTTCAGATTGAAATTCCGAGGTTAAAAAGTCGATCAGCTTGTTATCGAAATCATCGCCGCCCAAAAACGCATTACCGCCGGTAGCTAAAACTTCTACGACGCTATCGCCGGTTTCTAGCACGGTTACGTCGAATGTACCGCCGCCCAGATCGTAAACGACGATCTTTTCAGATTCTTTTTTATCCAGCCCATACGCAAGCGCCGCTGCGGTAGGCTCGTTAATGATGCGAAGCACATTTAGGCCCGCGATTGTTCCTGCTTCTTTTGTAGCTTTTCTTTGGCTGTCGTTGAAATACGCAGGCACAGTAATGACCGCATCGACAACCGGCTCGCCCAAAAACGCCTCAGCATCCTCTTTTAGCTTGATTAGCACCTTGGCTGAAATTTCTTGCGGCGTATAAACCTTGCCTGCGATCTCTACCGCGCACGCGCCATTTCGGTCGATAATCTTATACGGTAGGCGCTTTTTGGCCTCCTGCGCATTTTTTTCATTCATCATAAGACCCATGATGCGTTTGATCGAGTAGATCGTCTTTTCGGGGTTAGTGACTGCTTGGCGCTTGGCGCTGTCGCCTACTAAAACCTCGCCTTTGTCGGTGAAAGCGACTACCGACGGAGTGGTGTTTTTACCCTCTTTATTCGGTATGATCTTGCTCTCGCCGCGCTCGAATATGCTTACGCACGAGTTTGTTGTTCCTAGGTCAATGCCTATGACTTTTGCCATTTGTTATCCTTTGTATTGAATTTAAAATTTTAAAATTTGGGCGATTATTTCGCCACCACTACCATAGCGGCGCGCAAAACGCGCTGCTTATACATATAGCCTTTTTGATATACTTGAACGATATCGCCTTTTTTAGCACCTTCGGCTTCAATCATAGAGATGGCGTTATGCACGCTAGGATCGAATCCTGCATCCGTCGCTATCGGCACGATACCGTATTTTTCAAAAGTCTTTGTAAAAAGGCTTAGACATTGTTTTACGCCGACCTCAATTTTATCTGCAAGCTCATTGCCTTCCACATCAATTTTGGCGGCTTCCTCAAGCGCGTCGATTATCGGCAGCAGATCCTTCGCAAAGCTCTCGCTAGCGTAAGCAACAGCGCTATCTTTTTCTTTTTCCAAACGTTTTTTGAGATTTTCAAAATCCGCATTGGCGCGGTAAAATTTATCGGTGATCTCACTCAGCTCGTTTTGAAGCTTTTGTATCTGCGCGTCGGTATCGTCGCATGTCTGCGCCTCTTGCGGCTCGCTCGCCTCTGACGCGCACTGTTCGCAAACCTCTTTTTCTTCACTATCGCACGCTGCATTTTTATCGCCGTGCTCTTTAAATTTATAGCTCATGCTACTCCTTTAGCGTAGTTAAAAAATTTCTCGTAATTCTCGTAAACGCTGCCTGCGCAGATCATCGTAGCGTCCTCGCCTTCGAATTTTACGGGGCGTTTGATCCCCATAAATCCGTGCTCGAAGTAGGGCGCGAAGATCAAATTTTTAGTAAAATTTACGGCGATCGAGGGGTTAAGTAAAATTTTAAACCGCTCGTCTTTGAAAATTTTATACGCCACGACCTCGTTACAAAGAAATTCGATTTTAGAATTTTTTAGCTCCTTAATTTTGGTGCTAAGCTCGCGCAGACCGATCTGCATCGAAGCTAGCTCCAAATCTCCGAGTGAAATTCCTATTAAATTTGATAAGAATTTAAAAACTCTAAAATCGTATTTTAAGATAATCTCATCCGTTCTAAATGTAAGGATTATAAAACGATCATCGTGATTGATGACTTCGCTTAGGGCTTCGTTTTCGGCGTTGAAAATCATACAGTAAATTTCAAAATCCTCAAGCACCGCTTCTAGCTCGCGAGCATCGTCTATTTTTAACTCATCGTCGAAGCTAAGTCTAGCGCGCCAGTAATCCTGCATCGTCGCAACTGTGGGGATTCTACCACCGCTTACATGAAGCTGCGTCAAAGCCCCTTCCTCGCTTAAGCGCTTAAAATAAATTCGAATGCTAGACGCTGACATCGCTACGCCCATACGCTCACCCAGCTCGGAAGATCCGATCGGAGTGTTGCTATCGAGATAGGCGGAAATGATGGATTCCAGGATCATATCGCGTTTATTCGTTTTCACTTTTAGCACTCTTTCGGTAAGATTGCCAGTATTATACAACATTGAGTGGTAGGATGTCAAGGTTTTTATATAAATTTTATAAAATTTTAGCAATCGGGTTCAGAGTTTGCTAAAATTTAACTATGATTTTTTTGAGCTGAGTGGAATTCCAAGAATTCTTAGAATTCGCCGCGGTGGCATTGCGGTAGAATTTTATTGTATTTTTCGTATCTGTAAACACAAATTTTACAGCATAGTCGGCTTAGGGCTTCGTCGTATACGCTAGATTAAATTCTATTTTGCAAAAATAGTGAATTGGCAGTGTAGCCGTAAATTTCGTGCTTACCAGCTAAAATTTTGTCGTTCGCTGTAAATATGGAGTTAAATGCCAAAAAAACGCAAAATCTTTGCCGAAATGGCGCGCAGGCTAGACGAAAGTGCTAGGCAAGTAAGCGGCGCAAGAACTCGCAAAGCTTAAAATTTTACTCGCTGGCGCAAATTTAAATATACTTTAACGAATAGAAGTGTAAAATACGCCTCAAATTTCAACGATCAAGGGTTTTTATGCTAAAAGACATCTTCCTTTTCGGCGGTTTAATTTCTTACGACCACACTTTTATCTACCTTTTTTACTTCTTTTTGGTCGTCGCTATCATCGTAGCCGTCGCGCTTTGTTCCACTCGCTCGCTTCAGCTTGTACCACATGGCATGCAAAATATCGCCGAAGCCTACCTAAGCGGCGTGCTAACGATCGGTAAGGACGCGATGGGTAGCGAGGAGCAAGCCAAAAAATATCTTCCACTAATCGCAACATTGGGATTTGTGATATTTTTTAGTAACGTTATCGGCTTGGTGCCGGGCTTTGAGTCGCCGAGCGCGAGTTTAAATTTAACCCTTTCGCTTACGCTTTGCGTTTGGTTGTACTACCATTTTGAGGGCGTTCGCGAGCACGGCGTGATCAACTATCTAAAGCACTTTATGGGGCCGGTAAAAATCCTAGCTCCGTTTATGTTTGTTATAGAGATCGTCTCGCATTTTTCGCGCGTCGTATCGCTTTCGTTCCGACTTTTCGGAAATATCAAAGGCGACGATACCTTCCTGCTCGTTATGCTTACTCTCGCTCCTGCGCTAATACCGATGGTACCGTTCGCGCTGCTTACTTTTATGGCGATTTTACAGACTTTTATTTTCATGGTTTTAAGCTACGTCTATCTAGCGGGCGCCGTGATCGTCGATGAGCATTAATTTTAAGCGAAATTTCTTATACTTCCTCGTGGGTGCGTCGTTCGGATTGATCTTCGTCGGCGCATTCGTCTTTTTTGCCTATCCGTCATTTTATTTTTTGGGGTTAAAATTCCTCTTCATCTGCACCGCTCCGGGCGTGATTTGCGTTATCATCACCTGCTTGATGGTCGATGTTTTCGATCTGAAAGAAAAGCTCCTTCGCGGCGGCGAGTAGAAATCTATCCGATTAAATTTTAAAATTTAGCCATGCCGTGCGCCGCTACAAGCGAGTATTAAAGCAAAAAATTGTAAAATTACGCGAAATTTTTATTCTAAAAGGTTAAGTTTATGTTTGAAACCGTGATCGGCCTGGAGGTACACTGCCAGCTAAATACCAAAACCAAAATTTTCTGCTCCTGCCCCACGAGCTTCGGCGACGAGGCGAATTCGCACGTCTGCCCGACCTGCCTAGCGCTTCCGGGCGCTCTTCCCGTGCTAAACGAGGAAGCGGTTAAAAAAGCTATCAGCTTCGGCACCGCCGTCAATGCGACGATCAATCGCAAGTCGGTATTCGACCGCAAAAACTACTTCTATCCCGACCTCCCCAAGGCGTATCAAATTTCGCAGTGGACGATCCCGATCGTTGAGCACGGCGAGCTTTTCATAGCCGCGGACGGACAGAGCAAGCGCATCGGCATTACGCGCGCGCACCTAGAGGAGGATGCGGGCAAAAATAACCACGAAAGCTCGCGCAGCCTGGTCGATCTGAACCGCGCCGGCACGCCGCTTTTGGAGATCGTAAGCGAGCCCGATATGCGCTCTGCGGACGAGGCGGTCGCCTATCTAAAAAAACTCCATAGCATTTTGCGCTTTTTAAATATCAGCGACGCAAACATGCAGGAAGGCTCATTTCGCTGCGACGTAAATGTCAGCATCCGTCCGCAAGGCGAGCAAAAGCTCTACACGCGCGTGGAGATTAAAAATTTAAACTCCTTTAAATTTATCCAAAAGGCGATCGAGTTTGAGATCGAGCGTCAGATCGAAGCGTGGCAGGACGGCAAATATGAGCAAGAGGTCGTGCAAGAAACGCGCCTTTTTGATACCGCTAAGCTCATCACCAAGCCGATGCGCAGCAAGGAAGACAGCGCCGAGTACCGCTACTTCCCGGACCCCGACCTGCTAACCGTGATCGTGGATGACGAGATGCTAGCCGCTGCGCAGCAGATTCCCGAGCTACCCGATCAAAAAAAGGCACGCTACGTCCGCGAGCTGGGCGTTAAAGAGAAGGACGCCGAGATCATAATCTCGACCTACGAAAACGCGCGATTTTTCGAGGATCTCATCGCTGCGGGGCACGAGCCAAAACTCTGCGTGAGCTGGCTTACCGTCGAGCTTGCGGGCAGGCTCAAAAACGGCGTTACGATCGAGGACTCGCCCGTAGGTAGCGCGAAGATGAGCGAGCTTTTAAGCGCGATCGAAGGCGGCGCAGTGTCTCAAAAGGCCGCCAAAGAGGTGCTTGATTATCTAATGGAGCACGACGAGGCCGTAAGCTCGGTCATCAATAAGCTTGGCTTGAGACAGGTAAGCGACGACGGCGCGATTTTGGAGATCATAGCGCGCGTGATGAGCGAAAACGAGGACAAGGTTGCGGACTACCGCGGCGGCAAGGACAAGCTATTCGGCTTCTTCGTGGGTCAAGTGATGAAAGAGGGCAAGGGCGCGTTTAACCCCGCGAAGGTGAACGAGCTTCTGAAACAGAAGCTGGGCTGATTTCACAGCTTGCGCGGCGACAAACGGCGAATTAAAGGCGGCGCGATGCATGCGATAGATGAAGCCTCTGGGATAAAATTTTAAATCCGCTAGCAGCGTTTTGCTTCGAGCTAAAGTTTTCACGCGCCAATGACGAAGGCTTTTGCGTGTTATAATTTCATTCGGCGCGATCTCGGAGGCTACCCGCTCTGTTTCGCGCACGTTTTGTTCTTTTGAGCTAGTTTTTTTCTCGTGCGAGTCGTTTGTGTCGAGCGTCGGTCTGCGACGGAGTGGTTTAAGAAGCGCGTCCGTTAGGAATTTTACTCACGGCTACCGTCAAAGCGTGGCGAAGCTTGCAGGGAATGCGTAAGATTGCTCTGCTTGAGAGAGCGAGAACGGAAGCTCGGGGTGCGGCGGGTATGGTCGAATACACAGGGTCGAATTTGAGCGGCGAGTCGATGTGTAGGCTAAATTTAATCAATCGCCGCGTCGGATACGCGTGCCTCAAACCTTGCGCCAAACGATAACGTGGTGAGCGAGACCGCAAGATCATCTAGGCTCAAAGCACGCCTTGAGAGATTTAAGCGGATTTAAAAGTGCGATTTGCGCTTAAGCGTCTGAGTAAAATTTTTAAAAATTTGATTTACCTCGGCGATGCGTGAGTGAAATTTTAAAGCGTATAATGGAGTTTCAAAATCCTCATTCGTTCGCTGCCGCGCCTTTTGTGAAAGTGTTTTTTTACGGAAGAACAAAACCTTAAAAGTATGAAATTTTAGCGAGGTAAATTTTAAAAAAAGCGAAGTTTTGGCTGAGTAAATTTCAAAAGCGCAAAATTTTAACGAAGCGAAATTTTGACGAGATGAAATTTCAAAAAGCGAATTTTAAAGCGTGGCTTCGGCTAGCGTTTGCACAGGCTCATGTCGGCGCTTTTGGGCTAAATTTTCAAAGAGCAGGAATTTCAAGAGAATGAAATTTGAAAAACCGCAAATTTGCGAATAAATTTTTAAAAAGGAACATAATGAAAATCGCGGTTATAGGCGCTGGCAAATGGGGTAGCGCGCTTTTTGACGCGCTTAGCGCGAAAAACGAATGCGTCATCACTTCGCGCACGCCAAGGCAAATTCCGCATTTTGTAAGCGTGAGCGAAGCACTAGAGTGCGAAGCGCTCGTTTTCGCGCTCGCGGCACAACAAACCGCGCAGTGGCTGGATCAAAATTTCACCTACAAAAATCAAAAAATTCTAGTCGCTTCCAAGGGCATCGACGCGGCTAGCGGCAGGTTTTTAAACGAAATTTTTGAATCTCACGTCGCACGCGGCAATCTTGCTTATCTATCGGGTCCGTCGTTTGCCACCGAAGTCATGCAGAAGCTGCCTTGTGCGCTCGTCGTAAGCTCGTGTAACGAAAATCTAGCCGAACTTTTTGCAAGCGCCTTCCCTGCCTACATCAAGACCTATACGAGTGGCGATATCATCGGCGCAGAGGTGTGCGGCGCGTATAAAAATGTCATCGCCATCGCTAGCGGCGTTTGCGATGGGCTCGAGCTCGGCAATAACGCTAGAGCGAGCTTGATCGCTCGCGGCATCGTAGAGATCGCGCGCTTCGGCAAGTTTTTCGGCGCGCGCGACGAGACCTTTTTGGGCTTAAGTGGCGTGGGCGATTTGTTTTTAACCGCCTCGAGCGTGCTATCGCGAAACTACCGCGTGGGATTAGGGCTTGCGCGTGGCAAAGGGCTCGAAGAAATTCTGCGCGAGTTGGGCGAGGTCGCCGAGGGCGTGGCTACAACCGAAGCGGTCGTAAATATCGCGACAAAGCACAAGATCTACGCTCCGATTGCTACCGAGGTCGCGCAAATTCTGCGTGGCAAGGACGTAAGGGCGAGCCTAAAGGACCTGCTGCGCAAAAAATAAGCCGTACGATGGAATTTACTCGCTAAATTTTAGTGGCGGATTCGGCTTACATAGGTTTTGATTTATCCGCTATGCTTGCGGAATTTAGTTGCCGGTTTGCGGATTTTGGTCGTTGTTTGTTTGGATCTGTTTACGCGGCTTTGATTTAAAATTTTGCTTTAAGCTTGAGCGCAAAATTTCAAAGCGAGGTCGTAAAATTTTAAAACATTTAAGATGGATCGTAGGTAGTTTAGAAGCGCTACTGCTTCGTTCTGCTTGTAGCCGCCGATGGTCGGCAGTGGAGAGTGGAGCATATTGCTTGTCTGTGACCGGGTAGGTCAAAATTTTTGATGTGTCAGATTTAAAAATTAAGGCGTAGTATTTTTTCTTTAGACGAAGTGGAAATGAGCCGAATAAAGGAGGAGCGCAATCGTGGGCTTTGGATGGAATTCGCGGTAAAATGAGGTGGAAAGGCATAAATTTTGAAAATATTCAAGACAGATGATGTGTAGTTTCGATAAATTTTTAGTGCTTGCAAAGGAGCGGACTTGTTCGTCTGCGACTGCGGCGAGTTAAATTTACAGAATGTCGGTGTATTATAAATTTTAATACAGGAGCCAAGGCGAAGGATCGCGAGATGGATTTAAGGGTTGCGACGTAAAAATTTAGCGAAGATAAGGCATATAACCTATCAAGCTAAATTTTTACTAGCTCCGTTAAAGACGCTCGCGAGGCAAGCCGCAAAGATAAAAGAGGAGAAGATGGAAAAATACGAAGGCTACAATCTCAGGCTACGCGACGCTCTCGTCGGCGTGCAGTTTCTATTCGTCGCGTTCGGCGCGCTCGTGCTGGTGCCGATATTAACGGGGCTTGATACGTCCGTGGCGCTGTTTACGGCGGGTATCGGCACGCTGCTGTTTCAGCTAATCACGCGCAAAAACGTCCCGCCGATCTTTCTCGCGTCTAGCTTTGCGTTCATCGCGCCGCTTAGCTTTGGCGTGAAGGAGTGGGGTATCGCCGCGACTATGAGCGGAGTGATCGCGGCGGGACTTTTTTACGTGGTTCTGAGCCTGCTTATTAGGCTCAAAGGCGAGGGCTTTTTGCATAAAATTTTACCGCCCGTAGTCGTCGGTCCCGTCATCATGACGATCGGCCTCATCCTCTCGCCAGCGGCCGTAAATATGGTCATGGGCAAGGGCAAAGAGGCGCTTTATACGCAGGCTCAGTCGCTTACCATCGCGCTCATCTCGCTCTCGGCGGTTATCGTCATTATGATGTTTGGTCGCGGTATGCTGCGCCTAGTGCCGATACTTTGCGGCATCGCGGCGGGATACTGCGCGTCGCTGTTTGTCGGGATAGTGGATTTTACGCCGATTCTAAATGCGCCGTGGTTTGCGCTGCCAAGCTTTACCGCGCCGGTTTTTAAGCTCGAAGCCGTGATCTACATGGTGCCTATCGCTATCGCGCCCGCGATCGAGCATATCGGCGATATGCTTGCCATCAGCAACGTCACGAAGGAAAATTTCCTAAAAAATCCGGGGCTCAAAAGCACGCTTCTAGGCGACGGACTCGCGACGTCGCTAGCTGGCTGCTTCGGCGGCCCGCCAAACACCACCTACTCCGAGGTCACGGGCGCGGTCAGTATCACCAAGGCCTACAATCCCGCCATCATGACCTTTGCCGCGCTTGCGGCGATCTTGCTAGCCTTCGTGGGCAAGCTCGGCGCCGCGCTCTCCACGATCCCCGCTCCCGTCATCGGCGGCATTATGCTGCTACTTTTCGGTATCATCGCTAGCGTAGGCATGGAGACGCTTATCAAAAACGGCGTGGATCTAGCCGAGCCGCGCAATATGATCATCGTCGCGCTCATCTTCGTCTGCGCGATAGGCGGCATGGTGCTGGACTTTGGCGCTATGAGCTTTAGCGGCGTGGGACTTGGCGCGCTCATCGGTATCACGCTAAATTTGGTGCTGCCAAAGACCAAGCATTTTGACGGGTACTAATTTAAATTTGCGCGGAGCTTGAGTTGTTTCGCGCGGTTGCGGGTAAATTTGAGCTAAAATTTCGCCGTCAAATTTACCCGCAGCTTTCCGCACTCTAAATTTTAAAATTTCCCCCGCAAACGCTTTTAAATTTCTAACGTTTTAAACTAGCAAGATATATAATTGCCTTATGAAAAAGGCGAATAATTTAAGCAAATTTGATAAAAAGGCACTAAGGCTCCTTTTTGCGGTACTTTTCGTGCCGCTCTTCGTCTCGCTCGTTTTTATCTATGAGCTATCGGTGTATGATAGCTCGCGCGAACTGCCCGCAGGCGCACAAAAGATCGGTAGCAGTGATTATTACAACATCGGCGGCAAAATTTATCTACGCTCTTGGAACCTCGCTCCTTACGAGCTGGAGGGCGGCGCGGACGCGGCGAGCTTTCGCGCGCTTGATACCGGCAGATACTCCTATACAAACGTCGGTATGGACGCTAGTAGCGTGTTTTGCGGCGCTCGCAAGATGTCGGGGTTGGATCCCGCGCGCACGCAAAAGATCGGCTCTCGCTACTACAGCGACGGACGCGTGAGCTACTTCTGCTCGGACGTCACGCAGCGCACGGGCGGCGCGATAAGCTACATTTACAAGGTATTTTTCCATGCGTTCGGGCTCTCCAAATGGCCGCAGGAATATAACTATCCATACGCTAGACTTGATACTAGCGCGCCTATCTCGCCGCTGACCGAGAGTCCTTACGTCGCCACGGACGGCGAGCGGGTCTTTTACGAGGGTAAAATTTTAGCGGGTGCGGATGCAAAAAACCTAAAACAGATAAGGCTAAAAATCATACACGAAGACGGTCCCGATTCGCCCGCGCACTTTCGCCAGGTCGATAATTGGCTAAGCGACGGACGCAGCGTTTATAAGGGCGGCGAGAGGCTAAATTTCACGCCTAGCGAGCAGATGTATCTTGTGGAGCCAAACGCCGGCATAGAGTTTCTTTATGATCCCGCCGCGGGCGCGGTGTTTATGGACGGCGAGAGATTTGAGGCCGCAAACGAGCCCTATACGCCGCTAAATTTTCAGAGCGGGCATCAGGAATACATACTGTTTGCGAGCAAAAACGGTATATTTTATCTAAGTAAGGATAAAATTTTAAATCGCCCGCGCGGCAGCGGCATTGAGGGCTGGCTCAAGGACACGTTTTGGTACGTTTATTATAAATTTGGCGCAGACGCCAGCCGGCTAAGCGCGCTAAAAAGGGCGGGCGACAATCCGTTTAAAGGCGCCGTGCGGCAGATCTCGGAGAAGCTTTTTAAAGACGATGCGGGATTTTACTATCTAAATTTCTACTCGCATAGCGTCTACGTCACGGGTCGCAGCGGCAGGCATCTGGATAAGCGGACAAATTTCATAGAGCTGCGAAAGATCACGCTTGAGGTACATGACGAGGAGGTGATGGCGCAGATAGCAGACGAGGCGGCGCGAAACCCTGAAATATCGCAGCAGGTCTTTACCGCGCAGGACGTGGAGTATGAAAACGACGCGGCCTTTTATATGTATTGCCTCGCGGCGGTTTTATTGCTCGGAGCTTGGATTTATAGCTACCTTAGAAAGCGCAGCTTGCGACGCGGTTAAATTTAGCGGCGCTACGGAAGGTAAATTTAGAGCAAGACAAAAATACCGACGTCGTGTTATCCAGCACACCCTTGGCTACAGAAGGTAAATTTTAAGAGCGGGACGGCGCGGCAGAGCAGTAAATTTAAGATAATATTGTGGTTGCCGGCGCGGCAATGCGGCAAATTTATGGGTGCTGCGATTGCGAGTACAGCAATTGTAAGTAAAGAGAGACGGCTCTACCATATTTTTGAAGCGTTCCATTATGGGCAAGGCATCATGGCGGTGGGATGTGATAAACGGGCCATAAAAGCTACAGGTATTGCATTGTATGTCGGCGCGCAATAATGAGGCGGCGGGAGATAACAGGACTCGGTATAAAGTGGCAAATAAGATGTACAAAGCAAGCTTTGTGGCTTTTGCTTTTTGAGACCTATTTAATTTCGCCGTGTGAGGGTTATTGAGGCATGGTGAGCTCCATTAAATTAAAGGCGAGACGGGAAAGACGTCGTTTTTGCTTACGACGATGGGCGCGTGCTGAAGTACCGCTTTGGCGGCGCACTTTGTTTTAAATTTCATAGCGTCTGTTGGCTTAGGCTCGCGCCGTATATAATTTTAGTGGCAAAACGAGCGTAAAATTCCATGCTGTATTTGCACGGAAGCACGCAAACTAAGGTATTGTGTTAGACCTAGCGAGCATCAATGTCGTACCGCTTCGGCAAGATTTCATTTTCAGTATTTTTTGTATCTCATTTGTGCTTATATGCTCGAGTGTTGCTTCGGCAAAATTTTATTTGCTAAACGCGCACTGCCTACTTATCGCCACATTTGTTCGCACTGGGCAATTATTGCTTCGTCTATATCTCCTAAGGCGCGCAGCATTTGAATAGTAAAATCAATAAATGCGTTTCCGTTTGCGGTGATCATTTTACCGTCTACTACGGCTTCGCGACTTGTTTGTATAAAGGCATGCTTATTTTTGTATTTTGGCAAATTAACGATGTCTGCTAGACTATTTGCGGTGTGATGGCAGTCATTTAGCGCTCCTGCCGCCGCTAAGAAATACGCCCCGTCGCAAATACCGCCTACCACCTTGCCTTGTTGTTTAAATTCCTCTATTAAATTAGCAATTTTTGAGGCGTTTTCGCTAGGCAGTTCGCGCCATGAATTTCTAGCGCCGATTAACACGATTGCCGCGGCATCTGGCGAAATTTCATCTATTGTTAAATCAGGTTTTGCGCGTAAAGCTCCGAACGATACTTTCTCGTTTTTATCGGTTGAGGCATAAAGGATGCTATAGTCCGTGAAATATCGTAGTGCGGGAGCCAGTAGCGAAGCCTCCCAGTCGGCAAAGCCGTCTAAAATAACGATTACTAAAGTTTTCATAAAGTCTCCTTGAATAACCTACACTACTCAGTTCGGTTCGCATATCAAACTAAGCAAAATCGTAGAATTTATAAAATTTTTTAGAATTCCGCTTTGGATTTAGAACGGAATTCTATGATTTTTCAGGTACGCGCGATAACATCGCTTTAAAAAGCCCCGCCACCTCGGCGTGTCGCTAGATCGCTATATCTGCGTTTTGTTCTAGCTCTCGATATAGGTTTTTAGTTTGCGGCCGATTTTTGGGTGTTTTAGCTTTTTGATCGCCGAACTTTCGATCTGGCGGACGCGCTCGCGAGTGATATTGAGCTCTTTGCCGATCTCTTCGAGCGTGCGGTCACTCTCGTCGTCAAGCAGTCCAAATCGCATGCGGATCACTGTGCGCTCGCGGTCATTGAGCTGTTCTAAGATATCGTCGATCTGCTCTTTGAGATCGGATTTTAAAATTTGCTCGATCGGCGAAACCGAGCTTTTATCCTCGACGAAATCGCCGAATTTGCCGTCATCCTCGTTTCCGATCGGCGCTTCTAGACTGATCGGCTCCTTTGTGATTTTGATGACCTGCTTTACCTTATCGACGCTAAGGCCTACCTCTTGCGCGATGACGTTGATATCGGGCTCCTTGCCGCCTTCTTGCATATATTTGCGCGTGATTTTATTAATTCGATTTATCGTCTCGATCATATGGATCGGGATACGGATCGTGCGGGCTTGGTCGGCGATGGCGCGGCTGATCGCCTGGCGGATCCACCACGTCGCATAGGTCGAAAATTTATAGCCGCGCTTGTATTCAAATTTATCCACCGCCTTCATAAGCCCGATATTGCCCTCCTGGATGAGGTCTAAAAACGGCAGTCCGCGGTTGGTGTAGCGCTTGGCGATGGAGACGACCAGGCGCAGGTTGGACTTCGCCATACGCGCCTTTGCATTGTCGCTAATGCGCTTGCCGCGCTTGATCTGCTCTAAAATTTCTTTCAGCCGCTCAGGCTCGAGGTTGAAGCTTTTTTTGCTCGCCTCTTTTGTCAAAAAGAGCTTTTTAATATCGACGTAGGTCGATACCATCGTAGCTTCCGGCACGCGCGCGATGATGTCGTCTTTGCTAAGCTTCGTGATATCTTTTAGGATTTTTTTGTGATTTTCGCGCAGTTCGGCGCTAAACATCGGCAGCTTGTATTCCAGGCGCTTGAGCTCTTTTTCGAAGCCTTCGTCGCTTTTTAGCGCGGTCTCCATCGATTTTACGATCTCGGTGATGAGCTTGCTGGTTGGCCCCAGATCCATGAGCTTTTCTTTTAAAATTTTCTTTTTAAACGCCAAGTTTAGCTTTGATAAAATTCCCTTGCTCTGCTTAATCGCCTCGGCGTTTTTCTCGGCAAATTTCATCCAGTCCTTTTTGGCTTTTTCGAGAGCCTTGAAGCTTTCGATGACCTTTAGAGCGCGCTTATCATTCTTTCTAGATCGCCTTTGCTTCGCCTCGTCCGCGCTCTCCTCATCCTCATCGTCGTCGTAATCATCCTCCGGCAGCTCCTCTTCGTCCTCCTCTTCACCCTCTTCGTCGCTGTCGTCAAAGCTCTTGAAAAGCTCCTTGACGCGGCGTTCGCGGTTGATAAGCGGCTCTTTATAGTCTAAAATGAAGTCTATTAAGTACGGCACCGAGCAAAACGCGTCGATGATGATGTCCTCGCCGAGCTCGATTTTTTTACTGATTTCGATCTCCTCTTCTTTGGTTAACAGCGGGATCTGTCCCATTTCGCGCAGATACATCCGCACCGGGCTGTCCGAACGGCTCCACTCCAAAAGCTCAACGTCGCTAGATAGGTCAAACTCCTCGTCCCAGCCCTCGTCCAGCAGTTTTTTTTGCGTGGCTTCTTTGAGTTTTGCATCCTCTAAATTTTTGATTTTGGAGATTTCTGCGGCGGAGATCAGCTCGACGTCAAATTTTTTCGTAAGCGCTTCGACCTTCTTAACGGCCGTCGCGGTGGGGGCTTTGTCGAAAAATTTTATCAGTCTTTCGTAGGTGATGTAGCTTTTTTGATTGTCGTCGAAAAATTGCTCGATGGGCGTTAAGGCGTCTTTTGGGCTCGCCATAAAATCTCCTTGTGTCGTTGTGTATTTGGTTTTGGAAAATCGGATTATACCGAAACGCTCTTTATTTTTGCTTATATACGGCGCAAACTATCTAAATTTAATGATTTTTCAAATTCTAGAAATTAGGCCAAATTTTAAAATTTAGGTTATATTTTTAGCTAAATTTAAGATTGCTTTCTAAAATTCCGCGTTCCCAAGACAAAAATTAGCACGCCGAAATTCCGCCTCCCTTACGTTGCCGCTTTAAAATTTAGCGCCTCCGCACTCCCTATCTCTGCGCTCTTGCGTTTAAATTTAGCCCTAAATTTCAAGCGAGGAATTTCGCCCTCATATCGGAGCGATTGAGCGGATTTTAATAAATTTGTCGGTAAAATCGCGCATCTATTTTAAAATTTAAGGCGGAAATATGGCAAAAGTATGGAAATTCGGCGATGATATCGACACCGACATTATTATCGCGGCGCGCTACTTAAACACTTCCGATGCGGCGGTGCTTGCGACGCACATCATGGAGGATGCGGACAAGGATTTTTCGTCCAAAATCGCTCGCGGCGATATCATCGTAGCGGGGAAAAATTTTGGCTGCGGCAGCTCGCGCGAGCACGCTCCGATGGCGCTTAAAGCTGCTGGAATTTCATGCGTGATCGCAAAAAACTTCGCTAGGATTTTTTATCGAAACAGCTTCAACACCGGCTTTTTGATCCTCGAATGCGACGAGACGGATAAGATCGCGCAGGGCGACGAGCTTAGCATCGATCTAAAGGGCGGCGTAATTAAAAATTTAACTCAAAAGACGCAGTATAAATTCGGCGCGATCCCCGAGTTTATGCAAAAGCTTCTCGATGCGGGCGGAGCGATAAATTACGCAAAAACAAAGATAAACTTGTAAGGAATTTGGATGAAAAAATACGACGTATGCGTGATAAAAGGCGACGGAATCGGCCCCGAGATCATCGAAGAAGCGATCAAAGTGCTCGATGCCGTAAGCCATAAATTTAATTTTGAGCTGAATTTTGACTATCGCTTGATGGGCGGCGCGGCGATTGACATTATGGGCGTTCCGCTTCCGGATGAGACGCTAAATGCCGCTAAATCAAGCGACGCGGTACTTTTCGGCGCGATCGGCGGCGCGAAATGGGACGGCTTGCCGCGCGAACTGCGACCTGAAAGCGGACTGCTTAAAATCCGCAAAGAGCTTGGAGCGTTTGCAAACCTGCGCCCTGCGATGATTTTTGATGAGCTGATAAACGCTTCGACGCTGAAACCGGAGATCATCAAAGGCGTCGATATAATGGTGGTGCGCGAGCTTACAGGCGGGATTTATTTCGGGCAGCCGCGCGTTAAAAACGAAAAGGATGCGCTAAATACGATGTGCTACAACGCCGCCGAGATCGAGCGCGTCGCAAAAGTTGCCTTTGAGGCCGCGCTTTTGCGAAACAAAAAGATAACGCTCGTGGATAAGGCCAACGTGCTTGAAACAAGCCAACTGTGGCGCGAGGTCGTAAGCGAGCTAGCCAAAAATTACGAGGGGATAAATTTAGAGTTTATGTACGTAGATAATGCCGCGATGCAGCTCGTGCGGGCGCCCGCGCAGTTTGACGTGATTTTAACGGAGAATTTGTTCGGCGATATTTTAAGCGATGAGGCGAGCATGATCTGCGGCTCGATCGGATTGCTTCCGAGTGCGAGTATCGGCGGCAAGGTAGGCATCTATGAGCCGATCCACGGCAGCGCGCCCGACATCGCGGGGCAGGGTATCGCAAATCCGATCGCTACGATCTTAAGCGCTGCGATGATGCTGAAATACGCATTCGGCGAAAATGAGGCCGCAGCCGCGATTGAAAGCGCCGTGCGCACCGTGCTTCGCGACGGATACCGCACCAAGGACATTGCGCAGTACGACGCCAAAGAAATTTGCTCGACCGCAGAGATCGGCTCGATCATCGCAGATTACGCGGCTAAGGCTTAGGAGCCAGCTTTGAATGGCGCACTAGCATACGCTATGGAGCTTGAGAAAAAAGGCGATATCTACGGCGCGATGCGGATTTGCCGCGGTATTTTACGCGATAATCCGCAAGATGGCGATGCGGCAGTGCTTTTTGCGCGGCTAAATTTAAATCATCGGGTAAGCTCGGGCGTCAATATGGCGATGCTGGAGCGCTTTTTTAGCGTCGATACACGTAAACAAGCAGAATTTAAGAGGTGGCTAATTGATGTATGAAAATGAACTGGAAGATATCATCGAAGCAGTAGATGAGATGAAAGCGCAAAGGCGCGCGCAAGATTTGGTGGCGCAGCAAGAGAGGGCTGTGAATGCAAACAGCGCTGAAGCAGAAGCGCAGGCTTCGCAGTATGCTTTAAGCCCCACTTCTTTTGCGCCAGATCCCATTGCGCCTGATGCCTTAAATTCCGCATCTGCACCAGATATCGCTTCACCAAACGCGCAAAATTTCACTTCCTTAGATACCAAAAATTTCACTTCGCGCTTTGTTTCATCGGACGCTTTAAATTCCGCCCTAGATCGTTCAAATTCCATACAGAGTAAGAGCTCTGCGCCTAGCAGCGTGGAATTTGCAGCGGACGCTACTTTAAAAAAATCTGCCGTAAAAGATGAAAATTTTACTTTTTCCAGCGAGGAGAATTTTAAAAATTTTGATCTTGCAGGCGGTCAAAATTCCGTGGCCTCTGTTTCTTTAAATGGAGAAAATTTTATAAATTCCACTTCCACAAGCGGCAAAAATTCCACAAATTCAACCTTTGCAAACGATGAAATTTTAAAAAGCTCCGCCGCGAAATTTGACGAAAGATTTCGTGATTTATCGGGCATCGCAGGCGAAATTTACGATAGTTTAGGCAGCGATATGAATGGGTTTGTTTCGCCGCAAAGCCAGGACGCAAACATAGCGCAAAGCTCTGCCGAAAGTAAAGATTTTGAATTAGCGCTAAATTCTACGGATGACGACTCTCAAAGCGAGCAAGATTTGACGCCTCGTATTTTGGGCGCGCATTTTAAGGAGCTAAGCAATGACGATTTTGGGCCTGGCTCTGATTTCAAAGAAAGCGAAGCTGATGATTATTTCAGTACAGCGCATTCTAAAAAGCAGGATTTTTCGTCGCTTCAAGCTCAAAATTCCGCCGCGCTAGAGATCCGCAATGCTGCCGCGCGCCAGCAAAATTTCGTTTCGCAGCCGCAGAATTTTACTACGCCTGAGGCGCGAGACGATGAGCTCGCCACGCCGCAGCTTCGCAATTCTGCTGCACAGGATATGCAAGCTGGAAGCCTTGCCTCTTATGGTGCTCAAAATTCCGCCCTGCGCCAGCCTGAAGCAGCGCGACATCTCGGGGCTGCGAGACAAGCGGGCGATAAATCAAAATATCTCGCAAATGCAGATTTTAAAATTTCAAGCGAGGCGGAGTTTTTGAGCGCGATAAAAGAGCGAATTTTAGTGCTTTTTGAGGGGCTGAACGCTTTTGAGAAGGGCGATTTGAACGCGCGCGTGGAGCTAAATTTAAAATTTATGGAATTTTTGCTTGCAAGTATCGAAAACCGACTTGAAAATCTATCAAAATGACGATTTTATCGCACTTTTAGATTATCTTAAAAAATTTAGCTCACGCATATATCTGGTAGGCGGCTGCGTGCGCGATCATTTTTTGGGGCGGGCTAGCGCTGATGTGGATGTGGAGCTTTACGATGTGGGTCCGCACCGCTTCGAGCAAATTATGCAGGACTTCGGCGCGCAGGGCGTTGGCAAAAGCTACTTCGTTTATAAATATAAAAGCTTTGACATCTCGCTGCCGCGCACCGAGAGCAAGACGGGCATCGGACACAAGGGCTTCAGTGTCGCTTTGGCTACGGACGAACGTGAGGCTAGCAGGCGACGCGATTTTACAATCAATGCGATGATGATAAACGCTATAAGCGGTAAAGTTCTCGATTTTTACGGCGGGCTTGCGGATCTGCACGCGCGTATTTTGCGAGTGGTTGATCCACGCACTTTCGTGGAGGATAGCTTGCGCGTGTATCGCGCGGTACAGTTTGCCGCAAGATTTGAGCTTCGCACCGAGCATCACACCTTAGAGCTCATGCGTAGTATCGACGTTAGCGATCTTAGTTGCGAGCGCGTTAAAGCAGAGCTGATTAAATTTTTCCGTGCACCTGCGCACCGATACGGGATGATGCTAATGCAAGAGCTGGGGCTTTATGAGCGGGTTTTTGGATTGCGGATTGATACGCGTACGCACGAGCGACTGATAAAATTCATAGAGCACGGCGAATCTTTCGTGAGAAATGAAATGTTTTTTTTATATGCGTTTTTGAATTTTTTAGGATTAGATAAAGATAAAATTTTAAAGAATTTAGGGCTAAATTCTCTTTATAAAAGGCTACTTAGCGAGCCGTTTTTTAAGCGGGTAAGCGACGAGCGGCTATGCAAAATCGCTCTAAAAATGCCGCTTAAGCAGTGGCTCGGGCTATATTGTAAAGGTAGGGTGCAAGCGGCAAAGCGGCTTGGGATTTGGGATAAGAAATTTAAAAGCTTGGTTTGCGCCGCGGATGTCGCTCGCAACCTGCGCGGCGCTGCGATCGGCAAGGAGATTGAGAGGCTACAAGAAGCGGAGATTAGGGCGTTTGTAACGGCTTTAAAAGCGTAAATTTAGAGAGATTTTTGTAAAATCGCCGTTTTATTTAGGAGCTAGTTTTATGAAAAAATTCTATCGTCGCGACGAAATTTACGCGTTTTGCAAGAATGCTGCGTCTTTGCAAAAATGCGCTTTTTGCTTTGATCGCAGGCAAAATTTCGTGATTTTTGCTGCGCAAGATTTTATCTTTTGCGGTGAGCGAAATTTAAATTTTTGCGGCGTAAGATTTCATAGTGCAAAGCTTAGCTCGGTAGAATTTCACGACGCGGAATTTTACCTATTAAAATTCCATCCGTTGTGCCGCCACACCGAAAAAACCCACGAGGCGAAGTTTTATGGATCGAGCGAATTTCACAGATCGCATCACTGCGGCGAGAAATTATACGAAACGTGCGGTAACTATGCGGAATTTCACGGCTCGCATTACAGCGAGATGAAATTTTGCGGATTAGGACATCTTGGCACAAAATCTCACAGCCTGCATCATATTAAACGCATTAAAGCAAAATTTAGCGAGCCGTATCGCTGCAAGGAGATATCTGATGCCTTGCAGCATCGCAAAATCATGAACCTAAATTGTACTTCGCAGAATTTCAAATTGTGGAATTTTGCCCATTCAAATTTGCAAGGCTTTACCGCGCAAAATTCCAAGCCGCGTAATTTAGCTTTGCAAAATTCTAAATCTCAAAACTTTGCCTCGCGGAATTTTAAATCACAGAATTTCGCCCGTGCAAAATCGGTGATTTTTGATGTTTAATATCGTGTTAGTATATCCGCAGATCCACACAAACACCGGCTCCATCGGGCGTATGTGTGTCAATGCAGGGTGTCGCTTGCATCTGATCAAGCCGCTCGGATTTGTCATCGACGATAAGCATCTACGCCGTGCGGGGCTTGATTATTGGGCGAGCTTGGATCTTAAAATTTGGGAGAGTTGGGACGAGTTTATGGCGGCGAACGGGAAATTTAAGCAGCGCTTCTTTTTTGCGACGACAAAGACGAACAAGCTCTACTACGAGGCGAAATTTCAGCCGGGCGATTTTTTGATTTTCGGCTCTGAAGGCCATGGGCTGCCGCTTGAGATCATGCGCACAAACCGCGAAAACTGCATCACGATCCCGATGAGCGGGGCGGGGCGCAGTTTAAATTTAGCCACCAGCGTGGGCATCGTAACCTACGAAGCGATCCGCCAAAACATCGATAAATTTGACTTTAGGAGCGCGGTTTGCGAGTTTTAGCGCTACTTTTTGCGATGTTTTTCTGCGGCGCGAGTGCAGCGGAGCTGAAAATCGCATCGTTTAACGTGCAAAATTTATTCGACGGCGTAAACGACGGCACGGAGTACGCGGATTTTGAGATCGGGCGCGGAGGCTGGAGCGAGCAAAAATACGAGCGCAAGCTGCAAGAGATAGCGAATGAGATAAGCGCGCTTAATGCCGATATTTTGGGGCTGCAAGAGATCGAAAACGAAGCGGTGCTAAAAGCGCTTGCGCAGAAGGCAGGCTATAAATTCTACGCTTTTTCGCGCGCGCAGACTGCACCTGCGGGCGTGGCGGTGATGTCGCGCATACCGATAAAATTTCAAAAAACCTATCGCCCAGTAGAGCTTAAAACTAGAGATATTTTGCGCGCTGATTTTGCGCTTGGCGGCACTGATTTTAGCTTTTATGTCGTACATATGCTCTCTGCACGCAATCCGCTAAGCGAGCGCAGGCGAAATTTCGCTTTTTTACGCGAGGTTTTGCAAGGGCACCAACGCGCTATCATAGCGGGAGATTTTAATACGAATTTTGGGCGAAATTCTTTGCTAAACGAGCTTATCGAGCGCGATGGATTTAGCGATTTGTGGGCGCTGCATCCCTGCTCGCAGTTAAAGCATTTTAGCTCTTGTGAGTCTCATGAAAGCGGCGCGGTGCTCGATCATATCTTGCTTAGCGACGATTTTTTTAGTAGCGAGCCGGGATATAAAAAGGACAGCTTCGCGGTTGCTAAATTCTCTACCGTTTCCGATCATTTTCCGATTAGCTTCATTCTGACGAACGAAGGCGCTTTAAAATCTACGCCAAGAAAGCAAGAATTTTTAGCTAAAAATACCGCTAGCTCCGCAAAAACCGTCACGATAGAGGAGCTTTACGGGCGCATTATAAGCGAGCCTATGCTGATAAAAGGCGCAGTCGTGAGCTTTGCAAACCGCCACGGCTTTGCGATCTCCCAAGATGGAAGCGGAGTTTTTGTCTATGGCGGCAGCGGGCTACGGTTAGGCGATAAACTCGATCTGCTAGTAAAAAAGACGAAATTTTATAAGCAAAGCTTTGAGATAGACGATTTTGAGATCGTATCTAGAGGCGGCAACGTAGGCTCTATCGCGCCATACGTTTTGCCTAGCGTATCAGTGCGGCAGCTGCGCGCAGGAGATGTGATAAGAGCGATCAAAGGCGATGTTGAAGACGGCATAATTGATCTAAAAGGCGTGGGCGAGTTTAGAATTTTTCGCAAAAGCGCTCCTGTGCAAAACGGCAAAAATTTAGAATTTAAAAATGCCTATTTTACGATTTATAAAGGGCAAAAGGAATTTATAGTAGAATGATACATGCCGTTATAACCGCACTTTTCGTGCTTTTTATGATATTTATGATCGTAGGATTTAACCGCGAAATGATGGAGAAAAACGAAAAACGAAATCAACGAAAAAAGGATAAAGATGGAACTACTCATTGAGATTGGGGTCGAGGAGCTGCCTGCGATCCCGTTTTTAAAAGAGCGTGCGAATATCGCGTCAAAATGGCGCGCGGTGCTTGAGGCCAACCGCATAAATAGCGACTTTCGCTTTGAATTTAGCCCGCGTAGATTTGTGCTATTTCACGAGGATTTTCCGCAACGTGGTGATGATGCACAGATTGTAAGCACGGGTGCACCTAAATCCGTAGCGCTCAAAGACGGCGCGTGGAGCCCTGCAGCGCTAAGTTTTGCTAAAAAATGCGGCATAAGCGAAAGCGAGCTGGAATTTCGGCAGATAGGTGGCAAAGAGGTACTCTACCACGCTGCGGTGCAAAAGGGGCGCGATAGTCGTGAAATTTTGGGCGAAATGATAGAGGAGTTTTTGCGATCACTAAATTTTGGACGCGCGATGCGCTGGGGTAGCGGCGAGTTTGAGTTTATCCGTCCGATAAGAAGCATAGCTTGCGTTTTGGGCGGTCAAAACGTAGATTTTGAAATTTATGGCGTGCGAAGCGCGGCTGCATTTTTTCCGCACCGAAAATTTGGTTACGAAGCGATTAAATTTAAAGACGCCGCAGATTATTTCGCACTGCTGGAGCGTAACGGCGTAATTTTAAGCGAGCAGAAAAGAAAGGATAAAATTCTAAGCGAGTTTGCAAATCTCGAAAAAAAGCATGGCTTTAAGATCGAGGTCGATCCTGCATTGCTGGATGAAGTAACGGCGATCACCGAGTATCCGACTGCGCTGCTAGGCAGCTTTGAGCGAGATTTTTTAAGCGTGCCAAAAGAGGTTATTATCACTTCGATGAAAGAGAATCAGCGCTATTTTCCCGTTTTCGAGAGTAAAAGCCTAAGCAATCACTTCGTTGTCGTTAGTAATGCGATCACCGATGATGACGAGCTAGTGGTACGTGGCAATGAAAAAGTTTTACGCGCGCGCCTAAGCGATGCTATGTTTTTTTGGAAGAGCGATTTGCAAGCGGAATTTAGTCCTGAAAAACTTAAGCAAATTTCCTATATGCAAGCTCTTGGCTCAGTTTATGATAAGCAAGTGCGCGAGCTAGCCGTAGCAAGGGCATTGAGCGCGGATTATGCTACGCAGATTGAGGCGGAGATCGGTAAAAAGGATTTTGCGCTGGATATAGAAAATGCCGTAATGTTTAGTAAAGCAGATCTTAGCAGCACGATGGTGGGCGAATTTAGCGAGCTTCAAGGCATTATGGGCAGTTACTATGCCGCACACGCTGGACTAGCAGAGCATGTATGCCGCGCGATACGCGAGCAATATCTTCCTAGCGGCGAAGATAGCGAGCTGCCAAGCGGTGTATTTAGTAGCGTAATCGCTGTGGCGATGAAATTTGAAACACTCCTGGGGCTTTTTAGTATCAATAAAGTTCCAAGCGGTAACAAAGATCCGTATGCGCTTCGCCGCGCAGCTACGGGGCTAATTAAAATTTTACTAAATCAAAGATTGAGCTTTGATGCGAATGCGCTGGCGCAAAAGCTGGCGCCAAATTATAAGAAATTTGACATTTCTAAGCTGCTGGATTTTATAAAAGATAGGTTATACGGAATTTTTGACGAGATAAATCCGTCCGTGATTAAGGCGTGCATCGCAAGCGGCGAAAACGATCTATTACTACTAAGCAAGGCCATAAAGGCGCTGGGCGAGATCGCAGCAGCAGCGGATTTCGGGGAAAATTTTGCGACCTTTAAGCGCCTAGCCAATATCATCAAGGACGAAAAAATAGGCGCGGTGGACGAAAACCTATTCGAACACGACGCTGAGCGTGCGCTAAATGCGGCGTTCAGGGCGATTAAGCTCAACGGAAACGACGTGAGTGGGTATCTGCGCTCACTATTTGGGCTTAAAGGCGTGATTGATGATTTTTTCGATAACGTGATGATAAACGTCCAGGATGCCGCGATACGCGCAAATCGTATCGCAAATATCGGGCAAATTTATCGTGCGTTTTTGCAGTTTGCCGATATCAAAGAGATAGGATTTTAATACCGCTTAGAGCTCATTCACCCAAGGTTTGCGCGAACCTTGGGCAAAATTTTACCGCGCAAAGGAGCGCAAATGCTAATCATCAACGCAAAATTACCAACTAAAAATCTAAAAATCTCAAAATTTCTCTCGCAGCTGATTCAGGGCTTTCTTTATCGCTACCTGCCTGCTTCAGAGCACGTAGGATACAGGCACGAATCAAGCGGTAAAATTTTTAAACGCACGGTGTTTGATTTTATCTTGCGAGGAGAGGATTTGCGCGTGCGATTTGATTGGGTTTGATTATTAAAGATTTATTTTATGTCAATTTAACTTTTATTCATTAATACTCCACTATGCTAAATTTTTATTATCTAAATATTCCAGAACACTTACAACTTGAAATAAATTATAAAACTTTTCAGATCATTTGTTTTGCAGTGTAATAGTCTCGCTAGATAAGTTTTGCGATTTTCGCTTTTCAAGTTCTAAATGATCAAGAATTTTTATGAGTTAAATTCTATGCGACAATTTCTGTAAATTTTAAAATAGTCAAAGTACGAGTTGAGCTATGCAAAATTTTTTGATTCTTGCAATATTGATTTTACGTCTTGACTATTGCTATAAAAATTTAAGCACCGAAATTTTTAAAAATTCTGCATAAATTCGGTTGCTACTTTTGTCTTACGCTGGAATGGCTTTTGTATTTTTTAGTCGCTGTAGTTTTAAATTTAGGTGCAATTCTCTTGATAAAGCGCTAACTCGTGTAAGATCATAAAGCTTTTTGCTTTTTCTACGTAATTTTATAAAATTTTATGTTTATTTTATGCAGTATTCTGTATAATTCGCACGGATAAACGAAGTGTTTTGCTATTTTTACTTATGAATAACACGATTTTTATTCATTTTATACGATTTTATGTATAATTAACGAATAAATTTGTATAATTTTCATATGTTAGAAACGAGCGATATATTCAACATTTTGCACAATGCCGTCGAAGCTAAAAACAACGGCAAAAAGATCTCGCACGCCGCGATGGCGCAGAGGTTAGGCGTGTCGATGCGGACGTATCAGGACTGGCGTTTGGGCACAACCAAGCCGCAGGCAGCGACCGCGATATGCCAGATGTTGTGCGAGCTCGATAGCGACGACGCTGCGTTTGTGCTGCATAAGATAAAAAAACTTATAGGAGAGTAGGGTGCAAAACATTACTTTGCAAGAAAAGCTGGATCTGCAGGGCGTCTTTCGCGTGATTTATGAGAAAAAAGAGTCGAAATTCGCGATCTTTTACAAGGCGCTTTTGAAGAAATTTTTTAAAAATTTTAAAAAATAATTGACGGAGGCATTTATTTATTATACTTTATGTGACAAAGGCGGTAATATCCATTAAATTTAGATGATTTTTCCTTTTTATGACGACCACGCCGATATTCTTTGTTTTGTAGTTTCAGAGGATGCTAGCAAATTCTGCTTTATAAAAATTTTTCCATCTTTCTGCCTCTTCGGTATCATCTAATTTAATTTTAAATTCTAACTTTGGCACATGATCTTAAATTTGTAGCGTAAATTTAATTAAAATTAATGCAGATTTCCTTCTTCAACCTAGCTTTTAAGATACCTAGCGTGCATTTTTACAAATATTTTGGAATTTGCTACTAAATGAGTTGCATTTAAATCTATTTATATTGCGGCAAATATACAGTTCGTTAAAATTTTAATTTGTGAGTAACTCCAAAATTTCATTAGTAACCCATAAATTTAACATATTTAGTAGGCGAATTGAAACCGAATGAAATTTCATATAAGTGCCCCATATTGTATCATATCCCAGTCACAACTAATCTTTTTAATTTATAGCGAGATGAGAATTCTATCCATTTCTGCCACAAAAGGCGTATCGCGTAAACCTTAATAGGCTCACCGTCGATAGTTTCAATTCTCAATGGGATGGAAATCTACGCACCAAATCCCTATAAAAAGCGCCTTTATTGATGAGTTTCAATTCCCAACGGGATGGAATTCTACTGAATTGCCCTTATTAAATCCGTGCGAGCGTCTGAGTTTCAATTCCCAACAGGATAGATTCTGCATTTCTCAAGCGGTTTAAGAATACAACATGTTCATGTTACAATTCCCAATTGGATAGAATCCCAAAGATCTTGAGGTCACAATCATAGAATTCAATGCATTTCTATTATTAGAAAATAATTCCTAATGAGCAATTCCTAGCAAGCCTCCCTAGCAATTCTTAGTGGGTAATCTTCATTGGCAAGATTCAACCCTTTTTCTTATCCTTCTTGTTCTTGCGGGAGGGGCTTTCCAGCTTGCGCCAAGCCTCGCTTTTTTGGCTATCCTCCATTAGGACTATCTCCCTGGCGCCGTTTCGCACGAGGTTTGGATCCACCGCAAGCTCCTTCGCATCGATCTTTTCGGGATAGTCTATGCGCGAGAGTATGCAGCGGAAGGCGTTTAGCCGCGCAATCTTTTTGTCGTTGCTATCAAGGATCGTCCACGGCGCAAATTCGGTATTTGAAGCGAGCAGCATCGAGTATTTTGCGAGCGTGTATTGATTCCACAGCTCCTGCGATCTCGCATCCACCGGCGAGAGTTTATACTGCTTCAGCGGGTCGGTGCGGCGCGATTCGAAGCGCCTTTTTTGCTCCTCTTTGGAGACCGAAAAGTAAAATTTAAACAAAATTATCCCCGCACTTACCAAAAGCTCCTCAAATTTAGGCACTTGACGTAGGAAATCTTTATGTTCGGCGTGGGTGCAAAAGCCCATCACTGGCTCGACCATCGCGCGGTTGTACCAGCTGCGGTCAAAGATCGCAATCTCGCCGCCGCTTGGTAGGTGCGCGACGTAGCGCTGGAAGTACCACTGCGTCTTTTCGACGTTGCTCGGTTTTTCGAGCGCTACGATGCGGCATCCGCGTGGGTTTAGATGCTCGGTTAAGCGCTTGATCGTGCCGCCTTTGCCCGCCGCGTCGCGCCCCTCCATCAAAATCAAAATTTTTAAGCCTTTTTCCTTTACGAATTTTTGCAGCTTCAAAAGCTCGATCTGGTATCTCTCAAGCAGGGTTTCGTAGTCTTTGAACGAGATTTTTTCGTACTTTGAGCTTTTAAATTCTATCTCTTTCAGCGCTATTTCGCCCGTTTCGGTTTTGATCTCTTTGCTCATATCGCCTCCTAAAAATTTTAAGGAATTTTACAAAAAAGTTCTTTAGATTACACTATAAATTCATACTTATTACGTTAGAATGTAGGAAAAAATTTAAAAGGATAAAATTTGATCAGATCACTTATTTTGGCAGCGTTTTTTCTTTTAGGCTTGGGCGCCGAGCCCCTGAAACCCTCTGATGCGTTCAAGCTTAACGCGACGGCGCAAAGCGATAGCGTAACGCTAGGCTTTGATATCGCGGACGGGGTCTATCTCTATCAAAACGAGATAAAAATTTTCATCGGCGGCGCGGAGGTCACAAATTTAATAAATCTGCCCGCCGCGACCGAATACAAGGATTATAAAATTTATGAGGGCAAATTTAGCATCGCCGTGCCTTTAGGCCTCGTGCTTGCAAATGCCGCAGATAGCGATGATTTCGTGCTTAACGGCGATTTTTTGGGCTGCACGAAATCGGGCTTTTGCTACCAGCCGCAGCAGTTCGGCTTCAACTTCAAGCGCGTGGTGGAGGGCTATCAGATCAGCAAAATTTCAAACTCCGAGCTGAAAAAATACCGAAGCGGCGTAAATTCCGCGCAGATTTCTGCCGCATACAGCGCGCAGAGCGGGACTTCAAATTTTAAAAGCAATACCTTAGCTTCGGGCGAAGAGGCAAATCCTGAGACAAACTCGCATGCGGCGGGAAATTCCGCGGCAAGCTCGGCTGAAAACGCTGCTTTAAATTCCGACGAAGCTTCCACGCACAAAAATCCGCACGCAAATTCCATCTCCGAGCAGGATAAAATTTTAAACGTTCTTGGCGGCAAGAGCTTCATTGCCGCAATCACGCTGTTTTTCGGCTATGGCGTGCTACTCTCGCTAAGCCCTTGCGTCTATCCGCTCATCCCGATCCTCTCGTCGATCATCGTAGCGAAAACTTCCTCGAAGCCGAGCGCAAAAAAAAGCCTCGCCGTAAGCCTCGCGTATATTTTTGGGATGGCGAGCTCGTATGCGATTTTAGGGGCTTTTGTGGCGGTTTTCGGGCAAAATTTACAAGGCTTGCTGCAAACTCCGCCCGCACTGATCCTAACCTCGCTAATATTCGCCGCGCTTGCGCTTTCGATGTTCGGATTTTACGAGATTCGCCTGCCCGCGCGTTTTCAAAGCTTCTTAAATAGCAAAAGCGAAAATGCTGGCGGCCTGATCGGAGTTTTTTCGATGGGGCTTATCTCGGCGCTCGTCGTATCGCCGTGCATCTCCGCTCCGCTTGCGGGCGCGCTCGTTTACATCGCGGGCAGCGGCGACGTCTTGCTGGGTGCGGCGGCTCTTTTTGCGCTGGGGCTCGGAAGCGGTGCGCTGCTGCTTGTAGTTGGCCTCGGCGGCGCGCTACCGAGACCCGGAGCTTGGATGGAGGCGGTGCCTAAAATTTTTGGCTTTTTGCTGCTTTTTACGGCGGTGTGGATCTCGCGTACGCTCATCGGCGAAAATTTAAGCCTGTTGATTTACGCGGTTTTAGGCGCGATCTTCGCAGGATTTTTGGGGCTGTTTGACGGCGGCGCGGGCAGTATCAAGCGCGCTTTGGCTCTTGTAATCGCGCTGTATTCGGCGCTGCTACTCGCGGGCTTTGCCAGCGGTGCGAAAGATTTTTCCAGGCCGCTTGGTAATCTAATTCCGCAAAACGCGAGATATTTTGAGGGCGATTTGGGCGGCGAGGGCTTGCAAGCGGGCGAAATTTCTAGCGCTCAAAATTTTAGCGGCGCGCATTTTTCGTTTGTGCGCGATCTGGCGCAGCTGCAGGGCGAAATAGAAAATTCCAAAAAGCCCGTTATAGTCGATTTTTGGGCTAGCTGGTGCAAAAATTGCGAGCAGAGCGAGCGGGCGTTTGCAGACCCTGCGCTTGTCGGCGCGCTTGATAAATTTAGCCTTTTAAAGATCGATCTTAGCGAAGATAGCGAGCAAAATAGGGCGATAAAAGCGCATTTTAACGTATTCGGTCCGCCTACGATTCTGTTTTTTAAAGAGGGCGCGGAGATTGCGAACCTGCGCCAGATCGGCAGCGTAAATTCCGAAAAGCTGGCCGAAATTTTAACCGAAATTTAGTGAAATTTAGATAGATTTCAAACAAAATTTAGTTTTAAGGATTGCGCGATGATAAGCAAAAATAGGGCTACGAAAGAGACCAAAATCGAGCTTGAGCTGGAGCTTTACGGGCGCGGCGCGGCGCAGATACAAACGGGCATCGGTTTTTTCGATCATATGCTTAACGCATTTGCCAAACACGCATGGATCGATCTGAACCTGCGCTGCGAGGGCGATTTGCAGGTCGATTTTCACCACAGCGTCGAAGACTGCGGCATCGTGCTCGGAAGCGCGATCAAAGAGGCGATCTATCCCGCGCAAAACATCGAGCGCTTCGGCGATAGCGTCGTCGTGATGGACGAGGCGGCGGTTTCTGCGGCGCTTGATTTTTCCAACCGCTCGTTTTTGGTATTTGATTGTCCGAGCCTAAAGCGCGGCAAGATCGGCGAATTCGACGCCGAGCTCGTGGAGGAGTTTTTCCGCGCTTTGGCTTTCAACGCAAATTTTACGCTGCATATAAGCCAGATTCGCGGCGAAAATCTACATCACGTCGCAGAAGCCGCGTTTAAGGCGTTTGCCGTCGCATTTCGTCGCGCGATAAGTATCAACGAGCGCGTCGGCGTGCCTAGCACTAAGGGCGTTTTATAGCGGTAGAGGGGCGTTAAATTAAAAACGGAAGCTAAATTTAATAAATTTAGCAATTCGCGGTTTTTTAAAATTTTATCTGCGTTTAAATTTCGCTCTTGCCGCTCGCTTAAAATCCGCGAAATTCCACCTTTGCTAGAATGGATTTGCAAAGGCGCGCCGCTTGGCTGAAATTTTAAGCCATCGGCGTGCGTATAGGCTGTCTAAAATTTTGCGCTCGCATTGTGTCAAAATATCGCTTTGTGCATTAAATTTAAAGGTGAGATATGGATTCTTTCTCGATTTTTATTTTCCTTTTGTTCGCGCTGCCGATCGTTTCGTTTATTTGGTTCGTCGTGCGTTTAGTAAAATTTATCAGATCAAAAAACGAACCCGCGCGCCGCAGAAAGGATAAAATTTTTCTGATCCTCTCTGCGCTTGCGCTTGCGTGTTCCACAGGCGCGTTGGTCGGCTTTTTATGGCTGCTTAATAGCGCGCTTGCGCATATGTGAGGCACAAAATGAGCGATGAAATTTTTCAAAAAACGATCGCCGTAATATTTACGGCTTGGGCGATCAGCGTTTGTGCGCTAGTCGCAGCGGCGCTGTATCTGCATAGCAAATGCTCGATCATCTCCTATATTGCAAACTGAAACTAAGATGAAGCGCCTATCTATCGCCATTTTTCTGGTGTTTATCTTGGCGGCTTTCGATTTTGCGTTTTACCGCCTCGTCGTGAAGCGATACGTCAATCAAAGCAGCGCCGAGATGCAGGCCAAATCGATCGAGCTGCATAAATTTCTGCCGTTTGATGAGGGTTCGCAGATCGTGCGGGTTAGCTCTAGCTTAAAACTTAGCGGCGATCTGCCGATAATCGACGGCGCAGCGGCTCTGTATCCCGTCTTTTCGGCGTTCGTCGCGGCAAACTATCCGAAGGAAAGCGTGGAATTTGACGGGCAAAATTTCACGAATGCTAGCAGGCTTAAATTTAGCAATACCCGTGGCGCGTACAAGGCCATAAGCGACGGCGAGGCGGATCTCATTTTCGTCGCCGCTCCTTCGAAGCAGCAGCTTGATTATGCGCGCGAAAAGGGCGCGCGCTTGCGCTTCGTGCCGATCGGGCTGGAGGCGTTCGTCTTTATCGTAAATGCGAATAACAAAGTATCTAATTTAACCGTGGATCAGGTGCGAGGGATCTATTCTGGGGAGTTTGACGATTGGTCGCAGCTCGGTGGCGAGCGCATGCGAATAGATGCCGTGCAGCGAAACGCTGGCAGCGGCAGCCAGAGCGCGTTTTTGAAATTTATGAGTAAGACGCAGCCTAAGCGCAAGATCACGAGCTTTTTCGGTAGCGCGATCGGCTTTTCGTTTCGCTATTACGTCGAGGGGATCGTGCAAAACGGCGGCGTGAAGATGCTTAGCCTAAACGGCGCATATCCGAATAAAGAAAATATCGCTAGCCGCAAATACCCGCTCGTAGCCGAAATTTACGCGGTTTACGACGAAAATAACAAAAACGAAAATATCCGCATCTTGATAGATTGGATCCTTTCGCCGCAGGGGCAAAGCATCATCGAAAATAGCGGCTACGTGCCGATTAAGGGCTAAGATCGCAGCTTAAATTTATACGGCGTTTGCCAAAAATTCAGCCAAATTTCGTTAAAATCACAAAATTTCAAAAAACGGAAAACGAAGTGATAAAGATCATATTTTTAGACGTAGACGGCTGCCTTAGCGACGGCGGGCTGTACCATTCAAACGGCGGCGAAGAGATGAAAAAATTTAACGTAAAAGACGGGTTTGGCATCCAGGAGTGGCAGCGGCTGGGGCTAAAGGTCGCGATCATCACCGGCAAAAGCTCGCAGATCGTCGCAAACCGCGCGCGCGAGCTAAAGATCGATACGCTCTTTCAAGGCGAAAAAGATAAGCTTTCAAGGGCGGAGCAAATTTTAAAAAATTTTAACCTAAGCTTCGATGAAGCCGCTGCGATCGGCGATGATATAAACGACGCGAAGCTTTTAAATGCGGTCGCTATCAGCTTCAAGCCCGCCGATGCGTTAAGCTCGCTAAAAGCGGATGTCGCGCTAAGCAAAAACGGCGGCTGCGGCGCGGTGCGCGAGATGATCGAAATACTCGTCGATAAAAACGGCATGCGCGAAGAGTGGAATAGCAAATGGCTGTAATTTTGCAAGCGCGCGCGAGAGAGCCTATGAGAGGCGAAATTCTGCGTAGATCAAAAGGAGCCGAGCGATGGTAATAAAAATTTTCTACGTTGCGATTGCGATCTTTTGCGTCGCGATGGTGTTTCTAAGCGTGCAGACGCCGTATTTTAGTGATATGTTTAGGCAGGATCTAAGCATTGCGAATATGGAGATGAAAAAGATCGTCGATTATCAGATCGGCGAGCGCGTGGATGCTAAATTTACCGCGGACGGCGGCACGCGCTATAAGGATCGCGACGAGTTTGTAAATTTTAAAGCCGAGGAGATTAGCGCGGATCTGAATCACACTTTGGTTTCAAAAACCGCGACGCGCGCCGGCGAGCTGATAAAATTTAACGGCGACGCGCATTACGTAAACAGTAGAGGCTTTGATTACACGGCGCAGGAAATCATCTACGATACGAGCAGCAAGATCGTCCGCTCCGACGTGCCGTACGTGCTGCGCCAAGGCGGCGACCGTATCACGGGCGCAAGCATAAGCTACGACACCAAAACCAAACAAACAAACTCAAAAGGAATCCACGCATGGTATTTAATAAAAGATCGAAACTCCACAAACTAATACTCGCAGCCGCGCTAATTACGGGCTTTGGCGCGTCAGCTCTCAGCGCCGCGCAGGAGCAGGTCGAGGTCACGGCGGATAATTTTTTCGCCGACGAGATCAAGCAGATCAGCGTCCTAACAGGCAACGTCCGCATCAAAAAGGGCGCTTACGATACGCTAAATTCCGACAAAGTGACGATCTATTTCGACGCTAAGCGTCAGCCTACCAAATACGTCGCGACGGGAAATGCAAATTTTAAAATTTTACTCAATCAGAAGCATTACGACGGCAGAGGCGGCGTGCTAACCTACGATCCGACCATCGAAGCTTATACGCTCGAAAATAACGCCTATCTGCACGAGGCCGAGACCAAAAAGGAGGTTTACGGCGATAAGATCATCGTAAATCGCCAAAAGGGCACCTACGAAGTAAAAAGCGGCGGCGGCGAGAAAAGGCCCGTGCGGCTGATCTTTCAGGTCGAAGATCAAAACAAATGATCTATCCTAGCAGCGCGCAGTTTATCACCTCCGCCGCAAATATCGCGGGTGCGCCCGAGTTTGCGATGAGCGAAGTGGCGTTTTTGGGGCGTTCCAACGTCGGCAAAAGCAGCCTGATAAACGCGCTTACTGGGCGCAAAAATCTAGCCAAATCAAGCTCAACGCCGGGCAAAACGCAGCTGATAAATTTTTTTGAAGTTGAATTTAAACAAAAGCTTGCCGCAGACTCGGACGGCTCGCAAGCTGAAACGCCGCCCGATCTAGCGAGCAAGAGGGCTTTAAACTCGGCTGCGAATTGCGCGCGAGATTTTGCAGACGCTGCGGCGTCTGAGCGAAATTTAAAGCAGGACTCTATTTTAAATTTAAAAAGCGCTTCGGCGGATTTTAGATCGGATCGCGAGGCGGATCTTACGGCAGGTCTCGCGTCAAATTCCGCACAAAGCTCCGAATTAAATTTTACAGGCAGATCCGCGCTAAATTTAGCGGGCAACCCCGCTTTTTCGGATCTTGCGAGCTTGGGGGAAAATATCTCTTTGATCTTCGTGGATCTGCCCGGGTTCGGGTACGCTAAAGTTTCTAAAAAACTGCATTATATCTGGCAGAAAAATCTCGACGAGTTCATCAAGGAACGTCTAAATATCAAGCTTTTCGTCCATCTCATAGACGCGAGGCAGTTTGATCTTGAAATAGATAAAAATTTGCAAAACTATCTCGCCAGTTTTTTGCGCGGCGATCAAAAGATCGTGAGGCTCTATACCAAAGCCGACAAGCTCAATCAAAGCGAGCGCGCAAAGCTTTTGAAGCACGATCCGCAGGCGATTTTGGTCTCGGCGCTAAAGGGCAGCGGGCTTGCAAAAGCGCGCGAAATAATCGTGCGCGGGGCGTTTGGATTATGAAATTTCTAAATTTAAATACGCGAAATTTCGCGGCGCAGAATTTCAAAATAATTAAATTTAGCGGATATAAAATGCACCGCAAAAATTGCGCCAAGATTAGGGAAAATTTTAGATGATACGGCTAAAAAAAGCGCGCCTTTGCGACATTTCGCGTATGCAGGAGCTCGTAAAAGAGGAGGTGCAAAACGGCGTGATCTTGCCGCTTGAAAGCGATGAGATTGCGGCGAATATCCGCTCATACGTGCTGGCGTTCGGCTGCGATTCTAAGGCGGATACAAGTTTTGATTCTAAAGAAAATTCCGATTTAAATTCAGCCATGAATTCCGATTTAAATTTAGCGCGCAATGCCGATTTAAATTTAATCCAAAGCTCCGCCGCAAATTTTACTAAAAATCCTGCCCAAAATTCCGCCGAAAATGTCGCGAGTAATTTTGCGTCGCAACGAGCTACGCCGCAAAGCGAAGCGCAAGTCGTATTCGGGGCGGGCCGCGCGCAAGCGGGCAAAGAGCAAATTTTACGGAGCGAATATACGCAAGAAGCGGGCATCTATAGAACCGAACATTCGCGGCTTTGCGAATCGCAGTCCGCAAAAAATGCGGAAATTTTGGCGGGCTTTGCTTCGCTTAAAATTTTTAACGCTGATCTTGCCGAGGTGCGCTCACTCATCGTCGCTCCGCAGTTTCGCAGGCGCGGCATTGCCAGAGCTATCGTAAACGAGCTGCTCGACGAAGCGAAATTTTATGGGCTGAAAAGCGTATTTACGCTCACCTATCAAAAGGAATTTTTTGGGCGCCTCGGTTTTATCGAAATCCCAAAGGACGAGCTGCCCGCGCAAAAAATTTGGGCCGATTGTATTAAATGCAAAAAGTTTCCGGTATGCAACGAAATCGCACTTATCTATACCTTATAGCGGACACGCTTTTTAGCGCGGGGGTTCTTTTCTACCTGCTTCTAAGTGCGGTGTATAGGGGACTGCCGCCGCTGATCGGATTTTTTTTCACGGCGATGGTGGTGCAAAAATATGAAAACGACGTGAAATTTAAAAAGTTCGGCTTTACCTGGTTTTTCTCTATTTTTTATCTATTTTGCGCCGAGCAGATCCACGGATTTAACCTATTTAGCGTGGCTATCGCGTATTGTATATTTTATTTCGTGGTCTATGAAAACTCATTTAAATATATTAAATTTAGAAATTTTTTGATCTGCTTTTACGTGATGATTAGCTATGTGTTGGTCTTTGTGGTGAGCAACGCGATCTCGGCAATCAAAAAGAGCGAGTATCTGCCTCTAAGCGGCGAGTATTTAAATTACATCGTGATTGAAATTTTGCTTGCTCTGCTCTTCTTTAAGGGGCGATTGGTATGAGGCTGAAGTTCGTATTCGTATTTGTGATACTATTTTTTACCATGCTTTTGGTGAGAATCTATTATCTTTCGATCAAATCGAACGAATTCTACGAGCAGGTCGCTAAAAACAACGTCATATCCACCGAATACATCCCGCCGGTGCGCGGTCAAATTTTAGACGCCAAAGGCCGCCCGCTCGCGATAAACAATCTCGGCTTTTCTCTATCGATCGCGCCGCATCTAAAAGACGCCGCGCTGCAAAGCGAGCTGAATAATATCTCGCGCTACTTCAAAGATCTCAACATCACCGCGATGAGCAAGAGCTACAAGGACGCGAATTCCGCTTATAATCAAGACTTCATCGAAGTCGTGCCGTTTTTGGACTACAATGTCACGATAGAACATTTTGCGAGCTTGAGCCTGCACGAAAATATTAAAATTTCGCCCGCTTCGCAGCGCTTCTATCCTTACGGCGCGCTTGCCTCGCACATCATCGGCTACGTAGGCCGCGCCAATAAAAAGGATATCCAAAGTAACCCCCTAAGCGCGCTTACCGGATACAACGGCAGAAGCGGCGTCGAGGGGTATTATAACGAGCTTTTGCAGGGCAGCAAGGGCGAGCGCAAGACGAAGGTTACGGCGCTAAATCAGGTCGTAGAGGAGATCTCGATGCAAGAGCCCAGCAGCAGCGAAATTTCGCTTACCATCGATCTTGAGCTGCAAAAATACCTCGAGGAAATTTTTAAAGATAAAGACGGCGTAGCGATCGTGATGGATCTGCGCGACGGCGCTATTATCGCGGCGGGCAGCTTCCCAGAGTACGATCTAAACACCTTCGTGGGCGGAATTTCGCAGGCGCAGTGGGACGAGCTGATAAAAGATCCGCGCCATCCGTTTACGAATAAGCTCGTAAACGGCCTCTATCCGCCGGGCTCGGTCATCAAGATGGCTGTAGGGATGAGCTTTTTAAACAGCGGCAAGATCAATGAAAACTGGAGCGTGTTTTGCAGTGGCGCGATAGAGCTTGGAGGGCGAAAATTTCGCTGCTGGAAGAGCTGGGGTCACGGCCGCGTGAGCTTAGTAGAGGCGATTAAAGGCAGCTGCGACGTGTATTTTTACGAAGGCTCGCTGCTGGTGGGGATCGACTATATGTCCGCGTATCTGCAGCGTCTGGGTTTCGGTAGCAAAACGGGCGTCGATCTACCCAATGAGTTTGTAGGCACGATGCCTAATAAGGCCTGGAAAATGCAGAAATTTAAGCGCGCGTGGTATCAGGGCGAGACGGTCAATGCCTCGATCGGTCAAGGCGACGTGCTCGTCACCCCTATGCAGGTGGCTAAAAACACCGCGCAGATCGCCTCAGGCAAGGCTATCACTCCGCATTTTTTAAAAAGCATCGACGGCAAGCCGGTAGAATTTGCCCCTACCGAGCTTTTCACGCCGAAAGAAAAGGCTCAGCTGCCCCTCGTACGACGCGGTATGTATGAGGTCGGCAACAACCCAGACGGAGGCACCGCCTACAAGCTCATCCATACCGCAGTAGTGCCTCTAGCGGTCAAGACTGGCACCGCGCAGGTCGTGGGCATCTCGCAGACCACCAAAAAGCGAATGAAAGAGGCCGATATGGACTACTTCCACCGCTCGCACGCCTGGATGACGAGCTTTGGTCCTTACGACAAGCCGCAATACGCCGTAACCGTGCTAGTAGAACACGGCGGCGGAGGCGGAAGTGCGGCAGGTCCCGTGATAATGCAAATCTACGAGAAACTCGCCCATATGGGCTACATCGATGCTAATGCAACGACTATCAAAGACAGCGCAAAGAAGACGAAGTAAGATGGGATTTTAAAATTATAAAATTTTAAAATTCTACTCGTCCTTCGCGAACTTGAAATTTTAAAATTTAGAGCGGCAAAATACCATAAAATTGGTAGGGCAAAGCGATTTTAAATTTTAAATGCACCATAAGAATAAGGCGGTAAAATACGCCAAAATATCTTTTTATAAAAATGGGGAAATTCTATGCGAGATTACGACAAAGAACCGATAGTGATAAAAAACGACTATTTGCTAAAAAGTAGATTAACAGTAGGAATTTTTTTCTTGATATTCGCATTAGTATTTGCCATTAGATCTATTTTTCCCATCGAAAGTTTCTTTAATAGTATTTTGAGAAAAGGCGAGCTAGCGCTTTGCGTATTTATATTTATTAAAACGATTTTTGGAGATTTTGCAATGCTGAAAAGCATGCTAGTAAATGACTTACAAATTAGAATTTTTGAGAAAATAATAGAATGTGACTATGTGGATTTTGCAGGGAATTTAAAGGTACTAAAAATCCAGCTTACGGAGCATACAAAGATAACGTATTCATACTTTCCATGTTTTGGAGAAACTGCAAAACTTGATAGTAAAACTTTAATGGATAAAATTGCGTATATAACAAATCTTGCAATGGCTATCGTCATAAACTTTATATTTATAATTATCTTTCAATGCTTAAATTTCTTAGGGATAAAAAAATACTATATTTTTGATGATAACGGTACTATGATATCAGTAAAACAGAATAAATTACTTGTTGATAGATTCGGCAAAGTTCCTTTTAATAAGCGAACCTTGATGATATCTTTAACTAACTACAATTCAAAATTTTTTGATAAGGATAAAAAATAATTCTAATTTTAACGGTATCAAATTAGGTAGATAAGTAGAATGAAATTTTAGCTTACGATTGCAACGGGCAATATAGACGATGGCAGCGAAGGGCTTAAATTTTGATGATAAATTACGACAAGGTGTTTTTAAAAGTGCCGAAATGAAATGCGATATAAAAGCCAAATTGATCTTAAAAGCTATGAATTGGGGAGTAGGGCGATAAAAGAGTTCATTAAAAAATGTTTTGAGCTAAAAGGAGTGAGAATTTTATTCCGGATCGCCCTCCTCTTTTTTACTGTAGACTGCTTGGGCGTTATATTTGCCAGCATAGACGCGGTTTTTTTGGCGGAGTATAGCGGTTACGATATCGCGAATCCGCTTTCTATCGTTATGAAAGCTTTTGAACTAACGCGGCACGAAGAAGCAAGCGATAGCGAAAGCGATATTTTCGGCGCTATGGTATTGTATCTATTTTGCGCGACGGTAATTTTGCCTTTAATCATCTGCTGCTTTGTATTTTCCAAAATAAAGGCTTTTATTCTGCTAGATAAAATATCCGGCGCATCTGCATTTTTTATAAGTTTATTTTATGCTTATTCGCTAGCCGTGATAATCCTAGCAAAAGCCGATTTGACCTTATTGGGTCATCTGTTTGATCGCTCAAATTTTAATTTTAATATAATGATGATAAGCGCTTTATCATCGCTAATAATCGCGTCTGCGGTGATTTTTATTCTAAAAAGAAGCGATAAAATTTAATGCGGATAAGTTTATGGGACCATTTTTTTCGGCTAAATTTTGCGTAAATTAATACGTAAAATTTTATGAATAGAGCTCGAGATATGTAAATTTAAAAGGGGCAAATTTGAAATGATCTTAAAATTTGTCTCTGCTTCAGATTTGAAATTTCAAGTTGCGCAGTTTGGAATTTCGATCATTGACTTCGAATTTTAAAATTTTAATCATGCCTGCTTTCTTAAATTTTATAATCTAAAATCCTTGTGTTTCTAAACCTCGCAGCTCAAAGCTCCTGCTTCTTAAATTTAAAATTCTAAGCTCTGAAATGCGGAATTACACTCAATAAATTTTAAAATTTAAAGCCCAGAATTTTATTCGGTAAAAATTTTATCGGGCAGAATTCGGCTCGGTAAATTCTTAAATTCTATAGAATGCTACTATGAAAGAGAGAAAAATGAAATTTTAAATAGGGCATTTTAATTCCCAACGGGATGGAATTCTACGCAAAGCCGAAAAGATTAAGCCTTACGCCCATTTCTGTTTCAATTCCCAACGGGATGGAATTCTACTTAGCTCTACATATCCCGCTACGTCGGTCTTGGAGTTTCAATTCCCAACGGGATGAAATTCTACTACGATACGCTTCCGGCAAGCGAGATGAATTTGCTATTTCAATTCCTAATGGGATAGATTACCCGTTCCCACTCCTTGCTTTCGCCGTCGCTGATTTCGTTTCAATTCCCAAGGGGATAGATTACCCGCTCAATTTATATTAATTAATAAAGTATTAGATTTACCTCGCTAAATTTACTCCACCAGCGCGGAATTCACCCCGCAGGATAAATTCCGCTGAATTTTACTTCACCCTCTTTATCTCGATCTCGCCGCCGTGCGCGCCGATTTCGATCCGATCGCCGGTTTTGATCTCGTCGCTTAGGATCATATCGGCGATCTTATCCTCCACCAGGTCGTAAAGCGCCCTTCGTAGCGGCCTTGCGCCGTATTCGATATCAAAGCCCGCCGAGGCGATGAGCTTTTTGGCGTCTTCGCTTAAGTTCGCGCTAATGCCGCGGTTTGCGAGCGTTTTTTGCAGGCTCTTAAACATAATGCCCACGATTTTTATAAGATCGTCCTCGCTTAGGGCATTGAAAATCACGATATCGTCCAAGCGGTTGATAAATTCGGGCTTGAAATAATTCTTCAGCTCGCTCTTTACCGCCTCCTCTCGCTCGGCAAGCGCGACCTCGCGCGGCTTGTCCGCATTTTTGGCGTCAAGCTCCATAATCTTAGCCGAGCCGATATTGCTCGTTAGGATGATGATCGTGTTTTTAAAATCGACCGTAACGCCCTTGTTGTCGGTCGCGCGCCCGTCGTCTAAAATTCCTAGCAGGATGTTAAAAACGTCCTTGTGCGCCTTTTCGATCTCATCAAAAAGCAGCACCGAGTAGGGCTTTCTGCGCACAGCTTCGGTAAGCTGTCCGCCCTCATCGTAGCCCACGTATCCAGGAGGCGCGCCGAGCAGGCGGCTGACGCTGTGTTTTTCCATATACTCGCTCATATCAAATCGGATCATCGCCCGCTCGTCGTCGAATAAAAACCTCGCTAAGCTTTTCGCGCTCTCGGTCTTGCCGACGCCGGTAGGACCCAAAAACAAAAAGCTTCCGATCGGGCGATTTTCGTTCACGAGACCTGCTTTGTTGCGCTTGACGGCGCGAGCGATGGCGTGCAGCGCCTCGTCCTGTCCCACGACGCTTTGCTTTAAGTGCTCCTCGATGTGAAGGAATTTCTCCTTTTCGGAGGAGAGCATTTTGCTTACCGATATGCCCGTCCATTTGCTTAAAATTTCAGCCACACTCTCCTCGTCCACGCGGTTTCGCAAAAGCACGCCGTTTTCTTTCATCGCGTCCCACTTCGCCTCAAGCTCCTTGACCTTCGCCTGCGCGGCGGGGATCTTGCCGTATTCGATCTCGGCAGCCTTGCTAAGATCGCCGTTGCGTCTTGCTAGGCTAGCTTCGTTTTTAAGGCTATCGATCGCTTTTTTCTCCTCGCTGATGCCGCCGAATACGGACTTTTCGTTTTCAAATTTAGCCTGAAGCGCGTTTTTCTGCTCGGTTAAATTTTCGATTTCTTTGTCGATCTGCGCAAGCCGCTCGTCGTTTTTGCCGTCATCCTCCATCTTAAGGGCCTCCTTCTCGACCTGAAGCGTGAGGATGTCGCGCTTAGCCTTGGCAAGCTCGTTGGGTTCGCTTTCGATCTGCATTTTAAGCTCCGCCGCCGCTTCGTCAATGAGATCGATCGCCTTATCCGGCAGAAATCTATCGCTGATGTAGCGGTCGCTTAGCCTTGCAGCCGCCACAAGCGCGCTATCGGTGATGGTGACGTTGTGATGCACCTCTAGCCGCTCCTTTATACCGCGCAGGATCGCCGTAGCCTCGCTCACGCTAGGCTCCGCGACCGTCACGGGCTGGAAGCGGCGCTGAAGCGCGGCGTCTTTTTCAAAATACTTTCGGTACTCTTTCAGCGTCGTAGCGCCGATCGCGTGCAGTTCGCCGCGCGCAAGAGCGGGCTTTAGGATGTTTGCGGCATCCATCGAGCCTTCGCTTGCGCCCGCGCCTACGATAGTGTGAATTTCATCGATGAAAAGCACGACGTTCGCGGCTTTTACGACCTCGTTTATGACGGCTTTGAGCCTATCTTCAAACTCGCCGCGGTACTTCGCGCCCGCAATCAACGCACTCATATCAAGCGCGATGACGCGTTTGTTTTGCAGGCTAAGCGGGACCTCTTTTTTGGCGATCAGCTGCGCAAGACCCTCGACGACCGCGGTTTTTCCTACGCCCGGCTCGCCGAGCAGGATAGGGTTGTTTTTCGTCTTGCGGATTAAAATTTGCATCATTCGCGAGATCACCTCGTCGCGGCCGATGACCGGATCGAGCTCGCCCGCGATTGCCTTGGCGGTGAGATCGACGCCGAATTTACTAAGCGCCTCAAGCGTCTCGTCAGCGGTTTGCGAATCGATACTTTTGCCACCGCGAAGCGCCTCTAGCTCCTTTTTGATCTCGCTAAGATCTGCAAATTTAGACAGAATTTTCTTTAGCGGATCTGCGTTTAAATTTGCAATCAGCCAGGTATCTACGGCGATAAATTTATCGCCCGAGCTTGTCATCAGCCCTTTTGCGACCTCTAGCGAGTTCATCAGCTCGCGCGAGATTCGCACGTTTTCCTTCGTGACGTTTGAGCTCGTAGGCAAATTTGAAATTTCGCTTTTGATCTCAAGCTCGACCGCGGTCTTTTCGATACTAAATTTATTAAAAATTTGATTTAGCACAGAGCCGCTGTCGGCTACCAAAGCCCAGAGCATGTGCAATACGCCCACTTCGCTATTTTTGGAATGGATCGCCAAAGAAACGCTGCTTTCGAGCAAAGAGCGCATTTTATCGGTTAAAATTTCAATAGTTTCGTTCATAAATTTTCTCCTAAAGTTGAAGTTGGTTGCATTATATAACTTTAGTGTCTTTATGTCAAGGTTTTTTAGTGAGATTTTAAAATTTTCGGCTTAAATTTATCCGTAAACGCGTAAATTTCGTATGAAATTTACCTTATTTTTAGCCAATTTTCTATAAAATTCACTCCATTTTACTTTCAAGGATAAACTTTGCGACAAAAACACCTCTTCTTCGGCTTGGGATTCATATTTTCTCTATTTTTAGGCGTTAGTTTTTTTACCGGAAATTTACAAGCCAGAGAGGTCAATGCGACCAAAAAGCTAGACAGCGAAAAAACGCGTCTGGAGGCGCTAGCCAAGCTTACTAAAACGCTTGCGATCGTCGAAAACAATTATGTCGATGAGATGAGCTTCTCGGAGCTTGTGGATAAGACGATTTCGGGGCTTATGAATAACCTCGACGCGCACTCAAGCTACATGGACGAAAAGGCGTTTAACGATACTAAAGTCCAGACCGAGGGCGAGTTCGGCGGGCTTGGAATTCAAGTGGGTATGAAAGACGGCGCCCTGACCGTCATCTCGCCTATCGAGGGTACGCCGGCAGATAAAAAGGGCATTCAGGCTAACGACGTGATCTTGCGTATCGACGGCAATGCGACCTTCGGCATCACGATCGACGATGCGGTCTCAAAAATGCGCGGCAAGCCGAAAACTAAAATCACTCTAACGATCGTGCGCAAGGGTGTTAGCAAGCCTTTCGACGTCGAGATCATCCGAGACATAATCAAAGTGGAATCGGTTTACGCCAAGATGATCGAGGAAGATAAAATTTTATATCTACGCGTTACGAATTTCGATCAGCACGTAGTTCCGGATGCGAGCAAATTTATAAAAGAACATAAAGACGCCAAAGGCATTATTTTGGATCTGCGAAACAATCCGGGCGGGCTTTTGGATCAAGCGATCGGGCTCGTAAATTTATTCGTCGGCAAAGGGCTTATCGTCTCTCAAAAAGGGCGCGCGAAAAACGAGACTGAGGCGCATAACGCCGATCCTAAAAAGAAGATCACCGACCTACCGCTTGTGGTTTTGGTCAATGGCGGTAGCGCAAGCGCAAGCGAGATCGTAAGCGGCTCGCTTCAGGATCTAAAGCGCGCCGTGTTGGTTGGTGAAAAAACTTTTGGTAAGGGAAGCGTGCAGGTGATCCTACCGATCGAGGATAAAGAAGCCTTGCGACTAACCATAGCGCGATACTATCTCTCAAGCGGTCGCACCATCCAAGCGGTGGGCGTGACACCCGATCTCATAGTGGCGCCGGGCAAGGTGCCGAGCCGCGACGAGGATGAATTTTCGCTAAAAGAAGCTGATCTTAAAAAGCACCTGCAAGGCGAGTTAGCCAAGGTCGAGACCAAGAAAAAAGATGCTCAGAAAAAGGATGAGAAAAATTTCATTACTGCAGAGCAGATTAATAACGACATCCAGTTAAAAACCGCAATAGACGCGATAAAAATTCTAAACATCAAGTAAGGAGAGTGTGATGCAAGCTACCAAAAAAGAGCTCATCTACGAAGGCAAGGGCAAAAAGATGTGGTCGGTTAACGAAAGTGACGACCTTTTGATCTCGGAATTTAAAGATTCGCTGACGGCATTCAACGGCGTCAAAAAGGCCGAAGAGAGTGGCAAAGGCGCGCTGAATTGTAAAATTTCGACGCTGATTTTTGATCTGCTTAAAAAGCATGGCATCGCCACCGCGCTTGTTGAGACGATCAGTCCGACCGAGCAGCTCGTAAAAAAATGCAAGATTTTCCCTCTTGAGATTATCGCTCGTAATATCGCCACCGGCTCGCTTACAAAGCGTTTGGGCATCAAAGAGGGCACGAAGCTTCCGTTTACGCTGGTGGAGTTTTGTTATAAAGACGACGAGCTGGGCGATCCGATCCTAAACGACGAGCATTGCTTGTTGCTTGGCGCCGTAAAGAGCCAAAGCGAGCTTGACGAGCTCAAAAAGATCGCGCGCAAGATCAATGAAATTTTGATTAAATTTTTCGACGAGCGAAATTTAAAGCTCGTGGATTTCAAAATCGAGCTTGGCAGGGATAAGGACGGAAATATCCTACTTGCAGATGAGATCAGCCCCGATAGCTGCCGCTTTTGGGACAAACAGACCGACAAAAAGCTCGATAAGGACGTATTTAGACAGGATCTTGGTAGCGTAAAAGTGGCCTACGAAGAGGTCTTGCGTAGAATTTTAGGATAAGCGATGAAGGTAATCGTAAACGTAAGGCTTAAGCAGGGCGTGCTAGATCCGCAGGGCAAGGCGGTTTTGCACGCCCTCGCTTCGCTTGGATTTAGCGGCGTGCGAGATGTGCGTGTAGCCAAGCAGATCGTCCTTGAGCTAGATGGCGAGGATAGGGATAAAATTTACGCCGACGTCGCTAGAATGTGCGATGAAATTTTGGCAAACACCGTCATCGAAGACTACGAGATCGTGATATGAAGGTAGCGATCGTCAATTTCCCAGGCACCAACTGCGAGCGCGACAGCAAATACGCCTTTGACGCACTGGGTTGTGAAACGCAGATAATCTGGCATAAAGAAACCGCCATAAATGCCGATCTGATCGTGCTTCCTGGCGGTTTTAGCTACGGGGATTATTTGCGAACCGCGGCGATTGCTAAATTTAGCCCCGTAATGCAAGCGGTGCTTGATCACGCGCGAAAGGGCGGCTATATTTTGGGTATCTGCAACGGCTTTCAGATGCTTTTGGAGCTAGGCTTGCTCGCAGGCGCGATGAATAAAAATATAAATTTAAGCTTTATCTCAAAATTTCACAATTTGCGCGTCGTTTCAAACGACAATAAATTTCTGCACTGTTGCGATAAGGGCGAAATTCTAAATATCCCGATCGCGCATGGCGAGGGCAACTACTATGCGCCTGTGGATACACTAAAGTCGCTATACGACGAGGATTGCGTGCTGCTAAAATATTGCGACGAAAATGGCGCGGATCTAAATCCGAACGGCTCAGTGGACGCAATTGCCGGGATTTGCGATAAAAACAAAAAGATTTTCGGACTGATGCCGCATCCTGAGCGCGCGATAGAGCCTATTTTGGGCGGTACGGACGGAGAGAAAATGCTAAAAGGCTTAATTTGCTAAAAAGAATTCTTACTATTTTAGGTGTCTGCACGCTTGCGTTTGCTGCGCCGGAGATTGAGATCGATTCGCTTGACGATCTAAGTAAATATGCGCCGAAAAAAGCTGAGGATAAGCCCGACGAGCCGCAGACGCGCGATAATTCCAAGGTGATGCTGAAGTATAATAAAAAAGAGGTTATGTCGATGGATAATCTAAGCATCGATGATCTTAAGGCTTTGGCGCCTACTAACGAAGTCGATCTGGACGTATCCGACGATAAGGTCTATCAGGACATTAAGCCTAAGGAGCTTACGCTAAAAGCTAGCGGGATGCCTAGGAAGGTGTATTGCAATCAAATTTTTAAGATTGATTTCGCCGTGTATTTGGGGCAGAAAATCACCGTTAAGCCAAAGCTAGAGATCAGCCGCACCAATGGTATGAAGTGGCTTAATGCCGATAATCTTACGTGGATTGAGGGCGACGAGATGTTTGAGACGACGCTGTGGTTTGCAGCAAGTGATAAGAGCGACAAGATCAATGAGTTCGTTTTGACCTTGCAGCGCAACGGAGAATTCTTTGAAAAAAGCTCCATCAAGCCTGATAATCCGGAATTTATGAAGCTTGATACGAAGCCTAATTTTTCGCATATCGTAGCCGACGAGCTGAAACTTAAAAACTACAAAACTACCAAATTTGACGACGCATCGAATTTACTCACGCTCGATCTTGGTATCCGAAACGGCGCAATCAGCGCTTTTAGTATCGATAATCCAGCCATTATCAAGCAGGGGGTGGACTCAGTACGCGGCACATACGCGAGCCAGAGCGGATATTATTTTGCCGTCGTGGATAAAAATATCACAAATTTAGACTTCAGCTATTTCAATCTTAATACTAAAAAATTTGAAAATTTCGGTCTTGAGCTTAATCCGCGCGCTGAGGATCTTAGCACGCAGATCGGTCTAAATCCGAAAGAGAGCAAGTTCGAAGCCTATAAGCAGATCGCGATCTACACGCTAGCTGCCGTACTTTTGGTGATGTTTCTACTTAGCAAAAATATCACGCCGCTCATCTTTGCTGTGCTGATTTTGGCAGTAAATTTCTATGCGCAAAAGCCTTACGGCACGGGCAGTATCGCGCAAAATTCTCCGGTTAGAATTCTGCCTATGCAAAGCTCCACCGTGTTTTACGTGACTAAAAATCCCGAAAAGGTTGAAATTTTAGGCACTAATAAGGAATTTTATAAAATTATGCTGGGCGGCAACAAGATCGGCTGGGTTAAAAAAGATGAGCTTAGCAAGGATTAGAGCGTTATTTTACGCGATTTGGTTTATTTTTACCGTCGTTTGCGTCGTGATCGCCATGGCGGTGAAAAACTCCTCTCATCGCCGCTTCCGCCGCATTTGGGGGCGCTTCCAGCGCTACGGCGTCGGATACGATATCCAGATCATAGGCACTCCCGATCCGCGCGCGCAGTTAGTAATCGCCAACCACCAAAGCATAATGGATATCGTCGTGCTTGAAGAGACTCATCCCGCCGATATCTGCTGGATCGCTAAAAAGGAGATCGCAGACATCCCTATCATCGGCAAAATCATCACTCTTCCGAAGATGATCCAGGTCGATCGCTCAAATCCGCGCGATCTGGTGCGGATCGTGCACGAAGTGCAGCAGCGCGTGAGCGAAGGGCGCGTCATCACGATGTTTCCCGAGGGCACCAGACATCGCGGCACGCAGCTTTTGCAATTCCAAAGCGGTGCTAAAGCGATCGTTAGCAAGCTCGGCCTGCGCGTCCAGCCGGTGGTACTCATCGGCACGCAGCACATCGCAAACTCCCACGATTTCACCGTCCACAGCGGACACGTCAAAATCATCTACCTAGACCTGCTCGACACGAGCGATAAAGATTGGCTGCAGCACGCCAGAGAGGCGATGCAAGCCGTAATCGACGAAAACGAAACCGCCGAAGCGTAGGCGGAATTTATAAATTTACCGATGAAATTCAAACGCGACTTTTACTAATTCGCGCGATTTCTGTGCGCCAGCGCATTCATTTGCGCTTTGATTTGCGGCGGCAAAATTTTATAAAATTTCGTCCGCTCGTGTTAAGCGGCGTGGAATTTTAAAATTTCGTTCGTGCGCGCGGACGGCGAAATTTTAAAATTTTATCCGTGCGTTTAGGTAGTGGAATTTTAAAATTTCATTTAAACTACAGGCGGCGAGTTATCGGCGGGAGACCCGCAAGAAAACAGCGCCTGTATAAAAGCAAAATTTTAAAATTTGCGCGGCGCGGCAAGATAAAATTTAGCGTATATTTAGCCATTTGTGCAAATGGCTAAACTATTTGTCGCAAGAGTAAAAGACGACGGGGCGGCAACCCGCAAGCGATCTAAAATTTTAAATTATTAAGGAGGAGAGAATGGCGTTTGTTACAGAACGTATTTCAGAAGAGGATATAAAGAAATATGATTTACTAAAACCGAGCAATGAGATATGTGAAAAGTATCATCAAGGTGAGCTTAGTTGCGCAAGTTTAAATTCAAGAAGCTGGTGCATAGATCGAGAAAGAGGTATTTGGCTTTTTTCAGTGCGCAGTATCACTATCGGAGATCCTAGAGATATGGAATTTAGCGGTGAAGATATATGGCTTTTGCACTATAAAGGTAAAGATATAGAGATCGATTTAAGAGATATAAACAACGAAAATACTGGTAAAAAAGTTACGGATAATCCATTTAGAATAATATATGAGTTAGAATCCATAAGAAGCGATATCGGGGATATACCGAAACACGAGATTGTGGATATTTTAAAAGAAATTTTAAATGAGTTTAAAAGAGGGGCTATAATAGATTCTATCCCCAGAGAAAATATTCAAGTAACTTTTATATCAAAAATTTAAAGCAAAGGGGATAAAGTGGCGTTTGTTACAGAGCGTATTTCAAAAGGGTATATTGAAAAATATAGTTTATTGGAAACGATAAACAAAATACGCAAAAAATATGATGATGACGAAATTAGTCTATGGTTCCTAGAAAGACTAGATTGGTGCATAGACCGAGAAAATAACACTTGGCTAATTCGTATATCGCATGATTATTTAAGAGATATAGGAGATTATGCCTTAACTAAAACGATATGGCTATTGCATTATAAAAGTAACGATATAGAGCTGGACTTGAGGCAGATTTTTAATGATGAAACGATTGGCGATCCGTATAGAATTATTTTTGAGCTTCACGATATAAAAACAGATGCCGAGAATACGACCAGCGATGAAATTATAGATATTTTGAGAAAAATTCTAAGCGTATATGGCGGTGGCGGAGTTGGACTAGAAAATTTTACTCCAAAAGAGAAATTAAAGGCAAGTTTAATAGTCAATTTATAGCAAAGTAAAAATACAAGCCACAGGGCAAAACAAGCAAATGCCGAATTAAAGAAATAGTATAGGATAAACCGCCTGCGACATTTACTTAATGCCGACTATAAATATATAGTCGATTTAAAATTTTATCGTCATAATAGGATAAATTTCAAAATCCCGTCCGCTTAAATCAGCGTCGGCTTTAACTTGCGTGCCGAAAAGTCGGGCCTCTCGCCGCGAGCTAGAGCGATGAGCTCATCCGTCGCGATTAGATAAAAGCCCGCGAGATCTCTACCAAAAAGCCTTTGGATTTCGTCGCTTCTGCCGTCTAAAAAATCAAGCGCGAGCTTGGAATTTACTAGCAAAAAATCGCTTCCGCTATCAAACGCGTCAAATAAAATTTCGCCCCCCAGCCGCAGCGCGCACTCCCGCTCGCGCTCGTATATCTGCGCTCCAAGCGGCGCGCCTTCACATTCAAAGTGCACGATCTGAGCGCCCAGCCTGCTAGCCAGCTCCTCCGCAGCCTCATCGTACCATACGGCGACGTTAAAGCCGCTAAAATCGTGCTTAGCGCCCGCTGCGTCAAATTCCGCCATGCTCTGCGCGCTTAAAATTTTATTGCTGCGCGCGGGTTCAAATTTTAAAATATCGCAAAACGCCCTGTATGCCGCGCGGTCGTCAAATTCCATCCCCACGGCGTCGCACTTCGTAAAATACGCCATCTGCGGCTCGATGATCTCCAAAATCCTCATGCGCTCGCTCGGATGCGTCTGCATCAGGCGGTGCGCGAAGATAAAGGCGCTGTTGCCCAAAAACTCTTGTGAGCATGCGGGGATTTTCGTCGAGTAAAAATAGGGCGCGAGGCTTTTGTAAAACTCGAAATCAGAGATATCCGCGATGCTCTCAAAGGCTTTAAATTTATCCAAAAACGCTCTCGGCTCGCAGCGCAGATCTTTAATCGCCTCTTTTTCGCTAAGAGGCGCGATGATTAGCTCGCTTCCAAAGTGCGCTATGAGCGTATCTAGTAGCTCTTTTACGCTCACCGTTGTACCGCCGATTTTTACAAATTCCACTCCCTGCGCGCTGAAATAGGGATCGTGCGCGCAGATGTCGTCAAGCAGTGCCGCAAGATCGGCAAAGGGCGCGCTTTCATAAACATAGGGCTTGAAGTAGCTTGCGACGTCGCAGCGGGGATCGAAGCGAAAGAGCCTGATTTGAAGCATTTTTCATCCTTTTTTATGGCGAATGATACTAGAATTTGCCTTAATAATGAGTTTTTTAGGCTCAATTTTATAAAATTGCGCCTTAGATTAACGCAAAGGCCGGCTATGAAAAATTTATACACCCTAAATCATGCGCCGATAAATGCGCATTTTAGTAAAAACTCAAGCGATTTCGTCGTGCGCGAAGTGCCGCTTTACGAGCCTAGCAATGAGGGCGAGCACTGCATTTTGCTGCTGCAAAAAAAGGGCATCAGTACGCACGAGGCGCTGCGGATTTTAAGCGAACGCACGGGCGCTAAGATGCGCGAGTTCGGCTATGCGGGACTTAAAGACAAACAAGGCCTTACGACGCAGCACGTTAGCATGCCCGCTAAATTTGAGCCCGCACTGGGCGGATTTTCGCACGAAAGCCTTAAAATTTTAAGCGTACAAAGGCACAAAAACAAGCTTAAAATCGGACATCTAAAGGGCAACGACTTTTTCATCCGCCTAAAAAAAGTCCTACCGCCCGACGCCGTCAAGCTCGCAGCCGCGCTAGATACGCTAGGGCGCGAGGGCTTTGCGAACTACTTCGGCTATCAGCGCTTCGGCAAGTTCGGCGACAACGCAGCGCAGGGCGAGGAGGTGCTGCGCGGACAGAGGCGGCTTAAAAACCCCAAAATGCGCGACTTTCTAATCAGCGCCTATCAGAGCGAGCTTTTTAACCGCTGGCTTAGCAAGCGGGTCGAAATTTCAAAATTTGCGGCGGAATTTAGCCTTGGCGAGTTTGCTAAAATTTACGGACTAAGCAAGGAGGAAGCGCGCGAGATCGCAGCTCAGCCGCAGTTTTTTAAGCTGCTAAGAGGCGAGATTTTAGGACATTTTCCCCGCGGCGCGTTTTTTAGCTGCGACGATCTTGGCGCGGAGTGCGAGCGGTTCGCGAAGCGAGAAATCACGAGCGCAGGCCTTATCGTGGGGCGAGCAAAGCTGCGAGCTAGCGGGCTTGGCGGCAGATTTGAAGATGAAATTTTCGCGCCTGCGCGCGAGTTTGAAGCGCAGATGAACGGCTCGCGCAGGTTTGCGTGGAGCTTTATGGAGCGCGTACAGCACGCCTACGATGCGCAAAATGCTCATTTTAGCTTCAGTTTTTACCTGCCGAAAGGCTCTTACGCGACGGTCGTTTTGGAGGAAATTTTGCACCGAGATATATTCGAAGGCGCCGCGACGGACGAGGATTGAGCCGCATCGCGCCGCGGAGTAGAGTTTATACTACGTCAAACTGCGCCGTAGAGTAGAGCTTTAAGCCGTACCGCACCCCATGTCACGTCCGCGCCAAACCGCGCCGTAGAGTAGGGTTCACGCCACACTTGCGCTACGTCGCGCCGCGCCGCGCCGCAGAATAGGGCTCGCGTCACGTCACGTCACGCCCCACGCCAAACCACGCCATATCGCGCGAAATTTTACGGAATTTCAGAGCCAGCTGCGTGGATTTAAATTTGCGCGGTAGATAAAATTTTATGAAATTTCGTAAAATTTTATCGCAATAATCGCGCCGTTTTGTCTAAGCCATAGAATTTCAAAGTTAAAATTTTATTCGGCTCGGTCGTAGATAAAATTTTATAAAATTCTATTTCGCGACGGTCTGTTTTGCCGCACCGAAATTTTAATCGATCCGCCTTTTGAAAATATAAAGCAAATTTAGATTATTTTTTATACTCTTTTATCTTGCAGTTTTTTAGCTCGGGGAATTCTTTATGAAATTTCTCATGCAGATGAAAAAATAAAAGCCCCGCATCGGTAATCTCTCTGTAATAATCTTTAAATTTCTCATTCGACTCGGATAGTTGTGAGAAATTTTTTACTAATTCTTTCGCATCCGCTAGGATATTTGCTAACAAATCGTCGTTTTTCTGCAAAATTTCTACCATCTAGCCCGCTCCTTGCTATATAATTTTGATAAATTATATCGCTAAATCATCAATCTTTGCTTAAATTTAAAACCGTAGTTTTGAGACGAAATATGAAATTATCGCTAAAGCTCGTGCGAATTTAGAGCGACGATCTGTTTTGCCGCACCAAAATTCCGTAGCGGCGCAGATTAGGCGCTAAAATTCCACTCTCACGCCGTAAAATTTCGTGAGCCGCAAAATTCTGCCCCTTAAATTTCGCAAGCCCTGAAATTTAAGCCAAAAAAGCTATAATTGCACTCGGGTGTGGCGTGCGGTCGCTCCGCGAGGAGAGGAAAGTCCGAGCTGCGATAAGACAAGGTTGCGTCTAACGGACGCCGGGGGCAACCCTAGGGAAAGTACAACAGAAAGCAAACCGCCGCGCAAGCGGTAAGGGTGAAAGGGCGGGGTAAGAGCCCACCGCGCGCGTGGAGACACGAGCGGCAATGCAAACCCAACCTGCAGCAAGAACGGGTGGTTTCGTCTTATATTCGAACCGTTCGCTCGAACCGATTTGCAAAAATCGGTCTAGATAAATGACCGCTGTAACGGAACTCGGCTTATAACCACACCTATTTTTACGCCGAATTTATTTACTTGGAATAAGGAAAAATTTTTGAAAAGCTTAATTTTATGCGGTACGCTTTGCGCTGTCGTTTTAGGGCTCGGAGGCTGCGCGAGTGCGGGCGCTGATAAAGCTATAATCTTGCAAGGCGACGCTCACGATCGCGCTTGTGCAGAGGTTTATGAGCGCTACAAAGAGCTCGAAGCGGAGCTTTTAGTGGTCGAGGATCGATACGCAAACCCAAGCGTTGTGAACGATTATATACAGACTTACGACGAGTACGAGCGCACCATCGCCTACTACAACGAAAATTGCGCGACCGATAAATAAGCGGTGCGGATTGAGCGTGATTTGGTATAAGTGTGGCGTGACGCAGCAGCGCAAAGCACTTAAAATTTTATAAAATCTCTAAAAACTATTGAAAATTTTGCGCGAAGCAAAAAGCGTCTAAAATTTATTTCGTACGCTTGGATCTAGCGATATAAAGTCGTGGCGTGAAGCATAGCGTGGTGCTTATTTGTGCCCGCATTTAGCTTGGTGCGCCAAGTTTCGGTAATCATATAACGGCGCCACATACTCGCGCATTGGCTAAGGAGCGCGCAAGTTATTAATCGAATCGGCGCGAACTCCCAAAGTCGCGCTCAAAAATTCCGTCGCGCAGATTTGAATTAGTGACTTAAAATGGCAAAGCAATACCCCAAAATTTAGCCGTGAGGCGGACGACGAACGATTTATTAATCGGATCGGCGTAAAGTCACACCAAAAATTCCGTCGCGTGGAGTTGGCTGTTATGTCCGTTTATGTGTCTGCCAAAGCCTCGCAGCCTCAATATAAATAAATTTCATCGAGTGGATTTGAATTGGCGCCTAGGCGCTTGGATCGATCGTAAAATCAAGCCTTTAAAATCCTATCTCGCTCAGTTTTGACCTGCTGCGCGATTTTCGCGGCGTATAAGAGCGGTAAAACGAGATCGTTAGGGTAGCTTTAAGGCGCAGTGCGATTTTTTTTCGCTTGCGCATGCGGCTTTTAGGCGTCGGTAATTCCAGTTTGCGCGCAGAATTTAGACATGCGGTTATTTTGGATTTCAGAGGTGAGCTTTAGAATTTTTAGCGAGAAAGTTTTTTTGGCAGGTTTGCGGTGCTATAGCTTTGATTTTTGCCGAGAAATTTTGGAATTTTGCGATTTTGCAAGAGAATTTTGTGTGTTTTGGCGCCGCGTCGAACTTAAAATTTTATCTTGCCGTCGCGTAAGATTGCGCGTCTAATCTTTCCATTTTTTTAAATACGGCGTATGTTTTGAGATTTGCGTCCGTTTTTGAAATTTTACTCCGAATAAACACCGAATACACAAAATAAGCTGCCTGGCGATAATTTTAGAAAGCCGTGCAAGCCTGCAATGCAAAAGCTAAAGCCTTATGAGAGTTTGCCTACAATTTAGCCACTTAAAATGCCGCTGCATTATATGCGCCAATGAGCTCTAGGCACCGCATTATGAACGACGGTTTGCCTCATTACAGCTCGCTAAAATGCTCAAAGCGGGCTTTTAGAGATTTTGCATTTTTATTTAAAAGCTCTGCTTGCGCGGCGAGCTTATCTGCGTATGTTTGAAGCGCCGTCACATACTTAGCATGCGCCTCAAAGTCCGATTTTAGCGCGTAAATTTCATCTTTTACCGATTTGATATTTTGCGCGAGCACCTCGTCTTTTACGAAGGTGCGGATCGTGCCTAAAAGCGCCAGCAGCGTCGTGGGTGATGCCGCAAAAATGCCGATTTGCGCGCAGTATTCAAGCACCTGTGGCAGCCTCTCGCAGACGTAGACGAAAACCGCCTCACTCGGCACGAATAGCACCGCAAACTCCATGCTAAGAGGCGGTATGATGTATTTTTCCGCGATATCTGCGGCGTGCTTTTTCATATCGGCGGCTAGTTGCTTATCCGAACTAGCAAGCGCTGCGGCGTCGTTTGAGGCGGAGGCGGCGATGATCTTTTCATAGCTTTGAAGTGGGAATTTTGAGTCGATACAAAGAATTTTTTCTTTTGCGATATGTAGCGCGCAGTCTGCGATTCTGCCGTTTGGTAGGTGCTTTTGCAGCTTGTAAAACGCGGCATTTTGCCCGTAAATCATCGATAAAATTCTCTCTAATCGGTACTCGCCGAAGTTGCCACGCAGCTTGACGTTGCCTAAAATCGAGTTTAGCCTTGCAATTTCATCACGCACTTGAAGCGAAGTTTTATTTTGCTCGTTCATTCGCGCTAGATTTTCCGCTATGTCCTTAAAGCCACGATCTAGCGAGCTTAAATTCTCGCTAAGCGCGCTATTTTGGCGCTGCAAGCCCTCGCCCAGGGATCTATTAAGATAATAGAGCTTATCGTTAAAGCCGTCGTTTAGGCTTTGATTTAGCTTGAAAAGCTCGGCGCTCGCTCTCGCACTTTGAGCCGTGAGCCTTTCGCTTAAAAACTCGCTAAGCGCAGAGTTTGCATCGCTTATGCGGCGGTTTTGCAGCACGAGCGCGATCAGCAGAGCAAGCACTAGCGCAGCAAAAAACGCAAACGCCGCGAGCAAAATCCCATCAGCGCCCATTTTCTTGCACGCTTTGCGGATCTAAAATTTCATTTTTGTAGCGCAGATATTCGATGTCGTTGTTAAGCGCGCGATTTTCCTCAAGTAAAACCTCGTGCTTGGTACGAAGCGCGGCGATGTCGCGGCTGATGTAATAAATTTCGTTGCGGATGTAAATCGCCGGCACCGTCAGCAAAAACGCAAATCCGATCAGCAGATAAACGACTAAAAGCTGATAAAGCGTGAGATTTTTCTCCTTTTTTTTCTCGGCGTCGTAGTTGCGTAGTAGCTCGTCCTGCGCGCCCGCGAAACTGCCGTAACCGCGCCCTGCGGCAAGGCTTGAATAATCATGCGCGCCCAGATCCGCGTAATTTTGATTTTGCGTGCCTGTAAAGTTCGCACCCGCAAACGCCGCATAATCCGCCTTGCCAGTAAAATTGGCACCTGCAAAATCGCCGTAGCTCGCTCCGCTGGAATTATCGCTGCCGCGAGCGGCTGAAATATTTGCATCGCCGCGTCCTTTTAATTTTACTTTGCTGTTTTTATTAAATTTTGTTCCGCCGCTTTCGGAATTTAGATAGTTTTGGGCGTTTGCGAAGCCTGAACTTTCGAATCCCAAGCCGGTAAAATCGTCGTAACCGCCCGCTGCGCCCGCGTAGTTTCGTTTTACGGCAAGATCCGCGGCAAGCTTATCTTCTATCTCCTCGTCCGTCAGATCCTCCATAGCTCGTCTTTTCGCAAGCTCTATGCCCGCTAGATCGGATGTCCCTGCGAAGTCGTGCCCGTCATCGTCGTCGGCAAAATATTCATATTTGTTCATCTAAAATCTCCATAAATTTAAAACCACGATCCTATTTTTACTTGCTGCCAAAGCGCCTGCGTCAAGATAAAATCCTGCTCGAAGCTCACAGCTAGCGTGTACCTAGCAATGGGCCGTTAAGGTAAAATTTAAAAGCAAAGCTACGAGCAAAATTTTTCTTTGCAATTTTACCTCGGTAAATGGAATTTTATCTTAACTCGCCAAATTATATCTCGGCTAGCAAAATCAAAATTTTACTTTAGCGGGCTATTGCGTTTATTTATCTGGCTCTTTGCACGATACTGTATAGCAGTGGAAGCTTCAAAAGAAGCATCGTGTTAATTTAGCTCGTTTTTTGCACCACTCGCTTTGGAAATTCATTTTTACAGGTAAAAATCAAGTTCGCTTTACTCGGCTTATCTTATAAAATTTTGTCAAATCGTCTGAAAAACCGCTTAAAATTTTACTGCGTCTTCGATGCGCCTTAAAACGCTAAGCGAAGGATATCGCTTGCAAGATAGGCTCTATCGTCTAAAAGGTCAATGAAACTACTGCTCGCTTACAAAATTTCGTTAAAGCAAAGGACTAGATTTGGCATTACGCCGCTTACTTTAGGTGCCAAATTTTAACTCCCACTCTGTTCTGTATCTATGCTCCCATTTAGTTTTTAAAATATGCAGCAGTTAAATCTCATAAAATTATACATTAAATTTAGCGTAAAATTCAACGTTATATTTTACGCTAAACTCTATGATTTAGCCATTGCGTGTTTAAAATAATGCTGAAAATATCATAAATTCTAAAAGCAAAATTTTTGTAAGCTAAATTTTAAAATTTTGTAAAATCTTAAAATTTAATGCCTTCAAATCTGTAAATTTTACAAAATTTCGTCAAAATTTAAAATTCATAGCAAGCAAAGGCGGTTATTTCAGTCGAAAAATTCTTAACTTTGCACTTGCGGCTCGAGAATTTTGCGCGAGTTCCTGCGCGTCCGCTATTATAGGGCTTTTGGTTAGGATTTTACCTAACGAATGCCCGCCACCGCATTCGCAGCGCATAAACTCGCTAGGGCAGACGCAATCGCGCTCCCACGCCCTAAATCGCTCCTTTACTATTCGGTCTTCAAGCGAATGAAACGAGATTATAGCGACAGTTGCATTAGTTAGAATTGAATCGCGTGATTTTTGCTCGATAAGTGCGAGCAGGCGCTTTAGCTCGCCAAGCTCGTCGTTTACCTCGATGCGGATCGCCTGAAATGCTAGCGTAGCCGTGCTGATGCCGCGTCCTTTAACGGGCTTTGTTCCGATTAAATTTGCCAAAGCTTTAGCACTTGTTAGTGGTGCGTTAGTCCGCGCAGTAGCTATTTTGGAAGCGATTGCGTTAGCGTTTGTTAGCTCGCCATATTCGCGGAAAATGCGCGCCAGATCCGCTTGTGAGTAGCGGTTTACGACATACGCCGCATCCAGCGCTGCGCTCTCGTCCATTCGCATATCCAGCGCGTCGCTTTTGGTGGAAAAGCCACGCGAGTTTTTATCCAACTGAAGAGATGAAACGCCGATGTCGGCTAATATCCCGCGAACTGCTCGGAGCTTTTGCTCGGGCAGAATTTTTAAAATTTCGCTAAATTTTGCTTTGTGAATTTCTATGCGATCTTTAAATTTACTAAGCCGCTCGCGCGAAAAATCTATCGCTTCGGCATCTCTGTCGCAGGCGATGAGTTTAAGATGCGGATTAGCGGTCAAAATGCCTTCGCTGTGCCCTCCGTAGCCTAGCGTGCAGTCGATAACATAGCCGTCCTCAAGCTGCGAAAATGCTGCGATCGTTTGCGAAAAAAGCACCGGAATATGTGGAGCTTGCACCTGAATTTATCCTTTTGAAATTTCTAATCCTATATAATAGCGAAATTTTTTATAAAGGCGAGAGATGGACGAGTATTATTATGAAATTTTACGAAAAATTTCGCTTTCGATGTTTAGAGATAGGCTTTTTGGGATCTTTCACGGCTCGATTTCAGCAAAAATTAAAGAAAATCAATTTTTGATCAACAAAAAAGACGCGATTTTCGATAGCCTGGATAGAGATGATTTTATAACGCTGTTTTCAAAAAAAGACTACCGCTGGCAAGATGCTAGCATCGATAGCGACATACATATAAATATCTACAAAAATATAAAAGAGGCGAAATTCGTAACCTACGCGACACCGCCGTATCTCGTCGCATATACGCTGGAGCATGATTTTATTTTGCCACGAGATTACTTTGGGGTAAGCAAATTTAAGCGCGTTGAAATTTACGATCCTAAGAACTACGACGATTGGCACGAGCGCGCGCCGTATGAAATTTGTAACTATATGATAAATGAAAATAGCGATATAATGGTGATTCGCGGCTATGGGGTTTTTGCCCATGCAAGGAGCGCGCAGCAAATGGCGAAAAAAATAGCGATTTTAGAAATGAGTTCAAAGCTGCTTTTGCTAAGCTAAGATTAATGTATACCAAATCATTTACTAACGTGTTATAATTCGCTAAAAATGCCTATTTTTCAGCCTTACATAAGGTTTTATCTGTATAATTACTAACAAAAAATTTCTTTAGTTAGCTATTTAAGGATTTAGATGATAGAATGGATGCAAAAGCATAAGAAGTCGCTTATACCGACGATTTGGATAAGCACGATAGCTTTCGTGGGCGCAGGTTTCGTCGGCTGGGGCGCATATGATATGAACGCTAACCGCGCAGGCTCAATCGCTAGAGTAGGGCAGATTTCCATAACCAATCAAGAATTAAACACAAAATATTCCGAACTATACAACAGGCTGAGTGCTATGAGCGATGGGCAATTTACTCAAGAGCAAGCCAAAAATATGCATCTAGATCAGATCGCAGTAGATCAGCTAATCGGCGAAGCGTATTTTCTAAATTTTGCTAAAGATCTAGGCGTTCAGGCTAGTGATAAAGATGTGGCGGAGTTTGTGCTAAACTCGCCGAATTTCCAAGAAAATGGCGCATTTAGTAAGGAACTTTACGATAATGTCGTAAGGAATTCAGGACTTACCAAGAAAGAATTTGAGCGCAATCTACAAAAGGTCCTAACTTTAGAAAAGCTCGGCAAAGCGCTAAAAATAACGCCTAGCCCTAAGATCGTAGAAGCATTTGCAGCATCGCAGCTAATGCAGGATAAGGTTTCTGCAGAGATAATCTACGCAGACGCTAACGTCACTTTTAATGACGACGAGCTAAAGAAATTTTGGGAAGGCGAGAAATCGCACTTTATGACCGAGAAAAAATATACTCTAGGAGCATATTTTGTGGTACCTAGCAATGCCGATGTGAATGATACGGAACTAAGTAAATTTTATGAAGAACACAGAGGCGAGTACAGAAGCTTGGATGATAAATTATTGGATTTTGCAGAGGCTAAACCTAACGTCCTAAAAGATTACCGCATGGATCAGGTTAAAAAAGACGCTACAAAGGATTACTTAGAGATCAAGAAAGGCAAGCTCGATACTAATGAAACTATAGTTGTTACAGCTAGCAATTTTCCAATATCTGAGATTGAGGTCGCAAAGCCAGGGGATGTCATCAAGCCTTTCGAGTACAAAGGCGGATATTTGATTGCTAAACTAAACGGTGTAGAGCAGCCTAGGCAGATGAGCTTTGAAGAGGCTAAGTCTTTGGCTTCTAAAGAATTTGAAACGAAAAAACGTAAAGAGCTACTTGAAAAAAGAGCCCAAGATGCGCTTAAAAATTTCAAAGGCGAAGATTTCGGGATGCTATCTCTTAATAGTAAAAATAATACCAAGCTAAGTGATGACGAATTTTATAAATTTCTTATCGATATGTTTAATAAGCCTGTAAAAGAAGGGATAGTGATGTTTGATAACAAAGCCGTAGTGTATAAAATTTCACAGCAGAGCCTAGGCAACAGCGAAGAGATAGATAAAGAAAAAGCGATCGTAGCCGATAGGATAACCGCGTTATTAAATTCCAATCTACAAGACGATCTAACCAAAATGCTAGAAAAGCGCTATAAAACCGAAAGATATTTTAAAGGTAAAGACAGTGAGTGAGTATATTTTAGGTCTAGATATAGGCTCAACTAAAATTCGCGCGATAATCGCTAAAAATGATGGCATTTTTACGGTCTTAGGCGTTGGCGGAGCCGATACTTTAGGTATCAAAAAGGGCGTCATAACAAACATAGAGCAAGCCGCTGGCTCAATAAAACAGGCGGTGAAAGCAGCAGTAAAAGGCGCTGGTAGAAGCTATGATAAAGCCATTATATCTATCTCCGGCTCATATGCCAAAAGCGTTAAATCTCGCGGCGTCATAACTATGGAAAATGAGATCGGACTAGACGAAATAAAGCGCGCTATGCAGGTTGCCGAAGCACAGGCTAACGTGCCTAGCGATAGCGTAATTTTGCACGTGCTTCCGTATGATTTCAGAGTTGATGAGCAGGAACACATCGAGGATCCCCTCGGTATGAGCGGCACGCGTCTAGAGGTATCTACGCACATCGTCATCGCACCGGAAAGCTCGATTAAAAATTTGAAAAAATCCGTTGAGATGGCGGGCGTAAAGGTCGACAACATCGTCCTTTCGGGCTATGCATCTTCTATATCTACGCTTAGCAAGGACGAAAAAGAGCTAGGCGTTGTGCTGATCGATATGGGTGGCGCTACGTGCGATATAGTCATCCACCTGGGAAATTCCTTACGCTATAACGATGTGGTTATGTTCGGCTCCAATAACGTTACTAACGATCTATCGCGCGCTCTGCACACGCCGCTTCCGTATGCGGAAAACATAAAGATCACCTACAACGATCTAATTAACCAAGGCAATAGCGAAGTTGAGCTGCCTGCTTTAGGAGATAGCGAGTCGGAAAACCACATCATAAGCCTTGAGATCATCTCTCAGGTCATCCTCGCTCGCGTTAAAGAGACCTTCGATATGATAGCCGATAAGATCGAAAGAAGCGGCTACAAAGATCGTATAGGCGCAGGTATAGTTATTACCGGCGGCATGGCGAAGCTAGACGACGTGCGCGATTTAGCGGCGATAGTTTTTGATAACACATCCGTTAGGGTTGCAAGAGCAAAGAGCGTGGGCGGCCTGCACGAGATCGCCGACGATATTTCAAATTCTTGCGCACTAGGACTTTGCATGTATGGCTTCGGCGAATTCACTCCTTACGAGATGGACTCTAACGGCAAACTCCGCTACAAAGATGAAGTGATAAACAAGGCTCCGAAGCGAAACGTGAACGAATATTATGAAAAAGAGGTCAGTAAGGCGATAGAAAAAGAGGGCGTCAGAGCGGATAGCGGTGCGGCTAAGAAGGAGGATTTAAATATCCAACTTCCCAAAAAAGAGGGACAGAATTTTTTCAATAAAATTTGGTCGTCTATGAAAAATTGGTTTTAAAATTTAAGCTAAGGAGATACTCGTGAAAGGATACAGCATGGAAGAAAGAAAGGGCATCTACGGTGCCAAGATGAAGGTTATCGGCGTCGGCGGTGGCGGATGCAACATGATAAATCACATGATCCGCGAAGGATTTACCAAGACCGACGTTGAGCTTATGGTGGCTAACACCGACGCACAGGCGTTAGAAAAGTCGATCGCAAATACTAGAATTTTACTAGGCGAAAACACTACCAAAGGCCTTGGCTGCGGTATGGATCCAGCGCTTGCTAAAATGGCTGCAGAGGAGAACTACGACGATCTTAAGGACCGCTTGGACTACTCCGACATCGTTTTCGTGGGCTCCGGTCTAGGCGGCGGTACCGGCACCGGCGCTGCACCTATCGTTGCAAAAGCTGCGAAAGAGAAAAAAGCGCTAACCATCGGCGTCGTTACTACCCCTTTCGGTTTTGAGGGTAAAAAGCGCATGCGATTAGCACAAGAGGGTCTTGAAGAGCTTAAAAAAGAGTGCGATTCCATAATCGTTATCCCAAATCAAAATTTATTAAAGATCATCGACAAAAAAACCGGCCTAAAAGATGCCTTTAAGATTGTAGATAATGTCCTATTCCAAGCCGTAAACGGCATGATCTCCGTGATCTTAGAGTCCGGTGACAGCGATATCAACGTCGATTATGCCGACGTCAAAAAGGTAATGACGCATCGCGGTTTGGCGCTTATGGGTATCGGCGTTAGCGAAGGTGATGGCGCGGCGGAGGAAGCGCTAAAAAGCGCGATCCAATCTCCGCTTTTGGACAATACCTCCATCCACGGTGCTATGGGCGTGCTAGTGCATTTTAAGATGTCGCCTGATTGTTCCTTGCTTGAGATCGAATCTGCTATGAATATCATCGAAGATACCGTGGATAAGGACGCTGACGTTACCTGGGGCACTACCACCGATCCTAAGATGGAAAATAACCGCGTCGAGGTTACTCTCATCGCCACTGGCTTTGAAAGGAGCATCGAAGAAAAAAAGCAGGTCGCCAGCGATAACGTAGCAGATCGCAGGAAGGCGCTTTTAGAGAGCATGGGTCGAAATTCTATCTTTTCTAGACAAAAGGTAAGTAGCGGCGATTTTAACGGAGACGAAACCTACGACGAGCTCGATGAGCCCGCATTTCTACGCAACCAGATGGACTAAATGCGCAGACGAGATAGGCAGCTAAGCGAAGATGAGGCGTTAAAAATCATCGACGAGAGCGAATATGCTACGCTTAGCTGCATAGACGAAAGCGGCGAAATTTTTAGCGTGCCTATCTCGCCCGTGCGCGATGCGGACGCTATTTATATCCACGGTGCGCCTGCCGGCACGAAGGCAAAACTCTTTCAAAACGGACGCACGGTAACGGCGGTTTTTGTTAGCTACAACCGCGTTCCTACCCCAATCGATGAAGAATATCGATCTATCGCAAACGACGCGGAAGCGCTAGGATCGAAAGTTTATACGACGGAGTACCGCAGCGCGATCGCCGTTTGCGAAGCAAACGAAGTGTTAGATGACGAGCGTAAAATTTACGCTCTGCGGATACTGTGCGAAAAATACACCCCAAACTACATGTCGCGCGTGGAGTTCGCATCTAGAGCATCCCTAAAACGCATGAAAGTGTATGAACTTAAAATAAAATCCGTAACCGCAAAGGCTAAAATTTTATAGAATTAAATTTAAGAAATCTAAATTTAAATTGCTTGATTTCTTAAAATTTCAAGTTTGAATGCTCGAGAAATTTTAATCTGAAATTTCGTATTGCCAAATTACGAAGCTTCTTATCGGCACTAGCATCGGCACCACCGCGGCGATCGTACCGCTTACTATCGGCTCGGCGCCCTTTATCGCGCGCCTCATCGAAAGCG
>NZ_JAHAFS010000007.1 GCF_018374135.1 Campylobacter gracilis | reverse complement strand
CCCCCCCCCCCCCCCCGCTTGCAGCATGAAATTTTACGCTAAATTCCATGCTGTAAAATTCCAAAAAACTAACCGAGTGGAAATTTTAAAGCGGGTCTAATGGTGAAATTCTTTGAAAAATCGACAAGATAGAATTTTATGCAAATTGCAAAATCTTACTAGATAAAATTTGATCCTCGCAAAGTTTAAAATTTCGTAAAAATAAATAGACGATATTCTTAGCGAGCTAGCGCTCCCAAATTAGCTTTTTGCCGAAAGTTAGAGTATTATCGGTCATTTTCATCCAATCGATTCTGATCGTAAAAAAATCGGTCTCCATCGCGCGCGCAAACGGGAAGCGCTTAAGATATAGCGAGGTTTCGCGCTCATCCGCGCTACGGATATGGCCGCAAATCTGCACGCCTTTGATCCTGCCTACAAATTTCGTATCCAGCGCGACCGTAGCTGCAACTCCGCGGTTGGCAAAGACTGCTTTGATATGCTCAGAGTCGCTCGCGCTTGCGATGATGAGCTCCTTATTTTGCGGATCGTAGGCATAAAATGCACTGCAGCAATATGGCAGATTATTGCGCAAAACTCCGAGAGATAGGAGTTTCATCCTGCCTAAAAACTCGTCGAATTTATCCTGAGCGGCACACATTTTAAGCCTCCTTTTTGCTAAATTATACAATGATTTTCTTTTATTAGCTATAATCGCGAGCCAAAATTAGGAGAATTTTTATGGAAAATTATAAAAAAGTAAAAGAGATGTTTTTGATGCAGCAAGCCCTAAACGACGAAACAAATGGCGCGGGCTGGGAGGACGGCTATACAAAAAATGGCAAACTTATCAACTGGAAGCGCTGCATTTACATGGAATGCGCAGAGCTCATCGATAGCTTTGCGTGGAAGCATTGGAAAAATATCTCTGCAGCGCCGGACGTGAATAATATCGTCATCGAGATCGTTGATATTTGGCACTTCGTGATGAGCTATATTTTAGAGCAATATTACGGCAGCAAAGACATCGATCACATCGTAAGTGACGTCACGGCGGTGAGTGGGTTTGCAGAGTTTAGCTCCTACGCCTACGACGTGCGCGAATACAGCATCTACGAGATCGTAAACGACATCGAGCTCATCATCCACGAAACGAGCGGATTTGAGCTGCAAATCGGCGAGCTGCTGACCGATTTTTTCCGCGTGGCGATTAAATGCGGAGTGAGCTTAGACATACTTTTTGCCAAATATATCGGCAAAAACGTGCTGAATAAATTCCGCCAAAATAACGGCTATAAAGAGGGCAGCTACCGCAAAATCTGGGGAGACCTTGAAGATAACGAGGTGCTAATCGAGGTGCTATCAAAAGGTGCAGTAAGCGCAAACGAAATTTACGAGCAATTGCAAAAGATCTACGACGCGACGAAGTGAAGTCGTGGATTTGCGCGCGAGATTTATCTTTAAAATTTTAAAATTCCACCTATAAAATTTCGGCATGCGAATTTTAAAAAAGGCTTTGATTTGAAATTCTGCAATTTTGCGCCTGAAATTTTACGCAATGTCATCTTATTTATAAGAGGCAAAAATTCTGCGCAGCAAGCAAATAAATATTCGCAGCAGGCAAAAACATAGCTAGATCTGGCCTCTTTTTTACGCACTATAAATGAGCAGATTAAACGCGGGCGGCAAGCGATCAAAGTATAAATTTCGTATTATAAGGCGAGATGAGCCGGTTAAAAAAAGCGAATTAGCCAAGCGGGCGGATTGATGAGGCGCGATTTCGTGCAGCAGCCAAATTACCCCTCAGCTCAAATTCCGTCGCAAAAGTCGATAAAATAACGCAAATAGGAGCATACATGGGTAGAATTTTTAATTTGGCGAAGCAGGATTTTTTTACGCGCAAGTTTATTTTGCTCTCGCTATTGCCGCTTGTGTGCTCGCTCATAATCTTAGGCACGCTCGCATTTTTCGGCGGCAAAGAGCTTTTTGACGCGCTTTCGCAGGGCGCGCAAAGCGGCGATTTTAGCTTCTTGGACGAGCAGCGCTTCCCAATAATTGCAAAAATTCTAAGCTTTGCTGCTACGAAGTGGATTATCGGCGCGATTTTTTCGGTGTTTGCTAGCTTTGCGGTGCTGATGCTTAGCGTGTTTTGCGCGCTTATCATCGCGGCCTTTCTGACGCCCGCAGTCACTAAAGAGATCAACGCGCGCCACTTCCATCTAAGCCGCGCGGATGAAGCGAGCACGGCGCGAGTGCTAAAGCTGATAAGCCTTGAAATTTTAAAATTTTTAGCGATTTTATTTATCTGTTCGGTGCTTTTGTTCGTGCCGGTGATAAATTTATTTATCATAAACGTGCCGTTTTTTTATATCTATTACAAGCTGATTCTAATCGACGTCGCTTCAAACGCTTTAAGCGCGAAAAGCTTCGAGCGCTGCTATAAAATGGGTGGCGGATATAAATTTGCTCTAAGCGCTTTTATTTTTTACCTGCTGTGTTTGATCCCGCTGGTAGGATTATTTTTCCAGCTATTTTTCATCATCTTTTTGACGCACGTAGTGCTGATAGACGAAAGCGCCCGCAATAAAAATCGCTAAAGATTAACTAAAATCAATGAAAAATTTTGAAATTTTCATAAAATAGTGCAAAATTTTTTAAGAAAGGATTTCTATGAAATCAGGTGATATTTACATTTGCAATATTTGTTCGCTAAAAAGCAGCGACGATGAAAACGCGGTCTTTATCAAGGCGCATAAAAACGGCGAGACGGTGCATATCTGCACATCCTGCATGCCTAGCGTCATTCATGGCTCAGGCATGGTCGTAAAAAGCAACTCCGAAATCGAAGAAGAGCTTCAAGACGCTGCAAACTAGCTGCTAGCACCACTTGCTGCGGCGCGTTTTAATTTGTCTATTAATCTGCGCGCCGCAAAATTTTAAACTCTACGCAAATTTTCCGTAAAATTTTAAAATTCTCGCAGTTCCAAATTTAAAGCCGAAGATTTAAAGCCCAAGGCACGCGGCGCAAAGCAGTTAAGCTTAAAAGCGCAGCGGTCCGGTCTAAATTTTATAGTAGCCGTTTTAAAACAGCGAGCGTAAATTTCGATTTAAAGATCAAATTTAAACATTCAAGTTGCAAAAAACGCCGCTCATCGAGCGAATTAAAATTTCAAATTTAAGCAGCTTATCTTAAAATCCGTGCAGCCGCTTGATCTCTGCGCTAATCGGCTTTTTTTGGCCTGATTTGGTCACACTTACGTAGGTTGCGATCGCGCTGGTTACGTGCAAGCACTCGCGAAATCCGTCCTCACCAAGCCGCAACGCTGCGACCTCGATCTGCACGCGGATAGAGGTATTTCCCACACTTAGGACTTTTGCGTAGCAGCTGATGACATCGCCGATAAATACGGGCTGCTTGAAAGTTACCTCCTGCATCGAGATCGTCACGACCCGCTCGGGCGCTATTTCGCGCGCCGCCGTCGCGCCCGCTAAATCGATCTGCGCTAGTATCCAGCCACCGAAAATATTGCCCGAGCTATTCGTATCCTTAGGCAGCGCTACGACCTTGATGCGCGGCTCGCCGAAATCGTCTAAGTTTAAATCGCTCATTTTTACTCCTTAAATTTAAAAATCTCGCATTTTAACCGCGCAAATTTAACACTTTTTCGATACAATCGGCAGAAATCTATGCCGAAATTTTAAAATTTTAAGCGGATGCGAGGATGGAATTTTGCTCTCGAAGCAGACACATTCCGCTCACAAAAAAGACGATAAAAACGGCAAAAAGGATACGCGATGAACGATTTTGCAAAACTTAGCGAGATGGCGGTGAGCGTTAAAGCGCGACTAAACGCCCTCTACGACGAGCCGCACGCCGAGCTGATCACGCGTGGGCTAGAAATTTGCGGCTTTGAGTCTGGCGATACTGCGCGCATCGCCGTGCTGCGCCGAATCGTCGATCTCAAAGAGGATCCGCTGCTGCAAGAATTTCGCCGCTTGGGCTACGATGAGGCGCGGCAGCGCGAGCTAAAGAGCAAAATGTATGATTTCACGCGCGAAATACATGAGGGCATGCACGAAGCGCTCATCGCCGAGGCGGGCGCGCAGGGGATTTTGCAGCCGTTTTATCTGGAGCTTTTAAAGGGCATCCACCGCATCGGGCTCGTGCTAAGCGATATGCAAAAAAGCTGGCAAGCCCTAATCATCGAAAGCACGAACAAGCGCTGGGAAAAGGAATTTAGCTCGCTTGCGCAGGCGAAGGAATTTTTGCTGCAAGAGGAGCTGTTTATGCGCACGCCTCACGGCGAAATTTGCGAACGCTGCTACGGCGCGATAGTGCAGCGCGAGGGCAAAACCCAAATGGTTCCCTACGCCGTGGCCTTTGCGGATGAGACGGCAAAGCTGCAGAGCGAATTTAGCGATCTTTTGGAGCGTTTGGTGACGCTTGCAGAAGATGAGAGCGAGCTAGCTTACGTCGCGTATCTAGGCAAGCTCAAGCAGGCCTTTTGCGAGAGGAACGCCAGCGCGGTGATCGGCGCGTGGCGGGATGCGGAGATCGCGTGGATGGATATAAAAACGCCGCTTCAGATCGGGCATCCGCTCGAATACTACGAGGACGCCTACACGCACGCAGTCGCGCTGGAATGGGACGTCAGACTTGCAGGCGCGTATGAGTTTAGCGCGGAGAAATTTAAAGCGCGCGTAAGCGAGAGCTTTGAGCGTGCGTATGAAAAAATCGGCGCGAACAACGCCGTCATGCACTCGCTCGTACTCTCAAACATCGCCAAAACCCAGCTTTACGTTTGCGCGCCGCTGATCTACTACGGCGCCGATCTGAACGGACTCTTTTCGGCGCAGGTCGTACCCAACGACGAGTTCGTAAGCACCAACTGCGGCAAGAAAATTTTCGCATTCGTAAATTTCGTCTATGAAAGCGCCAAGGCTAGACCTTTTATGCGGCTAAGCGGCGAAATATTTGAGCCCCACTATCTAAATTTCGGGCGCGAAATTTTATTTAAAAAGCCGCAAATTTGGCGCCGCGTCTACGAAATATCGACGATCGGGCATGAGTTCGGGCATATATTTTTCATCGACGCGGACACCGAGGCGCGCATGAACCGCTCGGGGCTTTTTAAGCTCATCGAGGAGTACAAGGCGACTACCGGCGGGCTCGTGAGCTTCTTTTTTCACGAGGAGGAGGAGTTTTGCCTACCGGTGCTAGATGAGTTGATCCGCCGCGCCGTGGGCCTCATCGCGTGGCAGCGAGTGGAGGAGCTAAAGCCCTACTACTGCGAGGCTCTGATACATCTGAGCTTGCTTTTCGCATCGGGCGTTTTGAAATTTGACGGTATGCGGCTGGCGGTTAAATTTGACCGCGCAGGCTATGAGAGTTTCAAGGCCGCGTGCTTGCAAAACTACGAGGAGCTGGCGCGGCTTTATTGCGATAAAAAGGACGCAGCAGAATTTTTATCGCGCTTTGCGGAGCTTAGCGGCGGCGTGTATCTGCCGCGCGAGGCGCAGGTGCGGGAGTTTGTGGAGTTTTACTACTCGCGCTACGAAGCGATCGGCAACGAAACGGACCCTAGCAATGAACGAGCAAAGTGGCTTAACTAAAACCAATACAGACGATAATTAAAATTTTAAATAATCAAAGGAGAAAAATGGAATTAGGCTTAAAAAATAAAAAGGTTTTGGTTACCGGCTCGACTAAGGGCATCGGAAAGGCTATCGCGGCAGAATTCGCTCGCGAGGGCGCGGGTGTCGTGATAAATGGCAGAAGCGAAGCGGATGTGCAAAGAGTAGTAAGCGAACTTAGGGCTAAATTTAAAGACGCCGGCATCCATGGCATCGCTGCCGACATCGCAAAAGAAGCGGATCGCGAGGCACTATTTAAGAAGCTGCCGACGGTCGATATCCTCGTAAACAATATGGAAATTTTTGAGCCGATGGAGTATTTTGACATCACGGATGAAATTTGGGAGAAATTTTTCAGCGTAAACGTGATGTCGGGCAACGCGCTATGTAAATTTTATCTTCCCGGTATGCTAAAGAGGGATTTTGGCAGGATAGTTTTCATCGCGAGCGAGGAGGCGCTGATGCCATCAGGACAGATGCCGCAATACAGCATGACAAAGACGATGAATTTATCCTTGGCAAAAAGCCTCTCAAAGCTAACTAAAGGCACCAACGTCACCGTAAATACCGTAATGCCCGGCTCCACGCTAACCGAGGGCGTCGAGGAGATGTTAGAAAATATGTATAAAAATAGCTCCGTACCCAAAAGCGAGCGTAAGAAGGATTTTATGAAAAATCATCGCCCGCTTTCGCAAATCCAAAGGCTCATCCGCCCAGAAGAGATCGGACGTTTCGTCGCTTTCGTCGCAAGCCCCTACTCATTGTCCTTTTCAGGTGCGGCACTTAGGCTTGACGGCGGACTAGTGCCTACGATATTTTAAATTTTCCTCGCGCAGCTTTTGTAATTTAACCTACTTGCGCTAATTTTTGGAATTTTGCTCGTGGGGATTTTTGTTTTATCTTTACCTACGCAACGCTAGCTGTACGATCTGCGCCCGCATTAAATTTCAAAATTCCTCGCTGCAAAATTCTAAATTCAATAGTAGAATTCCGCACTGGTGAATTACAAAATTCTTCTCGCAGACTATACGCGGAGTTCTTTCTGGATTTCAAAATTCCGTGGAATTTTAAGGGGAAAGCATGGGATATTTTAAAAATTTACTCTCGGATTTAAGAAGCGGCAGGCTCGCGCTGCATCCGATTTTACTCGCGGCGACATTTTGCATAGTAAAATTTTCGTGGCCTAGGTTAATAGGCAATGTAGGCGAAAGTGATGCACTCGGCAGCTTCATATTTATGGACTTCATTCAATGTGCGTGTTTCATAGCGTTAGGCGCGCATCTTGTCTATGTCTCGGGGCGCGGCGGCAAAAACAGCCGAAGTAGTAGCTGCGAAAACAGCGGCTACGAAGGCGCGATACAACCCCGTGGACTGCGCTATTTAGCCGTGCTGCGCGCTATCTTATGCGCTTTGTGTATTATCGCGTGCGTAGTAGGCTATCTTAGCGCGGATATAGACCATCAAAAATTAGGCGTTCTGAATTGGTTTTTTCGACCGCGCGAGCAAGCGCTTTCATATATTTGATTGCGATCTGGACCGTTACGACCGGCTCTGAAGTACTAATTTGGGGCGTTATCTTCGTTATAAGCTATGTGGCTGCTTACTATGCAGTTTGGATAGGTTTTTTTACCATTCCTGTAGAGTATGGCGGGTTTGCATTTTGGAAAGGGCTGGAGATAATATTTCCGCTAATTTGGGCGTTTTATTTCAAGCGCGCCTACAAAAAGCGCCTAGCAGAGGAGATGCGCGAGGCGTAATGGCGAACTGAACGCAGAATTTTAGCCAAAATTTTACGCCGTCAGCCGCAGCTTAAATTTAGCCCAGGCGTAGCCTGCACCGCTTAAAGCGTCGTCGGAAGCTAGGTGGGCTTGTGGGCGAGCAGAGCAGTGCGGTGCTGCGGAGGCGGCGTCCTGCGAGAAGTGTGACCTCGCAATGGGAGCCCCTTCTCGCCCCAAGATATGCATATCACGGATTAAAAATTTAAACGGAATTTTATAAAGGCGAAGCGCCGCTTTTAAATTTACGTCGAAAATTCTAAGAATTCGTGCTATACGATACATATTTCCGTAAGGGGGCGGCGCTCAGAGTTGCGAGGCGCGCCCGCCCCCACGACTTTTTAAAATTTTGCCCCCACCCGCGCGACGCTAGCGGTGCGGACTGCGTCCGCGTTAAATTTTACCAAGTAGCGAATATAAACTGCACGCTCTTGCAAAACGAACATAGCAACGCAAGGCTCAGCCTGCAGCGTTTCTTGCGAGCGCAAGCGAAGCACAGAGTAAGTAGAGCCCTTCCCCCTTAAGTAAAAACATTGCCGCGAGTAAATTCCAAAGATAGAATTTTACATAGCGAAATTCTAGAATTTTAAATTTATATCGCGAATTTTACGAGCCGTAAATTTAAAATTAAAGCTCTAAATTTTAACGTCCATATCCACGGATTCGATCTGCAGCCCGCGCAGATCCGCGAGATGCCGCACCGCGGCGTCCGTTTCGGCGTTTTTGGGAAGCACGATGTGAAAGCCGCGATCAAACGCCAAGAAAAAATTCTCTCCGCCCGCAGCGATGCGATTTAGCGAACGTGCGGCAAATTTCTCGCTTGCGCGAGGCTCGCCCTTCGAAAATGAAATTTCATCCTCGCCCGCGATAAATTCCATCTCTATGTTTGAGTCTTGCGCGAGCTTAGCGGAAGTCAGATGTTTTCTTAGCATGCGGCGGTAAAATTTCGGATAAAAAATAAGCCACGCCGCGCCCAAAATAACCGACGCCACACTCGCAATCGGCGCCGTTTTTAAAAGCCCGTCGATGATGATGCCCATGAGCAAAAACTCAAACGGTATGGCGTAGGTGCTGACTAGACGCTGCTTGCGCGCCTTTTTGCTGTAAAGCAGCATAAATTTATTGAGGTTATCGACGTCGCGATTGGTGATACGTACTTTCATATTTTTCCTTTAATTTTTGCGTAATTGTAGCGAAGCCGCCTTAAATTTGCGTCCGTTAACTTCCGTGAGATAAAATCCCGTTTTTAAAGGAGATAGCTTGAAATCTTTACTAAAAATCAACGGATTTTTGCCGTTTTTGGCGATTATGTTTATCAACGCAAGCGTTGATCTGGGCCATAAGATCACGATTCAAAACGTCCTTGTTAAAAGCGCCGATTCGGGCGCTCTCATCGCCCTTACCTCGCTTGTAAATTTGCTGATTTTGCTGCCTTACGTATTTCTTTTTAGCGCCAGCGGCTATCTCAACGATAAATTCTCGCGTACCCGCATTACGCGGATCTGCGCGAAACTCGGCGTCGCGCTTACCGCGCTCATTACGCTCGGATATCTGTGCGGATGGTTTTATTTCGCATTTTTTATGACGATCCTGCTTGCGGCGCAAAGCGCGATCTACTCGCCCGCCAAATACGGCCTGATTAAAAAAATCGTCGGCGCGAAAAATTTAGGCGCGGCAAACGGCCTCGTGCAGGCGCTTACCATCATCGCGATTCTGCTTTCATCTCTTGTTTTTTCGGTAATTTTCGAGCTGTTTGCGACGCGCAGCAGCGACGCGGGCGAGCTGATGAGCTCGGTTTGGTTCATCGGCGTGCTTTTGGTCGCGGGCTCCGTGCTTGAAACATACTACTCATATAAAATTCCATTCTTCGACGCCTCGCAACCACAGGCGGAATTTAATAAAGACGACTATCTTAAGCTTCGCTATCTAAGGCAAAATTTAAATTTTGTGCTAAAAGACAAAAACGTCCTGCTCTGTACGCTAGGACTTTCGATGTTTTGGGCGGTCTCGCAGCTCGTGATCGCGACCTTCCCGGCTCACTACAAGAGCCTTAGCGGCAGCGACAACGTAATGGTGATCCAGGTGATCTTGGCGCTTAGTGCGATCGGAATCGCGCTAGGCTCGATCTTTGCGGGCAGCTACTGTAAAAAACATATCGAGCTCGGTATCGTGCCGTTCGGCGCATTCGGGCTCGCGCTCGCGCTAATGATGCTAGCCAACGCGCACTCGGTATTTTGGCTCGGCACGGCATCGTTTTTCTTCGGATTTAGCGGCGGAATTTTCATCGTGCCGCTCAACGCCGTCATTCAGTTTTTTACCGCCGATGAGCGCATGGGGCGGGTGCTCGCGGGTTCAAATTTTATCCAAAATATCTTTATGGTGCTGTTTTTGCTCATCGCCATCATCTTGGTGCATTTTGCGGTCGCCAGCGGCGAAATTTTCGTTATGGCTGCTCTTTGCGTGCTCATCTGCGGGATCTTCGGCGCGAAATATTTGCCGCAGCTTTTCGTTAGAATTTTACTCATTCCGTTTATGAAATTCGGCTACCAAGTCCACGTAGACGGCGTCGAAAACATCCCGCAAAAAGGCGGCGTACTGTTTTTGGGTAACCACATCAGTTGGATCGATTGGGCGGTGGTGCAGCTTGCGTGCCCGCGCGGAGTGCGCTTCGTGATGCATCGCAGTTACTACGATCTGTGGTATTTGAAGTGGTTTTTTAAAATTTTTCGCGTCATTCCGATCGGAGCGGGCGTGAGCAAAAGCGCGATCGAAAGCATTCGCGAGGCGCTAAATGCTGGCGAAGTAGTGGGGCTCTTCCCAGAAGGCCACATCAGCTACAACGGCCGCATAGACGAGTTTCAGGGCGGATTTGAGCTAGCCGCGCACGATACGAACTCCGTGATCGTGCCTTTTTATATCAGAGGGCTTTGGGGTTCGACGTTTTCGCGCGCCAGCGAGCATTATAAAAGAACGATCTCGCAAAGCGGCAAAAACGCACTTCGCGTAAGCTTCGGCGCGCCGATTGAGGCAAATTCCAAAGCGCACGAGGTAAAGCGCGCGGTAACGGAGCTGTCGTTTTTCAGCTGGGGCAAATACCTCGCAAGCCTAAAGCCACTTGCCTACAACTGGCTAAATCAAGCCAAAAGATCGCCTTTTAAGCGCGTGGCGGTCGATAGCACGGGAGTGAGCTTCACAAATTTAGCGATGATGAGCGCCGTTTTGATACTTCGCAAAAGGCTAAAGAGCCGCATAAGCAGCGAGGAAAACGTCGGTATCGTTTTGCCTAGCTCGGTCATCGCAAGCGCCGTAAATTTAACTCTCTTTGCAATGGGCAAAACGAGCGTAAATTTAAACTACACGCTAAGCGAGGAAAATTTAATCTACTGCGCGGATAAAGCAAATATCCGCACGATCATCAGCTCGCGCAAATTCGTAGAAAAGCTCAAATCAAAGGGCTTTGAGCTGGAAAGTTCGATCGGCGATCGGCTCGTATACCTTGAGGATCTAAGCGAGGGCGTCTCTAAAAACGAGCGCATAGCCTGCGGGCTAAAATCGCTGCTAATGCCTAAAATTTTATTTCGCGCGCTATATTTTAAGCCGCACGCGATAGATGACGTAGCTACGATTTTATTTAGCAGCGGCAGCGAGGGAAAGCCCAAAGGCGTGGTTTTGACGCATAAAAATATAATGGCGAACGTCCGTCAAATTTCAGAGCTCATAAACGCCACCGAGAACGACGCGATTTTAGCGTCGCTGCCGATCTTTCACTGCTTCGGACTTACCGTAACGACGCTCTTTCCGCTAAACGACGGAATTTTAAGCATCCACGTACCCGATCCTACGGACGCCTTTAGCGTCGGCAAGATGAGCGCGAGATACGGCGCTACGATAATGTTCGGCACGTCGACGTTTTTTAGACTTTACACCAAAAATAAAAGGCTCAATCCGCTTATGCTGGCAAGCATCCGCCTAGCGATTGCGGGCGCGGAGAAGCTAAACGAAAACGTCCGCAAGGAATTTAAGATAAAATTCGGCATCGAAATTTACGAGGGCTACGGCACAACCGAGACTGCGCCGGTGGTGAGCGTAAATACGCCGAACGTCCTCGAGCCCGATTTTTTCAAAGAGCTTCACTTCAACCGCGAAAAGAGCGTCGGCTTGCCGCTTGCGGGCACGGTCATAAAGATCACCGATCCCGCCTCGCTACAGCCGCTGCCAAACGGGCAGGAGGGGCTTATCTTAATCGGCGGACATCAGGTTATGAAGGGATACTACGATGAGCCGGCCAAAACCGCCGAAGCAATCGCGCAAATGGACGGCGTGCGCTACTACAAGAGCGGCGACATCGGCTATATCGACGACGACGGGTTTTTATTTATCACCGACCGCCTTTCGCGCTTTGCTAAAATCGGTGGCGAGATGATCAGCCTGGGCGCAGTAGAGAGCGCTGTAGGCGAAATTTTGGGCGAAAGCGCGATCTATTCGTGCGTAAACCTAAAAGACGAGAAAAAGGGCGAAAAGATCGCTCTGCTTTACGTGGGCGAGGCGAGCGAGGATGAAATTTCGCGCCGCCTGAAGGACTCCGCGCTGGCGCCGATAATGCAGCCAAGCGTCGTGAAAAAAGTGGAGCAAATCCCGGTACTCGGCAGCGGTAAGGTAAATCTCAAAGCGGTAAAGGATCTGGCGATAGAGCTCGGACTTTAAGACAAAATCTAAGAAAAGGATTTGGTTAGTGCGCGGCTTTAAAGCCGCGAAATTCCGGCTATATCGCAGAGTAGCAGAATTTTGGTTGTATCGCGGCGTGGCGAAATTTTGCGGTGCAAAATTTTAATTGATTGAAATTGTATGGTATGAAATTTAAAACTCTAGGAATTGAAAAGCCCGTGCGATAAAAATACGCTGCGAGTGTAAGATGACGGGGCTACTGACGCTGCTCGTCGTTATTGGCTATAAAACAAGAGCGTGACGGCAGAATTTCGCGATGTGTATTTGTGAAGCTGGGGAGTTCTAAGGCATTAAATTTCAGGCTGTAAAATTCAAAGTCAAGAAAAATATAGCTGCTAAATTTCGATTAATTTAGTTTGTAAAATTACGCGCATAAGGCGTCTTAATAAAATATGTAATTCCATACTTAATTCCACGTCGCGACATAAAAAGGAATTTTAATCATGGCAAACAAGCGCGACATATCGGCTCAGCCGTGAAATTCCACATTAAAATTTTACGTCGAAACCGCAGACAAAATTCTATGAAATTTTACCGAGAATGAAATTCTTTAAATTTCGTAACGGAGCGAATTTTAAAATTCTGCTCCGCTACTCAAGAATTCCGCAGCGCACTATCTTACATAAAACTCCGCTAGCGCGTTTTTAGACGTAACATTTTTGCCCACAGATTCTTCTTTGCCGTCCGCCGTTAGCTTAAATTCCGGCGCCAAATCTACGCTTTTATCATTATTGACGACGAAATTAAGCTCTATCGTTGCGCTAGACGGCGCCGCTTTATCGGAGATGCCGTAATCGGCTCTTAATTGCTCGGGCGTCAATTGCGAATGATACGCCACATTTTTCAAGAAGTCTATTACGGCAGGCAGATATGTATCCGTTTTCTTAGGATCGTCGCCCTTCAGAATCTCGCTTTCTAGTGAGCTATCGCAATCGACCAATTTCTTCTGATCTGAGTATTCTATCTTACCTTTTGCTTTTATAGTCTCTTGGAATTTCGCATCGTTTAGTTTGCAAAGCTTGTTGGCTAACTGAAGCAAGCCATCCTTATCATAGGCTTTGCCCTTGTAGAAATTCATAGCACTATCTATATCCATGTCTAAAGTCTTTTTCTTATATTCCTCAAGACGTTTTTTAGTCGCTTTCTCGCGTTCGGCATTCAGTGCTTCCATATCTATGTCGCACACCATCGTGACGGATTTTAATCCGCCGCGATCAGCCTTTGACCACGTGATATTTTTGCACTTTTTTGACCCCTCGATCGCCGTGCCTATACTAATAGATTTAAAATCGGGCAAAGTATAGTTTTTGACGAGTTCTATCTCGTCCTCACCGCATCCTGCTAACACCAAAGCCGCCGCTACGGCACCCATCATATATCTGAGCTTCATACTTACTCCTTAAGATTAAAGTAAGGAATACTAGCCCCCCCGCTTAAAATTTGATTAAATTTGAGGTAAATTTTGAGATTAATTGTTAAGCATTAGCGGAATATTTTAAAATCTCACTAAATTTATTGGTAACAAAATTTTATGTGATAAAATAGGCTAAATTTTATTTGCCGGTGTGATGCAAAAAATTACAAGTAGAAAGAAATTTTTAAATTTTATAGCTTTGAAATTTAGCTAGAACTTTAATGATAATTCTAATTTGCCGCGAAGCGTACGCTCCACGGCAAATTTAAAGGAGGACTATTTAAAAGATGGAGCGATCTGTGCTATCCACGCTTCGATGCGGCTCTCGGTGAGGTCGCTTTGATTGTCATTGTCTAGCGCGAGACCTACGAATTTACCATCCACTACGGCCTTGCTCTCGTCGAATTCATATCCGTCGGTAGGCACTGCGCCTACGATATTTGCACCCGCTTTTTTGAAGTTATCGTATAACTCGCGCATTGCGTTGCAGTAGGCGTCGCTGTAGCTTGAGCTATCGCCCATGCCAAAAATCGCGACGGTCTTGCCCGCGACATCAAGGGCTGAGAAATCAAAGCCCGCCCAGTCGTCCTGCAGCTCGCCGTCGTTCCATGTGGAGCTGCCGATGATGAGCGCAGTATATTTATTTAGATCTGCAGGCGCGATGTCCGCAACGTTTTTTAGCTCGTTTTCTATGCCTAGCTTTTCAGAGATCAGCTTCGCGGCGTCCTCGGTATTGCCCATCGAGCTTCCAAAAATAATTCCAACCATTTGGTATCCTTTTAATAAATTTTGTCGGTGAGCTTGTATGGTACTAATTTCATAATGAAATTTCCCTTAAAGAATTCGCTTTTTATCTCGACGTGGCGGTTAAAATTTTCATTTTTTGGATAGACAAGATACACGGCATCGAGGTTTGCTCCGCGGCAAAGCTCTAGCGCTTTTTTTATATCATTATCATAAATGGCTGGATTTTGAGGTAGAATTTTTTTAAAGCTCGCAACCACGCCTAGGCTAAAACCGCTCTTGCGAACTACAATGAGCTCGCCCGATTTGCCCACAAGTTGCAGCTGTGCGCCTGCATTGCGAAGCGCGATTTTGCAAAACACGAAATTGCGAAATGCATCGTCTCCGTTTAGCAGCAAGCCGCTACGCAGGCTAACTATCACACGAGCCAGCTTGTAGCGGGGATTTGCAGCGAGCGCGGGCAGCGGCATGCCGCGCAGATAAGAAAAAATTATCGCGTTATCCGCCACGCAAAATTTCACGGCGGGCTTGAAGCGGTAAATTTTACAAGCTCCGCGCCTAAGCTCGGAGGCGATGAAATTTAAAAATGCCGCTCGAAACTGCGAAGCGCCCTTTAAATTTGTGGGCGGAATTCTATAATCCGCATTAACGTTAAAATTATATAGAGTTAGCATCGCCCGCGCTCGCGAAGCCGCATTATAATCCCGCAGCGCCTCTGACGCAATCTCGCGCCCGTTCGCATCAAAGCCAAAAATTTCGCCGCAAAAGAATTTTTTATTAAAAGCTTCGGCATTTAAAATTTCATCATCAATAAGCTCGTTATCGCGCCGCAGATCCGCTTTTTGGCGTTTTTCGCGCGCCGCGATATCTCGTTTTGGCGCGGCAATATCTCGTAACAAAGCTGATTTCTCGTCCGAACGCTTAGCGCAGAAAAAATTCTCTTGCGCTAAGCCAGTGTCGCAAAAAATCCTTGCTGTTAAATTCCCATTCGCGCCGTCTTTTTGCGCACTCTTTACAGCATGTGGCTTAGAGGCATTATGATTAAGTGCGCCCGATTTACCGCTTGAAAACTTTTTAAATTTGCCGCTAAATTTCTTACTTTCGGCGTCTGCAAGGTAAGTAGCGTTAAATTTGCTAGAATTTAAAAAATTCTTGGAATTTAGCTCGCCTGTTTCATCGTCGCAAGCATTTGATTGCGGCGCAGTGCGCGATTTTTTAACCGCTTGCCTGGACCTGCCGTCACTACTTAAATTCCTTGGAATTTTAATCATCTTCGCAAGGCTTGCAACCAAATTCTTGATTTAAATTGAAGACCTTACAGTATTCGCAAAATACGCAACTGACGCTTCTTTTAGCGCATACGAGCGGGATTTTGCGCTTTTTTACTTCGCCTTTGATTTTTTTCATCGTGTTGTGGTTCAAAAAGCTCGTAAGCATAACGACACACTCCGTATCTTGCGGGATCGGCTTACGATTTACGCGATTTTCGTTTCGTGCGTCCCAGTGCTCGATGTTACTCGCGCCAAGGTCTTTTAAAACCGCCTTAATGGGCGTAATCTCATCTGCTCCTATAACTAAAACGTTCATTTCATCCCCTTATATGATTGATAGTCGTTATTATAACAGAGTAAAGATTAAATTTAACTGATAATGTATATAAAAATTTGAAATTATAAGCCGGAATTTTGCCGACTCATATTTGATATTTACTCGCTTAAAGCTAGACTTACTGCCGCATCGATGTGGATCTGCGTAGTATCGAATAGCCACGCGGCGGTATCTGCTTGCGATACGAGCAGCCCGATCTCCGTACAGCCCAGTATCACGCCCTGCGCGCCGCGAGCTCTAAGTCCTTCAATGATCTGCAAAAATTTCTCTTTGGAGTGCGGTAAGATTTTACCAAAGCAAAGCTCATCAAAAATTACTTCGTTTACCGCTTCCATTTCGTCCGCGTTCGGTACGAGCACCTCTACGCCGCCCTCTATTAAGCGCTGTTTGTAAAAATCCTGCGTCATCGTGTAGATCGTACCGAGCAGCCCTACTTTTTGCACGCCATGCTTTCGTAGCTCATCTAGCGTGGCGTCCGCGATATGCACGAAGGGCACGGAGATAGCGGCATTTATCGCCTCGTAGCACTTATGCATCGTGTTAGTGCAAAGAAAAATATAATCCGCTCCGCCACTTTGCAAAACCCGCGCGTGACGAGCTAAAATTTCGCCCGCCCTGCCCCACTCATTATCTCTTTGACACCGCTCGATCTCGTCGAAATTTAAGCTACTTAGCAGGATTTCGCCGCTACTTAGCCCGCCTAGACGCTCGTTAATTTTGCGATTGATCCCATCATAATAGGTAATCGTAGATTCGTAGCTCATACCACCGATTAGTCCGATTTTTTTCATGGATTTCTCTTTTAAAATTTATACGGAATTTTATGCAGTCCCGCGAATTTAATAAAATTCCGGATTGCAAAATTCGCAGAGCCGGATTTTCAACAAATAGCCAAAGCTTAAGCATTCTCGCTCGCGGCGCCCGCAGAGGCAACCTCATCGCCGAAATCGGCATTGGCAAGCCGCTTGAGCTGGCGATAGCGCCTCATCGCATCGGCTTTGTTGGCTTCATAAAGCTTGCCCGCGTGTTCAGGATCGATCTTTTTAAGCGCGTTGTAGCGCACTTCGTTTAGTAAAAATTCCTCATAAAGGCTCCAATCCGGCTCTTTTGATGAAATTTTAAGCGGATTTTTGCCCTCCGCCGCGAGCCGCGGATCGAAGGTGTAGGTCGGCCAATAGCCGCATTTGCTCGCAAGCTCGGCTTGATCGCCCGATAGCCCCATGCCGCCTTTGATACCGTGCGCGATACACGGCGAATACGCGATGATGAGACTAGGTCCCGGGTAGGCCTCCGCCGCCATGATCGCCTTTAGTGTCGCGGCTTGGTTTGCGTTGGAATTTACCTGCGCGACGAAGATGTTGCCGTAGGTCATCGCGATCTGGCCGAGGTCTTTTTTCTGAACGCGCTTGCCGCCTGCCGTAAACTGCGCGATAGAACCGCGGCGGCTAGCTTTAGAGCTCTGTCCGCCGGTGTTTGAATAAACCTCTGTATCCAGCACCAGCACGTTTACGTCCTCGCCGGTAGCCAACACGTGATCGAGCCCGCCGTAGCCGATGTCGTAGGCCCAGCCGTCGCCGCCGATGATCCACTGCGATTTTTTGTTTAGATACTGCTTCAGCTCTAAAATTTCACAAACCCCGGGCGCGTCCAAATTTTGTTCTAGCAGAGGCACCAGTCTATCTCTAATCTGAGCGGATTTTAGCGTATCGTTTCTATTTTCGATCCAGTCGTGATAAAGCGCCTTTAGCGCGTTTGGCACGCTTGAGAGCGAGCCTAGCATCAGATCCTCGATCTTATGGCGCAGCGTCTCGCTTGCGATCTTCATTCCCAGCCCAAACTCGGCGTTGTCCTCAAAAAGCGAGTTCGCCCACGCGACGCCGCGGCCGTTCTCATCCTTGCGGTACGGCATCGAAGGCGCCGATCCGCCGTAGATCGAGCTACAGCCCGTGGCGTTGGCTACGATCATATGATCGCCGAAAAGTCGCGTTATCAGTGTGATATACGGCGTCTCGCCGCAGCCCGGGCACGCGCCGTGAAATTCAAAATACGGGCGCGCAAAACCCACGCCCTTGACGCTTGATCTGTCCATCAAATCGTCTTTGTATCTTACGTGCTCGAATAAAAAGTCCGCGCTTTCTTGCTCGCCTTTTGCGAGTTCTTCTTCAAGCGGCACCATGACGAGCGATTTTTCCTTGCTCGGGCAGTTTTCGGCGCAGAGCGCGCAGCCCGTGCAATCTAGCGGGCTTACTTGGATCTTATATTTTAGCCCCTTTAGCTCCTTGCCCTTGGCTTCTAGCAGGTGCTCTTTTAAATTTAAAGGTGCGGCGGCCTCGTCCTTTTCGTCTAGCAAAAACGCCCTGATTACGGCGTGCGGGCAGACGAAGGCACACTGGTTGCACTGGATGCAGTTTTGCTCGATCCATTTAGGCACCGTGACGCCTACGCCGCGCTTTTCAAATCGCGTCGTGCCCGCGTCGAACCCGCCATCCTCGTGACCTAAAAACGCCGAGACCGGCAAGCTATCACCTCGCGCTGCATTCATCGGTTTTACGATCTTTTCTATAAATTCGTCGCCCTTGTATTTGTCGTCCGCGTCCGCTGCATCATCTTTTAAATTTGCCCACGCAGGATCGACCGCTACCTGCACTAAAGCGTCCGCTCCCCTATCGATCGCGTCGCAGTTCATCGCCACGACCGCTTCGCCCTTTTTGACGTAGGTTTTCTTGGCGTATTCCTTCATATAGCTCTGCGCCTGCTCGAACGGAATGATGCCGCTGAGCTTGAAAAACGCCGATTGCATGATCGTATTGGTGCGGCCTCCAAGCCCTATATCGCGTGCTAGCTTGGTGGCGTTTAGGATGTAAAATTTTACCCGTCTGGCAGCTAGAATTTTTTTAACCTTATTCGGAAGCTTTGCCGCCGTCTGCTCGGCATCCCAGATGGAATTTAAAAGAAAGGTCCCTCCTTCGCGGATGCCCCCGATGACATCGTAGATGTCCAGATACGCAGCGACCGAGCAGGCGACGAAATGCGGATTTGAGACAAGGTAGGTCGAGCGGATCGGTCTTTTGCCGAAGCGCAGGTGCGAACGCGTGTAGCCGCCCGATTTTTTGCTATCGTAGGCGAAATACGCCTGCGCGTAAAGATCGGTTTTGTCGCCGATGATTTTGACGGAATTTTTATTCGCGCCCACGGTGCCGTCCGCGCCCAGACCGTAAAATAGACACTCGGTCTCATCCTCGTAGCCGAGCGAAATTTTATCTCCCACGGGTAGAGATAGATGCGTCACGTCGTCGTCGATGCCGATCGTAAAGCCATTTTTAGGCTCGTCCGCCTTTAAATTTTCATACACGGCGATTAGCTGCGCGGGATCAACATCCTTGGAGCTTAGCCCATACCTGCCGCCCACGATGAGCGGAGCGTCCTCGCGCCCGTAAAATGCGGCCTTTATATCCAGATACAGAGGCTCACCGAGGCTGCCCGGCTCCTTCGTACGGTCGAGCACGGCGATTTTACGCACGCTTTTAGGCATCGCGGCGAAGAGATATTTGAGGCTGAAAGGCCTGTAGAGGTGCACTTTTAGCACGCCGACTTTCTCGCCCTTCGCGTTTAGATGATCGACCACCTCTTCAAGGGCTTGATTGACCGAGCCCATCGCGACGATCACGCGCTGCGGCTCGCTAGCGCCGTAATAGACGAAAGGTGCGTACGACCGCCCCGTTATCTTTGAAATTTCGCTCATATACTCCGCGACGATGTCAGGAAGCGCGTCGTAAAATTTATTGACTAGCTCGCGCGTCTGAAAATATACGTCGTCGTTTTGCGCCGTGCCACGAGTTTTAGGATGCTCGGAGTTTAGCGCGTCAGCTCTAAATTTACGCACGGCCTCGCGATCGAGCAAGCGATCAAACTCGGCATAGTCCATCACCTCGATCTTTTGAATTTCATGGCTCGTGCGAAATCCGTCGAAAAAGTGCAAAAACGGCACTCGCCCCTTAATCGCCGCAAGATGCGCGATACCGCCCAGATCCATCACCTCCTGCACGCTGTCGCTTGCAAGCATCGCAAAGCCGCTTTGGCGACAGGCATAGACGTCTTGATGATCGCCGAAGATGGAGAGCGCCTGCGCCGCAAGCGCGCGCGCCGCGACGTGAATGACGCCCGGAAGCATCTGGCCCGCGATCTTGTACATATTTGGAATTTTTAGCAAAAGCCCCTGCGATGCGGTGTACGTCGTCGTAAGCGCGCCCGCTTGGAGTGAGCCGTGCACGGTGCCCGCCGCGCCGCCCTCGCTTTGCATCTCGACTACCTTAACGGGCATGCCGAAGAGGTTTTTCTTGCCCTGCGACGCCCAAATATCGGTGTAATCCGCCATAGGCGAGCTAGGCGTGATCGGATAGATGCCCGCGACCTCGGTAAAGGCGTATGAGACGTAAGCCGCCGCCTCGTTTCCGTCCATCGTTTTCATAACTTTTGCCATTTTTAGTTCCTTTGGAATTATCAAATTTCGCTAATTTTACATATTTATTGCTTAAAAATTTAAATGCTTCGCAAACCGAATAAAATTCTAAAGCTTTGTCACAGCGGCGAGCGATAAGCACGATATACGGGCGGTTTGAGACGGGCCTTGAGGACGATTTGAGACGGGGTCTTTCGCCGCTTTGAAAATAAAATTTTGCGTACTCCACAAGCGCAGCTCGCGAGCAACAGGTAGAAATTAATGTAAATTTAGCCGTCTAGCTTGAAATTCTAACCTAAATATCAAATGACGGGAATGCGCGAAAATTAAGAAATTTAAAAATGCACTTGCCACAAGATGAAAAGACCTCATATTGCAACAAGACCGGATAATAAAATTTAGCCACTACAAAGCCTCAACCGCTATACGCATCCAAGCTCGACGTAGCGAAATTTTGTTTATGGCTTGCGACATCGCGGTATATAAAATTTCGGCGCATTCTGCCAAACACAAGAAATTTTATTGCCACCTGCCGAGCGCGGTGCAAATTTCATTTTAAAATTTCATCGATCGATCGCTACGTGAATTTTACTCTATGCGACTTTGCGTTTTGAGCGTAAATTCTATTTCCGCAAGCTGCGCGGAGGATAAATTTAGCTATAATCCTTCGCTTAGATTTAGCACGAAACGCGGCATGTATATATGGCGCGGAATTTTAAAATTTTAAAATTCCGAGCAAAACTCGAAAAGCTAAAAACCGCTAAATATGCTAAATTTAAAGCCAAATTTAAAAAGCTCAAAAAAGGAAAGCCGATGAACGTCCATAAAATCGCCTACACGAGAGTTATCGCGCTGGCGTTTGCCGCCTTTATTTTTAACACGACGGAATTTATCCCCGTGGCGCTGCTAAGCGACATCGCGGCGGATTTTAGCATGGACGTTACGAGCACGGGGATAATCATCACAATCTACGCGTGGGCGGTGAGCATCCTCTCGCTGCCGCTGATGCTGCTAACCTCAAAGCTCGAGCGCAAGAGGCTGCTTTTGCGACTTTTCGTGCTATTTACGCTAAGCCACGTCCTGGCCGCCATTGCGTGGAATTTCGCCGTTTTGGTAATCGCGCGACTCGGCATCGCGATTTCGCACGCGATCTTTTGGTCGATCACCTCATCGCTCGTCGTGCGCCTAGCGCCGATAAACAAAGGCTCTCAAGCGATCGGCATGTTGGCTCTTGGGACATCACTAGCCATGGTTTTGGGGCTTCCTTTGGGGCGCGTGGTCGGCGAGCTTTTCGGCTGGAGGATTACGTTTTTTGCTATCGGCGCGCTTGCGGCGGCGGAGGCGCTGTTTCTTTGGAAAATTTTACCGTTTTTGCCGAGCCGTCGCGCGGGCTCTCTTGCGAGCTTGCCGATGCTTGCAAGGCGCCCGATGCTGCTTGCTTTGTATATGCTGACGTTTTTGATCGTAGGCGCGCATTTTACGACTTACAGCTACGTCGAGCCCTTCGTAGCGAAATTTAATCCCGCGGGCGATCACTTCGTAACCTACGTCCTACTTGCATTCGGCGCTTCGGGAATCGCCGCTAGCATGCTTTTTTCAAAGCTTTACCGCCATTTTCCAAACGCCTTTTTGATCTGCTCGATCCTATTTATCCTAGCTTCGGTGCTGACGTTAAAAGCTTTTGTCACAAATGACGCGGCGCTGCTGCTTGCAGCTTTCGTCTGGGGGATAGGTATTTTCGGCTTTGGGCTTTGTTTGCAGATTAGGGTTTTGGCGCTGGCTCCCGACGCTACCGACGTCGCGATATCGATCTACTCGGCGATCTATAACGTAGGCATCGGCGGCGGAGCGCTTTTGGGGCATCAGATAGCAACGAGATTCGGGCTTTGGCACATAGGCGAGGCGGGCGCGATACTGGGCGCGCTAGGGCTTGTAAGCTACCTCTATGCAAGCACGAAATTCGCGGAGAAAAATAGCGCGTAGGCTAAATTTACGAAAGAGCTTCGGCGAGATTAGCGCGCACTTTTAATCGGTGCTTTAAAACAGCGGCTTTGCGGGTCTAAATTTTTAAAATTTATCCCTCGCGATTAGTTAAATTTGCAGATAAATTTAATCTCGCGCCTAGTTGCACCGTTTATAATCTGCGCTATTTCTTGTGGCGCCACGTCCTTGCCATTAAGCGTAATATCCGAAGTACTTAAATTTAGCGTCAGTATCGCTGCGATCGATAAAGTCTTAAAATTTTTTATCAATTCTCCCTTGATATAATTTATGTGATTTTAAAAAGCAATTTTAGAAGCTATTTGATTGGGAAATATTTTGGTTGATGTAGAAATGGACATAAATTTAATCTCGATAAGAATTTAACAAGCTTGCCGTAGCGCGGATTTCATATTTTTTAAAAAAATACTTAAAGGCTGTTTTTTATCGCATCTTCCAAAATATTTTTAGTCTTATTCGTATGCACGGTGTTGAGATGAATTAGCTTTTTTAAGTCTTTTTTCTGATACGCTTCTAGTATCGCCCTGTGCTCCTCATTTGAGGATTTTATATGAGTTTTTTTATAAAACAAAGACAGTGAAACATATGGGATTGCCGCCATTATAAGGGTTTCGACGATATTAAACGTCCTACTACCGCTTTCACTATGCCAAAAACACCTATGAAAATTAGCATTTAACAGCGCCCATTCGTTTAAATCCGTGCAAGTCTCGATCTGTTCTTGGATATTAATCGCTTTTTGTAGATATTCGGTACTATATTTTTCAAACGCATCCGTTATAAGTTTACTTTCCAATAAAATTCTGAGTTCATAAATTTCTTTTGCTTCCTTATAGCAAAGCCCTTTTACAATTGCGCCTTTAAACGGATCGAAACTGATCAGTCCTTTTGTCGTTAGAATTTTTAACGCTTCTCTTACCGGCGTAGCGCTAACGTTAAACCTCTTTGAAATTTCATTTTGTTTCAGCTTGGAGCCGGATTTTATATTCCCATTTAAAATATCTTGACTAAGGCTACGGACTATAAATTCTGTCGTGGTGATGGGACGATCTGAATTGAGATGTATCATTTCTTCTCCGTTTTTTAGGAGTATTATACAAAAATAATATAAAAACAATCCAGATCGGCGCCTTAGAAATTTCCAAATTCTTTTTTTATCTGTTCCAAATTCATATTATTTGCCAGCAAAAGCATCAGTAAAAGTCTTGATTTAATCGGTGATAACCAGCCGGACATTATACAACCGATACTTTGTAAATCCATCTCCGAGCCTTTATAACCGTATGTCTTAGTAGCACAAATCCCACTACCAGTGCGAGAAGCGACGACGACCGGAATTTGAGCACCTCTTAGTTTATCCACCATATCGTATGATACGTGTCCGGCACCTACGCCACTAATTACGATACCGCTATAATTAGCACGTAAGGCGAGCTCAACCATTTCACCCTCACAACCTAAATAGCTTTGTATAATCTCTACTTTAGGAAATTTGACGTCAGGCAAAGGATAAATTTGACGTGATACGGTAGGAGTTATAAATTTTACTTCATTCTCTATCACAAGCCCCTGAATACCGGCATTTATCGATACAAAAGTTTGCAGAGAAAAGGTATTGCTCTTATGAACCCATAGTGCACTATGAATCGTATCGTTTAGTACTACCAGCACACCCCGATCTCTACTTTGCGGACTAATAACGGTTAATACGCTAGCATATATATTGCCGGCGCCATCCGAGCTAATAGAATCGGCATTTCGCATAGCACCGGTAATAACCAACGGAGCATGTTCATCCCAAACTAAATTTAAAAAGAACGCGCTTTCTTCCAGCGTATCGGTTCCTTGCGTAATGACTACGCCTACTGCTCCTTTAGCAATCTGCTCTTTCGCCCATTTATAAACTTCTACGAGATCTTGTATTTTTAAACTACCGCTAGGAAGAGCTAGCAAGGTTTTAGCCTCTAGTTGAACCATCTCCTTTAAGGCAGGTATCGCGCCTACTAACTGTTCTGCACTAAAGCTAGGTTTAACTCCGCCTTGTCCACCGTTCGCACTCATACAAATCGTACCGCCCAACGCACCAATTGCAATTTTTGGCTTTGACATTTTTTGCTCCTTCGCTTTTTTGGTTTGGGAAATTATACCACATTTTAAAATTTTTCAATATAAAATACTAAATATTATATATAATTTTTTGAAAAAATGTTATAATGCTCAATGAAATTTTTAAAAAGGAGTTGACAATGTTAGTCGCGGCTCAATGCGTTATGATTTTTACGCTTATCTTAATGATAAGCGGTAAGACGCCGTTATATACTACAGCTATAGTCGGTTCGGCAATTAGCGCGCTAGTAGCAGGATTTCCAGTAACAGGACCAAAAAATGTCGTATCTTTGGTCTCTCTTATTAATGGAGGTTTAAATCCGGTTATTGCCGATATGACAGGAATTTTAATGTTTATCGGTGTTATGCAAGCAAGTGGTTTCATGGACGTAATTATTCGAAGTATTGTAAGACTAGGAAATAGGCTGGGCGGCGGCGTAGGTGTAGCGACTGCCGGCGGTATAGCGGCTGCAGTAATAGGTATGCTTACCGGTTTTACGCAACCGGCTATTACTGCGGTCATAACCGGTACGGCATCCGTGAAGCTTGGAGTAGATCCTAATAAATCCGCTGGTATTCACGGACATGCCGGTATTTTAGGCAACTACGGCGGTTTTACTCATCCTACGCAAGTAGCCGTCGTAGCGGTGTCAAATATCGGGTTCGGACTAATTAACGTTATAGGTACGTTTGTCGGACTTTGTGTTTTTGCTTGTGCCTTTTTTAGATTAAAAAGAATGCGAAGCGGCACAACGCTTAGCAAAGAGGATATCGAGCGCATTTCAAAAGAATTTGAGGCAAAGGCTGACGAAGCTCCGGTTTGGAAGGCGTTTTTGCCTTTTATTGTGCTTTTCATCGGCTTTATTGCAGGATTTCCAGTCTTTGTAGTAGGTATTGCAAGTGCGATTATCACAATTTTACTTTCCGTTTTAAATTTTCAAGAAGGCGAAAAAAATATGCTTGAAGGCGTCGGCAAGATAGCTACTCCACTTGTAGCTACGATAGGTTTTTTATTTATGAGCGGCGTTATAAAGCAAATCGGATTGGCCGATCTTATCGGTCAAATTTTTACCCCGATGCTAACTCATGCGCCTATACAAAGTATGCTAATAGTATCGGCGTTAGCAGGTTTTGTAACTCAAAGTAATGCTGCGTCAGTAGCCATAACCATACCATTTTTGCAAGCCGCTCTTTCGCTAGGCACGGCGACACCATTATCATTAGCCGTTATGGCTGCCGGCGGTAGCGCTATGATGCAATACTATCTCACGGGAGGTCCGGTCGCAGCACTGGCAACCGTAATTCCGGTAATCCCGGGATCAGAATTAAAAGCGGCGAATAAATTTCAACGTCCAAATATGCTATTTGGACTATTAGTATTATTCGTTTTGTCATTTATGTTTTCGATATTTTAATTTGCATAATTTGCATAAACCGTCGGCTAAATCTAGCCGACGGTTAAGCTTTGGCCTATTAAATCCAAATATTTTAAAAAAATTTAGCAGTGTAGTAAATTTATATTGTTTAATTTTACTTTATAAACCCCACCTGCGGTAAAATTTCAGCTAGCGCCACGTCCTTTTTCTCGTTAAATTTGATCTTGTTCTGCTCAAAAAGATTGTTTCCGTGCGCGTCGATCGAGACGATGAGCGGACCAAACTCCTTTACGCGGCACTTCCATAGCGTCTCTGGCATCCCAAGCTCCGTCCAGTCCGCGCTCTCGATCTGCTCGACCTGCGTAGCCGCCATCACCGCGCAGCCCGCGGGAAATACGCAGTGTATCGCGCCAAACTCCTTACAGCCGCTCATCGTGCCATCGCCCATGCCGCCTTTGCCGACTATCAGGCGCACGCCCGTTTTAGCGATAAATTCGCGCTCGAATTTCTCCATCCTCATACTCGTAGTAGGCCCGACCGAGACCATCTCAAAGCTTTTTTCGCCCGTTTTTCTGATGATCGGTCCCGCATGCAGGATCGCGCCGCCTGCTATATCTAGCGGCAGCTCGCGGCCCTCCTGCACGACGCGTCTGTGCGGCACGTCGCGGCAGGTGACGATGTGTCCCGTGAGGTATATCACGTCGCCGATCCTTATATCCGCTAGATCTTCGGCGCCGATCGGCGTGGTTAAAATTTTCTTACTCATAGCGCGAACTCCTTGTGCGATTTTACAGCAAAGCTTAGCTGCTCGTCCCAGACGATGTGCCCTTTACGGTGCGACCAGCAGCCCACGTTTACGGCGACGGCGATGACGCTTGGGTGGCGGGCACAGTTTTCGATATGCACGCCCATCACGGAGCTTGCGCCGCTCATGCCTTGCGGGCCCAGGCCGATTTTATTGATGCCCTCTTCGAGCAGCTTTTCGGTTAGCGCCGCGCGCTCGTTTGGGTTTGCCGAGCCTAGCGGCCTCATAAGCGCCTTTTTAGATAGCAGAGACGCCACGTCGATCGAGGTGCCCACGCCCACGCCCACTAACAGCGGCGGACAGGCGTTTATGCCGTAGCTGGTCATGATGTCCATGACGAATTTCACGACGCCTTCGTAGCCCATGCCGGGCATCAGCACGATTGCCTTGCCGGGCAGGCTACAGCCGCCGCCCGCCATGTAGGTGTGGATCTCGCACTCGCCGCTATCCGGAACGATCTCCCAAAATACGCTCGGCGTGCCCTTGCCGACGTTTTTGCCGGTGTTGTACTCGTCAAACGTCTCGACGCTGTTGTGGCGCAGCGGAGCCTCGCGCGTCGCCCGCAGCACGGCCTCTCTCAGCAGCTCCTCAAGCTCGCCGATGAGCGGGAAATTTGCGCCGCAACGCACGAAAAACTGGATCACGCCCGTATCCTGACAAGACGGACGATCTAGCTCCTTGGCTAGGCGCTGGTTTTCAAACATCGTTTTATAGATCTCCTTTGCCAGCGGCTGCGTCTCGCGCTCGGCGAGCTCCAGCAGCTTCGCCGTCACGTCGTCAGGCAGCACCTTGCCCGTGTAGCCGACGAATTTCGCCATGACCTCGGTCATCTTTTGCACGGCTTTTTGTTTATCCATCGCTTCTCCTTTGCCAAATTTTACTTTCAAATTTTTCATAAGTGCCCGCCAGGATGCAGCCTGCGGCGTAGCAGAGCAGGTCGGCGAAATCAAACGTCCCACCGATCACTACTTTTAAAATTTTATTTTCTATGCCTAAAATTTGTACGGCGCCAAAATACTGTGCTATCTCCAAAACCACCGCGAACGCGAAAATTTTAAGCGGCAAATTTAAAGGTGGCACGCCAAATGCGGCTCGCGTCAAAGCGTAAAGCAAGATAACCGCCAAAACGTCACCCGCATAGTGTCGCACGAAGCCGCCCTTTACGCAGATCGCGATGTAAATTTCGACCACCAAAATCAAAACCGCCGCGGCTAAAAACGCTAGCCTCGTTCTTGCGCTTTGCTTTGTTTGCGGCTTTTGCGCGAGCTTTGTGCGGGCGCCACTCGAAATTCTAAAATCTCGCGCCGTATTCTTGGGCAAAATCTTATTTATGTATTTCGTAAATTCGGCTACGGTAGCGGTTTGTTTGGCTATTTTTTTGAATTTATACAAATTTACACCCCCTCTCTAATCTGGACATGCTTTCTAAGCGTATACCTATACTTTTGGTATTTACGTCCTTTGATAAATATTTTATGATTTGGAATTTATTGTTTTCAAGCACCATAGTAACTATGGTAGTGAGCTTATCGTCTTTTAGAACGAAAAACACCCTGTATTTTTCGTTATTTTGCATAAACCAAACCCAAAATTTGCCATCAAACCCAAAGTATGGGAGTTTCCCATCATTCATAATTATGTCATTTAATTCATCTAATGCTACTTTACTATTTTTAAATTCCACGAAATCATAACTTTTTTCAAGTTTTGCTGGACTAAAAAATTTTGGCTCTAATAATCTACCAAAGGCATTTTTATAATATAAAAACTCTGGTTCATTTTTATTATTTAGTCTGATTTGCTCAAAACTTCCTGGAACAGAAATAGATAAAAAAAATATCATGAGAAATAAGACTAGAAGTGCAATATCAATATAAATTCCAAATTGCTTTAATTCATCATAAATTCTTTTATGCTTTAAAAAAATCGATATAATAAGAATAAAATAAGAAAACTTTTCCGATGTGTTAACTTCGCTTAAAAACAGAAAAAGTATAAATGATATTAAGACAATAAAATAGTTTAGCCAGCTTTTATTTGCAAGCGTATATATGAGTAGGAAGAAACTGGTAATTGAAGCGCTGGCGTATATTAATATATCAAATGACAATATGTATCTTATGTCATCTATGTTAAAGCTAAAGTTAATAACTTCTATGATGTCTCTTAAAATCAAGTAAATAAACAAAAATATAAATAATGAAGAAATACTTCTAAGCATTTCTTTGATATTTTTTAAGATTTCGAGATTCATAGTATCTCCAGAAATTTAAAATAAATTTAACTGTTGCCACAACTTCTGATATTAAAAGTTGCGACTTCATTTTATATAAAATTTTAGCTAAAAAGTAGTAGCTTTTAGGTTAAAGTTTTAAAATTCGAGAGAGAATTTGCTCTACTTATTCGTCTGCGCGCGGGCGTAAATTTAGAGATGATTTATCAGGCTCGCGTTATACGCGGCGCCGAATCCGTTGTCGATATTTACGACGCTCATGCCGTTTGCGCAGCTATTTAGCATCGCTAGCAGCGCCGCCAACCCGCCGAAACTCGCGCCGTATCCCACGCTGGTGGGCACCGCGATCACCGGCACGCTCACGAGGCCTGCGAGCACGCTAGCTAGCGCGCCCTCCATGCCTGCTACCGCGATCACGACCTTTGCGCCTCGTATCTGCTCTAAATTTGCGATCAGCCTGTGCAGTCCCGCCACGCCCGCATCGCTAAATTTGCGCACGTCGTTGCCTAGAAATCTCGCCGTCTCGTACGCCTCTTCCACGACCGCGCCGTCGGCGGTGCCGGCAGATACTATCGCGATGTAGCTTTGCGTGAGCGCAGGCTCTTTAAATTTGACGCCGATGACGCGGCCGCGAGCGCTAAACTCCGCCTGCGGAAACGTCTCGCGCACCAGCCCAAAAACCCGCTCGTTCGTGCGCGTGATCAGGATATTTTGCCGCCTCGCGCCGATCGCCTCTGCAATGCGTAAAATTTCATCATCCGTCTTGCCCTCGCCGTAGATCACCTCGCCCGCACCGTTTCGCAGGGCGCGCTGAGTGTCGATTTTGGCGCAGCCCACGTCCTCGTAGGGGTAGTTTTTCAGGTATTTTAGCGCCTCCTGCTCGCTCACGCGGCCGCTTTTTACCCCCGCGAAAAGTTCTAAAATTTCATCCTCTCTCATACAAAACATCCTCTCTAAGCCCCTTTAGATCGAGCGTCACCTCCGCAGCGCCCAGCGCTACGAGCTGTCTAACGACGCTTTTAAATTTCGCGTCATTTAGGAAGCTTTGCATGCTAGAAAAGGGCATTTGCAGCTTTATATTTTTGCGGTCGCACCGCGCGCGGACGTTTGCGTAGCCGCTTGCGATTAGCAGATTTTCCGCGGCTTCGATCAAATTTAGTTCGCCCCCATCGATCTCGCGTCCGTGCGGCAGACGCGTTAGCAAGCACGCGTAGCTTGGTTTTTCGGCGGTGGGCAAATTTAGCTCGCGCGATAGCTCGCGGATCTCGGATTTGGTTAAATTTATCAGCGGCGAGAGCACGCCAAGCTCGTCTTTTGCTTTAAGCCCGGGGCGGCATTCGCCAAGATCGTCTAGGTTCGTGCCGTCGGCGACGCGGCTAAAGCCAAGCCCCTTTGCGCGCTCGATCAGACGCGAAAACACCGCCTTTTTGCACAGATAGCAGCGGTTTTCGGGGTTGCCTTTGATACCCTCCGCGATGCCGAGCTCTAAAATTTCGTGGCGGATGCCGTAAGCGCGGGCAAATTCCACGGCTTCGGCGATCTCGCGCGAGGACATATAGGGCGATCTGATCGTTATGCCGATCGCTCGCGCACCCAGCGCGTCGTGCGCCGCTCGCAGCAGTAGCGAGCTGTCCGCGCCGCCGCTAAATGCCACCGCCAGCTCGCCCAGCCCGCGCAGATCAGCCTTTAGTTTTTCTAGTTTCGTCATAGATTTTTAGCGCCTCTTTTCGCACCCGCTCGATCGTCGTGCCGTGCGCGAGCGCCGCGGCCTTGCAGTCGTCAAATTCCGGTTTTGCCTTTTGCGTTTGGCCGCTACCTGAAATTTTAACCCCTATCTCGCCGAATTTCGTCTGCACCCGCGCAAACTCGCGCTTTAGCTCGGTTTTAGTAACCTCTACTTCGCGAACGCCGATCGCGGTGGTGTGCGTAAATATCAGATCCTTTAAATTTTGCGCGTCATGCTTGCGGCACAGCGTGTTTAGTTCAAAGCCCATGCGCCCCTTTTTCATAAAAATAGAGCGGCTAAAGATGTCTAGCGCGCCGTTTTCGCGCAGAATTTCGCACGCAAAGGCAAAGCTCTCGGCGTCCATATCGTCGATGTTCGTGGAGATTAAAATTTGCTTGCAAACCTCGCCGTAGCCAGGGTGCGCGGCTAAATTTCGCTCGTATAAATCCTCGTCAACCTCGCAGATCATCGCGCGAAGCACGTTTGCAAAGTCCGTTGCGTCCTTGCCGCCTGCACCGTAGCCGATCTTTTCTATTTTAAAGCTCGCACCGTCCGTAAACTCGTCCGCGCAGGCCTTTAAAATCGCCGCTCCCGTTGGCGTGGTCATCTCGAAATTTGCGCGCCCGAGGCTTACGGGCACGCCTTTTAAAATTTCGCAAACGGCGGGCGCAGGCACGCTAAGCTCGCCGTGATCGCAAATCGCTACGCCGCCGCCAAGCTCGATTTTGGAGCTTACGACGCGCGAGACGCCTAAATTTTCAAAAAGATATTCAAAGCAGATCGCCGCGCCCGCGATATCGACGATAGAGTCTATCGCGCCGATCTCATGAAAATGCACCTGATCTACGTCCGTGCCGTGGACTTTGGCCTCGACCTGCGCGATCCTGCGAAATATCGCGCCCGCTCTTTGTTTGCAGCTCTGGCTTAAATTTGAACTTTCTAAAATTTGCCTGATACCCGCGTAGCTTCTGGCGTGAGGCTGCGATTTTAGCGGCACGACGTCGATTTTGGTCGCGGCGATACCGTTTTTTAGTACGCTTTTGCGCACAAGCTTAAATTCGCCGGCTAAATTTAACTTTTCTAGCTCGGCACAAAGATAGCCAAAATCCACGCCGAGCTCCACCAGCGCGGCTAAGTTCATATCGCCGCTGATGCCGCAGCTCGCGTCGTAATATAAAATTTTAGCCAAACTTACGCCTTAGGCACCGTCATCGAGCCAAACGGCAGGATGATGATTTTTGCGTCCGCGCCCTTTTGCGCGAGCGCGTCGTCCACGGCCTTTTGGATGTCGTGGTATGGCTTTAGATGCACGGCTCGCATCTCATCGTCGCTAAGATCGCTCACCGCCCAGGTCTGCGCCCAGAGCGATATTTCAGCCATTTTAGCTGCCTTGTGATAGCCGAGCTTAAAGCCCGCGCTGATCTTTTCTAGCACCTTTTTAGGCGTGTCGGCGGAGGCCATCAGGTCAAAAAACGGCTTTGGTCCGATGCCCGTGCGGCACTTTGCGACCATTATTAAAATTCCATCCTCCGCGAGTGCTAGTTTGCCGTTATCTAGGGCTTTTTGCGCCTGATAGAGATCGACGTCCATCGGATAGGGCGCGACCGAGATCACAATTTCGGCCTTGCGCGGGATATTTACGCAAAATACCTCGTCGGCCTTTTTCACGCAGTCGTAAAAGCTGTCGTTCAAATCGCCCGCGCTTGCGTAATACACGCCGTGCTCGCTATCAAGCACCGTCTGGATCGAAAAAACGTCGATATGCGCAAGAACTTTCATCGCATCGATCATATCCTCGTGCACTGGGTTGCCCTCTAGGCGCAGAGCTTGCGCGTCGGAGCTAAGAGCTAGTTTGTGGTTTTGCGTGATACTCTCATACGACGCCGTGCCCGGCAAAAATGCCTTTCTGCCGCCCGTGTAGCCCGCAAAATAGTGAGGCTCAACCGAGCCTATGACGATTACTTTTTTGGCTTCTGCTACGATTTTGTTTAGATACATCTGCGTGCCGTTTTTGGACTCGCCTAAAAATACCATCTCGTCGTGCTTGGAGTCATGATCGTGAACTTCGTTTTTAGCTCTGATCTCCGCGTAAATTTCTTTGCCGAAGATCATCTCGTATTCTTCCTGTGTGCCCTCTCTATGGCAGCCGGTGGCGATGATAAAAATTTTATTTTTCTCGCGGATTTTCGGATAAATTTGCTTTAAAATTTTTGCCGTCGGCGTAGGTCTCGTGCCGTCGTTTACGATGATTACGATCTTTTCATCGCCTGCTATAAACTCGTCAAAGCTTTTTTGATTTATCGGATTTGCCAAAGCCTTTGCGATGAGCGCCGTTTCGTCAAATTTAGCCACGGGGTTTGGATCAAAAACGCCGAGCAAATTTTTCTCGTTTATCTCTAGATTTAGATGATCATCTTTGCCGTATGCGATAGGGATTTGCATATCTGCCTCCTGTGTGGAATTTGGCGGGATTATAACGTAAATTTTATTTAAAACGAATTAGCCTCGCGCGGGTTATGAACGGAATTTAGAAAGCTTTAGAATTTAAAAAATTTAGAGCATTTAAAATTTCAAAATTTTATAAAATTTTAAAAAGCCGCTGGGATTTAAAATTTAAAGCTCGCGAGCCATATGCCCGCGAGCGCAACTATTATAAATAGCCGTAAATATGAGCGAAGATAAAGCCCATCGCACATGAAGTAAGAACACCTATTAGCCCAGGGAAAATGAAGCTGTGGTTGATGACGAATTTACCGATGTGCGTAGTGCCGGAGCGGTCGAACTGGATCGCCGCAAGATCGCTCGGATAGGTAGGTAGGATATAGTATCCGTAGCAAGCCGGTGCAAACGCAATAATAAGGCCCGGATCAATACCGATGCTAACCGCTAGCGGTACGAAAGTAGCAACCGCTGCTGCTTGAGAGTTAAGGAATTTACTAATTAGCAACGAAACGATGACATATGTCCACGGATACGCCATAACGACCTTACCTAGCGACGCTTTAAGCATTTCGATATGAGCAGTAAACATAGTCTCTGCCATCCATGAAATTCCATAAATGGCTACGAGCGCGATCATACCGCTATGAAAAATTTCGTTTTTAGCGATATTGCCCGCTTTAATACCCGAAGCGATCATCATGATGGACGCCGCTAGGAGCATGAAAATTTGAATGGTTAAGACCATATTTAAATTTGTGGTCTTTTTCATAGTATCTTTTACGACTATACTTGCGTTTGCGATGCTCTCGCTCTTATCACCTGTCGTAATTACTACATTTCCGTCTTGAGCGACGATGCTTTGAGCTAGCTTTTTATCTTTGTCGTAAATTTCGACGCTATTAAATTTCGTCGCATCTTTGGCTTTAGACTCTTTGACGTTTGAGACGACCTTACCGCCATCCACCATGGAGATGACCTGACCATCTTTGATCGTGATATTTTTGACCGTTTTTTTATCGACGATGATCTCTACAGATTTTCCAGGGACATTTTTAGTCCACGCAGGGCGCAAGCTTTTTTCGTAACCTAAAACCGCAACTAGCGCAATAGTGGCTAAGAATATCCACATGCAGATCCACTTAATCCTAGGAAGCTTTTGACCTAACAAGGTCGTGCTTTCGCCGTAGATATATTTTTTCTGCTCTGGATCTTTGATCTTTTCTTGAAATTCCGGATCTTTATCTAGATCTTTACCTCTAAAAATCGACCACGTTCCGATCGCAAGCATACCGATGAAAGTAGAAGGGATAGTTAATTTAAGTAGATCCAAATACGTACTAAAGCCCTCGATATGCACGCCTTGCCCTAGTAAGATCGCGACCATCGAAACGCCGGCAACCGAAACGGGGCTAGCGATGATAGCAAGCTGCGAGGAGATCGTAGAAGCAGCCATCGGGCGCTCAGGGCGAATTCCATTTTTAATAGCTACGTCATAAATGATCGGAAGCAGCGTATATACGGTGTGTCCCGTTCCGCATAAGATTGTAAGCGTCCACGCAACAGTTGGAGCGATGATACAAACCATCTTCGGATGCTTACGAAGCAATTTCTCCGCTATTTGAAGCATTACGTCAAGTCCTCCCGTAGCCTGTAGCGTTGCACTTGCTACGACAACTGCGAGGATAGTTAAAATAACGTCTACTGCCGGCTTACCCGGCTCTAATTTAAATCCAAACACTAAGATCACTAAGCCTATACCGCCTAGAATTCCCAGCGCCATACCGCCTTTTTTAGCACCGTAAAATAAACAGCCCAAGACTATAATGAGCTGCAAAAAGAATTGAGTACTTTCAGACAAACTTGTCAGAAACTCCATAGTTTCTCCTTCAATAAAATTTAAAACAAACTTTGGCGATTATACTAACTTTTTATTTAAACAAAATTAAAGGAGCATTACGAATTGTAAAAATCTGTCGAAATAAAAATTTACTGAAATTATAATTTTAAAGCGGAATTTATATAGCAAAATGCGAAAATAAAATTTCACTTAGAGCTGTTTTTATATCATAGAATTTCGCAACTTTTAAGAAAACTTAGAATTTCATTATAGCTCAAGCTTTAAACCGATTTTTAAGCCTTGGAGGAGTATCATTTCGCAAAGAGTGGATTAAGATGAATTTTAAAAAATTTTGTATTGCCTTTTTGATTTGTTTATCGCAGATGGCGGCAGCTGGCAGCTTTGATTTAAATGCCACGCTGCGTCTGGGCGCATTCGACGCAAGCTCGCACCGACTGCTTTTATGCGGCAGTGGCGGCGAGCTTAGGATGTTTGATACTGCTAAATGGGATGTGGAGTTCGCGCAAAAATACAGCGATAACGAAATCACGGCTCTAAATTTTAAAAACGGCAAAATTTATCTAGCTTGGGGCGGAGCCGAAATCGCGGTGCTAAATGACAGATTAAAGTTTTTAGGCGCGCTTAAGACAAGGCGTAGCGGCACAGCCCAAATAGACGCGATTTATGCCGCAAAAGACGCGATTTACGCGGTAGTGGATAAGAATCAACTAATAAGATTAGACGAAGACTCTGATAACAGCGCGGATGGCGGTTATGCCCCAGGTGAGAATTCCACCGCAAACGGGCAATCTTTGAATAAAAATTCCATCCCCGACGGGCCGCGCGGAATTTCGCTTAATTACGGCAGGATCAATGCCGTTAGCCTAGACGCTAACGGACTTTGCGTCGCAAGCTGGAACGGCGTAGCCTGTTTTAGCGCAGATCTTGTCGCGACTAAATTTAGCGGCAGCGATACAGCGCCTAATCGCGCTGCGCAGGGAGAGCTTGGTAGCGTGAAATTTAAAGATGCGGAATTTAATAGCACGAAAATCGTGCAAGCCTCTGAGCCAAACGAAACGAAAGCTAGCGGCGCAAAGAGCGCGGAATTTCAAAGCTCAGAATTCAAAGACGCAAAATTTCAAGACGAGGGGCTTAAAACTCGAAGCGAAATTTCAGCCGAAGCTGGCGATAAAAATTTAAGCGGCTCTATCGCCACTGCTCTTGCAGACTGCGACGGGACACTGTTTGCGGGCGATATAGAGGGGAGCTTTATAAATTTAAAAAGCAGCGAGCGCAAAAGCGTGGGCTCTTGGATCAAATCCATCGTGTGCGCCCGCAGCACACAGTTTATCGCTACTAAAGATAAAATTTACGAAAATCAAAAAGCAGGATTAAAGGAGGTTGTGGATTTAAAAAGCGAATTTTTAGCGATGTACGCAGACGGGGAAGCGATCCTCGTAGTCAGCAAATCAGGTAAAATTTTAAAATTCTAAGAAAGGATTAGTATGTTAAAAAGTTTCAAACCCGTGCTTTTGGGCTCGGTTTTGTTCGCCGCAAGCGCCCTGTGTGCCGCAGATAGCGACCTAGAGCGCGTGATGAAAGAACGAAATTTAAGCGAAAAGGACGTTTTGGCGGCGGCTAAGACCTATCAGCCGACTGGTAGGAAGGACGATTATATGGTCTTCTCCTCTGGCGGTCAAAGCGGACAGGTGCTCGTTTACGGCGTGCCGTCGATGAGGATCTACAAATATATCGGCGTATTTACCCCGGAGCCTTGGCAGGGATACGGCTTTGACGAGGAGAGCAAGGCGGTCTTAAGATCGGGCTCCATTAACGGCAAAGAGATCAACTGGGGCGATACTCACCATCCAAATTTCAGCGAAAAAAACGGCGAGTATGTGGGCGATTATCTCTTTATCAACGATAAGGCAAACCCAAGAATCGCGGTTATAAATTTATCCGATTTCGAAACCACTCAAATAGTCGTAAATCCCGTAATCAAAAGCGATCACGGCGGCTCTTTCGTAACGCCTAATACCGAATACGTCATCGAAACCAGCCAATACGCAGCCCCTTTTGATAATGACTGGCACCCGATCGAAGAGTATCAGGCGGTTTATCGCGGCGCGGTAACGCTATGGAAATTTGACTACGACAAAGGTAAAATCGACGTAAATAAATCCTTTTCTCTAGAGCTTCCTCCATATATGCAAGATCTAAGTGACGCGGGTAAGGGCGAGAGCTTCGGCTGGGCGTTTACCAACAGCTTCAACTCCGAAATGTACACAGGCGGCATCGAAAAGGGTCTGCCTCCTATGGAAGCCGGCATGAGCCGCAACGATACCGACTACTTGCACGTTTACAACTGGCAAATTTTAGAAAAACTGGCTCAAGATAGCAAAAACTACAAGGTTGTAAACGGACATAGGATCGTTACGATAGATGCCGCCGTAAAAGCGGGAGCGCTATTTTTGATCCCTGAAGCTAAATCCCCTCACGGCGTCGATGTTAGCCCTGATGGTCGCTATATCATTATCGGCGGCAAACTAGATACTCACGCTAGCGTTTATGATTTCAAAAAGATCAAAGAGCTAATTGATAAGAAAGAATATGCAGGCAAGGATCCATACGGAATTCCGATCCTAGATATGCAAAAGACGCTTCACGGACAAGCAGAGCTTGGTCTTGGACCTTTGCATAACACCTTCGATTCGCAAGATGGCGTAATCTATACATCGCTTTACGTTGATAGCCAGATTGTAAAATGGAACTACAAGACGCTAAAGGTTTTGGATAGAATCAACGTCCACTACAACATCGGTCACCTCGATTCCATGGAGGGCAAATCCTCAAAACCGGTCGGCAAATACGTAATCGCGCTGGATAAGCTTTCGATCGATAGATTTAACCCTATCGGACCGCTTCATCCGCAAAATCACCAGCTGATCGATATCACGGGGCCAAAAATGGAGATGATTTACGATCTTCCTATCGGTCTTGGCGAGCCGCACGACGTAGTTTCTATCGCAGCTAGCAAGCTTCATACGAAACCTACCTATACTATGGGAACGAACTCTCGTACCGGCAAGCAACACCCTGCTATGACGCTAGCGGGTCAGGAGCGCATCGAGCGCGATGGCAAAAACGTAAAAGTCTATGCCACTGCGATCCGCAGCCATATTAATCCTGAGCACATCGAGGTTAATAAGGACGATAACGTAACGATCTATATGACAAATTTAGAGCGTGCCGAGGACGAAACTCACGGCTTTACGGTTGATGATTACGATTTGCATATGTCACTTGAGCCGGGTAAGACTGCGAGCGTAAATTTCATCGCAGATAAAGAGGGCGTATTTCCTTTCTACTGCACGGAATTCTGCTCTGCGCTGCACCTTGAGATGTTTGGATATCTATACGTAAAAGATCCGAATAAAAAATACACTTCAGCTAAAGCTTCTATGCTAAAAGCTCTTAGCCCAGAAGCTCTAAAAGCCGAATACGACAAGGTAGTAGCTACTAATAAAGCCACCGACGACGTTATTCAATCAGTTGTTAAATTTTTAAAAGAGAAAAACTACGAGAAATATCCTAAGGTCAAGGCTTTAGTCGATGACGCGCTGGATCAATACGGCAAAATTCCTGAAACCAAAGCCAAGGCAGACGCCGCGGTAAAAGCGGGCGATATGAACGGCGCGATACTTTGGGAAGGTCAAGTTTGGCAGTACCTAGTAAAAACCGCAGATGTCGGGCTTCGCGCTAAAAACAACCTGATCCGCGAGCTCTCCACTCCTATGAGTGAGGCTGCATCTAACGGCGAGAAGGCCTACCTACGCGGAGGCTGCAACGGCTGCCACGTCATCGGTCAAGTAAGCTCCGGTCCTGATCTAACGGGCGTCCTACTCCGCCACGAAAACGGCGAGAAATGGGTAGCTGATTTTATCAAAGATCCTGCTAAATTCTACGAAGACGACTACGTTAAGGCAATGATAAATTACTTCAACCTTCGCATGCCAAATCAGCATATGAAAGACGAAGAGATCAAAGATATCATCGAATACCTAAAATGGGTCGATGAGAACGCGGGTCTTAACTAGCCCCACTCTCCCCCGCAAGGGGGAGAATTTAAAGGAGATGAAATGCCAAAATATAAAATTTACGCGATTTTAGCGCTGCTTATTATGACGGTCGCTTTTACCATCCCTACGCTCGGATTTTTCAAAGTCCAAGGCAAAATCGTATCGGGGCAGGTTAGCAGCGTCTCGCAGCTGCCCGCATACTCCGCACCGATATGGAATTTTTATACAAAAGCATCGTATAAAAATCACCTAATTCCTAGTGATGTTAAAAATGATCTAGGCGCGATGCTGGAGCATAAATTTGAAGTGGGAGTTCCTAGCATACCGGTGTGGAAAATTTCACTTGAAGCGCCGAACTATCCAAAAGAGGCCTTCCCCGATGGAATTCCACTTTACGTCCACGTTGACGGCTTTAGCGGCGATGTCGGCGAGATGAATACCCTAAATCACTATATCGGCATGTATCCCGTCTGGCGCGGAGGTACGCTCGAGCACTCGCTATCGCCGTATTATCTCATAATCGCGACGATCGGCATGCTTGCGTTTTTGTACTACGACGGCAAGGGACAGACTCTGCTTATGATCCTGCCGATCATTGCGCCGCTTATTTTCATCGGCTGCTACGTAGGCTGGCTGTATTGGTTTGGGCACAACCTGCAAGACTGGGGCGCGTTTAAAATAAAGCCTTTTATGCCTACAGCATTTGGCGACGGTAGCGTGGCACATTTTACTACCCATTCATATCCGGCTCTTGGCTTTTGGCTGATGCTGGCCCTATCGCTGCTATCGGCGTTAGCTCTACTATCTAAGAAAAAATTCCTACGAGAGCATAGATGAGGCTTTTGCTTCTAGCATTCTCGCTCGCGCTAAGCTTAGGCGCGGGCGAGCTTCAAGACGCGATCGATAACGCAAAAGCGGGCGATATTATCGAACTAGCCGCGGGCGAATACCACGGCAATATTTTAATCGATAAGCCCCTTACTATCGACGGACTAAACCGCTCCGCCGTGATCATAGGCGATCGCAACGGAACGGTCATTCGCATCCGCTCTCCGCATGTTATAATCAAGAATTTAACAATTCAAAACGGAGGCTTCGAGCATCTTAGCGAAGATGCGGGGATCAACGTAAGCGACGTAAACAGCGTAATCATAAAAAATAATCTCATCAAAGACGTGCTCTACGGCGTCGTGCTAAGCAAGGCAAACGACGTAACGATCGAGGGCAACGAAATTTCAAGCAATACCTACCGCACGAGTTTCAAAGGCGACGGCATCAAGCTTTGGTACTCCAATGCCAATAAAATTTTAAATAACGACGTCCACAACGTCCGCGACACCGTTTTTTACTTCTCTAATGGCAATCTCGTCGCAGGCAATAAAGGCCACAGTTGTCGCTATTCGCTGCACTTTATGAACTCCGGGCATAACGTCGTAGAGGATAACTACTATGACGGCAATAGCGTGGGATTATTTTTTATGTTTTCAAGCGACAATATCGCCAGACGCAACGTCGTGCGCAACGCAGACGGCGCCTACGGCGTAGGCATCGGTATGAAGGATAGCTCAAATTTCAGGGTTACGGATAATAAAGTCATCTACAATGCCCGCGGATTTTATCTGGATCAATCCCCATATCAGCCGGGCTCGCTTAACGTTTTTGAAAACAATGATATCGAATACAACAGCATCGGCGTGCAATTCCACGCCACGCAGCTAAAAAGCGTATTTAAAAACAATAAATTTAAAGGCAATATGGAGATCGTGCTAAACGATACGCCCCAATCCAAGCTCTTGCAAAACGAATGGAGTGGCAACTATTTCGACGATTACGACGGATTTGATCGCGATGGCGACGGCTACGGCGACGTTAGCTACAGTTCATATGCTTATGCCGACAGACTTTGGGCGCATAAACCGAGCGTGCGGTTTTTTTACGGCTCCAGCGGGATTGCGCTTTTAAATTTCATCTCCAAGCTCGCTCCGTTTTCAGAGCCTGAGCTACTGCTAAAAGATCCAAAACCTAGGATGAGGCAATGATAAAGAATAGACGCGAAGCGATAAAACTACTTGGCGGAGCGCTCGGAACACTCGGTGCAGCGAGCTTGTTTGCGGATGAGAATTCCGCAAATTTTACAGGTGGCGAAGTGGGGAATTCCGTAAATTCTGCAGAGCAAAATTCCACGCCGAATTCCATAAAACAAAATTCTAGCGGGGATTCCGCCTCTTTATATCTGCGCCCGCCCGGAGCGCTAGCGGAACGAGGCTTCCGCTCTAGCTGTATCAAGTGCGGTCAATGCGTGCAGGTCTGCCCCTATCACAGCATCTATCTGCTCGATATTACGCATCTTTTTGACATCGGCACTCCCGTTATCGATGCCAAAGAGCGGGGCTGCTATCTTTGCGGCGCGCTTCCTTGCGTGCTCGCCTGTCCAAGCGGCGCGCTCAGCCACGAGACTAACGAGCCTAAAAAGGTTAAAATGGGTATCGCCGTAATTGAAAATTTAGACGCCTGTTTGGCGTATCGCGGGCAGACTTTAAAATCTAGTGATCTGCGCCTAAAGCCTGCCAAGACCGAGCAGGAGTGCGAGCTAAACTCTGCGCTGGCGGCAAAAGAGGGCAAACCCTGCGATCTATGCGCGTCGCTGTGCCCTTACCCGCAGCCGCTTGATGCCATAGCAATGATAGAAGCAGGCGCGCATTTCACTCCGCAGATCCGCAGCGCTTGCGTCGGCTGCGGCGCGTGCGCAGAGCTCTGCCCGGCGCGTATCATCGAGATAATCCCGCGGGCGGATTACAAATCAATCTATGAAGGAAAACAATGAAAAACTCCATTAAATTCTACCTCTGCTCGCTAGCTGCGGCACTTTTGCTATGCGGCTGCGGAGATGACGGCAGTTCAAGCTCCGCAGGGCAAAATTCAGTCTCGCAAAATTCTGTAAGTTCAAATTCTACGCCGCAGAGCGTGGAACAAAATCATACTGCCAAGCCTCGCATAAGCGTTAAAAGCGGCGAAGCGCCCAAGAAGGACGACAAGTTCGTAAGCTACGATTTTTACGGCGAGCGAAAGGTAAATTTTAACCTAAACGGCGACGTGAACGAAACGACCAAAAATATCGTGGCGTATTCGAGCATCAAAAACCAATACGAAAAGCTAAATTTCGACCTGATGAAAAAGCGCCTTGGGCACGATTTTATCTTGCGCTGCTCGGCGTGCCATGACGACTACGCAAACGGCATCATAGGCCCGTCGCTTCTAGATAAAACCGACGCGCAGATCGTGGATATGATTAAAAAGTATAAATTTAAAGAAAAGCCCAATCCTCTTATGGTGCAGCTCGTAAACGGCATGAGCGAGCAGCAGATAGAGACGATGGCGAAAGAAATTTACGAGTTCAACAAACAATTTAAGGAGCAGAAATGAAACCGGGCAAAATTTTAGCTTTGATTCTAGGCGTAGCGCTGATCGCGCTGATGATCTTTATGACTAGTTCGGACGATTCTAGCGCGCCACAGCAGGAAGTCAAGCCGCAGGCGCAAACAAAGCCTGCGCCGCAGAGCAAAAGCGTCGATCTCATCGATGATAAGGACGTGAAAAATATTAAAATTTTGCAGCAGAGCGTCAAGGAGCGCGATTTCAAGGTTAGTAGCTCCTATCTAGTAAGCTGCGCGCCCTGCCACGGTGATGACGGACGCGGCAAGATCGCTCCGCCGATCGGCGGCAAGAGCAAGGATCAAATTTTAGCAAGCCTCAAAGATTATAAAGCGGGCAAGATCAAAAACAGCCTAATGAGCGGGCTTTTAACCAACGTAAGCGACGAGAGCCTAGATAAGCTCGCGGATGAAATTTCAAAATTTAAAGAGTAGCTCTTGGATAAATATAATTCGCGATGCACGATCAAAAATACGAGCTTTTTCTCGACCTTCGCGCTTAGAAATAAAAGCGGCAAATGGCGTCCCAGCATTCGGGCGCTGCGATACTTTAGCGTGTTTTTGGTGCATCTGCTTTTCGTGCTTTCCTTTCGCGCGGATATTCAAATTTTAGAAGGCGACATCAGCGGCTCGCGTATTTTGGGCTTTCACCTGGCAGATCCTTTCGCAACCCTTGAAGTGATCGCCGCGCACAAGGATCTGCCGATAAATCTTCTCATCGGCTCGGGCACCATCTTGCTGTTTTATTTCATCGCGGGCGGCAAGGCGTTTTGCTCGTGGATCTGCCCTTACGGAGCGCTTAGCGAGATCGGCGAAAAGCTGCATAATACGCTAATTTCAAAGCGCGTCATCAAGGAGCGCACACTGCCTCGCGGTATGCGATATGCGATCTGGGCGGTGTTTTTGCTGCTAAGCGCGATTACCGATCTGCTCGTTTTTGAAATTTTTAACGTAGTCGGAATTTTATCGCGCTTCATCATCTATGGCTTTTCGCTGGCAGGGCTTTGGATCGTTTTTGTGTTTTTGCTCGAAGTGTTTTTTAGCAGGCGAGCGTGGTGCGCTCATCTATGCCCGCTAGGAAGCACCTATTCGCTTGCGGCAAAAGCAAGCCTAAGCAAGATTACTTGGGATAAGAGCAGGTGCGATCACTGCGGCGTTTGCCAAGACGTCTGCTTCGTCTCGCATGTATTAGACATCACCAAAAAAAAGGCATCCGAAAACCTAGGCGATAAGAGCAAATTTATGCTAAAAGGGATCGACTGCACGCTGTGCGGACGCTGTATCGACGTGTGTCACCAAGACGCGCTCGGTATCGGTAATAAGCTAAAAGATATGATCTAAGGAAGCCTATGATAGAGATTAAAAACGTAAGCAAGAAATTCGCAGATCAATTCGTTTTAAAAGATATCGATCTAAATATCGCAGGCGGCGAGCAAGTGCTTTTCGTCGGGCAAAACGGAGCGGGCAAAAGCTCGCTGATGCGGACGATTCTAGGCGAATACATACCCACAAGCGGCAGCGTCACTATCGACGGATTTGATTCGTTTAAGCAGCGCAACCGCGCGCTACGCGGTATCAGCTTCGTGCCGCAAACCCCGCCGCCGCTTAAGCTGAGCCTAAATGAGCTCATCTACTTCGCCGAGCGCACGGCTGACGCAAGCAGAGCAGACATCGTAAAATTTTGCGACGAAATGGAGCTTGATCTGAGTTCAAATTTAAACAAGCCATTTCATAAGCTATCCGGCGGTATGAAGCAGAAATTTTTAATCGCGCTAGCATTCGGCAGGGCTAGCAAGGCGATGATTTTCGACGAGCCGACAGCCAATCTCGATCCGAGCGCGCGCGAGCGTTTTAAGACGCTTTTGCGTAAGTATGCAAAAGACAAAAGCTTAATCTTTATCTCGCATAGGCTCGACGAGGTTGAAGGGCTGGTAAAAAGAATGATTTGTATGGATCTAGGGAGGATCGTAGATGACAAAAATGTTTAAAATTATGCTATGCGCACTTGCGGCGCTTACGTTTTTAGGCTGCGGCGATGAGAAAGACTACGGCAACGTCCATTACGACAGAGACGTATGCGAGCACTGCCAGATGGCGATTAGCGACAACCGCTTCAGCGTCGATGTACGCGTGGACGGTAAAAACCACTACTTTGACGACATCGGCTGCTTAGTGGATTTTATGGTAACCAACGATAAACTAAACTGGCTAAAGGACGCCAAAATTTACATCAACGACGCTAGCGGCAACGGCGAATTTATCGACGCACGCACGGCACACTTTTATCGCGGTTTTAAAACCCCTATGTCGTTTGGCTGGGGCGCGTTTAAAAATAAGCAAGAGGGCAAGCAAGACTTCAACTTCGATCAAGTAGTCGCGGCGCTTAAAGCAGGCGGTGGCTCGCACGGCATGGGAATGGGCGATATGGGTCGCGATGCGCATGGCGATATGGGCGGCATGAAAGACCCTTACTCCGCAGAGCACGATATGAGCGGTATGGAGCACACTCACGGCTCAGATCATGGCATGAGCGGCGATGCGGGCAGCACGGCGCACTCTCAAGGCGCGCCGCACGATATGGGGCAGATGCACGAGGGTAACGGCACGGCACACGGTATGCCTTCTGGGCACGCGCATTAAGGATGGTTTCAGTTAAGATGAAATTTTAAGCGGCCCATGTTTTGCGCTAAATTTAAAGCGTAAAATTTCAGCGCGCCGCCCGTGCCGCCATCGATGAGATAAAATTTTACTTTGCAGCGTCGTGAATTACGGATAATAGGCGACACTGAACGACGCGATGTTTAAGCACACTGCGAGCCGGAGCCGTAAATTTAAAATTTATGCGCGGTCCGCGGTCGCAGGCGGGCGCGAGGCAGAGATGGGTCTAGAAAACGACCGCGTTTATCTTGCGACGCGGCTAAATTTAAGGCACGGCGCAAAATTCGCTTTGCCGAATTAAAATTTACGTGGGCGCGCTAATTTAAAATTTCGCCGTAAATTTAAAATTTATCCGGCGTAGAATTCGCCGCCACGAGATTTTTAGAATTTTAAATTTTATGCCGCGGAATACGCCCGGGTTTGAAATTTTACGAAGCTGAAACTTAAGTGCTCTATCAAACGGCTAAATTTTAAAACTACGGCGGATGACGGATAGCGGGCGGCAAACGACGCGCTGTTTGCGGGAGCCGCAAGCGAGCCGTAAATTTAAAATTTATGCGCGATCCGCAGTCGCAGGCGGCGGATAAAATTTCGCCGCCTGTTTAAACACTCGGCGGGCGAAATTTAAAGTCGCGAAATCCGCGCTGCAAAACGAGGCTAAAATTTAAAGACGGGCGGCGTATTAAGCCGCGCGAGAAATCTAAATTTAAAGCGCGCCTAGGCGCAATAAAGGAATATGAATGAAAAATTTACTCACCATCGCCGCTTTGGATATCAAAGAGTCCTTCCGTTCGCGCTGGTTTTTGCTCTATCTGCTGATCTTTAGCGGGCTCGTGGCGGCATTTTTCATCACTGGGGTGACCGACTCGCGTGTGCTCGGCTTTAGCGGGCTTTCGCGGCTGCTGCTGCTGTTTATTCAGATCTGCATCATCATCCTGCCCGTATTCGTGCTCGTAACCACCAGCAAGGCGATCCTGGCCGACCGCGACCTAAATATCTTAGAATACCTGCTAAGCTTCCCGATCTCGCAGGCGCAGTATTACTACGGCAAGGCGCTAGGGAGGCTATTTGGAGTGTTCGTGCCGATATTTTTATCGCTGCTGCTCGCAATCGTTTGGGGCGCGATCAAAGGCACGGGCATTCCATGGGCGATCTGCCTGCTTTATACGGGGCTGCTTTTTAGCTTGTGCGCGGCGTTTTTAGGGATAGCGTTTTTAATCTGTGCCGTATCAAAAAGCCAAGAGATGGGGCTTGGGCTTGCATTTTTCGTCTGGCTTTTCTGCCTTGCGTTTTTGGATCTCGTGCTGATCGGACTGCTCGCCAAAACGGGCGTGAACGAAAATTTGATCTTTGCGATCGCTCTAGCAAATCCGATGGAGGACTTCCGCATCGCCGCCATCAGCCTGTTTGATCCCGATCTTGCGGTCATCGGCACGACGGCATATTTTATCCTAGATCACTTCGGGCGCGGGCTTTTCATCGCCTTTTCGCTGCTCTATCCGATCGCGCTGGGCGCAGCGAGCCTCATTTTGGGCTATTTTATCTTTAGATCAAAGGATTTAGCGTGAAATTTCCACTCATTTTGGCGGCATTTATAGCGCTTTATGGCGCAGCTGAGATGCAAAATTCCGCGGCGCAAGGCTCTGGCTCGGCGCAGAATTTAGGCGCATCAGATAAGACAGGCTCCGATTCGGCGCAAAATTCCAAACCTGCGCGCGAGCCCGCGTGGCTAAAAGACGTAAATCTTACCTGTGCCAAATACGGCATCGATACTAGCGCGCATCCTGAATTTAGTGCCTATGCAAGACTTAAAGACGGCAGCGCGCTCGCGTTTGCCTCGCCCAAGGCGATGTTTGCGTATTTTTTCGAAAGCGGGAGCTCGGGCGCAAATTTTAGCGGAGCTTCCGCTGGAGCGAATTCTGAGAGCAAAAATCCAGCTAGCGGCAATTTAGGCGAGGCAAATTCCGCTAGCGCGAATTTCCGCAAGGCAAATTCTGCAGGCGTGAATTTCGGCGGTGCGGAACTTTACGTCACCGATTACGCAAGCGGCGAAATTTTGCGGGCGCAGGACGCGTTTTATGTATTCGGCAGCGTACTGCAAAGCGCCAGAGGCGACGATCTCATCACGTTTGCCAGACTTCAGGACGCACAAAATTTCATGCGCGAGAAAAAGGGGCATAAAATTTTGCAGTTTCGCGAAATCTCCGCTAGGCTGATCGATTATCTACGATAAGCCGAGGCGTTAAATTTGAGTGGTTTGGGGCTGAAATTTATGAGTTTGCGGGGCCAAATTTGGCTTTGCGAAGCGGCGTCAAATTTTAAAACGCTAAATTTCACGGTAGGCTCGCAATGGCGACATAGCGCGACTGCAGCCTTTCAAAACTGCGTCGTTAAAATTTACGATCTTAAATTTGCGGCGTTAAATTTAACGACACTGAATTTCCAGCCCAAATTTCGCAACCAGCTCGCAGCAGGCGCGCTTTACCCTTTACCTCGGCGCTTCAAAGCAAAGACAGCGCGAGCGTCCGCTTCTTTTCCTAATGCGCATCCCGATCCTTCGCCTAACGCCATCCTACCGCGCGCTTCGCGGTAAAAATTTGGGCGCCGAAACCCCTTGAAATTTCCTATGTTATATCAATATATTTTAATTTTATTTGCGCTAAAATCGCGCATAGGCTTAAAGCTCATTTATAAAAATAATTTTATGCGCTGCGGCTATTTGCGCTTTTATCGGCACGTTAAGCGCCGCGAAAGCGGGTTAAGCGATGCCGCAGCCTTTTGCTACGAGCCGGAAGGCGAAATTTAAAGCGGAATTTTAAGCGGATTTTAACGAGGTGAAATTTCAAAGATTAAATTTAAGGCAAAAGATGAAATTTAAAGCAAGGGAAAGTATGAAAAATTTTAAATTTATGCTCGTGCTGCTGATACTGGCGACGATCGCAGCGGTCGCCGTGTCGCTTTGTATAGGGCGCTTCGGCCTAAGCATCACCGAGGTTCTGAAAGCGCTTGGCGGCGGCGAGGTAGCGCAAAACGTCCACAACGTCGTTATGGATGTGCGCCTGCCGCGCATCATCGCCGCGGTGCTCGTGGGTGCGGCGCTGGGCATCAGCGGCACGGCGTATCAAGGCGTCTTTAAAAACCAGCTCGTCTCGCCCGATCTTTTAGGCGTCAGCGCCGGAGCTTGCGTGGGTGCGGCCATCGCGATCCTGCTTGATCTAAATATCCTTTTGATCCAGCTTTTCGCCTTCGTTTTCGGGCTTGCGGCGGTTTGCATTACGCTTCTGATCACGCGCGCGCTGCGTTCGAGCGCCACCATAATGCTCGTGCTTGCGGGCATCATCGTAAGCGGTCTGATGGGCGCGTTGATTGGGTTTTTAAAATTTATGGCGGATCCCGAGACGAAGCTTGCAGACATCGTGTATTGGCAGCTAGGAAGCCTCGCGAAGGTCGATCCCTCCGTGCTGGCGATGATAGCGCCGGTGATGGGGGTTTGTATCGCTATCTTGGTGCTGATGAGCTACCGCATAAACGTCCTATCCATGGGCGATGCGACGGCAGCGAAGCTCGGCGTAAACGTCGTGCTGGAGCGGGGCATCATCATCGTCTGCGCGACGCTGCTAACCGCAAGTAGCGTGTGTATCAGCGGCATAGTCGCGTGGGTGGGGCTTTTGATGCCGCATCTAACGCGCATGATCGTGGGCGTTAGCAACACCAAGGCGATCCCGGCGAGCATATTTTTAAGCGCGATCTTCGTGCTCATCGTAGACGACGTAGCGCGCAGCATAAATCAAAGCGAGATCCCGCTAGGCGTGCTTACGGGCTTTATCGGCACGCTATTTTTTATATTCATCCTACTTAAAAACAAAAGGAAGCTAAATGGTTAGGGTTGAGAGCTTAGACTTCGGCTACGTAAAATCCGCCCCTCTAACACTGCGCGACGTGAATTTCAACCTCGAAGCGGGCGCGATGCTGACGATTTTGGGGCAAAACGGCGCGGGCAAATCGACGCTTTTAAATTTAATCAGCGGCACGCTTGAGCCTCTGCGCGGTAAAATTTCAATCGACGGCAAGGATATGGCGAGCCTCAGCGCCAAAGGGCGCGCCGAGATCATCGGCTACGTCTCGCAAAGCGAGGTCTGCGAGTACGATTACAGCGTCTTCGAATACGTCCTGATGGGGCGCACGGCGCATATCGGGATCTTTTCGCAGCCGAGCGAAAACGACTACAAGTTCGCGCAGCACTACATGAAAATGCTTGAAATTTGGCATCTAAAAGACAAGATCATCACGCGTCTAAGCGGCGGCCAGAGGCAGATGGCGTCCATCGCGCGCGCCCTTTGCAGCGAGCCTAAGATCGTGATCTTCGACGAGCCCACCTCGGCGTTAGACTTTGCCAACCAATACAAATTCCTCCGTGCCACAAAAGAGCTTCTCAAAAACGGCTACACCGTCGTTTTAGCCACGCACAATCCGGACTTCGCGCTGCTTTTGGGCGGATACGTCGCGCTCGTAAAAGGCGGCGGCGAGGTCGCATACGGCAAGGCCGAGCAGATCATAAAAAGCGAAATTTTAAGCAAGCTATACGATCTAAAGCTTGACGTCAGCTACAACGAAAAGGTCGGCAGGGTGTGTTGCTTGACGTATCCATTCTAGTCTTTACTTCGCGGACGAGCAAAGCTCGTCCTTGCGACGAGGAGCTTCGCTCCCTCGACCCACCTAAATTTACAGAAATTTTGCTGCGCAAAATTTTAAAATTTATCTGTTTTACTTCGCGAGCAACAAAGCTTATATAGCGCTAGCAGCGGTAAAATTTTAACGTCCGCGGCGAGGCCGGAATTTTAAAATTCGCTCTAAATTTTAAGCATAAAAATCAAAATTTATCGTTACAATTACGTAAAATTTTTAAGGAGCGAAAATGAAAAAAATGGTTTTTTTAAGCGCAACTGCGGCGCTTGCCGTAAATTTAAGCGCACAGGAAAACAGCCTTGAGATCTACGCGAACTCCGCCTTCTTGTACCAAAACTTCGGCGCGCAAAAATCAAACTTCAGCGTGAACGTGCCGGAGTACTTGGATATCCGCAGCATCGAGATTACGGGCTCTTGCGAGGTGCGCGAATTGTCTTTGGGAGAGATTGAGCCCGTGAAAAACGCGGAATTCGCTAAAAAAGAGGTGGACGAAAAGAGCCTGCGCGAGCTAAACGACCGCCTGGTCGCGCTTAAAGCGCAGCAGCGCTTTTTAAGCGATTTTGCGAGCTTAAAAGATAGAAGCTTGGCGAGCTTAAAGGCGGATTCGCAAAAAATTTACGACGAAGTCCTGCTTGTAGCGGGCGAAATTTCAAAGACGGACGAGCAAATCGGAAAGCTCAAAGAGAAAATTTCAAAATACGTGATCAAAAACGAGCGCCGCTTAAATGTGGGCTTCGATTGCGATCCGAGCTTTGTAAAAATAAGCTACCCCGTTGACGTGAGCGCCTACACGCACAACGAGCTCTCGGCAGATCTTGCTAGCGGCAAAATCGAGGTCGCGCAAAAATTCTCGGTGCAAAATCCGATAAACGCGGAGCTAGCGAATTTAACGATCGCGCTGTATCCTTACGAATACTCCTCACAGACCGCGCCGCAGCCGTTTTATCCGTGGTACGAAGGCGAGCCTGCAAGACCGGCGCCCGCAGCGGCTTATAAAAAGGATGTGATGCTAGAGGAAGCGGCTATGGATAGGGCCGCGCCTGCGATGGAGGCCAGATCGTCGTATCAAAGGACGGGCGCGAATATCGAAAGCTCGCTCTCAAAGGTGTGGAAAATCAGCGGCGTAAGCCTCAAAGCGGGCGAGGCGGGCGAGTTTAGCTTCGATAAACAGAGCCTAGATGCGAAATTTGATCTGCTCATCGACGGCTACGGCAGCGAGGCGGCCTACGTACGAGCTAAATTTAGCCCCGTAAGAAACATAGAGGAGAGCGAAACGCTAATAAAGCTCGACGGCGTGCAGATCGGGCTCGTGCATCTAGGCTTTGCCGCAAACGCGGAGGCTACGGCGTATCTGGGTAAAAACAGCCTGATCGAAGTCAAAAAAGAGCAGGCGAACAACTTCACGAAAAACTCATTTTTCGGCGGCGAAAGCAAAAATTCCATGGCTTGGGACTACGAGATCAAAAATAGCTCCAAGCGCGCGTGGAACGTGGTTTTGCAAGAGCGAGCACCCGTTTCTACGCATGAGGACGTAAAGGTCGCGCTGAAAAACTCGCCCGAGCAGAGCAGCCTCGGCAAAGACGGACTGCTTAGCTGGGACTTTGAGCTAAAGCCGGGCGAGAGCAAAAAGATCCGCTTCGGCTATGAGTTAAGCAAACCGAAGAAATAACGAGCTTTGGCGCGGTGCGGTTAAATTTTGCGCAGCGGAGTAGCTTTTTTGCGGTGCGGCTAAATTTTATGCAGCATCGCTTTACGAGACGGGTCCCTCTCGCCGCGCCGAGTAAAATTTGAGTGCCGCGAGAATCGAAATTTAAATGTTGCGACGATTTAAAATTGGCTAGCGCGAGATATGAAATTTTGCGATGCAAAGGGGTTTTGGCGCGGATAGAAAAACTTTGAGCATCGCGTAAATTTATCTCAAATTTAAAAAGCTCAGGACGATGAATGCGGAGCGAAGGTATAAATTTAACGCGGCGGCGAAGTATGCGTTTGCTTCGCTGGCGGCATTTAAAGGATAATTATGAAATTTCGCAAACTTAAATTTAAAATCCTAGCCGCAGTGCTACTTTTCTGCGCCATATTTGTCCGCATCGTGCCAGACTACTCCACTTCGCAAGGCTTCTGCGTAGTTACCATTTTTAGCTATTACAAATATCAAAAGGGGTATTGTCTAAAAGAGAATAGAGCTTTAAGCAACGAAGAGCTACTTCAAAATGCTGCTATAAATTATTTTAAAAGATATTACGACTATGAAATTTTGCGAAATACCATTATCGATGAGCACGATATAAAAAATTTCGGCCATAGTTTTTATACGGCGAACGTTTCCAAGCTCTATCTAATCGGCGATTTTAATGAAGAAAACTGGTTTGATTTTTTGGTTGAAAATACCGACAGAAAGAGTTTTGATTATGAGATAAAAGATAAGACGCAAATAGATATCTCCGATCTATCTAAATATTTCGTATATAAGGATGAAATTTTAGGCTTTAAAAAGCCTATCATCTTATCCGAAGAGAAAAATCCGCTTCATGGTGGAAAAATGTTTTTAGAAAAATCATTTTTAATAAAAGAGAATAAATTTTTTGTGAATTATGCCAGACCTGGTTATATAAGTTGGTATATTGAGCTTAACAATAAAGAAGATTTAACAAAAATCAAAAGCAAAGAAAATTTAATACGAATAAAAAATGGATATGAGAACTTAGAAAGCCTTAACGAAGTCTTGGCTTATACTCATATGAAGCATTTGCGACGTAAATTCTCATACGATAATTGCGGAAATATAGATTTTGATATCAAAGCCCCGGCGGAACAGGAGCTGGATATGTGGATTCACGGCGGATAAAGTTAGTTGAAACTTTGTCTTAACGAATTTAACCGAAAAAGGATAAGAGATGAGCAAAAAAGGAACTGGTTTTAGATTAGAATTGGAGGGCAATTACGGCGCCGATATATTGAGTTATTATTTGTGGGGCAAACAAACTCCTCCGGGCCCGAAAGAATTAGCCTCTAACGAATGGATGGACAGAAAAGGACTGATATGAAATTCTATAGGTCTATTAAATTTAAAGCCCTAGCTGGTGCGCCGCATTTATCCGCATAATCCCAGATTTTTCCACTTCGCGAGGCTTTGCGATAGTTTCCCTCCCTGACTACAACAAATACAAGCAGGGATATTGCCTAAAAGAGGATAGAATTTTGCCGAAGGAGGAACTATATAAAAGAGCGATTTTGGATTTTTTAGAAAAAGGCAAAATAATTCTTTATACTTTGAGGAGTAACGATTGTAAAAAATTTAAGGGCATCAACGAATGTAGAAATATCTATAAATAAAATGCTAAGTTATTACACTGCTTATGAGTATGGAGATAAAATAACGTATGATAAAGTATTGGAAATAAACCGAGATAGAAATATATCTTATAATAAATCAAGATATATCTATTTTGAATTACTCAATTTAAAGCCTATTGTTTTGAAGCCGGAGTTTATAAGCGTAAATTTAGATAAAAATAATGCAGGATTTACTACTCCGATAATTCAATTAGTAGGCGAGCATGAGTATTATCTATATAATGGAGATGGCATAATTCTAAATAGAAATAAATTGGCTTTTACTTATATCTATCTTTTTGATAACGAAAAATTTATGGAGCAAATAAATAAAGAATTAAGTTGGTATGAGAACTATAAATCAGATTTTAAACAAAATATTAGCTATTTAGAATTTGATAACTGCGGCACTACGAAAACTGATATAGACAAAAGTGTTGAGAATATGATAAAAGAATTGGCAAATATGCCCTGATAAAATGTCAAGGAGTGCGCAAGATAAGTGAGTGCAGAGCAAAGGTATAAATTTCACAGGATGGCGAGATATTTGCTCGCTTTACCGATGGTTTTCTTGCTCGCTTGGTGGGCGGCGTCTTTGATTTTGGCGGTTTTGCCTTTTGAGAGCGTGCTAAGAATTGCCGTCTTTGTCGCAATATTCGCGATTTTGGCTTGCGCGCTGTTTTGGTATTTGTTCAAAAGGTATAAAAATTTTAAGCCAAGCAAGCTGTTTGTAAAAAATCCAAATCTTAGTTTGCTGCTTTTTACGGCGGGTTTTTGGCGTGCCCCGCGGCGGGGTATTTTTGGGGCGAGCGTGCGGCCGGCTGGAGCGCGGCGTTTGCATTTGCGTTCGCGCCCGTTTGTCTGATCGTTTTTATGATTTCGTATATGTTTAACGAAAAGAAAAACTAAACTTATCCGCCTTTCGCGCCCACTAAATTTTATCTCTCGCGCGGCGCGGGCTTAGGCGCGGATTTAACGCGTACGAGCTGGGTGCTATTTAAAATTTAGCTCATCCCGCTTGCTTTAAAATTTCGTAGTCGAAAAAGCTCGGCCACGGGCGCTAAATTTTATCTTGCCGCAAGCCGAAACCCGTCAACTGCTGCGTTTTGAAATTTATATAAAACGCGCTTATTGCCGCTGCGGCGTTTACAAAATTTTAGAACGGCGCGGAGCTCGCCTCACAAACGGCGATTGCACCGCGGGCTTATCTATTTATTTATGCGGGCAGCGAAGCCTTCTAGCTAAATACGAAACCCTTATATTAGCCGCAAAGCAAATCCGAGCTTTAGCATAGAAAAGCGCGAGCGGCGAACTCAAATGCAAAAAAACCGGGCTAGCGGGCGCGGGTGCGGGTGCGTTTGTCCGAAGCCTAGCCCTTTAGCTTCATCATTTTTTCTAAAATTTCATACACGAGATCAAGCCTTGTAAAGCCGTCCCTATCTAAAAAATGCCCGCCTTTTTCCACCTCATAAAACTTAGCGTCCATCTGTTCCGCTAACTCGCGGCTGAAACTAAACGGCACGATATAATCGTCCTTTGCGGCAACCACCGCGCGCTGTTTTGCGGCGGCTTTTATGCGCTCAAAATCAAAGCCTTTATCCATAAACTCGTCTAAAATTTTAAATTGCGGATCGCTAAGCGGCTTTGCAAGCCCCGAGACCAGCACGACACCCTCTACTGCGCCGCTTGCGGCGCTACTTTGCAAAAAATTTAAGATCGTAGGGCAGCCGAGGCTGCGTCCGACCAGATAAACTTCGCCTTCAAATTTCACGCTTTCTCGCAAGGTTTTCAGCCACTCATCAAGCCTCGGATGCGCAGGCGTAGGCATCGCTAAAATTTCCGCTCTCGCGCCCGATTTTTCGACCTCGCCTTTAAGCCAAGCAAACCAATGGCTTTTAGGCGAAGCGTCGTAGCCGTGCACGATATAGACGCACTTTTGCATATTTCTCTCCTTTAAATTTAAACCCTTTGCGCACAAAAATTTAAAATTTCAATCCGCGCCCTAGCCCTTGCAAATCGTGATTTTCTCGGCAAATTTGCCCAAAAAGTGATACCCTGAGCCTGCCTGCGCGATGATATCGAGCACCGCGTCCGCATCGTGCACGAGCGTGCCGCCCGCGAAGTCCACGCCGCGCTCAAACAGCGCCTGCGGTAGTAGCGGCGTGGTAGGCCCCACTAGTACGAGCTTGGCGCCGCTTTTTTTCAGGCGCAAAAGCCCCTGCAGCGTATCGTTGATGAGCGTCGTAGCCGTTATTATCACGTTATCGGCGCGCGGCACGACGCTTGCAGCCTCGCTTGCAGGCAGGTAAAACGGCAGCTCGGCCTCTTTAAGCGTGCTTTTATCAAGCTCTAAAATTTTAAAATCCGCGCCATTTTTCATCAGCGTCTTGATGTAGGGCACCAGTGCGCCCACGACGACGCTAAAGCTGCCGCGCTCGATCTGCAGCTGTTCAAAGGGATCGGCGCCGAATTTCACGTCGTAATCCGCGCGGATTTTATCGAAACACGCCCTTCCAAGCGCATTTAGCGCAGCGAGCGCGAGCGTCTTTTTAAGCGGTGCGGCGGAGCCCAGATCGCGCAGCAGATAGCGCACGCTTTTGCCCGCGATATTGCCCGAATCGGGCATCGCGCTTGCTTGCGAGGGGCAGCAAACGGCGCCTGATAGGGACTTTAACGGCGTATAGCTAAGCCCGCACGCGCCTCCTTGCAGCTTCACGCCGCTAAAAAACAGCCCCACTACCGCGCGCTCGATCTTAATATCCAGCGCCTGGGCGCCTAAAATTTCTTTCGCACACTCTAGCGTCTGATCTAAAATTTCGCTCATTTCCGCTCCTTTAATGTGGAATTTGGCGCCATTATAGCTTAAAATTTCGGCGCCCGTATTGATATAAATTTATTTGTTGAGCATTTGTTTTATATGCCATAATATATAAAAAGTTTAACTTACGCAAGCTCATTCCTTCTGGTATTATCTAAAATTTGTAATTGAAATTTCTTATTTATAATAATTAATATTTAATTTTAAGTAATGTATAATTAAATAAATTTTTTACGAAAGGATACCTATGAATTACGATCTAACATCGAAATTTATAAATTTGCGCTGTAAAAAGCGCTTAAACCTACCTACGCTATCCATAGCTGCATGTTTGTTGCTATCGGGTACTTGTCTAGGCGCCTATACTGAAACGGGAATACTCGGTAATACGAGTAGCTGGGAGAGCGACGAATATAAAAAAGATTGGGGTTTAACCTCAATGAATGCCTCTACGGCTTATGCGCTAGGCTTTGACGGTAGTGGCGTAAAAATCGGCGTTATGGACTCGGGCGTACTGCTTAGCCACCCAGAATTTGGAGGCGGAAGGATAAATATTGTAAAAAGCAGTGGCATATACGATAAAGACGGAATGAGGTATCCCGATACTAAATATGGCAATTCACCCTTTAAAGTAGGTTCAAGCAGTGAATACGACGAGACCAATAAGGGTGAATTTAAAAAGGGCGAAAAATTCGACATCGATGGCTCGTGGCAAGCAGGCGTAAATGATAGCCACGGTACGCATGTGAGCGGTACTATGGCTGCAAGCAGGGACGGTAACGGAATGCACGGCGTAGCGTATAAATCGAATTTATACTCCGCAAATACAGGCGGCAACGATGGTATGACTTACGGACCGAATCAGGATTACAATTTTTTTCTAAAAGGTTACAACGCGCTTGCCGATGCAGGCGTCAGGGTAATCAACAATAGTTGGGGGTCAAATAGAAAGGTAAATTCCGCCTACTCGGGCGCTACGGGCTATAAACCATCCTCTGGCTTAAGGCATATAAACGAATACAATACAAACATCAGAGATACTATCAGTGTTACTGAAACTAACAACGCTAAAGATCATATGTATCTAAAAGACTTAAACGCAGCTAAAAAAGCTTACTATCAGTTTGTTACTAAAGGCGAGAAAAGCTTCATAGACGCCGCATACGAAGTAGCGGTCAAAAGGCAGGTCATTCAAGTCTTTACGGCAGGAAATAGAAGCCTTATGGCAGAATCTTTTACACGTGCAGCCTTGCCGTATTTCAGACCTGATGCAGAAAAATACTGGGTAAATGTCACGGGACAAAATGGTACTTGGGGTTATCCTAACGGTAGTAACGCAAACGGCGAAGTAAGTGATGCACAGAGATTTAATCTCGCAGGAAATTCCAAATGGTGGACGATCGCTGCACCCGCTGCAGATATTTACTCCTCCACCGTCAATCTAAAAACTAAAAAGGCTTCATACGCTAGCTGGGGTGGTACCTCTATGGCAGCTCCACACGTAAGCGGTGCGTTAGGTGTCATATTCCAGCGCTATCCATATATGAATGCGGCACAGATCCGCGATACAATGCTTACTACTGCAAGACAAACGACGCTTAGAGCAGGTCACGAAGGACAACCCTTAGAGCGCTGGGGCAGTGATGGGCTCGGCGTACCTAGCAAAGTCTGGGGCTGGGGTATCTTAGACCTTGGCAAAGCAATGTTTGGTCCTGGACAATTTTTAGGAAATTTCGACATTACTATGGATCAAGACGATATATGGAGCAACGATATATCTGATAAAGCTATCAAATTTAGAAAAATCGAGGATCAAAACGAAGCAGCCGTTTGGGCAGCAAGAAAAGCCATCCTTGCTTCAAAACAAAATTTAAGCCCAGAGGAAAAAGCTGAGCTTACTTTTGAGACCGCAAGAGAGAAGGCGAGAGCCGAGCGGGCCGCACAGGGCTATGAGGGTGCGCTCATCAAAAGAGGCAGCGGCACCTTAACACTTACGGGCGACAACACTTTCACCGGAACTACCACTATCTATGGTGGCAAAATTTCGGCGCTCAATCAATCAATCGGTAAAAGCAAACATATCGATGTACAAAATGGCGGCGAACTTGAAATTTTGCACTCTGCAGTATATAGGGTACCTGAAAGGAACGGCTGGCGAAGCGTGAGCAAGGCAAGCGATGCAACCACGGTAAAAGCAACAATCAATAGCGGTGGTGCATTCGTAGTAAATGACGGCGTGAATAATTTAAATTTAAGCTTTAAACAAGGCTCATTACTAAGAGCAGGGCAAGTTAATACTAGCGATCTTCAAAACCTCGTCGACAATCCCGGCTCTAAGAAAATTTTAACCGCCACGGGCACATTTAGCGGTGCAAATTTAGCAAGCACTCAGGATAGCTATGCGTTTTTCAAAACGAGCAAAGAGGAGGCGAGTGTCTCAAATTTACGCCTTTCGATCCAAAGTGGAACGAGTATGCAAGATTTTGCACTAAGCTCTTCGCAAAGGGCATTCGCAGATCTACTCGTCGCCAATCGCGGCAGCGGAATTTATACGCAAATTTTAGGCTCAAACCATGCTCAAGCGCGAGAGTATTATAGCGCGTTCGCAAATGATGCTGAATTCGCTGCGGCAAATAATTCCGCGATAAATTCCATAATGATGGCAAGCGTCGTTAAAAACAGAGGTGGCGCGAATGCCGTAAATATTGATAAAGACACTAGGTTTTGGATATTTTCGGGCACAAATCGAATTAAATCCGATAAAGATACCGGTATTGGTAAATTGCATTCCGATTCGTTCGTAAATTTAATCGGTATTGACTCTTTAATCGGCGATAGTTCAAGCGTCGGTGTATTTGTAGGCGCGGGGCGTACGGACGACAAGATAAGCGGCACTAAGGAGGTCAAAAGCAAGGATTTTCATAGCGGAATTTATTCCGACATCGGGTTTGAACCCGTTAAATTTAGCTTCGGTGCGATATATTCGAGATATGATCGAGATAGAAAGCTAATCTCATCGGTTTCGCCTATAGCTTACGAATATGTAGGCTCAAATGCCTCTAGTTTAAGTGCATTCGCACAGGTCTCTTATATGGGTTTTAGCAACGCGGACAGCTTTAGTGTAGAACCCTACGCTGGTGTTTCGCATACTCGCACGAAAATAGATAACGTCAGCAACTCTTTGATTCGCATTGAAAACAAAACGCGAAATTTACAAGCCGTAAGCATTGGTATAAAACCTAGCGTTCCGTTTAGAATCGGCGGAGTAGGTTTAAGAGCAAGTGCAGACGTGGCATATAATCGCTTCTTTTCGGATAAGCAGCCGCAGGCTTATTTATACGTAAACGGGCTAGGTGGTACGCAGCTAAAAGGTGAGAAGTTGCAAAACCTAACGACTGCCGAAGCAGGAATCGAGGCGTCTCTTTCAAGCCGTGCTACGCTTAAGCTCTCCTACGTCGGAGCATATGGAAGCGATGTTAAATCTAACGGCATAGGACTAAGATTTAGACTGGAATTTTAGTAGAAAGGTAACGATAAATTTCAGTGGCACCGAATTTTGAGCCAAGCGTTTTAATTTGGATCTAATTAGACATTTTTAATTCTATGGCAAGACGGCGTAGGGGTGTGAATTTCGCATTTTAAAGGCGATAATTTTCGCGCCTCACGCCGAAAACCGCATAAAATTTAACGAGTGAGTACGGTTTAAAATTTTAAACTGATCGGCGGCGCGGACGAAGCGGCAAACGAGCAAGCGATATTGATGGGGTAGCGAACAGGCGGTGCGGACGGATCAAATTTAACGAGAGCAAGTCGGTGTGAGCCCAGGCAAATGCGAGCTAAATTCCATAAGAGCGGACGAGTGAGAGTTTGGACATAGACGGGTAAATTTAACAATAGTAAGCCGATAAGGCTGAATTTAGGCTAGCTTGATGAGCGAATGCGGGCTAAATTTCAATGAATACGAATGGGCGCGAGCTCTGGCAAATACGAGCAAATTTAATAATTGCGAGCGAACGCAAACTCGGACGCGAGCTAAATTTAACGAAAGTAGCGAGAGCGGGCAAAATTTAATAAAAGGTGCGGGTGCGGGTAAAATTCAAGCCACACGCGGATAAAATTCAAACGGCGGGCCGTATCTGCGACAAGTCGCGCCCGCTGCGGAGTTAAATTTTATTTTCTACTGCCGCACGGCTAAATTTTATTTCATATCCGTCGTAGGGTTAAATTTTATTTCCGATCCATCGCGGGATCAAATTTCATTTTTCGATCCGCCGCGAGGCTAAATTTTATTTTCAGATAGTAGGATGTTGATGAGTGGATTTAGCAACGTCTCGCCGCGAGCGGCACACAGCACGATCTCGTCGTAGTAGTAGTCGCTCCTGCCGTAGTTGTGAAACTCATACGCCCCAAAGCCATATCCCATCGGCGTGATCTCGACGCGCGAGTACCAGGCGTCCTTGGCGATGATGTATTTCTCGGTGTCTTGCGAATAAACCCACACCACGATCTCGTCCTTGTTTTTTTGCCGCATCAGCCACATAAAGACGTTTGCGATGTCGTTGAAAAAATATGTATCGCCATTTGGCATAACGGCCTGAGCGGTGTTATACAGATCATTTATCACCGTGCCGCTCTCATGGCATAGATATTTGCCGAATTCAATCTGCAGCGGCTGCTTATCCGTGTTGCCGTGGCGAACGGAAATTTTGGATTCGGCTATATCCATGGACGATATGAGCAGCCCCATCACGCAGGCGAGCAAAACCGCGGCAAAAATTTTCTTAATCATAGCAGCGCGCCCCGCACGAAGTAGTATTTGACGACGTAGGCGCTGCAGATAAGCGCGTTTAGAATGAGCCAGAACGAGGAGTATTTAAGCAGGTGGGTGTAGGCACGCTTGGTGATGAGCTCCGTTAAAAATGGCACGATGCCGAAAAATATACCCAAAAATAGCGAGCCCCAAATCGCATAGCCGACGAAGTAATAATCCTTCAAAAGCATGCAATACGGGCATTTGTGATTGGGCTGCTCGTAAACGTAAAGCCCGAAAAAATAGGTGATCGCGTAGTATGCGACGAACAGAAAGAGCAAATTCAGAGCAAAGCTCGCCATCGACTGCTTTAAGAAATTTAAGATCAAAATGGCGCCTAATATCGCGTAGAAAAAGGTTGCCAAAAGCGCCTGCGTGTAGCCGAACGGGAGCTTCGGCGCGCGAAATACGACCGAGCAGCAAAACACCGGCACGCGCAACGGGATATTGGTAAAAAATAGAATTTCTAAAATAAACTCCGCCAAAACGCCCATAAAAAGGATGGTAAAGATCAGGTATTTGCGCCGCAGATAGGGAAATTTGCCCGCTTTAAGATCGAGGCTGTTTAAAATAAGCCAGAGCCCAAAGCCGAAGATCAGTAAAATTTTTAAAAGCAGCAAGATGTTGCCGTAGCGGTTCGAACCCACGACGCCCGCGGAGCACATCGCGCCCGGCACGACCGAAGAGAGCTCGTTTAGGCAGAGCGCGAAAAATATAAACAAAATGATCTTGCACGCTATCGTGAAGAACAAAATAGTATTGATGAGATAGTTTCTTTTCTCCAGGGCGTATTGTAAATTTGAGGTGGCGTTAAAGTCCCAATAGCGCATGATCCGCACGATGTGAAACTGCGAGATCGCCATCAGCGCTATTACGATGAGCTCCACGGCCAAAAACGCGATCACGCTACCCGATAAAAATACGCTCATGCAGAAATTTCTCCATCTTTTAAAAACACGTATCGATCCACGAAGCTTAGCTCGTCGAAGAGTATATCGTGCGTCGCGATCAAAACGGCCTTTTTAAGCTCTTTGAGCTTTGAAAGCATTTCGATAAAGCCGAGCGAGTTTTGTTTGTCTAAATTTGCCGTCGGCTCGTCGGCCAAGATGATCTGCGGATTCATCACTAGCGCCCTTGCGATAGCGCAGCGCTGCTTCTCCCCGCCGCTAAGGCTGGAGACGATCTGATCTTTTTTATGCTCGATATTAGCAATCTGCATCGCTTCGTCTATGCGCGCGCTAAGCTCATCTCTGCTCAGCCGCTCGAGGCTAAGCGGCGCAAGGACGTTTTTATAGACGCTAAGCGCCTCAAGCAGATTGAAAGACTGAAAGATAAAACCGATTTTTTTATGGCGATACGCGGAGCTTTCGATATCGGCGAGCTTAGAGACGTTTGCGCCGTCTACTAAAACCTCGCCGCTACTCGGCTTAGAAAGCGCGCCTATGATGGATAGAAGCGTACTTTTGCCGCTGCCGCTGACCCCTTTTAAGATTACGATCTGCCCTTCCTCGACGTTTAAGCTTATATTTTTCAAAGCGCGAAATTCATTCGCCCTGCCCTCGTTGTAAATTTTAAAAAGCTGTTTGATCTCTATCTTGCTCATTTGACCGCCTCGCTCATATCGCCTATAGCGATGCGCCAGGATGGGATGATGACGAAGGCTAAAAACGGGATCACGCTAAAGACGAAGATCAAAAAGAGCATATTGAAATTTATCGCGGGCGTAAAGGTGATGAAATTTCGCAGCTCGCCGCCTAAGAATATATCGCGCAGAAGCGGCGCATCCAGGATAAAAACATAAGCATACGCGCCCGCGACGCCGAGCAGATAAGCGCTTAGCGAGACGATGAAATTTTGAATAAATTTCATCGCGATGATGTCCTTTATACAAAAGCCGATGCTGCGCAAGATCGCGATCTCCTTTTTCTTCTCGCCGTATGCGAGCGAAATTTGATTTTTCAGTAAGATAAAAAACGAGATCATTGCCACGGCGTAAAGCACCATAAAGATCCCGCCCTTGTAATAATACAGATGCCTCACTTCGGCTACCGCATCCTCGGCGCTAAGGGCTTGCGTGTTGGGGTATAAATTTACGATCTTAAGCGCTACTTCGCTTACTTCGTTGGGGTTGGGCACGCTTACGTAGAGCTTGGTGTATTCGCCCTCCTTCAGGCTTAGCACCTCGCGCGCGGTGGCGGGGTTTAGATAGATCACGTCGTTTGAGACAATGCTGCTTTCGTGCGGCGAAATTTTATTAATCTTAATCGCGATTAGGCGCTGTTCGGTCAAGAAGTGAAACTCGTCCTCGTAGTACCACTCGCCCATCGCCGCTTTTACTCCCTCGCCTACGATCATTTCGTTTTCGCTCAGGCTTTCGTCGCCTACGATATGAAACCAAACGCGCTTTTGAGCGAAGTAATACATCCCGTCCACGGCGCCCTGCACTTCGCTGACGCCCGCGATCTTAGAGACGTCGTAGATATAGCCGTCGTGCATCAGATCGCGTTTGCCCGCACGCAGAGCCTCTACGACGATGTCGGGTCTGAGCTTGATGACTTTTTCGAGATCGTTTTGAATGGAGCCCGAGATAAAAAGCACCGAGCTTAAAATAAAAACGATAAAGGCAAATATCGCGAAGCTAAAGGAGTGATCGGCTCTGTCTTTTCGTAGCAGAGTTACGGAGTAGTCGATGAAGCTTTTACTTATCATAGACGAACTCCGCGTAGGCCTTGCTCTTAAAGCTGCTTGAGAGCCGCACGTCCCTTATCTCGCGCGCGAGCTTTTGCAGACACTGCTCGCTCTTTGCGCGATCAAAGCTTACGTAATGTACCGCAATGAGCGCGTAAAGGGCGGCAAAAAAGATAATTAAAGCGCAAATGAGCCTCATAGCCCCTCTATCACGCTCTCTTGAATTTCGTCAAATTTAAGTACGCTCTTGCCTCCGTGATCTTTGGCGAAGGTCTTAGCCGCGCTCTCACTATCAAACGCAATGAGCTCGTCGCCCATCGGTCCTAGGACGTTGGAGCCGAGCACGTAAAAAGCGCTTTTAGCGTCGATCTTATGTAGCTTGTAGTAGTCGGTTACGAAAATTTTATCAAAGCTCTTGCCCTTTTGGAAGTAGTACTTCATCAGATCTTTCACGCCGTCAAAATACAGACTCTCGCCGCCCTGAACCTCTATCATCGCCGCCCAGTTAGGGTTTTTACCTACCAGCATACCGCAGACCGGGCATTTAGCGCCTTCCGGCACGACGATCTTTTCAGGCTTTTTCGCTTTTGCGTTTTTGTCGCTGCTGCCTAAATTTGCCGGCGCATCCCATAGATACAGCGCCGCGGCTTGCAGGTGTTTGTCGTACTCAGGCTCCTTGCTCGCGCCTTTTGCGTCGCAAACATTTTTGAGATGAGCTTTAAGCTCGGAGATGGCTTTGAAGTTTTTCGCTTCGGTTTTAGCGCAGTTTGTTTCGTAAAATTCCTTACCGTGCGCGTAAACGCCGCCCTCACGCTTGGCTTTGATCATCTTATTATCGCCCTCAAAATCCTGCCCCGCAATCTCGTAGGCTTTGGCGAAGCTCATTATCTCGCCGCCGTTTTCGGCTTGAAATTCCTTCGCGTCGGCCTCGGTTGAGAAGGCGTATTTGCTATTACGCGTCATCGTGCCTTTGACCTTGCTGCCCACGACGTAAAAGGCCTTATTTACGTCGATCAAATTTAGATTTTTCGTATCGACGACCTGCGCATCGCTTGGAATTTTACCGCCCGTAATCTCATACAAGCAGTGCAGAGAAGCTACTTGCTTGCCGTTTACAACATGGTTGGTTTTATAAAATTTAACCAAATTCATTCCGCAAACGGCGCAGTATTCTTTGCCCTCTCCGCTTCCTACAAGCGTAGCTTTGCTAGGATCCACGCTTTGAAACATAGGCTTTGCCGGTTTATTGGCCCCGTCCATCGAGGCACCGCAAACGAACGCGACGAGCGCAGCCGAAGCCAAAAACGAACGTAAAATCATACTGTCTCCTTAAAAATTTGATGTTTTAAATCTACTTACTAATCGAATTTAAAAATTCCAAATTCTCGCATCCCATCTTGATGCCGCCGTCGCAGCTTTTTTTGAAAAGCTCTTTTGCTTTGGCGTTATCGGACTTCACCCCTTTTCCTTCGGCATACATTATGGCTAGGTTATTGCAGCCGTCGAAGTGACCGAGGTTGCACGCCTTTTCATACTGCTGCTTTGCCTGCTTATAATCCTGGCTTACCCCCTGCCCGAAGGCGTATAGATAGCCAAGGTTGTTGCAGCCGATGCCGATGTCGCCGCCGCAAGCCTTTTCGTAAAAAATTTTAGCCTTTGCGAAGCTTTGCTGCACGCCTTCGCCCTTCAGATACAGATAACCCAGGTTGTTGCAGCCCATCATATCGCCGTAGGTGCAGGCCTTCTCATAAAGGCTCGCCGCCTTGGCGACGTCCTTTGCAAGCCCCGCACCGTTTGCGTATAAAAGCCCGAGCGAGGTGCAGCCTTCGTTATCTTTGCAGGCTTTTTCGTAATAAGCCGCGGCTTTGGTAAAATTTTGATCCGCGCCGTTGCCGCTTTCGTAGATATAGCCTAGATTGTTGCACGCAAGCGCAAATTTAGCGCCACACGCCTTCTCGTAGAGGCTGATCGCTTTTTCGAAATTTTTCTCTACGTTGCCAGTGCCCTCAAAATACAAAACGGCTAGATTATAGCATCCCGAAGCTTTATTTTCCAAACCGCACGCTCGCTCGTAAATTTCTGCGAGTTTTTTATGATCGCCGCTTTGCTGTGCCTGAATGCCCTCGCTGATAAAGCCCGCATTTGCTGCGGCAGCCAAAACCAGCGCTATTAGAAATTTTTTCAAATTTACTCCTTTATATCGTTTTTACGTCCCTGCCCCTGAAAGCAAGAGCGATTATTAAAATTATCGCCGCTATTATACAATAAAACGGCGCGGGTATCTGCGGCGCATCTCCCGCGGCATAAGAGTGCATGCCGGTGAGGTAGAAATTTACGCCGAAATAGGTCATTATGATCGAGCTATACGCGAGCGTCGAGCTCACGCAATAAACATAGATCGAGCCGAGCTTCGGGATAAGCTTTAGATGCAGTACGATCGCATAGACGATGATCGAGACATACGACCAGGTCTCTTTGCTATCCCAGCCCCAGTATCGCCCCCAGCTCTCATTCGCCCACACGCCGCCGAAGAAATTTCCAAGCGTCAGCATCGAAAGCCCCACGATGAGGCTGATCTCGTTGATAGCCGTTATATATCTGATCTGAGCGTTGAGCCGCTCGCGATTGGCACTGTTTTTAAGAGCCATCAAAACAAGAGCCAAAAGCCCAAGTAGGCAGCTAAGCCCTAAAAATCCGTAGCTAGCCGTGATAACAGATACGTGGATGCTAAGCCAATAGGACTTTAGCACCGGCACGAGGTTAGTAATCTGCGGATTTACGAAGCTCATATGCGCTACTAGCATCACGATGCTAGCTAGTAAGCAGCTCGCGCTTAGCGTAAGTAGGGACTTTCTAAAAAATATGATCCCCGCAAGCGCCGCCGACCAGCCGATGTAGATCATCGACTCATAGCTATCGCTCCACGGCGCGTGAGCCGCGACGTACCAGCGCAGCGCAAGCGCGAGAGTATGCGCCGCAAAGCTTGTGGCAAAGACCGCAAATAAAATTTTTTGCGCGAGCGCGAAGCTCTTGCCGCAAAGCGCGCCCAAAAGCGCCAATATTAAAGCTACGCCGCCTAGGATCATATAGCAATAAACTAGCTTTTTGAAAACCGAAGCTTTGTTATAAAACACCTCTGCCTTGACGCGGCTAACGCTAGGAAGAATAGCCGCCGAGGTAGCCCTTTGGTAGTTTTTCAGCTCTGCAAGTGCTGCGTCCGCTTTAGCCCAGTCGTTATCCGAAATTCCATCTTGCAGGCCGTTTAAATAGTCGTTTAACACGCCTTTGATCTGCGGCGCGATCCTATAATCCGCAAAGGCGTCGTTCGGCGAGAGCCACGCGTTTTGCGGGTCGTTCGGCACGGGGATAAATTTAAAAAACACCCCTCTAAAGGTTAGATACGCGATGTTTAGCCGCTCATCGAATTTAATCAGCTCGTTATCTAGCGCGGCGCGGCGCGAGGCGCTTTTTTCATTCGCCTCGTCCAGGGCGTGGGCGAGCTTGTAGTTGCCGTTTTCATCAAAGACCGAATTAAAGCTCGCATATCGCTCCTGTGGCGCTAAACCCAGCATCTTTTTGATCTCGTCGTTTTTGATCTTGATGATCTTTTGATCGCGCCAAAACGCTGGATTTAGGCTCATTCCTAGGATCATCTGCTCGGCGCTTAAGCCGTAAAGCGAATCCGTACCTGAAATTTTATTTACGATCTCGCTTGCTTCGGTGCTAAGCGGCTTGATCCTGCCCATGTAATCTTGCACTAAAAGCTCCGCGAACGCGCCGTTTGCGTGAACGCGCGAGTTGGCTTTAAGGTTTGCTAGATAGTTTTCATCCGCGGCACGAAGCTCCACGCTTAAAAGAAGCGGCGCGATCAAAAGAAGCGCGGCGGGTGCGTTATTTTTGATAAATTTAGCTAGCTTTTTAAACCTGCTGCCCGCGGTAAAAAGATTGCCGATAAATCCGACGCAAAGCAAGAAATAGCCGAAATAAGTGGGGATTTTACCAGGATCGCGATTAAGCTCCAGCACCGTGCCCAGCTCGTCCGTGTCGTAGGAGGACTGAAAGAGCTTAAAGCCGTCAAAGTTTAGCGGGTGGTTCATATAAATTTCATGTTCCCCTGCGCTCTTGCCCTCTTTTAAAATTTCAACGTCGCTGGCATAAGATGATGGGCTTTGCGAGCCTGGATAGCGCTCGAGCTTAAATTTCAAAAGCTTTACCGCAAACGGAAGCTCTATGAGTTTCGAGCCCCAGCTTAGCATTATCTCCTCGCCGTCAAAGTTTAAAATTTTAGGTTCCCCGAGCCAGCCCGCGCCGCCGCGCAGCTGCGCTTCTTGCTCGCTTCCGCCCTCAAAGCCCGCCTTTACCGCAAGAGTGCCCTGTTCGCCTTTGGGCGCGGGTTTGTAGGAGCCAAATTTGACGGTGAAGCTTTTAGAATTTATACTTTGCGTGAAGCTAAAATCGTTATCGCCGATCTGAGATAGATTTAGCGGGTGCTCAAACAGCGCGTCTTGCGTGCGGATTTGCAAGTATGGTTTGACGCTCACCATCTCGCTTTCGCTCTCGCCCGCCCTTACGTGCAGCACGCCCTCGGTGCCGAAATAGCGCGTCAGCGCCGCGCCGATAAAGATAACGATAAATGCCGCGTGCAGGACGAAGGAGCCGAAGCGGCGCCACATTTTAGTTTTTACGATGATAGCGAGCAGGCTCAGCGTCGCCGCACCCATGACGCACTCGTACCAGCGCGCCTCATAGACTAAAATTTTAGCCGTTTGCGTATCGTAAATGCTCTCTAAAAAGGTTGCGACGCCGGCACCTGCGGCTAGGATAAAAAGGAGGCAGAGCGCGAACTTGTAAGAGATGAAAAATTTTAATATTTTTAGCGCGCTCATTAACCCTCCGCAGTTTTACATTATTATATCGTAAGTTTGTCCTGCGTATAGTATAAACATTCTAAGAAGTAATACTCCGACCACGCTGGCAAGCGCACTAACATAGAACGCAAACGCAGTGTGAGCGATCTTTTTGCCCAGTGCGAAATTTAAAACGAGCGGCACGCAAAAGCCTACGCCTACGACGCCTAGCCAAAACAGCTGAGCGTAAACGCCTTCGCTAAAGGCTACGCTGGCGGCTTTTTGCACGTCGCTGCCCGTTACTAGCGAGACGAAAATCATGCCGATTAGTAAAATTTCCATCGCTAAAACCGGCCATTCGACTGCGTGTAAAGCTTTAAGATCACCTCCGTGCGGGTCTGCTTTAAAGAAAAGCGCGGCTATTAGGCTTGAGCCCGCAATACCCGCCGATAAGCCCGACGCCACGAAAAGCGCAGGTAAAACGGCTGTATTAAGGATAGGAAATCTAACTAAAACCGAGATCAAAAATCCCGTATAGGCGCAGATCGCGACCGCAAAAACTAGCGTAAGCGCAAGAAGCAGCGGGCGAAGCGCGTTTAAAATTTTCATTACGAGCGTGAAAAGCCCTTTTAAAAAAGTAAGTCTGCGCGATAAAAATCCGCTAAGATCAGCTTCAAATGCATAAAGGCAGGCTACGAAGCTAAGCGGGATATAGACGCAAAGCGCCGCCACGCCCACGGACATAACCGAGGTGAAGTTATAATTAATCAAAATTTTCCAAAAAAGTAGCGGTCGCTCAAGGTCGGCTACCAGGCAGACCATACCGAGTAAGATCGCTACGAAAGATAGCAGCGACGCAGCCTTAAACAGCGGCGTGCTTTCGGCCTGCTTTTTATAAAGCTTAACGAGGATCGCGACTACTAACGCGCCGCCGCTCATACCCGCTAGCAAAAGATAAACCGCGATCGGCCAGCCCCACTCAACGCCGTGCGAGAAGGTCGCAGTGAAATTTATAGCTCCGTTCATATCACACCCCTAGTTTTACCGCAGGAATATAGCGCAGGCTCGGCTTCGTGCCGCACTCAGGATGCATTCGCAAGCTGTCTTTTACGCGAAGTAGCTTGCTGATGTGCGAGCCTTCGTCGTTTAGATCGCCAAATACGATCGCTTCGTATCTGCATGCCTCGATGCAGGCAGGCTCGTGACCGTCCTTTAAATTCGTATCCAAGCAGAAGTTGCAGCTCTCTGCGGCTTTGGTTTCGTGATTTATAAAGCGCACGTCGTAAGGACAGGCTACGATGCAATATTTACAGGCGATGCAGTCGTCGGTGTTCATCGTCGTGATGCCGGTTTTTTCATCTTTGTGACAGGCTTTCGTCGGGCAAACTTTTACGCACGGCGCATCCTCGCACTGCTGGCAAGATACTCTAACGTAGCGCTTTTCTTTCAAATTTAGCGGATCGGTTTTATCCTGGATAAAAAGCCTCATCTGACCTTTCGGAACCGAATTTACCTTTTTACAGGCTATCTCGCAATCGGTGCAGCCCACACATTTGTTTTGATCGAAGATCATGCCGTAGTGCGGCTTTTTCGGCTCTTGCTTTTTAGCACTTGCATTTGCGTCTTGCGTATTTTTATCCGCGCTATTTTGCGCGAGTAAGCTTGAGGCGATTGCGCCAAGCCCCAAAGAGCCGAGTGCGGCGGATTTTATAAAATTTCTTCTTTGCTTTTGCATATTCTCCTCCGACTAAATTTAAGCAAAACTACTTTGTTTTGTTCGCGTCGTGAAAGCTTTTAGCCTCGCTCTCGCTAAGCTTTTTGGCCGCATCGGCAAGCTCGCCGGGCTTTAAAACCTTTAGTAGTTCGGCTTCAAAAATCACCACAGAACCCGCAGGAATTCTATCTACGTCCACGTTGCCGTAGGCTAAATTACTAGGGATTGTAAATTTATATTTCGAGCCTGTATTCATCAAAAGCAGCCCCTCGCGCAATCCATCGATTAAGCCTATCATAGAAAGATGCGCCGGAATTTTAGATGCGAAAGTATCGTCAAATACGCTACCGTTCGTCAAATACGCCTTATAGTTCATCACCACTACGCTCTCGGGCTTTGGCTTTTCGCCCATGCCTAGCTTTAGAATTTCATATTGAAGACCGGATTTTGTGGTTTTAACGTCCGGATTTTTGGCATTTTTCGCCATGAATTCCTTGCCTGCTTTTAAATTTTTATCAAGCTCCGCTTTGGAATTTGTTTCTACGATCTTATTTAATTTATCGGCTCTTTGATTCAAAAGCGCAATAATTTCCTCATCTTTTAGCTTCTGCTGCTTTTTAAGAGCGTCCAAAAACCCCTCTATCACCGCATCTAAGTCGTATTTGACACCTAACGCGGCTTGTGAATGCAGCTGGTTTGAAACATAGCTTCCGGTGGAAGCTCCGATGCTATAAGATTCTTTTTGTTCTTGCGTAGTTAAATTCGCGCCCAACGCGCAGCTTGCCAAAACGATAGGCAAGAAAATTTTTAGTCTTTTTTGCATACATTTGCCTTTTAAATTTCGGGGCCGCGAGCTTACGCGACCCCGAAAGAATTATAAATTATTATTTAAAATTCTTTGAGCCTCTTTGATATACTCTTTAGCGGCTTCTAGCCTTTGCTTAGTATATTTAAATCCGTGCATACCCCACGAGCCGTCTTTTTCGATAAGATCAACGGTGTCTTGAGCTTTTTCGATTAGCTCGTAAACGCGAGTTTTGTCGCTGGAGTTAAGCTTTTTGGTCTCAAGGATAGAGTAAATTCCTTGAATACCGATCTTAACTTGCGAGAAATCGCTCTTAATTGGAGTTTGCCAGCCCATAACCTCATCGTAAACCTGCTTTTGATTCTTGAAGTGAAGCGTCTCTTTTAGCTCGGAAACGACAGGGCTGTGGCAGCCTTTGGTATCTTGCATATCTTTATCCGCCCAAGATGTTCGTGCGCACGACCACATAAGATCGACGAAATTTCGTCCATCTTTATTTCTTTGGAAGTGCCAATCTTTCGCATCTCTTGGACCTTTAGCGGCATCGCCTGCGACTAGAGATTTTCTAGCAGGATCGATGTCGATCTTCCAGATGTGAGATCTTCTTTGAGTATCAAATCCCGCGTTATCTTGGAACTGAATAGCGTAGAAGTTCTCGCAGCTCATCATAAACGGCATGTGACAAGATGCGCAGGTGTTGTCTTTATGTGTATCGGCTCTTGCGGCGATGTAGGCTTGCTCTTGGTGGCAGTCTTTGCACTCTTTTGTGATCTTAGGCTTCGTATAAAACGCGCTCAAATAGCCCTGCTCTGAGTTGTAATTTACGCCCTTGACGGTTTTATCGCCAACTACCGGTCCGGTGTTATCGTGCGGATCGTGGCAGGTTACGCAGCGCATACCCTTCTCGTAGTGAGCAGTAAAGTAGGACTGAGAGCCTTCAGAGCCGCAGCCTGGTCCCATAGATTTAAATTTAGAGCTAAGAGATAGGTCGGGATTTCCGTTGTTTAGCGGATTAGCACGAGCCAAATCAGGGCTATAGTTAAATCTTTGGTGGCAGCGTTCGCAGTTTGAGGTTCTAAAATTTGTAGCGCCGTCAAGGTGACCGCCCGCTCCATGGCACTCTTCACAGGTGATACCCTTGGAGATAGTGTGCTTTTGAAGCTCTTTTGCGTTACCCAAAGCAGCATAGAATTCTTTTTTAGTTTTAAAATCGAATTTGAATGGGTGGCAGACTTCGCAATACGAGCTGTTTGCTTGGAAAAACATCGATTTTTTGTATTTCGCAGCATACGACGCAAGACCTCTTACGTAACCGCCGTTATCGCCGTATTCCTCAAGCGTGCCTGGGAATTCAGGAACGATCTTTTTGATCTTTTTGACCGTCTCATCGTCTAAATTTAACGCCCAAGTCCTTTGGAATTGGTTACCGCCGGCTACGATTTGACCGGTACCATCTCTTAGCAAACCGCCCTCTACGTGATAGGTTCCGCGTAGAAGCCATGCATCTACGTAGCCGAATTTTGTCCTTAGATGCCCCACAGTCGCATAAATTACGTCAGGGGTAATACCTTTTGGAAGGATCGACGCCGTATCCGGGCTAAATACAGGATCGGTTAAGTTGTTATTAACCTCCGGGTGCTCGCCCGGGAAGCGGATAGTAGTGGCGTGGCGCGATCTGCTCCATGTCTCATACTGCGCAGGGTGGCACTCGCCGCATTTTTCAGGGCCTATGAATTTATTCGGAAATTGCAGCGAAGAGCCCGCAGGGATTCTATACATCATAGAGCTATAGCCCTTGCCGTCGTCTCTTTTGCTGGCCTTGGAAAAGTCAAATCCGTGACCTTCCGCAAGCCACTCCAAACCTCGGTCATGTACATCCATCTTGCCGACCGTTTTACCGCCGTATTTGGTAAAAATCGGGTGATTTTTAAATAGCCAGTCATACATCTCTCGCTCTTCTACGACGTAGTCCTGCAAGGATATGACGCCTCTGCTTTGCAACGTGCCCTTAGGATTTGCGATGACGTCGCGCGATTTTTGCGACATTTCCATCTCATGCCCCATGCCTTCATCAGCATAGGCTCCTGCGGCAAAAATGCTAATACAGGCTAGCGCGCCTAGTAGCATCTTATTCCATTTTTTCATGGCTCCTCCTTTGAAAATCGAAATTTTAAATTAGCAAAGTTCTACGCTCGAAATAATATCAACAAAAAAGGGTGAAAAAGGGAGAAATTTAATGAAGTCTAAATTTAACGAAAAGATATCGTAAATATCGCGCCCTCCTCGAAATTCGCAGCGCTTATGCTTCCTCCGTTTTTTTCGATTATCATCTTGCTCATATATAGCCCGAGCCCGCTGCCCTGCTGTTTTGTCGTAAAGTGCGGCTCAAAAATTTTATCTAGCTGCGCTTCATCGATGTGGCTTGCGTTATTTTCGATCGTGATTACTCGCTCGCCCTGTTTTAAAAACGAGCAAATTTTAATCTCGCGCCGTTTAAGCGGCACGTCCAAAAACGCCTCCTTTGCGTTGTTTATGATATTTATGAGCACCTGGATGAGCTCGTTTACGTTGCCGTAAAGCGTAAAATTTTCTTCTATCCGCACGCTTATGTCGATGACGTGCTTTTTAAGCGAGGCGTTTAAAATTTTACGCGCCTGCTCGATCGCCTCGCTGGCGCTAAATTCTTTCTTTGGCATGTTCGGATTGAAGAAATTTTTAAAATCCTCGATCGTATCGCTCATAAATTTCACCTGCTCGCCTGCGTCTTTTATGCCGCCTTCGAGCCTCTCTTTTGAGAGCTTGCCCCGCTCGTTATAAAGCTCTAAATTTATGAGCGTGGAGCTGATCTGCGATAGCGGCTGGCGCCACTGGTGCGAGATATTGCCGATCATCTCGCCCATTAGCGCTAGGCGGCTTTGATTTATCAGCAAAAGCTGCGTTTGCATCTTTAAAGTCGCGTTTTTTTTGTGAATTTTATAGATACAAAATATACAGATCAAAAACACCACAAGCAAGCTTAGGCCGCTAACGACGAACTCTTTGGTGTGGTAGAGCAGAATGCTTTTTATCGGAATTTTAAAGCTTATCATCGCAATCGTATCGCCTAGGCCGCCTTTGAAATTTCCCACATCTCCGTAGAGCTCTTGCATCTTTTTAGGCGCTGCGTTGATGCTGTGGCACTCGGTGCACGAAGGCTGAGAGTTTGTTATCGGCAAACTCAAAAGATACGAGGCGCCACCTTTATCATAGATGACTCTGGAGTATTCTTTATATCTGTTTTCTTTAAAGCCCTCTAAAATTTCATTCTCAAACTCGCTTCCTTCGTGCTCGGGATTGAGTGGTTCGGTAGCGACGAGCTTGTAGTCGTAGTTGATGTGATTTTTGGCGAGCTGAATTTTATAAATTTCGCGCGTTATGTAGGTCGAGGACATCAGCCTCGGATCGAAAAAATCTTCGCTTAGAAGCTTTTTTTCTTTAAGCTCATTTATTAGCGGGCGCTGCACGGTCGAGACGTAGTCGCGCACCGCATTCATCGTATCTAGGATATAAAACGCCTCGCGCCTCGTGTCTTTTAGCGCAAGCTCGCGGTAGAAGTTAAAAACCAAAGCCGTAATTACGATATATAGCAGCACGAAAACCGCTACGATAAATTTAAATTTATACTTCAAAGAGATACCCCACCGCATATAAATTTTTAATCACGTCCTTGCCGATCTTGCGGCGCAATTCTTTGACGATCGCCTTGATCGCCTCCTTGCTGGGCTGCTCGAACTCCCACATATAGTCGAATAGCTGCTCGTAGGTTACGGTTTGATTTTTGCGCGCTAAGAAGTACTCCAAAAGCTTGCTCTCGCTTTTGGAAAGATGACAGGCGCTGTCTTTTACGTAGATGATCTTTTTGGCAAAATCATATTTTAGCTCATCGTTTATGCTAAATATCGGCGCGTGATTTATCAGCTCCGCAGCGACGTCTTGCAGCGCCTTTATAAAGGCGTTTTTGTCGTACGGCTTAGGCAGATACCTAGTGATCTTAAGCTCCACCGCCCGCCACAGATACTCCTGCTCGGTGTGGCTCGAAAGTATCACGATCGGCACCGAGATGCCGGCAGCACGGATCTTTTTAACGACCTCTAGCCCGTCCATATGCGGCACGCCGATATCAAAAACCAGTGCGTCGTACGAACCGCTCATCGCCTCATCAAGCGCCTCCAGCCCGTCCTTAACCCCCACTACTTCGCCGAAAAACAGCTGTAGCGATTCGGTTATATTTTTTAAAATCCCGGGCTCGTCCTCTAGGCAAAGAACCCTTTTATTGGACAAAACGTCCAATAATTCGTAATCTTGCATACTCTATCCGCCTCCAAGCTTAGCACATTTCATTCTTAATCATCTCTTAAATATAACTCGCTTAAATTATATAAATTTAGCATTAAACTAACGTTAAATATAGCTCGCGTTTTAAATTTGTCCCTCTACGCTTGCGCTTCTACCGCCCCCGCCTAGAAATTTCGTAAAATTTAATCCCGCTTTACGTGAAATTTACGGCGGGCGACAGCGAGCGCAAAAGAGTCACGGATAAGCAATACTTTGTTTAAATTTTAGTGATTATTAAGGGGGGGAGGGGGGGTATACTTCTGTGGAATTTTTAAAATTAAAGAAAGTAATAAAAATTTTAACATCATTAAATGACAGTATCTGACAACAAAAAGTGAAATAATACGAAAAATTTTAAGGAGAAAGAAATGAAAAAATTCATTTTAGCTTTAGCTTTTTTAAGCTCATTTGTGTTTGCCGAGGAGTCAAAAGAGCTTACGGATGAGGAAGCAATAAGTGAAATGGAAAAAGTTTGCGAGAGTGGTAAAGACTTCACGAATGAAAACGGAACCGCGAAGTATGAGGAAGTCTGCGCTACTCTCGGCATATTATATGAAAATATCCCTGGAAGCAGCGATAATTTTGGTATAAAAATGCCAAAACAAGATTTGACAAAAGCCTTTAAATTTTATAAAAAAGCATGCGACGGCGGCCAAGCTTTTAGTTGTTTTGAATTAGGAGAATTTTATCGCAAAGGAAAAGTAGTAGCAAAAGATAATAAAAAAGCTCTTGAGCTCTTTGAAAAGGCATGCGATACGGGCTATGAAAGTGGCTGCACTATGGCGACTCTTGTGAGAGGTGATAAGGCCGATATGGCAAAGATGTCCGCGCAGAAAAAGAAGGATTGCGATAGCAATGGCGATGTATTTGCTTGCGAGATGTACGCCTTGTCTATGGATGGAAAGGATAATAATGAAGCGGAGAAATACTATAAAAAAGCTTGCGAGCTAGGTAAAAATATCTCGGATCCCGCATTTAAAAATAACCCTGCGTTGAACGATCAGCTAAAGCAATTTTACGACAGATACGACGAGTTTGAAGCGAAAATTTTAAAATCTATGGAATACATAGCCAGAATGGAAATCGCCGAAGACTATAGAATATCTTGCGATTCTGAGGGGAACTGGGTATCTTGCGCGATATACGCCTCTAATATAGAGAGCGACGATCAAAGAGCGGCGATGAGATACTACGACAAGGCGTGCAAATTGGGCAGGAAAAACACAAGCGAGAGCTCAAATAAAATACTACAAAAATCTTGCGAAAAAGCCACCCGCTGAGGTGATTTTAAAAATTTATACAAGAATATGAATTAGCGCGATGAAATTTTAAAATTTCATCGCTGTGCTCGCCGCCATACTCGCCGTAAGGGCGCATTAAATTATCCGAAACGCTTTAAATTCCGTAAAATTTCAGTTTTGTAAAGATAAAATTACGAAATTTTTTAAAAGGATTTAAAATGAAAAATGCTCTTTTATTCGCCTGCGCAGCGCTGTTTGTATGCGGCTGCTCCAATCCTGAGCAGCCAAAGCCAGGCGTTTCGCATTGCAGCGAACCCAAAATGGATGAGGCGTCGCATCAGATGATCCAAATTTGCGGCGAAAGCGAGGATCCGCAAATCGAAAATATGCAGTGCAACGAAAACGGACTTTGCTTCGGCACCGCAAAAATCAGGTAGCCGAAGCGTCTTGCGAGCACTAGCGCTAAATTTAACTATTTTAAAGCCAAGGTCGAGCGCCCGCAAGCGGTCTGGGCCGCGCTTTAAAATTTCGCCAGCAGTTTAAATTTAGCCCCGCTTCACGCGCTGATGCATTTTATCTATCTTGTTTTTAGCTACGCCCGCCAATCAATCGAGCTACTCTTGGCGTGATAAAATTTTAAAATTTCATCACCAAACATGGCGCGTAATTAGGATTTAAAAGTAAGCGCGGCTCAAATTTTATAAGTTTAAAATTTTAAAGCGGCATGCAATTTAAAATTTTACGCTTCTTGAATGCTAGCGGTGTAAAATTTCGCGCAAGCTCAAAATCCGCGCCAGGCAATTTTGTGCCGCTGCAAAATTTCTAGATCGCAACTCCGCTCAGTAGAATTTTTAGTAGTGCAGAAGGGGACGCAAAATCTGTGCCGTGTAATCCTACGCGGATCGCACCCGCCCAAATTTCTATGCCCTGCACCAAGACTCATAGCCTAGCCTCGCTACAAGATCGCTTGCGAAATGGCGCAAAATCCTTTGCCGTGCGGTAGGAGTTCTCAGAGCAAAAAAGGCGCGGTATCCTCCACCGACGGTGCAAGTTTATAATCTAACTCACGCCTCAGAATTCCGCCTCAAACTCATTGCTTAAAATTTCGTCTCAAAAAAATCGCGTATGAGAAATTCCGCCTTATCTTTACGGCTTAAAATTCCGTACGGATCGCACCGAGCGAAATCCAGTCACTGCGCGACGCAAGCTTAAAATTTCAGCGTCGTGCTCGCCGCATATTAAATTCTACTTCACTATTACGACTTAAATTCTATCACAAGCCTGTAGATTTAAAATTTTACTTCAAACGACGCCGTGAAATTTCTACCCTCCCTAGGTAGATACCTCTCGGAGCCTGTGCCACTTGCCGCTTAACGGCGACGCTATTTTGCCGATAGAAATTTCGCGCACAGGGTGCCTACCACAGCGCATAGAAAATAAAGCGCGCCTCTTGCATAATCGCCGCCTCTAAAAAATTTTAAGCGACCGCAAAATTTTAAAATTTAAAAGCAGCCTGTGATTAAGCCGATTTTTATAAATTTGGATTTACTTTGTAGCGGCTCAATCTGGCGAGCAAGGCGCAACTATAAGTTACGCAGCCAGCTTTACGTCAGCTGCTTAAACATTTCGATCTGCTCCTTCGTAAGCTCGATCAAATCATCGTTTGCGTATTTAAGCGATGTCTCTAGGCTTGCGATGAGCTCCTTACGAACGAAGCTCACGCTAAAAAGCGTCGCCCAAAATCGCGCTCCGCTGCCAGTGCTCGGATCCTCCAAGACCGCTCTAATCGCAGCTACCGCAGCAGCATCGTCCGCTGCACCTAGCACCTCGTCCACGAGTGGATATTCACCTGCGCCGTCGCCCTCGTTTAGCGAGCGCAAAAGCGGCTCAAGCGCCTCGTCGCAGGGATTATCACGCAAAAACTCCCGTACCGCGCGAAACTCTGCCGCGAGCTGATCCGAAAGCTGCGCAGGCATCGGCTGATGAAGTCTCAAAAAGTCTAATGCCGTTTGCTTATCCATAAAATTCCTTTTAAATGATATGCGCGATTGTAGCTAATTTTGGATTGCAAAGAGATAAATTTACTCTAATTTATCAGCCGCTTCCATCATAAATTCTCAATGATCTTAATAAATTAGACAGTGATTTTGTAGTGCTTTTAGGAGCGCTTTTTGATGGGCTTTGCGGATTAAGAAACAAAATTCCAAAATTTTATCCAAACAAAAAAGCCCCCGCGAAGTGCAGGGGCTTACAAGCTCGATCTGTTTAGTCTGACAGAATTTAGCAGACTAAGAAGGATTATTCCTCGATCTTGCCGGTTTTGATGCGACGCTCATAGATTTCGCGCATCTCTCTGATGTCGTTTTTGACCTCGAACACACCGTGCCAATGCGAATAATCAGGTCCGCCCATTAGCGCGCCTTGGCGCATTCTGCGACCCTCGTGATGCCATGAAACATAATAGATTCGCTGGAACGCATCCGCCCAAGGATCGTCTTTTAGAAGTTTCTTTTCCTTAAGCTCTTTTAGCATCTTAGTCGCTTCGTCGTTGTAAACGTTATATAGAAGCACTTGCTTATCGCCCACCTCAAAGAAATTATTCGTGTGGGTGCTTGCGTGGCACTCTTTGCAGACTTGCTTCATCTCCGCACGCGCTGCCTCAGGACCGTTTAGGTTACCCGCCAAAGGATTACCAATGTTTAACTTGCCGGTATTTAAAAACTCGCTTACCGCGGTCTCATTACCGCCGGTGCGTAGATTGCTCTTAGGCTGCCACAAATTCCACTTCAAGCGTTGAGATACATTGTGAGTGGAGTTTAGATCGCCCACACCGCCGCTAATATGGCAGGTCGCGCATGTAGGGGCGCGGTAGTCAGGAACTGCCCAAGTACCAGGAGCGCTGTCAAATTTCCACTCATTGCCTTCAGCGTTAAATACGTGTCCGTGCATTGAGTTGTTGTAAATTTCGATATCCGGATGATCAGGTCCTAAGTGGCAAGATGCGCAAGCAGCAGGCTTACGAGCTTCAGCAATCGAAAATTTATGACTCGAGTGGCATGATTTGCATCCGCCTACGCTACCGTCCGGATAAACCGTACCGATGCCGTAAACGGGCCAGGTCTCTTTGGTAGGCTTGTTATGCTCATCCATTTTAATGACGCTACCGTGGCATTGAGAGCAGCCGGTAATATCAGGCGCGTGTTTAAGATCAGGGATATCACGTCCTTCGTAGTGATACATTAGATCAACCATTCCTTTGTTGGCTTGCATCTGCATAGCACCTCTTGCGTGACCGCTGTTTTCAAACTCTTTAACCTCGTTGCTGTGGCATTTGGCACAGGTTTTTGGGCTAATTAGCACCGAAATATGATTGTCTGTGTCTTTCGGATGCGGCTCTTTAGCTGCCATAGGGCTATCTGCTGGCTGCGAGTGGCAGTCGGTACAGCTAACGCCTACGTGAGCGTGGCGGCTCATCTTCCAATCCGCAACGACGCCCGGAGTTTTTTCGGCATGGCACTCGACGCAGCGTCTAGCTAGCGGCGTAAGCTGCCTATTTACCTTTAAATTCTTCGTAAGACTAACGTTTACAGAATTGCTTACGTTCGCGTCCGACGCGGACATATTCGCATGCTGCGCGGGCATTTCTGCGAATGCAAACGATGCGATACAGGCTATTAAAATAGCGACTTTTTTTAGCATTGCTTCTCCTTTACTTGGTTTTGTTATTTTCTTGGTTGTATTTATCCCAATATTTGGTAATCTCTATACCCATATTTTTGTGGCCGACGTTTTCGTGGCACTGCACGCAGGTTTTGCCGATAGTGCCCGCGAAATAATCCCTATGCGCGAGCCAGGCTTTATTTACTTGGTTATTCTGCTCTTTTAAATTTCGATGGCAGCTTAGACAGCCGCTTTCATAAACGAAATGATTTCGCTCCTTGCGCTTTTCTTGCCAGTCGATCTTATCGGCATCGGTAAAGACCGTTTTGTAGACATCATTTGCGGAGGTTAGAGCTTTAGTCCAAAGATACATAAAGGTATTTTCATGAGAAACGTGACAGGCGACGCAATCGGCCTTGAAGCCTTGCGGGTTATTGCCGCCGTGAACATCGTTGTGAAAGGCGTTTGCCATCGGCTGCATCGTATGACAGGATACGCAGAATTTATCGGTGCCCGTAAGGTGAACCATCTCCGCAATCCCAAGAGAAAGTATCATTCCTATAAGCACACAAGCGCCCACGAGCAGCACAAGAGTTTTCTTTTTCATAGGTTTCCTTGATTTTAAAATTTCTTCGCAAAATTTTTAGTATTTGATAATTCGGAAAGCGGTATTTTATTATAAAAAGATTAAAAACCGCTTATTTTCTAGCCTTTTGTTAAAATTTATTAAATGAAGATAAAATTTTAAACTAAATTTTTAGTTTAAAGGAATATAATCCATTAAAATTTCAATACAAGGAGAGATCATGAAAACGATCCAAGCGGATGAAATTACCAAAGTAGTCAGCGAACTTTGCAAAAAAGCCTGTTATCACGTCACGCCAGATATGCGCGCGGCATTTGAGAAAGCGCGCGAGAACGAGACTTCGCCTATCGGCAAAGATATCTTAGGCAAGCTTTTGCAAAATGCCGATTTGGCGGCAAAAGAGGTCGCGCCGATCTGCCAAGATACCGGTATGACGGTGGTTTTTGTCGAACTCGGTCAGGACGTACATATCGAGGGCGGATATCTGGAGGATGCTATCAACGCAGGTGTTGCGGACGGCTACGTAGGCGGCTATCTGCGCAAATCCGTGGTCGCAGAGCCACTTTTTGAGCGCAAAAACACCACGAACAATACTCCCGCAGTCATCAATACCCGCATCGTCCCCGGCGACAAGCTTAAGATCAAAGTAGCCCCAAAAGGCTTCGGTAGTGAAAACAAATCGGTGCTAAAAATGCTCGTACCGGCAGACGGCATCGAGGGGGTAAAAAAAGTATTTTTAGAGGCGGTCAAATACGCTGGTCCTAACGCTTGCCCTCCTATGGTCGTAGGCATCGGTATCGGCGGCACGATGGATAAGGCGGCGCTTTTGGCCAAGCAAGCCGCGGTTCGCTCGATCGACAGCAGAAATCCCGACGAGCGCTACGCCAAGCTAGAGGATGAATTATTGGAGATGGCGCGCGCTACGGGCGTCGGTCCGCAGGGTTTGGGCGGCATAAATACCGCCGTTAAGGTAAATGTAGAGTGGTATCCGACCCACATAGCAGGGCTTCCGGTCGCCGTTAATATCAACTGCCACGCGGCTCGCCATGCCGATGCCGAACTATAAGGAGGAAATCATGTCAGAAGTTAAAAGAATTACCGCGCCTTTCGATAAAAGCGTAGTAAAAAGCCTAAAGGCGGGCGATAACGTCCTAATCAGCGGCACCATCATCGCAGCTCGCGATGCCGCACACAAGGCTCTAACCGAAACTCTCGCTCGCGGCGAGAAGCTACCCGTAAACTTAGCCGGCGAGACGATATATTATCTGGGGCCGACCCCTGCCAAACCGGGTCAGGCTATCGGCGCTGCAGGACCTACGACTAGCGGACGCATGGATAAATATACTCCGACGATGATAAACGAAGTCGGCATCAACGGCATGATCGGCAAGGGCTACCGCAGCGACGCCGTCGTAGAGGCGATGAAAAAATCAGGCTGCGTCTATATGGTCGCTATCGGCGGAGCGGGCGCGCTAATCAGCCAAAGTATCAAAAAATATGAAGTATTAGCCTATCCCGAGCTCGGCCCCGAGGCGGTTGCGCGACTTACCGTAGAGGATTTTCCGGCTATCGTAGCGATCGACAGCGAGGGCAATAACTTCTACGAAGTCGGACAGGCACCTTATAGAAAAATTTAAATTTTGCTAGCGGCGTCCGCGCGGCGCTTTTTGCGGCGCGAGCGCCCGTAAATTTATCGGCGTTCGCTCGGGCACCCTAAATTTCGCAGCATAATCTGCGGCGTTTGTTTCGCGAAATTTTACGACGCGGCGTAGTGAAATTTTATCTCTCTTACGGCACGGAATTTTTAAAATTTCGTGCCGCTTAAATTTCTACCAAAATTCCGCCTTTGCTTCATTTAGACGATCCGCCGCTAAAATTTAACCATAAATTTACGCAAGTCTAAATTTTAAAATTTCGTCGCCGTTCCTAAGCAAATTTAAAGCTCGCTAGCGCCATAATCGGATTTAAATTTTAGGAGGGGCGATTGAGCGCGAGCGAGCTGGAGCAGATCAGACTGGGGCTTTTGTATAAGGCGAAAAGAAATACGATCTTCGCGGCGGCGTGCATGCTCGGCTACGGCGCGTTTTCGGTATGCAAACTGCGCGACGGAGGAAGCATAGAAGATTTGGCGTTTTTTATCGGATTATTCGCAGTTGTTATTATCATGGTTATTTTGTTCGATCAAACCCCCATAAAAGCTACGATAATCCAAGCCGCGGGTCTTTTTATAATATGCCTATTTTTAGTTGATTTACAAAATCGCCCCACGATTTCCAAATATATCTTACTCGCGATTATAATTTTAATCTTGGCTGCTTCTGGCTTATTCGTATTATTTAGAATCTTTAAACGAGATTATTCGGTAAAATTTCGGCGCGCTTTTAAAGAGCACTATCTAATGCCCTATTTTAAGGCGTTCGGCTATCGATATGAAATTTCAGGTGATATCGATCCCGCCAAACTCAAGCTCTCCGGGCTCTTTTTTCGACTAGACAGATACTTATACGGCAATGACAGGGTCTCGGGCGTTTATGACGGCGTGAGGTTTGCGTTTTGCGATGTGAAATTGTTTAATAGAATTTTGGAAAGTGAAATCCTAGACACCTTTTTCTACGCGGAATTTAACAAACGCATAAGCGCCAAAACCCTGATCTTTCCCGCTTGCGCCGGCGCGCCGAACACCCTCGGGCTAAAAAAGATCGATATGGACGATGCGGAGTTTAACGCCGCCTTCGCCGTGTATTGCGAGGATGCGGCAGGCGCGATGTATATTCTGACGCCCGCCTTTATGCGGAGGCTCTTGCGCTTCGCAGACGCCGTGGCCGCGCCCGTTAGCCTTAGCTTCGCAGATAGCAAAATTTATATTTTCGTAAATACGGGGCGCGATAATTTCGAGCCCGACATAGACGAAAGCGTGCTACGCCACGACCCTGCCGCGTTAATCAAGCGCGAGCTTTCGCATTTTTTAGCGATCGTAAAAAACCTAAAACTAAACGAAAGAATTTGGAGCTAGCTAGCAGGCGGCTCGCCGTAGCTTTGCGTGTCACAGCCTCGCGCACTATAACTTCACACGCCGTGCTGCGGCTTCCACATGCTACAGCTCTGCGCGCCTTAAAATTTGAAATTTTAAAATTTTGCTTTTGGGTTTCGTGCTTGGAATTTCACGCGCCTTGAAATCCCGCGCATTTTGAAATTTAAAATTTTAATTCACGCTACGGAATTCTGCACCGCAAAATTTAAAATTCTGAAATTAAAATCCGCACCTTGAAATTCTACGCTGTAAAATTTAGAATTTTAAAATTTCGCAGCCGAAATCTTACGCGCCTGAAATTTGAAATTTTGCCGCGCCTTGAAATTTAAAATCCAAATCCGCTTGCTGCGGAATTCTGCGAAATTGCGAAATTTGAAATTCCTTGAAGTTGCAAAATTCCGCGAGGTTGTCGCTTGAAATTCGCCTTTCAAAGCATAAGGCTAAGCAGCAGCAAAAATCCGATAAAGCTTAGGGCGTTGCCGAAGGAGCCGCCGATGTGATCGCCGAGCTGCGTCAGCACGAGCGCGCCGCCTAGACGCAGACCTATTTGTAGCGCCACGCTCGCGATAAAATCTGCTACGCGCCGAAGTCCACTGCGCGTATCGCCTAGCTTCATGCCGCGGCTTTGATTCCAAAGCCCGCTTACGCGGTAGTCTTTGTAGCGAGCGCGGAGAATATCGCCGTTTTGCAGCTCAAAGCTCTGCGAAGCGTCCTTCGCCTTGGCGGGTGCCGTGGCTTTGGCGGAGCGGGCGAAATTTATAGAATTTCTTGCGTTAGTAGAATTTACAGAGCTTGCGGAATTTGCTGATTTTGCAAAATTCTTAACGCTCGTAGAATTTGCGGAATTTTCTGCGTCTAAATTCTTAAATTTCATGCAATTTTCGCCGTCCGCAAGCTCCGCTAAATTCTGATCTGTGCGTAGCGCGCCGGAGACGATACGCCGCTTGCTGTCGCCCGATAAATATAGCCCGTCCAGCGCGAAGCCATAATAATAAACATCGCCGCTTAGCAGCACGCGCACGCCGCTAGCATACCCCTCCGCTTCGCCGCTTCGCTTGGGCTCTTTGGAGTGCGGAAGCGCTGCGAATATGCGCCCGAACTTTGCGGCGCGCCAGTCTCTTCGCATAAACTTAAAGCTGCAATACGCAAAAGGCGCGAGGATGAGTAGGGCTAGCAGTCCTGCAGGAGCCCTTGCATCAAAGATAAAGATTATGCAGTAGATGCTCATCGCGGCTAGCGCTACGCCGAAGGCTGCGAATATCGCGGCGAGCGCCGTGCTGCCGGCGTCCCTCCAGCGCTGCGCGCCTAGGCTTAGATTAACGAAATCTAGTGGAAGGACGGAAGCGGCGGAGTTTACCGAAGCACCATCACGGCTCTCGCGGGTAGAATTTAAAGAGAGGGAGCCGCTTAAATCTTTGCAATTCAAACTCGAAGTATAAAGTTCCGTATTAGCGTTCGCCTGCTCGTTAAAGTCTTCGCGGATCAAGCTCAAAGCGACGGAATTTATACCACTGCAATCTTTGCCCACTAAATCAGATACCGCAGAATTTTGACGTGCACTTGCCGCGGTATCGCTATGTGCGTCGCAGTCTAAATTTGCGGCAGTGGAATTTCCGTTGTTTAGAGCTTCGCAGCTAGAGCGCGGCACGGAATTTCCGCCGCTTAAATCGGTGTCGCTTAAAGCGCTGCGGCGGGAATTTAAGCCTCTCAAAGCTTCGTGGTCGGAATTTAAACTCGAAGCCTCATATATCACCGTCAGCTCGTCGCCCTCGCGTATCGGCAGATAAAGTCCGTCGCGCCTTAAGTCCAAAATTCCTGCAAAGCGCAAGCCCTCCAGCGTAAAGCTGAATTTCGCCGTATCTGCAGCCGCTGGCTCTAGCTTTAAATCCCTGGCCGCGCCGCGAGCAAGCTTGATACGTCGCGGTGAAAGAAATTTAGAAAACCTCATGCGCGCCTTTCAGATCTCGCAAAATTCCGCTCCTCCTATTTCGCGGCGGATTTTTTACGGATCTGGATATTGATGAGCTCCACCAGCAGCGAAAACGCCATCGAGAAGTAGATGTAGCCCTTAGGTATGTGAAAGCCCAGTCCATCGGCGATCAGCGAGACGCCCACCAAAATCAAAAATGCAAGCGCTAAAATTTTGATCGTCGGGTTTGCGTCCACGAAGCGCGCGATCGCGCCGCTAGCGAGCATCATCACGCCCACGGCGATGATCACTGCGAGGATCATCACGGGCAGGTGCTGCGCCATGCCCACGGCAGTGATGACGCTGTCGAGTGAAAAGATGATGTCCAAAACGGCGATCTGCACGAGCGTGCCGCCGAAGCTTGCCTTGCCGCTGCTAGCGCTGCGCTCGTGTGCCTCGCCCGTGGCGCTGGAGTGGATCTCGAGCGTGGATTTGACGAGCAGAAACAATCCACCGCCGATCAGTACGAGGTCGCGTCCGCTAAAATCGCGCGCAAGCACGCTAAATAGCGGCTTAGTAAGCCCCATGATCCAGCTTAGGCTAAGAAGTAGCAGTATGCGCGTGAACATCGCAAGCGCGAGCCCCATTATACGGGCGCGTCCGCGCTGCGCCTCGGGCAGGCGGCCGCATAAAATCGCGATAAAGATGATATTGTCGATGCCAAGCACGATCTCAAGCCCCGTGAGCGTCGCCAGGCTGATCCATGCCTCAGGTGAGGCGATCCATTCAAACATCGGTTTCCTTTGGGTGAAATTTAAGCCGTGATGATAGCGAAAGTTTGGTTAAAATTTCTAAATTTTACCGCCTTCGTACGCGAAACTGCGCGGGGATTTAGGCGATGCGATGCGGACGGTTTATCTTGGAATTCTGCCGCAAATCTATCACGGCAAAATTGCGATGCGCGAAATTTAGTGTATTGAGAGAGCGAAATTTTTGCGGCGGAATTTTAAAATTTAGGCTCTAAATTTACCCGTTTTTAAGCAGGGGGGGTAGCATTATTTTCTAGAAAATTCACCTCAAGGAGTTAAAGATGAAATACGTGCTAAGTGTCGTGCTGGCGGCGTTTATTTTAACAGGATGCGGCGATGACGAAGTAGAGCTCGTGAAAAACTACACTTTGCCTGATTTCAAGTCGATGAGTATCGGCACGGCGATCGAGGGCTCGAAAAAATGCAAAAGTATCACGTGGAGCAAAGAGGGAAACGGCGGATTAAATACGGTCAAGATGGTCTGCGACTTGGATATGGAGCGCATGAAAGTAAAGATAGTGCAAGATAAAACCGAGAGCCTTAAATCTTATAAACAAAGAGCATTGGATACATCTTTAAATAATGCTATGATTTATTACAAAAGTAAGGTCTATGATGAGCAAGGCCTGCTTAAGCTAGCAAAAGAACACTGCAAACTCAATGAGGTAAAATTCCAAGAAACATTTAAAACTAAAGGCAAAATAGAATTCGACGATGAAGACAAGATGGTTGATTGTGACGATAAATTAAAAGGGGAATTCCAAAAAGAATATAGCGTTGATTATATTATAGAATATCTTAAGAGAGCTGTCTATTACTCGCAGCTAACAGTAGAGCAATATGATGCAGTTTTTGGACGCAAAAAAGTAGAGTATCCATCAAAAGCTGTTATTGAGCTAAATTTTATCGTGAATGCCGATAAAAGCATAAGTTTGTCGGATAAATTTATGGTAACCGAAGATGTTGCCGATGATATTATTAAAACAAGTTCGTTCACTGGTAAAAGGGTGGCAGAAGACGCCTTAGTAATTTTCTACGAAAGAAAGTAAGCACCTCATCTCGCGGCTAAATTTGATGAAATTTTAAAATTTAGCCGCTTTTTTATATCAAAATCTCATTTAAAATTTTACGCGCGGTTTTAAATTTAAAGCGCGATGCCTTCTCGTCGTCAAGGCCAAATTTAAATTTAGCCTTATTGCGGCGCGGGGGCTGAATTTTCGCTGCGCGGAATTTTAAAATTTATTCGGACGCGGATAAGCTAGCGAGCCGAGCTCGCAGTTTTAGATAAAATCCGACCTTGTACGGGCTCTTACAAGATATGAAAGCGCGGTTAAAATTTCAAATAGCGGTGTAAGAGCGGGCTTTAGCCACGCGGGGCGGGGGGAGGTGCGGTTAAAATTCTGACGAGCTAGCCAAAAAGCGGATTCCGCCCGCCGAAACTAGCGATTGTCGTATCAGTTGAAATCGACAAGCTTACTTCAAATATGAGTTTCGGCGCCGTTTGCCAACGGAATATCGGTCGAAATCAGCGCACTTCGTCTTTGGATATTAGTTTTGTACCGTCCAGAATATCAACCGAAATCGGCGGTTTTTCCTCGCTGATCAAGCAAGCTTGCTGCCGCGTTAATCAAACAGCGAGGGTTGCAGCGATTTGATCTTGTAGCTTGCGCGGTGAAAAGGCGTGAGCCCGTACCGCTCGATCGCCGCGATGTGAGCGCGCGAGCCGTAGCCTTTGTTTTGCGCGAAGCCGTATTGCGGGTAGCGCCGCGCGAGCTCATACATCGTGCGGTCGCGCGTGACTTTGGCGAGGATACTTGCGGCGCTTACTTCGGCGATTTGCGCGTCGGCCTTTACGAGCGTCTGAAGCCCGCGTACGCCGAAGTTTGCGTTGCCGTCGTAAATGATCTGTCCGCTAAAACCCGCAAAATACGCAAGAATCTGCTCAAGCGCCGATCTTAGGCACGAGCTTAAGCCCGCCTCATCGACCTGCGCGCTTGAAATTTCGACGATTTTGTAGCGCGAATTTTCGATGATCTGAGCGTAGAGCTCCTCGCGCCGCTTCTCGCTTAGCTTTTTGCTATCGGCAAGCCCTGCGATCTCGCGCTGCAGCACGCAGCCAGCGACGCAAAGCGATCCCGCAAGACATCCGCGCCCGGCCTCGTCGATACCGCAAATCTGCCCGCTCACTGTGCGTCCTTTCGCACGACGGGCGCGGCTCCGCTTAGCAGGTCGTGTAAGTTTAGATGATCTTTGCGAAAGAAGCAGATCAAAAGCCCGATGACGCTAAAGCCCGCAAGTACGAAGCATCCAAAGCGAGCTAAGGCTCTAAAGAAGCTTACTTTGCGTCCGCTGCGAACGTCGATGAGATAAAGCCCCGCGAGCTTATAGCCGGGCGTCTGGGCGCTGCGGGCGTAAAATGCTGCGCAAATAGCGCCGTATGCGAGCCAGATAAGCGCGATCGCAGCTTGGTTGCGCCACAGAGCCTCTTTCGAGCCCAAGACGAGATAGGTAACGCCGTAGAATAGGGGCATCGCGATGATGAAAAGATCGACGATGAAGGCCTTTACACGCAGAAAAATCGGTGAAATTTTAGCTTTTTGTTTTGCCATTTCGATCCGTTTTAGATTAAATTTTAAAATTCCAGCGCGATAAATTTAGAGCCTAGAGGATAAAATTTAATCTCGTTGCGGTTTGTTAGCAAATCGGCGCCTAGTTTCCGCGACTGCCTGGCTTAATCGCCTTGCTTCCGGTAGCACAAAGCGGGCAGGTCGCGGGCTCGTAAATTTCAAACTCGAAATTGCCTAGCGCAAAAAACGGCTTATCCGCGGGCAGCTTGGCTCCCGCTTTGGCGGCGCTGCCAGTTAAATTTGCGACCTTGCAAAATCCGCGATTGGCAAGCGCGGCAAAGCCCACGACCTCGCCGTCTAGATTTTCGATGAGCCTTGCGCTCTCAAGAGCCGAGCCGCCCGTTGTGATGATGTCTTCGCAGACGATAAATCTCTCGCCCTTGCGCACTTCAAAGCCGCGGCGCAGGCTCATTACGCGATCTACGCGCTCGGTAAATATGAAGCGCTTTTTCGCCGCGCGAGCTAGCTCGTAGCCCGCTAAAATTCCGCCCAGCGCGGGCGAGCAGACGCTGTCAAACTCCACGCCCGCTTTTTCGATTATTGCGGCGAGCTCGTCTGCGAGCCGTCCCGCGAGCTCCGGATTTTCTAGCACTTTGGCGCTTTGCAGATAGAATTCCGAGTGGTTGCCGCTTGAAAGCAGAAAATGCCCTCGCAGATATGCGCCGCAGTCGCGATAGATTTTTTCTATATTCACAGTTCAGACCTTCAAAAGCTCGGCTTCTTTAGCCTTAACTGCGTCGTCAATCTTGGCGGAGTAAGAGTCGGTGATCTTTTGTACCTCGTCATAGCCCTTTTTGGCGTCGTCTTCGGAGATCGCTTTGTCTTTTTCGAGCTTTTTGATCTCGTCGTTAGCATCCTTGCGGACGTTGCGAATACCGATTTTGGCCTTCTCGCCCATCGCTTTGGCCTTTTTAGCATTTTCTTGGCGTTGCTCGATCGTCATCGGCGGGAAAAATAGCTTCACGCTCTCGCCGTCGTTAGTCGGATTGACGCCGATATTCGCCGCTGCAATCGCGCTTTCGATCGCCTTTAGCATCGGCTTTTCCCACGGCGTGATCGAAATCGTTACCGCATCGGTCGAAAGGACGGTCGCGACCTGATTTAGCGGGGTCTGCGAGCCGTAATAATCCACGAAAATATGATCTAGGATCGCCACGCTCACCTTGCCGGTGCGTAGCGTCGTAAAGTCCTTTTTCAAAGCCTCGATAGCTCGATCGCCGTTTGCTCTTTGCTCTTTATAGATAGCTTCTAGCATTCAAATCCTTTAAATAAAATTTGCGAAATTATAGCGTTAAAAAAATAAGAATAGCATTTAAAAGCGCGGATTTTGCGCTTTTAAATTTTAAAATTTAGAGTTTATTTGGTTGTGTTTTGATCTGCGGAAGTAGCGCTAGCATTGGTATCGCTTGCGGCGCTTGATGCTTGCGACCGAGCAGGCGCGCTAGCTGCGGTAGTGTCGGTCGCAGGAGCTGCTGGTGCTTCGACTTTCGTATCCGTCGCATTGGTCTCGCCGCTAATTATGGAATTTGACTCGGTACTTGCCGGAGCGAAATTAGGCTTTGCGCCTGAAGCAGGTATGGATGGCACACCAGGGACAGCGTTTGGTACGGATTTAGTAGCATTCGCTTCAATCTTTACGCGATCGACTACGGAAGATTTAGCATCTTGCTGATAGAAATACGCAAGCACAAGTGTGTTTATCACAAATAAAATTCCCATCGCGGCGGTAAATTTAGCCAAAAACCCCGCCGGACCCTTCGCTCCGAATAAGCTTTCGTTGCTTCCGCTATATGCGCCAAGCCCGATAGAAGAGCTCTTTTGCAGTAGAACGGAGATCGTAATTATCACGGCGAAGACGACTTGTAAAACCAAAAATAACGTAGTCACTATAAAACCTTTTGAAAAAATTGAATTTGCGATTATAATAAAAGATTTATAAATTTTAAGTTAAGAGTGCACCGCACGAAGCGGTGCGTAAAATTTAGTCTCTGCTTGCGCCGAAAATTCTTAGCAACGAAAGGAAGAGGTTGTAGATGTTTAGATACATATCTACGGCAGCCATTATAGGTGAAGTGTAGGTGCCGTTTATGATGTTTTTAGTATCATAGATAATATACATCGAAAAGATTAAAGCTGAAAAAGCTGAAATCGCTATATCAAGCACGGTGCTTTTGAAAAAGAAGTAGTTCAAAAGGCTTAGCACGATAATAGCCACAAGCGATACCAATAGCGGCTTGCCCCAAGAATCGAAATTTGTCTTTGTATTCATCGCATAAACGGTAAGAGCACCGAAAGTAATCGCCGTAGCCACAAACGCATGCGTTACTACGTCTCCGGCACCCGCTGCGATATAAATAGCGATCAATTTACCTAAAGTAAGACCGGTAATAAAGGTAAATGCAAAAAGCAAAACCAGCGCGATCGTGTTGGCGCCGCGATTTACGGCTGCTTGCATACCAAAAATTAGCCCCATTAAAAGCACTAGATATAAAAATGGATGAATAGCCAAGCTCACGCCGAAACTCATCGCCACAAAAGCCCCTGCCGCCGCAGCTATCATCGAAGCGGTTAAAAGCGCGTAGGTTTGTTTAATGGTCTGAGAGATTCGTCCTTGTTCCAATGATGCGTCCGATAGCTCGTAGCCATCCGCGTAATTTCGTCTGTCATATAGACTCATATTTTTCTCCTTCTTTTGATTTATGAGCGGGGAGTTTAGCGAAAATTTGGTAAATATATAATTAAAAATTCGCAGAATTCTATCTATTTATGAAAGTAATATATAATTCCCGACTTTTTTAAGGAGAAAGTATGCTAATTCAGAAAATAAAAACCTACAAGTGGCAGGCCTTGGCTTCGCTTCTGATGACAGGCTTGATGGTTGCTAGTTCACTTTTGCAACCGCGTTACCTGCAGAAAGTGTTAGACGCCCTCCTTGCTGGGAAATATGAAGCCATTTATAGTATAGGGGCTTGGTTAATTGGTGTGGCCTTGGTCGGTCTAGTTGCTGGTGGTCTTAATGTTATCCTTGCAGCCTATATTGCCCAAGGAGTTTCATCTGACCTTCGGGAGGATGCCTTCCGTAAAATCCAAACCTTTTCTTATGCCAATATTGAACAATTTAATGCGGGAAATCTAGTTGTTCGAATGACAAATGATATCAACCAGATTCAGAACGTCGTCATGATGACCTTCCAAATTCTTTTCAGACTCCCCCTCTTGTTCATCGGTTCGTTTATTCTGGCTGTTCAAACTTTACCTTCTCTGTGGTGGGTGATTGTTCTCATGGTAGTCTTGATTTTTGGTTTGACTGCTGTCATGATGGGTATGATGGGGCCTCGTTTTGCCAAGTTTCAAACCCTTCTTGAACGCATCAATGCCATTGCCAAGGAAAATTTGCGTGGCGTTCGTGTGGTCAAGTCCTTTGTCCAAGAAAAAGAGCAGTTTGCTAAGTTTACGGAGGTTTCAGACGAGTTACTCGGTCAAAATCTTTACATCGGTTATGCCTTTT
>NZ_JAHAFS010000031.1 GCF_018374135.1 Campylobacter gracilis | reverse complement strand
GATAATGTTATCGCGCCTTGTCTTTTCAGCATTAAGAGCATTTCGTTTTGTTTTTACAAAACCTTCGGGATCACCATTAAATTTGTTGGTATACTCTTCTTGAGCAGCAATGAGTTTATCGGTAGCACTATTCAAATTGCTCTCGCTTTCAGACAAGTAAGGATTAGCATAACCACTCAATACAAAGTAAGCCACTAAACCTGCCAAGAACAAACCTATGTAAAAATAATTACTGGCGCTTGAGCCTTTAGAAGAAAACCATTGATCAAGTTGATCTAGAGAGTTTTTCTTTTTCATCGGCGAACCTCCACGCTAATATTGCTATCGTAAAAAGCAGTTTTATTACCTTCTTTTAAAACGATTGTCTTAGTATCCACGCCATAAATTCCCTTTTTGCTAATATCTTCTAGCAATTCAGTCATTTGCTTGTCGTTTTTAGTTTTTACTTGGAATGTCATTGTTTCATTCCTATCCGCGATTCTCGCCATAGTGCCCTTATTTTTCACAACCATATTAGTTATATCGAAGATAGATATGCTTTTCATCGCATAGTTGTCTTTTTTATCTGCTATGGCGTATATAAGGTCTTTTCTGTTTTGAAGCTCAGCGCTTTTCTGCTTTACATCAGCTTTGATGATTTTCATCTCATCATCTATCTGTTTAACCTCTAGTCTAGCAGGACGTAGCTGATCCTCCAAGCCCTGATATTCGTTGGTTTTATCGTTAGCCACCACATTATTATAATAGCCATAGCCAAAATTATACGCAGGATATGCAGCGCCAAGTAAGCAGCCTAGCAACATATAGCCTATCAGCTTGCCGGTTGATCTTTGGGTCAAAGGTGGAGGTCTCATAAACGGCGAATAGTTGTGATCGTCGTCTTTAGTAACTAAATAATCTTGACCTACCAAGAACATCAAAATATCTAGCTGAGTGAGCGGATAATCTTTTGCGTTGATTGCAACGTTAAAATTAAAATCCTTGTATCTTAGCTTTAGATTATTTTCTACAAAAACCTCTATCGCAGGAATTTTGCCGATATCTGTTCCGATATAGACGTTTTGAATATTGACGTTGTAAATTTTACTAATACCGTTCAACACGTCGTTGATGTAGTAAAACATATCGTCAAAAATTTGGATCATATAATCGCGTTCGGTCGGATTTTCTAAATTTACTCCCTGTTTGGAGAGCAGTCTATAAAAGCTCTCTTCATCGACTCTGCTACCGACTAGCTCGACATATTTTTCATGCAAGAATTTTAGGTTGTATCTTACTTGACGAGATTGAAAATATTCGCCGTTTTGATACACTACCAAAAACGCATCGTCGCGCTGCAAGTAGATGAAGCAGTCGATTCCGTCGCGAGTTAGGACGCCTCTATTATACAAGCCCTCGTATAAAAACGGAGCCATAGCCACATAGTCGATGTAGTTCGTCCTAGCAGCGATTGCATCGAATTCTGAAGTGAGTTTGGCATTATCTACGACAAAGACGTTGAAAATTCTATCATCGCCGCCAGCGCCTATTACCTCACTATAGGTGATTTTGTAATCCAAAGCGGTGTCAAGCCCCAGCTCCTCATACACCTTAACGACGATCGCATCTAAAAGATCCGCGTCCTCTACCGATCTGCTTATCTCGACCGTCGCAGTCATTATATCCTTATACGGAATATATGAGACGTAAGTTTCCTTCGCACGATTCGCTTTTGAGAAGTCGTGCTCGAAAACTTCATTCTCACTTAGACCGAATATGGTTTGCGTGACTTTGTTAATCGCAACAATCGAACTAGCATTTTTACTATTCTTTGCCATAACACTCCACTTCCAAATGAAATTTTCTACGCTGCTAATACTAATAGAAATAAAATAAAATGTCAATAGATAAAATCGGTTTTTACCCTAAATTCGTCATTTTTCCAGCTTTTTTTTACAAAAACTGTTAATTTTAAGTAAATTTTGACCTTAGAAAAATTTGAAATTAACTTTTTGGCTCGAATTCCGATCCGCTTGATCGCCTCGCCGTTTTTGCCGATCAACATCTCTTTGTGTGAATTGGTGTCCGTTATGATCCGCGCATATACCAAGATCAGACCGGGTTTTTCGACCACTTTTTCCATCACGACGTCGCTGCAATACGGTATCTCGTCGCTCATACTCTCAAAGATCGCCTCAAGTATGAAGCCGCGATAAATTTCGCGCTCGTTAGTCGCGCTTAAAATTTCAGGATCATAAAAGTACTCATGCTCGGGTAAAATTTTACAAATTTCGTCCAAAACCTGCTTTTTATAGACCTTTTTTTTGATGCTAACGGGGATTATCGCTTCGAATTTATCGGTAAATTTTTGATATTGCAGCAGCTTTTGCACGATCTTTTCGTCATTTACTTCGTCAATTTTAGTTAAAATCACGATGTGTTTGGTGTCTGGGTTTAAATTTAAAAATTTCTCGTATTCTGAGGTATCATCGTGCACGGGCGCCAAAAACAGCACCAAATCGCAGCCCTCAATCGCCCCGAGCGCCACTTCGACCATTAGCTTATTCATCAGCTTGGCGCTTTCATGCAACCCCGGCGTGTCCGTGAAAATCACCTGATCTGCGCCGTTCATCGCGATGCCGTTAATCTTGCGGCGCGTGGCGTTGATTTTATGCGAAACAAACGAAATTTTCTCGCCGCAAAGATAGTTTAACAGCGAGCTCTTGCCCGCATTCGTCCGCCCAATGAGCGTTACAAATCCGCTTTTCATATTTTCCTTAAATTTATAAAATTTTATCCTGCTTGCGACCGCAGCGCCAAGCTCCGATGGGCAAATTTAAAATCTCATTTTGCGCAGGTTGGCTATTGCACAAGCGGTGGAATTTTGAAATTCCGCCATCACATAAGCGGGTAAAATTTTAAAATTACAAGCCGTGCGGTAGCGATAAATTTTACCCACCCTGGCGCGGAATTCTATCTACTACAAATCTCGCGAGCCGCGAATTCTGCAGCTTCGTAAATTATCTGCGAAATTTTAAATTCTATCCTGCCATGCGCTACGGCTTGACATATAACCCGCGCAGCGCAGAATTCAGATCATTCCTGAAATTTTACAGACTTAAAATTTCAAAGTATCACCAAATTTAAAAGGACGAAATTCTGCATATTTTTAAAATTCCGCTAAATTTTGCACCCAAAATTCTAACGCTTTGCAAATTTCAAAAGCGCAAAATTCCGCGACTCTGTAGAATTCTAAAAGTGGCTACCGCGCCGCCTTATAAAATGTATTTCGCCAGATCCTCGTCGCTTGCGATGCCTGCGAGCTTTTCGCTTACGAGCTTCTCATCCACGACGATCTTTTGCCCTTTGAACTTATCCGCTTCAAAGCTGATATCCTCAAGCACCTTTTCCATTATTGTATGTAGCCTTCTAGCGCCGATATCTTCGACCTTTTCGTTCGTGCTTGCCGCAAATTTCGCAATCGCTTTGACCCCGTCCTCGCTAAACTCTAGCTCCACGCCCTCGGTCTTTAAAAGCGCCGAGTACTGCTTAAGAAGCGAATTTTTCGGCTTCGTTAAAATTTCACACAGCGTCGCCTCGTCTAAGCTGTCAAGCTCGACGCGAAGCGGGAAGCGCCCCTGAAGCTCGGGTATGAGATCGCTCGGCTTGCTGATATGAAAGGCGCCCGCGGCGATAAAAAGGATGTGATCGGTGTCGATATTGCCGAATTTCGTGCTTACGCTACTGCCCTCCACGATCGGAAGCAGATCGCGCTGCACCCCCTCTTTGCTCGGATCCTGCCTGCCGCTATTGCCGCTTGAAACCGCCACCTTATCGATCTCGTCGATAAAGATGATGCCCTCGTTTTGCGCGCGCCTAACGGCTTCTGCTTTGATGCTCTCCATATCGAGGACCTTCTCGCTAGCCTCGCTTTTGAGGGCGACCTTGGCGTCTTTGACCTTCATCTCTTTTTTGCTTTTGCGCGTCGAAATTCCGATTACTTTAATAAAGCTTTCCTGCATATTCGCCATCTCGGGCGGTAAATTTGGATTTGATTCAAGCGCATTTTCGCTTACTTCGATCTCGATGCTAAGATCGTCCAGATCGCCGCGCTCGAGCTTGGCCGCCATCTTTTCGTAGCTTTTTTCGTAATCTGCGACCTTCTCCTCGCTCGCTCCGCGCGGAAGCGGCGGAAGGACTTTTTCTAAAATTTTACGCTTGATGTAATCATCGATCTTGTCTTTATTCTTTTCAAATTCCTCGCCACGCACTAAATTTACCGACGCAGCGGCCAGATCGCGCACCATGCTCTCCACATCGCGTCCCACGAAGCCCACTTCAGTATATTTGCTCGCCTCGACCTTGATAAAAGGAAGCCCAAACATCTTCGAAAGTCTGCGCGCGATCTCGGTCTTACCTACGCCGGTAGAGCCGATCATCAGGATGTTTTTTGGCATCACCTCGTTTTTCATCTCATCTTCAAGCGCCATTCTGCGGTAGCGATTTCGCAAAGCCACCGCTATCGTGCGTTTGGCGCTATTTTGTCCGATTATATATTCGTCTAGTTTCTCTACGATCTGCTTTGGCGTCATCATCTCTTTTCGTCCCAAATTGCGTATGTTTTGATATTTTCGTTCGTGTAAATGCAAATCTCGCCCGCGATTTTAAGGCTTTGCTTTACAAGCTCCTCTTCGTCTAAGCTTGCAAATTTATCCAAAGCTCGCGCCGCGCTAAGAGCGTAATTCCCGCCGCTTCCGATCGCCGCGATCTTGCCGTCGTCCGGCTCTACCACATCGCCCGTGCCGCTAAGCAGAAAGATATTTTTGCGATCCAGCACCAGCATCATCGCTTCGAGCTTTCGCAAATACTTATCCTTGCGCCACTGCTTGCTAAATTCTATCACAGCCCTTAAAAGATCGCCCTTTGCGCCATCTAAGCACTTTTCAAACATATCAAAAAGATTAAACGCATCGGCGGTGCTGCCCGCAAAGCCCGCCAAGACGTTACCCTCTTTGCCGATCTTTCGAATTTTAGTCGCATTGCCCTTTAAGACAGTGTTTCCAAACGTTACCTGCCCGTCGCCGCCGATGACAGAGCCCTTCGCGCCTTTGTAAGCTAAAATGGTAGTCGCTTCAAACACTAGCCACCTCTATCTCAAATTTAGCGCTTATGCCGTGCTTTAGCTTGACATTTACGTCGTAAATCCCGGTCGTTTTGATAGCCTCGGTCTCTAAAATTTTCTTATCGATTTCGATCCCTTTTTGCTCTTTTAGCGCGGTTGCGATCTCATCCTTGGTCACCGAGCCGAAAAGCGCGCCGCTCTCGCCCGTCTGCTTTACGATCTTTACGCGTATCTTGGCTAGCTCCTCGGCCAGTTTTTGCAAGCTTGCGACCTCGTATTTTTCTAGCTCGGCTTGCTTTTTCTTATCAGCTTCAAATTTACGCAAAACCTCAGTCGTAGCGGCTTTGGCGTAGCCTTTGCCGATTAGGAAGTTATTGCCGTAGCCGTCCTTGACCTCCTTTACCTCGCCCGCCTTTCCGAGCCCCTTAACGTCTTTGATCAGTAATACTTTCATCCATTATCCTTTTAAATTTAGCTTTAAATTTATAAAATTTTATAAGCGGCGCGGGCGGATCTAAAATTTCGTGAAATTTTATGAAATTCGCCCGCAGCCGCTCGCTACTTTCCCGATAAATTTTAAAATTTCGTTTTGTGAAATTTGCCTGCACACCTTGCCGCTATAGGCAAAATTTCATCTAAAGCTTGCGTCCGTTCTTGCCCGCGATGATAAATCTTAGCGCGCTTAGCTTGATAAATCCGTCGCCGTCTTTTTGATTGAAAACCTTGTCCTCTTCAAACGTCACAAAATCGGTATTAAACAAACTATCGCTCTTGCTTTCCCTGCCTAGCACGATCACGTTGCCCTTATAAAGCTCTAGCTTAACCTTGCCGTTTACGTGCTCTTGGGATTTATTTATCAGCTCTTGAAGCAGCAAGCGCTCCGGGCTGAACCAAAAGCCGTTGTAGATAAGCTCGGCGTAGCGCGGCATTAGGTCGTCTTTTAGATGCGCCGCGCTGCGATCTAGCGTAATGCTCTCAATCGCGCGGTGAGCCTTTAGCATGATCGTGCCGCCCGGAGTTTCATAGCAACCGCGGCTCTTCATGCCGACATAGCGGTTTTCTACTAGATCGAGCCTGCCGATGCCGTTTTTAGCGCCGAGCTCGTTAAGCGCTGCCAGCATCTCGTGCGGCTTAAACGCCTTGCCGTTTAGCTTTACGGGATCGCCGCGTTCGTATTCGATCTCGATGATCTCGCTCTTATCGGGCGCATTTTTAGGGCTTACGGTCCATCGCCACATATCCTCTTCAGGCGCATGGGCAGGATCTTCCAGCACCAAGCCCTCGTAGGAGATGTGAAGGATATTCGCATCCATAGAATACGGCGATTTGCCGGGCTTTGAGGCGATGTCGATGCCGTTTTTCTTAGCGTAAGCAAGCAGCTTCTCGCGAGAGTTCAGATCCCACAGCCTCCACGGCGCAATCACCTTAATATCGGGATTTAGCGCGTATGCGCCAAGCTCGAAGCGGACTTGGTCGTTACCCTTGCCGGTTGCGCCGTGGCTTATGGCGTCCGCGCCGGTTTTTTTAGCAATTTCGACTAACTTTTTAGCGATCAACGGGCGCGCGATCGATGTGCCTAAAAGATATTCGCCCTCATAGACGGCATTTGCGCGAAACATCGGAAATACGTAATCGCGCACGAATTCCTCGCGCAGATCCTCTACGAATATATTTTCCTTTTTGATGCCTAGTTTCAAAGCTTTGTTTTTGATCGGCTCCAAATCCTCGTTCTGACCGATATCTGCGGTGAAAGTCACCACATCGCAGCCGTAAGTATCGCCGAGCCACTTTAAAATAATGCTAGTATCTAGTCCTCCGGAATACGCCAAAACGACCTTTTTTACATCTTTTGCCATCTCAAATCCTTTACGTAAAATTTGGCGAAATTCTACCAAAAATAGTTTAATAGTTGCTTTTAAGGCAAATATCGCTAAACTCACGCCTATGAGAATCGATAAATTTTTAAACGCAGTCAATATCACCAAGCGGCGCGCCATCAGCGAAGATATGTGCAAAAGCGGCGTCGTGGCCGTAAACGGCGTCGTAGCAAAGCCCGCCAAAGAGCTTAAAATCGGCGACGTTATCACGATAAGCTTTTTAGATAGAAAACAAAGCTTTAAAGTCCTAGCCTTTCCTAGCGCGAAAAATACGCCCAAAAGCGAGCAGGCAAAGTATGTCCAAGAGCTTTGAACTCATCTGCGGCGAGGATGAAATTTCACGCCTCGTGCAGGCTCTGCCAAAAAGCGGCATAATATTGCTAATCGGCGATCTTGCTAGCGGCAAAACGACTCTTGCGCGCGCGATCGTGCGGGCTCACGGGTTAGACGAGCACGTGAGCTCACCTACGTTTTCGATCATGCAAAACTATGGCGAAATTTATCATTACGACATCTATAACGGCGGCTGTGAGGGGATTTTAAAAAACGGACTATTTGAAAATTTATTTGAAGAGGGACTTCATCTGATCGAATGGGCGGATGAAAATTTGATAAATTTACTTAAAAAATATGAGCTTGATTTTTGCGTAGTGAGGATCACGCCGCACGCGCAAGGGCGAAAATACGAGGTAAGCTATGCATAAACTGGAAGTCAGGGGTCTTAAAAAAACCATAAAAGGCACGCCGATCATTAAGGGCATCTCGCTAGAGCTTTACAATGGCGAGATCGTAGGGCTGCTAGGGCCCAACGGCGCGGGCAAAACCACGACGTTTTATATGATCTGTGGGCTGATAAGCGCTAGCGGTGGCGATATCTTGCTTAATGAAAATAGCATCGCAAAGGTTCCGCTTCATAAGCGCGCTAAGCTCGGTATCGGCTACCTACCGCAAGAAAGCAGCATCTTTAAGGAGCTTAGCGTTGAAGAAAATTTAATGCTCGCCGCGGAGATTACCTATAAAAATAAAGCGGAGGCCTCACGCAAAGTCGATGAGATGCTAAATCTACTCAACATCGAGCCGATTAGATTGCGCAAAGGCGTGAGCCTAAGCGGGGGCGAGCGCAGGCGCTGTGAAATCGCGCGAAGCCTGATGATAACGCCGAAATTTCTACTTTTGGACGAGCCATTTGCAGGCGTCGATCCGATCGCCGTTAACGACATCCAAAGCATCGTGCGCGATTTAAGCGATCTTGGCATCGGCGTGCTCATCACCGATCACAATGTCCGCGAAACGCTTGCGATCTGCGACCGTGCCTACGTCATCAAAGACGGCGAGCTGTTCGCCGGCGGCACCGCAAAAGAGATAGCTAACGATCCGAATGTCCGTAAATTCTATCTCGGCGAGGATTTTAGCATCTAAGCCGGCAAAGGCGTTTTAGATTTTTAGCCCCCCCCTTCGGCGCGCGCGGTTAAATTCTATAATTTAAGTTTTGCGATTTAAAATTCAAGCAAACGGCTGCGATTAGTCGTGCGCTCAACACTTGATTTAAAATTTTGCATATTAAAATTTAAAGCCACCGCCACGGCCGTACGATAGAGCGATTTAGTTTTGCACTTTAAATCTTAAAAGCCAATTTTATTGTCCGCGCCCGATTCTAAAGCTGGGGTTTAAATTTTGCGCTTTAAATTTTTAAAGTAGTTGCAGCGGCGGGGTTTGAATCCAGCGTTTAAAAATTTAGCATATTAAATTTTAAAGGCACAGCGGGGATTGAACGACGCATTCTATTCAAAGTTTAAATTTCACGTATTAAATTTTTAAAGAGCATGTAGGCTCGTCTTAAAATTTTTAAATTTCAAAAGGCGTTTTGTACACTGTAAATTTTAAATATTTTTTGCGACAAGTTCGCTTTTCGCGACCGAAATTTTACACCCGCGGTACATAAAATTTAAATCGCATTTCAATCACACTTTGTTTAAATTAAATCAAATTTTAAAGCGTGAGGTATCTCTAAACGCGATGCCTCCGTCTGCGCATCAAAATCACGCGGCAGTTTGCAAAAAATATCCGCTCGTATAATTAAATTTTAAAGCAACAACCTCAAATAAATTGCGTATGCGAAGACGCCTGCGGTCGCGTGATACGGCTTAAATTTCACGGCTAAATTCCGCGAGCGATGGCGCAAACTAAAGCGCGCACAAAACTACTCACTTCGGCTTCAACGCATCAAATTAAAAGCGACGCGCGAAGCAAGGCCCTCCAACCCGCTAGAATTTTGCCGATTAAGCTACCTTGTTTAATTAAAATTGCGCTTTTATTTGCTCTGCGGGTTTAAATTTCGCTCATCTTAAAGCTCGCTGCGAATTTTAAAATTTTAACCCAGCGCTCGTCGCTTCCCTTAAAATTTTAAAATACTTAAAATTTTGGCGAGATCAAGGAGAGATTATGAAAAAGATTTTATTTTCGTGTGCCTTGGCGGGCGCGCTTTTTGGCCTAGAGATCGACGGATTTAGC
>NZ_JAHAFS010000006.1 GCF_018374135.1 Campylobacter gracilis | reverse complement strand
GCTAAAACTACTAGGACTTAAGAGTTAAGAAAGCAGGTTCGGCTCGGTGCGAAACAGAATTGTGATTATACAAGAGCGATGCTTAAAGGGGGCTGAATAGATAAAGATTTTAAACTAAATAAATTTTATGCTCGGCACGCGCTACTACTTCGCCGATGATAGCGCTACTAGCGTAGCCTGCGTTTTTTAAATTCGCAAGCGCTCGCGCCGCGTCCTTTTCCGCTACGGCAAGCAGAAGTCCGCCGCTGGTTTGCGCGTCGCAAAGCGTTATGTCCGGCTCGGAATCGACGCCAGGTGCGATAAATTTTAAATTTTTATAGCTTCCGGCGGGGATCAGCCCCTCATCAAGGCATCTGAAGGCGCTTTTTAAAAGCGGAATTTTGCTAGGATAAATTTTAAAACTCACGCTCTCATTTATCATTTCAAGCGCGTGTCCGAGCAGCCCAAAGCCCGTTACGTCGGTTGCGGCATGTATTTTTAAACCCGCTAGCGCGCCCACGGCATAAAAATTTAACAAAATCATGCTCTCTATCGCGTCACGAAATTCTTCAAATTTAAGAAATTTCGCCTTTATAGCCGTAGCGATGATGCCCGTACCGAGGGGTTTTGTTAGGATCAGCAGGTCGCCTTCGCGCGCAGTGTTATTGCTCCAAAATTTACGCGGATTTACGCGCCCCGTGACGCTAAGCCCATAATAAATTTCGGGGGTAGAGATGGTGTGACCGCCCACCAAAGCCCCTCCGCACTCTTTGATTTTGTCTTTGCCGCCGCACAGAATTTCGCGCAGAATTTCGTTTGAGAAATGACAATCGTCAAAACCCACGATGTTTAGGGCATTTATCACTTCGCCGCCCATTGCAAATACGTCACTTAGGGAGTTTGCCGCCGCGATCTGTCCGAAGATAAACGGATCGTCCACCAAAGGAGTGATAAAATCGAGCGTCTGCACGAGCGCAAGATCGTCGCTTATGCGAAATACGCTCGCATCTTCGTTGCTGCAGGTGGACGAAAGCAGGCTTGCATTGGGCTCGATTAAATTTCCAAGATTTTCGGTTAGACCCGCCGGGTCAAGCTTGGCGGCTCAACCGGCGGCTGCAATAAATTTCGTGAGGTTAAAATCTCTGTAGATCATAGCTTGATTACTTCGTATTTTGATAGGACGTCCATGATTTCGTATGCGTTTGAAATCTCGCCGATCGCGAGCTTATCGACTAGTTTATAGCTCTCCAGACAGCTTCCGCAGCTTAAAATTTCAGCTCCCGCTTCGCTTAGCTTTTTAATCGCTTCGAAGCATTCGTGGCCGCGGTTGGTGGTTATGCGCACGGCGTTGTTTACGCAGATGACCTTTACGGGCTTTTCATCTAAGCTTAGCGCCGCACCTAAAAATTTAGCAAGCAAGCTCTTTCCGATCGGGCCGCTTCCGCACTGCTCCTCGTTTAGGAATATCACCTTGCCTCTTTTTGGCGCCGTGACATTACAATAAATATCGTCGATACTTTCATCTTTTAGCTCGTCCGTTTTTACGGTTTTTATAAGCGTGTCGGCGCCTGCTTGTGAAATTTGCGCCTCAAAGCCGTTTTTAGCCAAAAAGCGTTTTATATTTTCGCGCGGCGCTACGTCGTTTACTAAAATTTCTAAATTCTCTCCGATTTTTAGCTCGCCGAAGGCTTTTTTAGCGCGCAAAAGCGGCTCCGGGCAATTTAAATTGCGACAATCTAGTTGCATATGTAATCCTTAAAAATAAAATTCTTTGAACCTCAAAGCTAATGCGAGCCGCGCGCAAGCAGGCCCGCATAAAATTTACCCAAGTTATAAGCGCGGGTACTTCGCTTCGAATTGCGATTTAGCGATCTGCCCCTTATCCAACAGCTCGCGATACCAGTAGTGGTGAAGTACGTAAACTTCCTCCTCCGGCTTGTGTCCATCGATCATCGAGTGGATGGCACCGCTGATCGCAAAGACCGCCATGTAGATATGCACGAGCAAAAATACCGCGCAGACCGCGCCCAAAAAATTATGAATAATCGCGCTTGCTCTTAAAATTTCGATCTGACTCATACCTAGCGCACTTCTCATTGCGGGGATATCGTAGTCTAAGAAAAACATCGACGCGCCCGTTGCTATCATCACTATACCACCTAAAGTCGCGACCCAAAACCACGCCTTTTGGCCTGCGTTAAATTTACCCGCAGGGATCGTGCGCTTCTTTTTGCTTAAATAGCCGCCCACGATCATCATCCATTTGATATCGTAAGCTCGCGGTAGCATACGCCAAAACCATAGTAAAAACATCGGCACGACGGAGATTGCAAACGCTATCGTAGCCAGTCCGTGAGCGTTTTTACAAAACCTCACGAAAGCGCCGCCGCCGAATTCTTCGCCAAACATCATAATCAAGCCTGTCGGAACCAAGACCGCCCATGCGACGGCCGCTACAAGATGGTATAGTCGTTCAAATTTATTAAACGCATAGATCGGCTTGCCCGCATGATGATCGAAGTGCTTCGGTCCTATGATCGCGTAGTGCCCAATAAAAGCTATGATTACGCCCAAAACCGCACCCAGCGCCAACCAAGCAAAGAAGCCCGAGCTTTGCAGATGTCCTTGAAATTGCAGAAAAATCGGACCGAAGCCGTTGCCGTAACTATCGATGTTTTCAAGCCTTGCATTGCCCCAAACATCGCTATTCCCCTGCACGATATCGGCATATTTTTTCTCCTCAGCCTGCGCATAAATACAGGCGAAAAGCGCGAGAAACAATCTTTTCATGGATTTCCTTAGATATAAAATTCGAGCCGATTATATCATTTTTTGCAAAAAATTTTCTTACAAAGCAAAATTACATTTTTGCATTAAGTGCGGCGCTAGTTTCGCCTCGCATACTCGTCGTAGCCGAATTTTTTGATTGCCAAAACCTCTCCGCGCTCGTCCGCTAAGACGAGATCGGGCAGCTTGATGCCGTTGAAGGTCGTGTTTTTAACGATCGTATAGTGGATCTGATCCTCGAAAATGACCCGATCGCCGATGTTTAGCGGCGCGTCAAATTTATACTCGGGCTGCCCGCTCTCAAGCCCCGCGACGTCGCCTGCGAGGCAGGTATTGCCGCCGAAGCGATAGCTAAATTTACCGCTCTTACTCTCGCCGCGTACCGCAGGACGATACGGCATCAGCACGGTATCGGGCATATGAGCTTCAGCGGAAGCGTCTAAAATAGCGATTTTAGCGCCGTTCTCTACTATGTCAAGCACACTAGCGACCAAATATCCGCACTCCCAGCCTACCGCCTCGCCGGGCTCGAGATAAATTTCGACTTCGTATTTTTCGCGAAATTTTTTGATCAGATCTATCAGTAGCTCCACATCGTAACCTGCGCGCGTGATATGATGACCGCCGCCGAAATTTAGCCACTTTAGAGCTCTAAAATACTTGCCGAATTTCGCCTCGAAAACCTCAAGCACCCGCTCTAGGCTCTGAGCGCTTTCTTCGCACAGCGCGTGAAAATGCAGCCCAGAGATGCCGTGCAAAAACTCGTCGTCTTGCAAGATCGCCCGCTGCAGCGCCTCAAGGCTCATCCCTAGCCTGCTAAAGCTGCCGCACGGATTATAAGCGTCTTTAGGCGCGAAGGAGGTCTGCGGATTTATCCGCAAGCCGCACGATGCTCCTGCAGCAAGCGCCTTTGCGCGGTATTTTTGCCACTGCGAGGCACTATTGAACACGACATGGTTTGAAATTTTTAAAATTTCATCCAAATCATCCTCTTTAAACGCGGGCGAGTATGTGTGGATTTCGCCGTTTTTGATAAATTCCGCGGCGAATTTCGCCTCGTGCAGGCCGCTGCAAGTAGCACCCCAGAGGTATCTGTCAACGTAGGGCATCGCTAAGCTAAACGCAAAGCCTTTTAGTGCGCACAGAATTTTTGCGCCGCTTCGCTCACCTACGCCGCGTAAAATTTCTAAATTTTTTACCAGTTTTTGCTCCTCGCACACGTAAGCGGGAGTCGAAATTTCATCGATTTTCATCGTTTTTTCTCATTAAATTTTTACGCAATTATATAAAATTTTATGAATTTTTGGTTAAAATCGCCCAATCTTTAAAAAAGGATAAAAATGGTAGAGGTAGAATTTCTAGGGCCGATCGGGCGCGAGCCACTGCGTCTAAACGCAAGCTCCTTGCAAGAGGTAGAAGCGGAGCTGCAAAAGGATGAAGGCTTGCGCGAGTGGCTTGCAAACTGCGCCGTAGCGGTAAATGATAAGATGATTTATGATGCGAATTTTGCGCTTAAATCCGGCGATCGCGTGAGCCTTCTGCCTCCCGTTTGCGGCGGCTAAGCTTAGAAGGCGGCTATGAACGAGGCTAAATTTAATCCGGAAATTTTAAGCGGGATCAAGCCTGAAATTTATGAGGGCAGCTTGGACGTGAACGCGATTTTATCGCGCTGGTACGCTAAATTTAAGGACGCAAATTGCGGCGCGTTCATTACTTTTGTAGGCATCGTGCGCGAAGAGGGCGGCATCTGCGCGCTGAGCTTCGATATCTACGAGCCGATTTTGCGGACCTGGTTCGAAGCGTGGCAGCAAAAGGCCGCGGCACAGGGCGCATTCGTGCTTTTTGCGCATTCAAACGGGGGCGTGCCGATCCACGAAAGCTCCTACGTCGCAGGCGTCGTAAGCCCGCAGCGCAAGGTCGCTCTGGCGCTAATAAACGAGTTTGTGGAGGATTTTAAGGCGGCCGCGCCGATCTGGAAATACGACGTAAAGGGAGGCAAAATCGAGGGCAGCAAAGTAGTAGGCGGGAAGAGGATCTACGCGGCGGATCGCTCGCAGAGGATAAAAGGCGCAGGGCTTTTGAGCTAAATTTAAAAGCACGCGCTGTTTTAGCCCCACAGGTTTGCTTCAATTCAATCAAATTTAATCAAAACAGAAATTGCACCAGCAATCAAAATTCCGTGTAGAAAATACTGCAGAATTTCAAAATAAAGATTTTGTGTAAATTTAGCGGCTGAGGCTAAATTTAAAGCTCAAAATTTCAATCCAACTCCGTGCCCGCGCTCCGATAAACATGGCAAGCGAGAACTAAAATTTCAAGTCTAAATTTACAGCAAATTTAATCAATCCAATGGGTGTGTTGCACAACAAATAAAATGGCGCTACAATCGTCTTGCAATCCCGCGCAGCATAAAATAAAATTTAAACCCAATTTCGCGCGCCGTATCTGCAAGCACAAACGAAACGCAGTGCAATGAAATTTTAAAATTTCATTGCAAATAGCATCTCCGGTAAGCGGCGACTAAAATTTAAACACGCTCCTGGCTTCAGTGATGCGCTCGCTAAGGCTCGTAGCGGTATCTTCGCCGCTTGACGCACACCTAAAGATCGGATCAAGCACCTCGGCGAAAAAGCCGTTTAGCCCCTCCTGCATGATCTGCGCGCCACTTTGATAGCGCGTAAGCCCCATAAATACGCCGTGCCCGATCGCACACAGGCCCTTTGCCTCATCGGCGATAAATTTATTCAGCGCCTTGCAAACCGCAACGACCGCGCTTGCATTTACGATCTCGCGATCTCTTAAATAATCCTCAAGCACGCCGTAATCACACTCGCATCTGATCCATCTAAACGCCTTCGCAATCGACGGCGAAACGCATTTGTGCTCATTCAGAGTGCATAGGACGTATAAATTTTTAGGTACCGCAAAATATGAGCGGCCGTCCTTTAAAACGACGCTAGCGCGCGCTTTTTCGCCCTCTTCAAAGCTGTCGATTACGTGGGAATTTTTCGTGCGGATCAGTGAAAGCTCATCTTTCTCGTCGTAGCGGCGATCCAAAAGCACCGCGGCTTCGCCTAAAATTTTATCCAAGCTCGCGGCACTTACATTGTCGATCAGAAAATAATACTCACCCTTCGGATCGTTTAGCGCCTCTTTGCAAAGCGCTTTAAACTCGCCGTCTATGAAACTTTTGCCGTAAAATCCGTCGATGAAATCGCGGTATTCAAAGCCTTCGTGCAGGCAAACGTAGCGGAAATTTTTTGTCGCGAGCTTCTTTTCGGTGATCAAAGATCGCAATCTGCGGGTCTTGCCGGTACCGATCGCGCCGTAAAATATCGTATTTTTCGCGACCTCTTCGCTTTTGTAGTTTTTGATGTATTCAAAAAATAGCGACGAATACACGATCCTAGCCGCTCCCACGACGTCCTGCGGATACGGGGTAAATTCCGCGATAAATCGCGAACTTACTTCGTAAAATTCTTCAAAAATTTCAACTTTTTCGTCGTAGAGCAAGGATAAAATTTGCGCGGTTTCATCGCGATAAATGAGAGTCGGGAACTCATCGTTGCACTGCGCAAATATGCTAGCTAGCAGATAGAGCTTCTCGCGCGAAATTTGTGCGAAATCGCCGCCCTCGGCAAGTCCTAAATTTAGCATCCCGTCGTCGCTTAGGTAGCTGTCGATCAGATAGAAATTATCGGCATTTATCGCGGATTTTAAAAATTCCATCAGCACGAAGGGCTGATTATGCAGAGCGACGTCGAAAAAATCGATTGCCAAAGCGCTATCCACCACCGTAAGAAGCCTGTAAAGCTCGTCGTAGAAATTGACTAGCTTTTGTTTAAAAATATCGCGCGCGGTGCGCTCTTGAGAGTAGCTATTGAAATTTTTAACGATATTTTCGATAAAAACATAAAGCGAGACGATGTTTTTATCCTCGCCGCTAAGCACGCTAGCTACGCTTTTTACGGCATTTTTAGGAAACAGCTCCTTTTTGCCGACGATGCGGTCTTTAAAAGCGAAATCGTAATAAAACGCGCTGATATTGGAATCAAAAAACTGATCCATAAAGAAATACTCGGCGTGCGCGAACTTCTCGCCCAAAGATAAAATTTTGCAGCTTCTAAGATTGCCGTCGCTGAGATTTATATACAGAGTTTGCAAAAACTCGTTCTCGGCCTCATCAAAGCTCGCCAAGCAGCGCTTTATCTCGCCTAAATACTTTGAGATCGCGGTTTGTTTTTTAAGCCAGAATTGGTTTTTGTTGTGATTTTTCCAGCTGGCGACCAGCGACTCTATCTTTTCCTTGCTAAAATCTTGCATGACTCATCCTTGAAAGATTAAAAATTGTGTATTGTACTTGAATTTAAATAAATAATTAATAAAACTCTGATCTCGCAGTGGAGCGCGAAAGCAAATTTTATTAAATTTACGCGCTAGGAAGCGGTAGGAAATTTTAAAATTTACTGCGCGCTAGATCTATCCGCGACCCTGCACCAGCGGGACGAATTCGCAGGCGCCAAGCTCCTCTTCTTTGATCTCGCTTGGCGAAATTTTACTAAATCTAACGATCTTTTGCGAGCCGCCTCTATTCATCGGAGCGACCAAAATTCCGCCGATTGCCAGCTGCGCAAATAGCCGCTCGTCTATCCGCTCGGCGCACGCGGAGAGCAATATCCTATCGAAAGGGGAGAAATTTTTCCATCCCGCGTTACCGTCGTCATGACGCAGGCTGATGTTTGAAATCCCAAGATTTGCAAAGTGCCTTTTCGCCTCACCCACCAGCCGCTCGACGCGCTCTACGGCAAAGACGCGGTGAACCATCCTGCTTAAAATCGCCGCTTGATAGCCGCTGCCGCAGCCGATCTCTAAAATTTTCTCGACCTTCGGATCCACGCTTAGCGCCATCGTCATGCGCGCGACCGTCAGCGGCGAGCTGATCCACTGGCTGGCTAAAATGGGCTGCGCGTTAAGGCTGAAAGCGTGCGCGCCAAGCGGGGCAAACTCGCTTCTAGCGACGCTACAAAACGCCTCAAAAAGCGCCGGATTTAAACTTACCTGCTCGGCGATGTCGTTCGCCATCTTTTCGCAGCGAAGTCGCTCTAGCGAGACCATGGCGCGCTCCCGCCCAGCCAGGCGTTAAATTTAAAGCCGCGAAAGTTTCTGCCATGCCTAAATTTAAGGCTGATAAAATTTTTAAAAATGCCGTCCAAGCGCGGGCGCCGCGATGCGGCGGAGCAAAATTTCAAACCGCAAAATCCGCTAAAAATCATCGAAACTCAAACTTCCTTTGCTGTAGTTCGTGACCTTGCTCTCGAAAAAGTTGCTCTTCTGATCGTTAAATTTAGAAAAATCATCGACCCATTTTATCGGATGTTTCGCGCCGTATCGCTTCTCAAGCCCGATAGCAAGCAGGCGCTGATCGACCAGGTAGTGGATGTATTCTTCGATGATATCGTCCGTAAAGCCCATGATTTGGTTATCCGTGATATATTTGCCCCAATCGATCTCTAAGTTTCCCGCCGTCTCGAACATCTCGTAAATTTTATCCACGTTGCGCTTGTTAAACAGATCGGCGCGCTCTTTGCGGACGGAATTTATCATGTTTTGAAAGAGAAGCAGATGCGTGATCTCGTCGCGCTGTATGAAGCGGATCATCTGCGCGCTGCCTAGCATCTTGCCCGCGCGCGCGAGCGCATAGATCGACGTAAAGCCGCTATAGAAGTAGATCCCTTCTAAAATTTGATTCGCCACCATCGCTAGCAGCAGCTTATCGTCGCTAACCTCGCCCGCAAGCTCCTCATAGACGCTTGAGATGTAGTTGTTTTTCCTGCGGAGCATATCGTCGTGCTTCTCCATCTCGTAAATGAGATCGGTATTTTCACAGATCGCCTCGACCATGACAGCGTAGGACTTGCTGTGGTTGGCCTCCTCGTAGGCTTGGCGAGCGAGCACGGCGTTGATCTCCGGAGCCGTGATGTAGGGGTTGATATTATCGGCGAGATTGTTGGTCTGAAAGCTATCCATCGATATCAGCTGGCTCCATACGAGATCATACATCCGCTTCTCGGCGCTTGTGAGATTGAAGTTATAATCGCGCACATCGTCCGTGGTATCAACCTCTTTTGGAAACCAGGTGTTGGCCTCCATCAGATCCCAAAGCTTCAGCGCCCATTGATATTTTGCCTTGGTAAAATTTAAAATTCCCTGCGGATTGCCGCTGAAGACCTTGCGATCGGTAAGCGTCTCGTCGGAGAAGGGGTTGTAGATTTTTTTCCTATCCATTTTTTGCCTTTTTAAAAATTTCGGCGTATTTTAGCCAAAGCAAGCTAAATTTACCTTTTGTTTTGAAGCGGCAATGGCTACGTGGCATGAAATTTTACGGGGAGCTAAATCTGCGCGGTATAAAATTTTAAGCGCTTGATAAAACAAAATTTTACGCTGCGAACGGAGTGAAATTTAAACATGGCAAGCGGCGGCAAGGCAAATTTTAAAGCTTTCGGCGGGGCGAAATTTTATCGCAGCTCAATATACGCCGGACAATGCGCGCTAGATTAAAATTTCATCGCATTCATCGCGGCAAGACGCGCGCGATGGCGCAAATTTAATCAAAATTTCGAAGTTCGATCTTTAGATCTGTGCGGATTTTGCTCGGATCAAAACTCGCAAGCGGCGCGTTTAAATTGCCGAAATTATCGCCGGTAGACAGGAAGTTTTGCAGATAATAGACGCCGCGGTAGCCCTCGCTGTATAGAATTTGCGCCATCTGCTCGATCTTTGCTTCGTTTAAAAAGTCGGCATGCACGGTCGTGCGCACCTCAAATTTAAAATTTCGCCGCAGCAAAAGTCTAAGAGTTTGCAGAAATTTATCGTATAAGCTTGATTTCGTGACGAGCTCAAAATCCTGCCGCGGCGCCTTAAAATCAAGCGCGATATAATCGATCAGCCCTAAGCTTAGCGCCTCTTCGATCTTTTGCGGATTTGAGCCGTTGGTGTCGACCTTGAGCAAAAAGCCGCGCCGCTTAACTTCGTGCGCCAGCGAGATAAAATCGCTCGCACAGGTGCATTCGCCGCCGCTAAATACGATGCCCTGAAGCTTGCCCGCGCGCGCATCCAAAAAGCGCAGAAACTCTTCGTTTGAAATTTTACCCAGTGAAGTAACGATTTGTGGGTTGTAGCAGTATATGCAGCGCATATTGCAGCCGCAAAACCACACAATCGCGGCGATGTGATCAGGAAAATCAAGCATCGTAAACGGCGTGATCTCGTAAATCTGCGCGTTATGCAGGTTTAAGGCTTGCGGCGGCTTCGTATGCGTTTGTTGCATTTGGCCGGTAACGGCGACTAGGCGATCTGCTTTTTGTCTTTTTTCTCTTCAAAAAAGACGCGCTCTTTGTGTTCGCCCTTCTTTCCGATATTAAAGCTCTCTACCGGGCGCAAATAGCCCATCACTCTTGTGTAAACGACGCATTTTGTGCGTTTTGCTTCTAACTCTTTTGGAAATTCCATTCTCCATCCTTTCATTAAGATTAAAATTTAAATCACTATTTAGGCGCCCTTGCTCTGCTTGGCCTTGTATTCCGCCAGTAGCTCCTCATCGCATTTCGGGCAGTATTCATGCTCGCCGCTGATATAGCCGTGCTTATGACATACGCTGAAAATCGGCGTGATCGTGATATAAGGAAGTTTGTAGTTTTGCACTACGCTTTTTACGAGCTGTTTGCACGCCTGAGCCGAGCTGATGCGCTCCTTCATATACAGATGCAGCACCGTGCCGCCTGTATAGGAGCTTTGCAGCTCGTCCTGCATCGCCAGCGCCTCGAACGGATCGCTTCCGAAATTTGCCGGAAGCTGCGTCGAATTGGTGTAATATATATTTTTATCAAATCCCGCTTGGATGATATCTGCGTAGCGCTTCTTATCCTCTTTGGCGAAGCGATACGTAGTTCCCTCGGCAGGCGTGGCTTCGAGATTATATAAATTTCCGGTCTGCTCCTGAAACGAGCGGATCTTCTCGCGCAGATACTCAACCATTTTAAGGGCAAATTTACGCCCGAATTCCGTCGTAATATCTTCTTTGTTGCCGCTGAAATTTCGTATCATCTCGTTTGCGCCGTTAATACCTATAGTGCTGAAATGGTTGTTAAAGCCCGGCAGATAGCGCTTCGTATATGGATACAGGCCGCGCTCGAACATCTCGGTAACGAATTTTCGCTTCTTTTCAAGCGTCGATTTGGCAAGCTCCAAAAGCTCATCCAGCCTCGCATACAGCGCCTCTTCGTTATTTTTATACAGATAGCCTAGGCGGGCTAAATTTATCGTTACGACGCCGATACTTCCCGTCATCTCCGCGCTTCCAAAAAGTCCTCCGCCGCGCTTAAGAAGCTCGCGCAGATCAAGCTGCAAACGGCAGCACATCGAGCGCACAGCGCCAGGCTTATACGCCTTTGGATTGGGTACGCGCTCACCCTTTTCGTTCGTGATATATTGCGAACCGATAAAATTTTGAAAATAGCTAGAGCCTACCTTAGCGGTGTTTTCAAAAACCGCGTCGGCCGCAGGCGTATCCCAATCAAACTCCTCCGTCAAATTTACCGTAGGGATCGGAAAAGTAAAGGGTTGACCGCACTTATCGCCCGTAGTTAAAACCTCATAAAATGCAATCACGATGCGGTTCATCTCAGGCTCGAAATCGCCGTAAGTCATTGCTTCGAGCGAGTCCTTGCCACGCCTTTTAGCCTCAGCCAAAAGCTCCTCGTCGCGTAAATTTTTAAACAGATGCTCGTTATTATGCGTAGGAATCTGAGTCTTTAGATCATCCGGGCAGGTCATATCGATGGTGACGTTGGTAAACGGGCTCTGCCCCCAGCGCGCCGGGACGTTTAGGTTGAACACGAAGCTCGTGATCGCCTTTTTAACCTCATCGTCGCTTAATTTATCGCGGAAAACGTATGGCGCCAGATATGTATCAAAGCTACTAAACGCCTGTGCGCCCGCCCATTCGCTTTGTAAAATTCCAAGGAAATTCGCCATCTGATACAGCGCTTCGCGGAAATGCTTCGGCGCCTTGCTCTCGACTCTGCCGCGCACGCCGTTAAAGCCCTCATTTAGAAGCACGCGCAAGCTCCAGCCCGCACAATACGCCGTAAGACAGTCCAGATCGTGGATATGATAGTCGCCGTTTCGATGCGCCGCGCCCTCCTCGCGAGAGTAAATTTTATCTAGCCAGTAGTTTGCGATAACCTTGCCGGCAGTGTTATTGATCAGGCCTGCGTTTGAGTAGCTGGTATTGGAATTTGCTAAAATTCGCCAATCCTGCTTGCTGATGTATTCATTGACCGTTTGGGTGCAGTTGATATAGGTCGTATCCTCCTCAAGCCCCAGGATGTGCTCGCGCTGCATCTTATGCGTGTGACGGTAGATCATAAAGCTTTTCAAAACGGCGAAATCGCCCGCTTCAAAGAGCTTTTTCTCTATGAGATCTTGAATATCTTCGACGCTTAATTTGTCTTTAAAAACGATCGCGCTCATTACATTATCAAAGACTTTTTCGTCAAACTCGCTACCCACGCTTTTGTAGGCTTTTTTGATAGCATCTTTTATTTTGTAGGATTGAAATTCTTGAAAACTTCCGTCTCTTTTAATGATTTTTTTCATAAGCACCCCGAGAACTTTCTGAATAAATTGACAGAAAGTATATCAAGGAATCTTTAACTCAAAATTAAAGGAACGAGCGGAATATCCGTTACAAATTTTGCTTATAAAAAACGAAATTTAACCAAATCTCGCTATAATCGCGGAGTTTATTTTATAAAATTTGGAAATGCTATGAAAAATTTTAAAATAAGTTTTTTCGTGATCTTGCTGTGTGCCTTTTTAGCGGGCTGCGCTGCGCTTAAAGGCTCTAAAAGCACGGATAATTCAGCACTTACCGGAGGCATCGACCACGCAGGATATCCAAACGCGTATCTGGAGCGAATCGCGGGCGAAAGTATCGCTGATCTACTCTCAAAGCGTATCGTCGGTAAGAAAGGCGGTAGATTCAGCGTCGTCGGCATCGAGCCACTGGACGGAACAAACGCGCACGGCGTGGATGCGGAATTTTTGAGTAAAAAAATTAGAATTTCGCTGCTGCATTCAGGCAAAGCAGTCGTCACCGACGCCCCAAGTAAAGATGAACTCGTATTTAGCAACGATGGCGTAAGCCGTGGCTATCACGCCGTAGAAAGCGGCTCGATCTACGCGCCGGATTACATTTTGGTAGGCAAAATTTTACCGCAAAGTCCCGCTGCGGCAAACGACGGTAAGGCAGGATCTAAAAAAGCAAAAAGCTTAAATTCTGCAGCTAAAAATTCTACCGCACAAGCAAGCGAGAGCCTACTTTTAGAACTTTCGATGATAGATACTCGCAACAACAAAAGCGTGTGGAAGTATAAAAAAGCGCTTCAAAAGCAAATTTAAGGAATTTTTCGCTAAACTCACGACTTATTTTTTTGAAAGGCGGTGAGGAAAGTGCCTGGAGTAAAGGTATATCCGAACGAATCATTTGACGAAGCTTACAGACGCTTTAAGAAGCAGACCGATCGTAACCTAGTCGTTACTGAGGTTCGCGCGAGACGATTTTTTGAGCCGATGACGGAAGTCCGCAAAAAGCAAAAAATTTCAGCTCGCAAAAAGATGCTTAAACGTCTTTACACGCTACGTCGCTACGAGTCCCGCTTGTAGCAGCTTGCGCGGATTTGTAAATTTTAAATTTGCAGATCTGCGCGAAATCTATCTCAAATCTTTTTAAATTTAAAGCCCGTTTAAAATTTATCCGCCGTGCCAGCGCCGAAATTCCAATCTAAATTTTAAAAATTTACCTCTTAAATTTACCCGCCTTTACGCGGCGCCTGCTTTATACAACATATCCGCCTGCGAGCCACTAAATTTTGAAATTTATTTTTACCTATTCGTTTTTTAGATATACTTTTGCTAAATTTTAAAGGAGCAACCATGGACTTAAACGACTACCTCCACACTCAAGATCAGCAGCCCTCAAACCCTCAAGAAAAAGAGGTGGCACTCATCAAATACACCTTTATCGCGGCCTGCGCCTTAAAAGCTATAGCCGAATTAGTGCTATTGCTATTAGGAATTTACGGCGGATTAGGAGTACTACTAAGCGCAGCGGCATTCGTGCTTTTTATCTTTAGCATTTATAATATCTCTAAACTTACCGCAAGCCGCAGCCTTTTGCGTAACGCAGCCATTGCCTTTGCGGCAATATTTATAGGTGTATTGTTATTTATATTTTTAGCGGGCGGCATCATCGCTCAAATACTACTTGCATTGGGATTTATAGCATCGTTTCTGTTTTTTTATAGATTTTATCAGGAGCTTGCCGATACTAGCGGCGTCGCGATATTTTTATATTGCTTTATTGCGCTTGTACTTGCAGCTATTGCAAATGCATTTTTGGCGCGCTTTTCACTGCCTGCTACGGTGCTGCTCAGCTTAGCAGCTCTTGCACTTAATGCTTTTGCTATGTTCAGCGTAGAGGGTTTTTCTCGTTCGTATTATTCTTATGATCTTAGAGGCAAGAGATAAATTTTGATTGCTTGATCGGCTGATAAAAAATCGGCAGAGAGCTAAATTTTTAAAATTTAAAATCAAGGAACAAGCCGTGGTCTATTTCAAACACATATTTCTCGCGTTGTTTTGCGGGGTGCTGTTTTGCGGCGTACTTTACGGCGAAAATTCAAACAAAATTTCAAAACAAAATTTTAAATCTGACTTCATCTGGGGCGTTACGATCGACGACGGCTGGTACGAGGACGCGCAAGACGCCTCGGGCGCGAAGCTGCAAAGCATCGTGCGCGCCCTGCAAGCCCTACCCGTAAAGCCCACCGTGCGCGTCGTGATGTCAAAAGAAATTAGCCCGCGCGAGTACGAGCTCCTTTTTAAGCGGCTTAGCGAGGTTTCGTACGTGATGGCCTGCCCCGTGGACTCCTACGAGATGAGCTCGTACAAAAGCGTGAAAAGTTACGAAAAGAGGTTCGCGGACGCCTTCGCCGCGCTCGCGCCCTACGTCGCGATCTGGGAGATCGGCAACGAAATAAACGGCGAGGGCTGGCTGGGGGATGATGCGAATTTCATCGCCGCTAAGATGATCGCGGCATTCGAGTTCATCCACAAAAAGGGCGCTAAAACGGCGCTTACTGCGTATTATACGCCGAGCGGAGCGCAGAAAACGCAGATGCGCGAGTGGCTGCGAAAATTCGTACCGCAAGATATGAAAGAGGGGCTGGATTATCTTTTCGTAAGCTACTACGAGGACGATAACGAGGGCTTTGCACCTGATTGGAGCGAAATTTTTACCGATCTGCAAAGCGCCTTCCCTGCTTCGAAACTCGGCATCAGCGAGTGCGGAAACACGGCAGCAGACGCTACGCAGGCGAGCAGAAAGGCGATGATAAGGAGATATTATACGATGCCGCGCTACGCGAAAAACTACGTGGGCGGGTATTTTTGGTGGTATTTCGTGCAAGACTGCGTAAGCGGGGCGGGACTCGGCGCTTCAAACGGCAAAAATCGCAGCGCGCGCGATAAAGCGAAAGCCGCGGACGAACTGCTAAAAAGCCTTAGCGAAGCAATAGGCGAAGCGTACAGATAATGCGCGGAGGATTTCAAATTTAAAGCGAAATTTTATGCTTTTTAAGTGCAACGAGGTAAAATTTAGATATGAAAACTTTTATAAAAATTTTAAAAATTACCGCCTTGGTCGTGAGCGTTGCATGCGTGCTTTTTGTGCTGTATATATTTGTGATTTTAAATTTGCTTTTTTCATCCGATACGCCCGAGGGTTGCGATCCTAGTATGCCCACTAGCGCTTGCGATTATATCGATGAAAAATTTGAAAAAGAGCTACAAAATTTGCCTCCAGTCGCCGCTTCGCCGAACTTAGAAAAAAGACCCGTATTTTGGCTAGGTGAGAAAAAATTCGCAGGAGGCGCGAAGTTTGATTATCTATACATTAAGGACGATTTTGGAGTCTGGCTTAGGTATAAAGACAGCGATAGCGACGACTTTTTGCTACAAAAAGATATGCCAGAGCGCTACTATGGATACGACGAGATCGATCGTTCGCCGGACGAAAGGTGGGTAAGTAGAGAGCTTGGATATTATAGCTACGGCATCTACGATATTTCGCTTTTTGAAAACGAAGCCAAGATATTTTCTCAAACGGCGTATAAGGTCGTGAGAAAATTTATCGGCTTCTTTAATCTACACTCTATGGAGGGTACCTCTTTTGCGGCTCCACAAGGCACCGAGGAAAATTTAAACGCTATAAGCGAGCTTCAAACTCCGCTTGCGGATTTTCCGCAAAAGCAGAACTACTCCGCGCTCGGTTGGGCTGATCAGTCCGAAGCTGAAGGTTATGTCGGAGATGAAATAGCCAAAAAGCTCGCTCGCAATATCTTTGAGATCAAAGGCGAGGGGTGGCGACAAACCATACGTATAAACAGCAGCGCCAAAGATATAAAGGTAATCTGCGGAGATGAAATTTGCCTCGCGCTTGCCTTTGGCGAGAGCCAAATCAATAGCTGCGATAACGGCGCTGCATCCACGGCAATTTATACGCTAAATTTAAAGCAAAAATTTAATAATTTTCATACGCTTACTAGCGAAAATTTTAACTACGTCAAGCTACGCGATAAGTATACTTTAGACGATGTGGAATCCTTTAAAATAGTTTTATCGAGATTCAGATATATCAAGGGGTATAACAAAGATCGCGAAATCACGGACTACGAGGTTATCTTGCGAAATAGCGAGGGCGAGCAGGTTAATGAAATCTGCAGAAACGAAATTAAGAGGGCTCGCAGCCGCTTGCGATAAATCTAAGATAGCGCTACAGGATTTGACACATAAGGTCGTGATTTCGGCGCGCTTTAATTTAGCTTTTAAAATTTACGCGAGAATTTTAAAATTCTAAGCTTCAAGCTTTAAAATTTGCCCGCGGAGCTTTTAAAATTTATCGCTCGGCTTAGGTTTATTTTATCCGCGCCAAGACAGCGAAATTTTTAGGGCGTCGCGATAACTAAGCGCAAGATAGCGAAATTTCACAAAGCTGCGGCGAACAAGATGCGCAGAGAATGCACGCAAATTTCAAATTTATCTGGATTTTACCAGCCTGCCCGACGCCGAGCACAATTATTTAGCCACAATTCCTCTTGCTCGCTTTACTTTTTCGCTCGTCTTACGATTTGCTCGTCTTGATAGCTATTGAACTTTGCCGAAGCTACTGCGCGCCCTTTCGCAAAACTGCACTGCATGTCGGATTGTGCCCATCGCTCGCAAATTTTGCAGCACATGCGCGTGATAAAATTCCGTAGCGCAGGTATTTTAAATAAATTTTGATTTAAAAACGCAAGCTTAGAGGCGATTTAAATTTAAAGCTCACGTGCTCCACGGCTAGCCTGCAAGCGCTCTGCCCGCGAGCAGCCCAGCGTAGCAAAACAGCATACAAACGCATACGCTTAAGACCGCGTTTAGCACACCGATAGCAAATTCTCGCGCCAGCAACAATTGCAGCGTATCGTAGCTGAACGTAGAAAATGTCGTAAAGCCGCCCAGCGCGCCTGCGACAAAAAATACCCGCAGGCTCTGCGTTAAATTTAGCGCGAGTAAAAACCCTATCAGCAAGCTTCCCAGTGCATTTACGCAAAAAGTAGCGATCGGAAACGCGCTCCAAAACCCGGCGTGGTCCATTGCGCGCGCGATCGCTCCGCTTAAGCCTACTCGCGCCATCGCGCCTGCACAGCCGCCTAGACCTGCTAAAATCAAGTTTGTCAATCCAAGTCCTTTTAAATTTTGTAAATTTTATTTCGCTATCTAGCCTCCATAGGACGAAAGATGTGCGACTTCGCTATTTTAACGCGATTATTTAAAATTCCGCTTTTAAAATTTGCTCGCTCTTTTTGAAATTTCGTTTTAAAATTTTACTCGCGCGACGAAACGCGACGTTTTACGCGCCGCTGCAAGACGGCAATCAAACGCGCGCAATGTAAGAGGACGGCAAAGCAAAAACTACGAGACGCAAAAGGGCGGCATAGTAAAACAGCGCACATAGAATCGCTCTGACGCGCCCGTAGCAGGCGCCTAAATCACGCTTGTAGCGGAACGATCGCAAAGCAAAACAATAGCGCGGCAATCGCTGCAGCGCTACTACAGCGGGCGCTACTGCAGCACTTTTTTTAGTGCCAGCACAAATAGCACGACGTAGAGGACGAGCAGCCATTTTTTCTGCGTTTCGCGCCTTGCGCGGTGAGCTTGAGAGGTGCCGAAATACACGCCCAAAAGCCCACCCACGGCTAGCAGCGCGCCGCGTTCGTAATCCACATGGCCGTTGTACGAAAGGCTCAAAAGCGCGCTAAATGAGCCGAAAACGATGAAAAATAGCCCCATGCAGACCGCTCTTTTGATATCGACGCCCAAAAATCCGACCAAAATCGGCGTCAAAAATACCGCGCCGCCCACGCCCATGCTAAGCGCAATCGCGCCGATAGCAAAGCCGATAAAAAACAGCACCGCGCCGTGGGGATTGGCGTTGCCGCCGCTTGTTACGTTCGTGCTAAAGAGTTTGAGAAATGAGATCGCAAGCGTCAGCAGAAGGCCGATCTCAAGCACGATTTCAGGCGAGTATTTTACGATGAAGCCCGATAGGCTGGCGCCGCACAGCCCTCCGAGCCCCACCGCGATGCCGCTATCTAGGCGGAGTCTGCCCGCGCGGTAGTTCAGATATGAGCCGAAAAGCGAGACGATGAACATCTGCATCACCGAGATGCCCGCGGCGGTCTTGACATCATATCCCAGAGCCATCATCACGGGCATTACGACCGTGCCGCCGCCGATACCGAAAAAGCCCGATATGAAGCCCACGACGGCGCCGACAAAGGGGAGTTCTAGCATTTATAATCCTTGAAATTTGAGATGAAGTTTATAGCTTTAAAATTTAAAGCTTGCTAAATTTGCGGAATTTTGGATTTGGAAGCGGGGGATTTTGATCGCGGGATTTCGGTTTGAAATTTTATGTGTGGGATTTGTGAAATTTGGAAATTTACGGGATTTTAAAGCGTGAAATTTCAGAGCGTAGAATTTTAATTGCAGATTTCGGCTAGAAACTTTATGCGCTGGAGTTGCTGAAGTTTGCAGCGACGGCGTATTTTGCTGCGTTTGCGGATTTTTGGAATTTCAAAGCGTGAAATTTTGGCTCAAAATTTTATCGCAATGAAATATAAGTCATAATTTCGGCTTAAAATTTTATACGGGGCTGGCTCGATCTGCATTTGTTTGTGTTGCGGCTTCGAAGTATAAATTTTAGATCATAATTCTGCGCTTATACTGCGGCGGTTTAGCGTAAATTTGGATTAAAATTTCACGTTTAGATCGCGACGCAGTATTTTTGTCGCGATTAAATTTTCGATAGGATTCTATCGCGGCAAAATTTCATACGGCAAAACCCCGCACAGCAAAATTTTAGACAAAATTCTGCGGCGAAATTTCCGCGCTCCGTATCCTAAAAATCGCCGCGAAATCGGTGCAAAGTCACGGCAAGATCGCCGCAAAATTTTATACGGAGCGAGCAGACGCAAAGAGCGCGAATTTATTGCAAAAATTTATGACGAAATTTCGCCGCCAAAAGCCCGTCCCCCGTCCAAAGCCCGCTAAAAAAGAGGTAAAAGACCAAAAAAGCCGCCGCAAATTCCTCCCGCCAAAATTCCTCCCGCAAATTTCTCGGGGTAAAACCGCTTTGGATATGGGGCGGGATTTGAACTCGCAGCAAATTTTCCGGGCTAAATTTACGCAAAAATCCGCATTAAATCTGCAAAATTTATCGTAAATTTCTCCGAGCGGTTTTCGCGCCTTATGAAATTTCCAGCACGATCTCCTTTTTTATCCCGATCTGTTTGATCTCGAGCACGGAAGCGCCGCCCAAACGCAGCGCAAGCACCTCCGCCTCGCTGCAAGCGCCTGCCAGAGCTATTTCGCGCAGCACCTTGCCGCGCCAAGCCTTGGCGTAGTGGCTTAGCACCTTGCCGCCTTTTATGAAACTAAAACTCAAATATTGGCGCTTCATCTCATAAAATTTTTCGTAAAATCCCGCGCGCAGATCCACGACGCACTCATCTGCCAGATAGCGATCCAGCGCGGCGGAGAAGCTATTGCGATAAAATTTCGCCGCGTCTATACCGCCGAATTTTTCGCCCTGCTTGAGCTTGTAGTTCGGTAGCGCGTCGCCGCCCAGCACGGGGCCGAAAAGGTTTGAGAAAATTATCGTGTTTCGCTCCGCAAACTCCCGCGCCGCAGCGCTTAGCGACGCGTAGCCCAGCGCGCGATACGCAGTACCCGTATAACGCAAAAGTGCCTTGACGCAGCCTTTTTCAAAGATATTTTCGCGCAGGGATGCATCCCATTTTTTCAGTCCGAAAAGCTTGCAAAGCTCCGCCTCGCTCGCTCCCTCCGTAAAATCCGCGTAGGCGTGCAGCATCTGCAGGCGCTTTTCGTAAAGATCTGCAAAGATGAAATTTTGCTCGCAAATGCGCGGACCGCCGCTTTGCTCGCTTTTCATCTCGCTTGGGGAAAATAAAATTTTCATACGCTCTCCTTAAATTTCGCCCATTTTACTAAAATTTTGCTTGCATTCAAGCCTGATCTAGCTCGCGCCGCCCGCTAAATTTAAGCTAAGCAGCGTATAATGGCGCTAAAAATTCCAAGGACGAAAATGCTTTTAGAAGAGCCGCTTTTTTACTACCGCGAAATTTTAAAGACGCATCCGCAAAGCTACCTCGCAGAGGACGACGCTCAGGTCATCATCGGCATCGATTGCGATTATTTCGATGGATTTAAGATGAGCTTTGAGGCGCTAAAGCTTAAATTTGATGAGGTAAAAAGCGCGAAAGCGGGCGCGAGTGAGTTTAAAAACGCGAGCTTTGCCGGGCTTTTCGGCGTTTTGGGCTACGACATCGTGCGCGCGTTCGAAAATATCGGCGCGCCGAAGCAGGCGCTGTATGACTTCCCGTCGTTTTTTTACGCCGACGCCGCAAATTACCTGCACTACGATAAAATCAGCAAAATTTACGATTTTTACGGCAAAGACGCCCAAATTTATGAAAGCCTGCGCGAGCTTAGTTCTCAAGCCTCGCAGCAAGGCTTCGCCGAAGCGGCAGGCGCGCCGCAGAGCGCAGCAAGAACGGATGCCGCGATAAAAAACGAGGCAAAATCGCAAAACGCGGCGAAGCCCGCGCCGCAGAAAAAAGAGCTTAAATTTAAAATTTTAACCAATCTTGGCGCCGAGGAGTCGCATTTTAGCGCGATGGTCGAAGCCGCAAAAGAAAAGATAAAAAGCGGCGACGTTTTTCAGGTCGTGCTGGGCGAAATTTTAAAAATCGGCACGAATCTCGGCAGCTTGGAGTTTTACGAGCGACTCAAAAAGAACAATCCAAGCCCCTATATGTTTCACTTCCCGACGCCGTACGGCTGCGTCGCGGGCTCCAGCCCCGAGCTGATTATGGAGATCAAAAAGGACGAAATTTTTGTAGCTCCCATCGCGGGCACCCGCAGCAGAGGTGCGAATGCTGAAGCCGACGCGGCGCTTGAGCGCGAGCTTTTAAGCGACGAAAAGGAGCTTGCGGAGCATCGGATGCTGATCGATCTAGCGCGTAACGACATCGGCAAATTCGCCGCGCCAGCCTCAGTGCGGGTGCAAAACGCAATGCGCATCGTGCGCTACGAAAGCGTGATGCACATCGTAAGCGAGGTCTACGGCAGCAAGTCGCGCGGGGTAAGCGCATTTGAGGTGCTTAGCACGATCTTTCCTGCCGGCACGCTAAGCGGCAGCCCGAAGATCCGCGCGATGCAGATCATAAACGAGCTGGAGCGCTACGAGCGCGGTATATACGGCGGCGGAATCGGATTTTGGCACTTTAGCGGCGACGTGATGCAGGCGATCTTGATTCGCTCGGCGATCTTTGTAAATCGCGACGGGCAAGATTCCTGCTCGGACGAGGATTTCAAACGAAATTCCAACTTAAATTTAGACGCTGCTTTCGGCGGGATAAATTCCAAAGCGACGGAGCTTCGCGGTGCTGCGGCGCAAAAGGACAGCGGCGAGGCGCAAAATTTAGCTCGTGCGAGCGAGTGCGACGCGAGATTAAATTTAAAAACTCGCGCAGACCGCGGGACGCTAAATTTAGAAAGCGGGCCGAGCTTTAGCCGCGCGATGCGGTTTGAGGCTGCTAAATTTAATGCGGAAAATTTCGGCTGTGAAGGGCTAAGCAATCTCGTATTTATCGGCACGGGCGCAGGCATCGTTTACGACAGCTCGCCAAAGAGCGAATACGCGGAGATCTGCAAAAAGCGCAAAAGCCCGCTTAAAGCGATCGAGGAGCTATGCGAGGAAGTTTAGACGCTTTAAATTTAAGCAGCCAGACGCGCCGCTTGCTTCGGTACGCTGTTCGCTTCGGCTAAATTTAAAAGCGTGATCGCTACGAGAGCGTTAAAATTAACGGCTAGCTTCATTCGGCGCCGCAAAACGCGCAACGTCGCGACGCGGCAATGTCGCAGACGGAATTTTAAATTTAGCCCGCTAGCGGCGTTAAAGCGGCATCGGATTTGCTCGCCGCAAAGCGGCTAAATTTAAACTATTTAGAATTTTAAAGAGGCACAAATGCCCTAAAAAAGGATTAAATTTTGATTTTAATGATAGATAATTACGACAGCTTCGTTTTTAATATTTATCAATACATTTTGGAGCTCACGGGTGAGGAGGTGCGCTACTTCCGCAACGACGAGATAACGCTGCAGCGGGTGCGCGAGCTTGCCCCGTCGCACATAATCCTAAGCCCCGGGCCAAATCACCCAAAAGATAGCGGCGTTTGCTTAGAGATTTTGCGCGCGGATTTGGACGTGCCGATTTTGGGCGTGTGTTTGGGGCATCAGGCGATCGGATATGCGGCGGGCGCGGAGATAAAGCAGCTGGAGGTGCCGCTGCACGGCAAGAGCTCGGCGATCGAAATTTTCAATGACGGTGTGCTTTTCAGCGGGCTACCGCGTAAATTTGAAGTTATGCGCTACCATTCGCTTTATGTGGACGAAGCCACGCTGCCGCGCGAGTTTGAAATTTTAGCAAAGAGCGAAAACGACGGCATTATAATGGCGATGAAGCACCGAAGTAAGCCGGTTTTCGGCATTCAATTTCATCCCGAGAGCTTTTTTACTCAATACGGTAAAAAGATCATCGAAAATTTCATCAATTACGGCAAAAAGATAATTTTAAAGGAGAAACTCGTGGTAAATTTCGCCCCATTTATGCTGAAGCTACAAAAGGGCTTCCCGCTAGATAGCGACGATTACGCCGTCATTTGCAAGGCGCTTTACGAGCAGGATTACGACATCGTGCAGCTTGCGGGGCTGCTCGTGCTGATCAGCGAAAAATCGCTCTATCCAAGCAGCCTTACGGCGCTCGTGCGCAGTATCTTAAAATACTCGATCACCTACGACGATCCGAGTCCGATGTTTGACATCGTGGGCACGGGCGGCGATAGGCTAAAGACGATCAATATCTCTACGACCGTGGCCTTTATCGCGGCAAGCTTCGGCGTACGCGTCGCCAAGCACGGCAACCGCGCGATTACTAGCAGATCGGGAAGCTCCGATGCTCTGGATGCTTTGGGCGTGCCGCTACTTAGCGATCTTGCGCAGATTAGGGCGCTGCTAGATCGCACGGGGCTAGCGTTTTTTCACGCGCCGTTTTTTCACAAGATCACCGCCGAGGTCAAAGAGGTGCGAAACCGCCTAAAAATCGGAACCGTCTTTAATATAATGGGGCCGCTTTTAAATCCAAATTTAAGCCTAAGCAATCAGATCGTAGGCAATTATCTGGAGGAAGTAAACGGGCTCATCGCCGAAACGCTGATGATTTTAGGGCGTAAGCACGCTCTGGTAGTACACGGCATGGACGGCATGGATGAGATCAGCCTGTGCGACGAGACGCTAATCCACGAGGTCAAGGACGGTAAAATTTTAGAATACCGCGTAAGTCCCGAGCAGTTCGGCTTCACTCGAGCATTTCACAGCGATATCGAAGGCGGCGACGGCGAGGCTAATGCCGAGATTTTAAAGCAAATTTTAAAAGGCGAGCTTAGCGGGCCGAAATTTGATATCGTCGTGCTAAATGCGATGTTTGCGCTGTACTGCGCGGATGTCGTATCAAGCCCTGCGGAGGCTAAGCCGCTCATTTTAGAGGCGATCAGATCGGGCAAAACGTGGAAATTTTACGAAAACTACATAGGGGCGAGAGCTTAGATGGCTAGCGGCGAAAAGAGGGAGTTTTTAAGCGAGCAGCTCATCAGCTATCTGGGCAACAAGCGCTCGCTGCTAGCGCCGATAGAGCGGGCGATCCGCGAGATTAAGACGGAGCTTGGGCAGGGCAAGATCAGCTTCGCAGACGTCTTTAGCGGCAGCGGCATCGTCGCGCGACTGGCTAAAGCGCACTCAAACCTCGTGATCGCAAACGATCTGGAGGGCTACTCGCGCGCGATAAACTCCTGCTATCTTTCAAATTTCAGCGACGAGCTGTGGCGGGATTTGACCGAGCTACACGTTGAAATTTTAAGAAATTTTACGCCGAAGGAGAGCTTTTTTAGCGAGCTGTACGCGCCGAAGGACGATGAGAATATCAAGGCGGGCGAGCGCGCTTTTTACACGCGCCGAAACGCCCTGATTTTGGGCGGGCTTTGCGAGCAGATAAGCAAAATCCCGCAAGAATTTCGCGATTTTTTCACCGCGCCGCTACTTAGCGAAGCGAGCATACACTCAAACACGGGCGGCGTTTTTAAGGGCTTTTACAAGGACAAAGCGGGCGTGGGCAAGTTCGGCGGCAGCGGCGAAAACGCGCTAGCTCGCATAATGGGCGAAATTTCTCTGCGCCTGCCCGTGCTTTCAAATTTCGCCTGTGAAAGCGCGGTCTTTCAAGAAGACGCCGCACGCTTTGCACAGAGTGCACGCGAGCGCTTTTCGCAGCTTGACGTCGCGTATTTCGACCCCCCTTACAATCAGCACCCATACGGCTCGAACTATTTTATGCTAAATTTGATCACGGATTTTATAAACGAGGGCAAGAGCCCAAATGCTACGGGGCTTAGCAGGGTCTCTGGAATCCCCGCAGGCTGGAACCGCTCAGCTTACAACAAAAAATCAAGTGCTGCGGAGGAATTTTTTGCGCTACTGGCGGAATTTCCGGCGAAATTTTTAATAATCTCTTTTAATTCCGAGGGCTTCATCTCGAAGGCGGAATTTTTAAAAAACCTCGCACACATCGGCTCCGTGCGCACGATAGAGATCCGCTATCCGACCTACCGCGCGAGCAGAAATTTAAGCGCGCGCGAGCTTTACGTGACGGAATTTTTATATGTCGTACAGAAGTAAGATCAAAATTTGTGGTATCAAAACGCCTGCGGAAGCTCGTGCGGTGCTGGCGTGCAGTTCGGCTTTATGCGCAAATTTAGAGTGCGCGGACGACGCCAAAAATTTACCGCAATCGGGCGGCGAGAGCTCAATGAAAACTCCAAATTTTTGCGGCGAAAATTCTGGACGGAATTTTAATTCGGATGCTGAGAATTTTACGCGAAATTTCAATTCTGACGGCCAAAATTTCGCACAAAATTTTAATCAGGGCAGCAAGAATTTTACCTACCGCGCACAAAATCATGCAAATTTTACGTGCGAGCAAAATTTTGATTGCGATAAAAATTTTGGCAGCGATTCGCGAAATCTGGGCGACGGCTCGGGCGCGCGCGTGGAATTTTTAGGCGTGATATTCGTATCAAGCTCCAAGCGCCGCGTCAGCGTAGAAACAACGCGCGAGATCGCACGTATCGCGCACCAAAACGGCGCAAAGTGCGTCGGAGTTTTTGCTTTGAGCTCTGAAAAACACAGCGTCGCCGCGTGCGAATGTAAAAATTTTAGCGGCAAAACTCGCGGCGATGAAATTTGCAAAGATAAAATTTACGCGAGCAAGAGCGGCGGCGTAGAATTTTACGAAGCCGCGGAATTCTGCGAAAAGCAGCGCGAGGATTTGAGCGTAAATTTAAACGCAAACCCTGCCGCGCCTGCTTCGATAAAGGATCTAAATTCTAAAATTTTAGACGCGGAAACTCTAAACGAGGAGCAAATTTTAAAAATTTGCGGCCTTTGCAAGCTGGACTGCGCTCAGATTTACGGACGCATAAGCGAGGATTTCAAAGCGCGGCTTAACGCGGCGGGCATAGAGGCGTGGCAGGTGCTAAGCATTGGCGCCGAAATGCCGCCTCTTGAGGGTTTGAGCTGCGATCGGATCTTATTCGACGCCAAAGGAGCTAGCCTGGGCGGCAACGGCGTGAGCTTCGACTGGGATCTGTTGCGATGTGTAGGGCTTGGCTACGAAGGACAATACGGCGCGGCGAGCAGTGAAAAATACTGCGCGGGCAGCGTAACTCAAAGTATAGACGACACAAAATACGACTCGGCTAGCGGGCGATGCGATACGCAAAATGACGCAGCAAGTGACGAAAAATGCTATGTAGCAGGCACGGCTCAAGGCTCAGACGGCGCAAGGAGCCATCTTAAACATAGCGCGATCTGTAGCGGATATAGCGAGGGGAATTTAAAGCGCAACAAAAACAACGGCTACAACAATTCCTGCGCGGAGCATAACGAAAACGGAAATTTGAAGCTCCAGATGGTAAGCAACATGTGCTGTGCCTCTAATAGTAAGAAAGCGAGCGAGCGCGCACATGATATTGTTCGATCGAGCAATACGAAACAAGAAACGAACGCCGATCGTCGCGCCGCAAAGAATGACGATGAGTGCAAATTTAGTGCGTGTGCGTGTGCTGCCGCTCGGCTGAGTGGTGTAAGACCCGCAAGCGAAGGCGCCAATGATCGAGGCGCAAGCGACTATGAGACGAGCGCGCCAAATATTTCAAATAACGGCGGCGAAGTGGACAAGCTGAGTGCCACAAAAGATGATAGTGCGGATAAACATGGTGCTGCTGCTAAAAGCAGTACGATCTCTTCTTTCATCCTCGCAGGCGGTATCGGCGTGCAAAATATCCGTGAGGCGCTCGCGCTATGTCCTTATGCTATCGATCTAAACAGTCGCGTGGAGGATGCGCGAGGCATTAAAGATCCGCAAAAGATAAGCGAAATTTTGCAAATTTTAAAAAATGCGCAAGGCTGATCTCCGTGTGCAAACTCGCGCGAGAATTATATCTAAATCAAGCGTGTATAAGGAGGAGCCAAATGCATAACAACGAAATTGCTAGGTTTGGCATAAGCAAAACGCGGTATGATAAAAATATAAAGGATTTTTTACAAAATAAAAATTGCAATAAGCGAAATTTGGCGGGTGGTGGGCTAAAATTTACGAGCGATGGCGGGCAAAATTCTATAAATGCCAGCGAACGAAATTTTACGAATGTCGTTGAACAAAAATCGCAAAGGGGTCTCTCTTGCGCCACTAATACGCCTCTGCAAAATTTTAAAACTCAGGTAAGAGATTACGACAAAGAGCCGATAATCATACAAGACCATGCTATAATTTTAAATGCTATCATCGGCGCGATTTATATCATTACTACGATATTGATGGCGATCTGCGGTAAATTTTCCGCCCAGCAAATTTTATTTCTAGTTTTGCTGGATTGCTATTTTCCGCTCAGAGCATTAAATAAATTTTCAAATTTCGGCAAGTGCTATATATGCTTTAAAAACGACGATATAACCCTATACTCTAAAAAGACGGAAGTCGTTTTATATGAGACCAAAATTTCAGATATAGCTTGTATCAAACGAACCATGGGACCGTCATATCCAGAAATATCAAAAAAGACAAAATGCCTTATGCTGCTATTTGCTTTTATATATTTGCTTTTAGTTTTTTTCGTAGCGGTAGTGATAGACGGAAGGGAGGAAAATTTTTGGATAATTTTTGCGGTAATTATATCTATTAGCTTCTTTCCTTTATTGCTATATAGGCTTTTTAACGGGCTAGGCTTTGATATTATAAATGACAGCATATTGATATATGACAAAAGTTCTTTTATAGAGGTTTCGTTTCTAAGTAGCAAAGAATACAAAGAGCTAAAAGCCTATTTTCTACTCAAAACAGGGAAAAATTTAGATAAAATCCCGCCACAAATTTTTGTGTAGGCTATAAAGAATAAAGATGAATAAAAAACAGAGACTCGAAGAGCTAAAGAAAATCCTAAATGAACGGCATAAAAATTTAGAGCAAGGATCACAGGAAAATTCTGACGTCGAAAATTTTGACAGTAAGAATTCTAAATTTGAAAAACTCACGGATGACTCTACGATAAATACAAACGAAAAACCTAATAAATTTGAACAAAATCCGAGTTGCGCTCGTGATTACAATAAAGAGCCTTTAGCGCTCAAAGATAGGACGAATTTTTATATAGTTCTTGCTACGGTATGCACGCTTGCAATTATGATTTTTATGTATTCATACGAACCCAATCAAACTAGATATAATCAGCTTTTTATAGTATTTCCATTTTTCGGATTGCCTATAATAATGGAATATTTTACAAATTTTTACAATAAGAAACTTGTAAAATTTTATAATGATCGAGTTACTTATTATACAAATAAAATGCCCGAAAAAACTATATTCTTAGATGATCTTAAGGATGTAAAAAGAGCCTATTTTGCAAGAGATAATGAGTGGCTTAGGAGGCAAGGCGCTTTTTATAGATTTCTCTTTAAATTTGAACCATACACTACGATAATCGCTTTTTTATTAATCTGTATATTAGTATTGGCTATCGACGTAAGAAAATATATAGAAACAGGTAGTTTCAGAGTATTTTTCATATCTATACTTGCATTTTTGTTTTTATTCATCTCAAAATTTATATATTTTTTGGTTTTTAAATTTCAACTTAGATTTATATTCTACGATAATATAATAATCCGAGGCAAGGATAAAGATATCGCCTTTACGATAGAAACTATGGACGACTACGTTAGGATAAAAGACATTAATTTGGATAAGACCCAGCGTCACGTGTGGCTAGATTTTAATTAGTAATTAAAGAGCTTTAGATGAAAGAAGCCTTTAAATTTTAAAATTTAAAGGCGCGACTCTTAAAAATTGATCGTAATCTTTCTTGCGCGGAATATATTTTTATCATTTGCTTTATCGCGTTATGAATACGGCTACAAATTCTTAAATTCCACTTCTAACTGCTTGCGCCAATCTTGTAGCGAGCGCTCCGCTCCGGCAGCAGATTTCTTTATAAGTACGCTGCCGGAGCTTGATCAGATACGCTGCCTCTATATTCGATTGATCTCTGAAACTAAGTATCAGCCTTAGCCGACGCGTCTTTGAAAAATCCCTACGTAAAGCGCGAAAACAAAACCGATCGCGACCGCGTAAGGAGCGAACTCGGTGATGCCTTTAGCCGAGCTTGCGAGCAAGAAATTGTGCGCGATCGCGGCACCCGCCGCCATGCCGATAACGAAAACGCCCGAGCTTAAATTTCCCGTGCCGGCCTGCACTAGATGCTTGCCCGGGCATCCCTCGCTGAGGCTGAAACAAAGGCCTGCGAGCACCATGCCCAAGAAATTCCAAACGAAATCGTTGTGTGCGATAGGCTGGCCATCAAAGCCGAGTTTGTATTGCCCAAACGCGATATTTGCGATGCTCGCAAACACAATGACGCTTAGCACGCCCCAAAACATCGAGAAATCGCCGCGGAAAATTTTACCGAACGCGCCGACGCTGCAAAATTTGCTTCTGTGCATCACCGCGCCCACGATAATGCCCGCAGCCAGCGAGATGCCTACCGCGGCGTGTTGTGCGCCGGGGCCTTTAGCGGAGATAAAAAGCGCGCCGCCCTCGCCCGTTTTGAGTCCGAGAATCAAGGCCGCAAGCAGCGCAGCGCCCAGTAGCACGGGCAAAATTCCGATCGCGCCGCTAAGCCTTGCCTCTTTGCTCGCCTCATAGCCGCGCTTTTTCAGCAAAAACCCAATGAGTACGCCGCAGATCAGACCCGCCAACCCGGCTAGCGCGGTCAAATCGCCGCCGCCTAGGCGCAAAAACGCGCGCCACGGACATCCCAAAAACACAAGGCAGCCGATCATCGCGAAAATCCCTAGGAAAAATTTCGCAAACGGCGAGCTGCCCGTAACCGGCACAAACTCGCGCGTCCAAAGCACGCTTGCCAAAAAGCCGCCGAATACGAGCCCTATGATCTCCGGGCGGATGTATTGCACCGCGCTAGCTCGGTGAAAGCCCAGCGCGCCCGTGGTATCGCGCAAAAAGCAAGCGACGCAAACGCCCATATTGCCCGGGTTCCCGAAATGCACTAGCGTCGCACCCAGCACGCCTAGCACGGCGCCTGCGACGATGTACCATTTAACGTTATTCATGAAAAAATCCTGAAATAATCTAGATCGACCGATCTCTTAGGCGCGATTTTATCCTTTGTAAAATAAAAAGCAAATAAATTCCGATCTAAATTTACGAAAAGCGAAAGATTTAAATCGCTCGGACGATTGCCAAATTTAGACGCAAGTAAATCGCGGATGTTTAAATTTAGACTCTTTGTTGAGATAAAAACGCCAAATTTATCTGCCAGATTTCGGCACAGACGGATCGAAACAAAAAGCTAAAGCGTAGAGGTAGCGCGAACGTGATGTAGGCGGGTACAAGCGGAGCGGAGGGGGCAGAAACGGCGCGGGCAAGGTGCGGACAAGACAAAGTCAAAACGCGTAAGCGGCTCAGACGGAGTACAAGGCTTGCTGCCAATAAAAACAAATTTCAAATGTTTTTGAAATTAAATTTCAACCTTATTTAAGTATGTAGATATATAATAATGTATTTCAATTTTATTTTAAAGGTCGAGGCATGAAAAAGCAAATTTTATTGGTGCCGCTTGCGATAGGCGCGATAGGCGGAGCGAATGCGGCCGAAAACAACGCCACGAAGTCGCAAGATCTAGGCCAAATCGTCGTGCAAGCGACGGTAAGCGCGGTCGATAACCTAAAATACGCGGGCTCGGCCGGAATTTTAACCCCCAAGGATATGAAAGCCAAAACCAACGTGATCGATTCGATTATGCAGATACCGGGCGTTGACGGCAGCATGGATATGGGGCGTCAGATCGGCAGGCAGTTTCAGATCCGCGGATTCGGATATCAAAGCGACGAGCGCGTCATCATCAAGCAAGACGGCGTGCGCAGGAGCGCGGGGATGTACTCGAATATGATCTCATCCTTTCGCACCGATAGCGACATCCTAAAGCGCGTCGAGGTCATAAAGGGCGCCTCGTCCGTGCTTCACGGCTCGGGCGCAATCGGCGGTATCGTAAATATGCAAACCAAAAGCGCGAGCGATTATCTAAGCGAGGGTAAAAGCGTAGGTTTGATGCTAGGACAGAGGCTCGAATCAAACAATATGCATAGCACGCGCGGCGCAATCTACGGCAAGGGAGAGGAAATTCCGATCGACGTTTTACTCTACGGTAAGCGCGCAAGCTACGGCAACGTTAAGTTCGCAGACGGCGGCACGCACTACGCCCCGGACTACGACAAGAGCTTTAATAACGAGCATATCGATACCGGATTTTTTAAGATCGGCACAAATTTAGACGATCACCGCATAAGCTTCAGCGCCTTTGATTACGACGAAAATTTACACACGATGTGGCAGACACTATGGCAAAATGATGCAGATCTCTTCGTAAATGGAAATTTAAGCCAGAGAGATTACGTTTTTGATTGGAGCTTTACGCCGCAAAGCCCGCTAGTTGATATGTCTTTTAAGGCCTATAAAAGCAGAGCTGAGTATAAACGCGGCTATATCGACGGCGCAGATACCGGCAGTTACACGAACAAAGACGATCGTAAGGGGCTAGAGATCAAAAATATCTCGGAATTTGATACGGGCTTTTTAAATCATAGCTTCGCTTTCGGCGGCGATTACGAAAATAGGCAGGAGGATGCGATCTTTATCCAAAATGGAGCGCTAAGAGATTTCGCCTCCTTTCCGAACGAATACAATAGCTACGGGCTTTTTGCACAGGATCTGATCCGCTTGCACGATGATTTAGAGCTTACCTTGGGCGGTAGATACGATAGATTCGATCGCAACATCAAAGGCAAACCCGCGAAATTTAAAGATTCCAGATTTTCTCCGCGCGCGGCGATTGCCTACACTCTATTTGATAAATTTACGCTTTTAGCGGGATACAGCGAGAGTTTCCGCGCGCCTACGCCGCACGAGACATCGCAAGCAGGGCCTATCAACCGAATGTATTATTACATCCCAAATCCCGATCTAAAGCCCGAGACCGTCAAAGAGTATGAGGTCGGATTTAGCTTTAAACAGGATGAAATTTTTACGGACGATCACTTCAATATGAAATTTATCTACTTTAACGGCAATATCAAAGATATGATTGACGTTAAGCCGCTACCGCATCTTGGCGTGCCGCCGGGCGGCTTTTCGCAACAATACGGGCAGTATCAAAATATCGATCAAGCCAAAAGGCATGGTTTTGAGCTAAGCTCAAACTACCAAACGCAGGACTTTGATTTCGGCGCGAGCTTCGAGCGACTTAGAATTTACAATAAAAAGACGCACGAAAACATCAATAACCACGCCAAAAAGTTAAGCGCGAACATAGATTATTCGCCGCTGCAAGATTTGAGTCTAGGATTTCAGGTGAGCCATTATTTCAAACCTCACTCCAAACCCGCTTCATATTTTGCACGCGGGAGGGAGTATTTTTATGTAGATAAGTCCTTTACAATTGCTAATTTTAGAGGAAGCTACAAGATCAAAAACGGCGTTATTCCAGTCCTTGACGGCGCGGACGTAAGCTTTGGCGTAAATAATATTTTTGATCGCCACTACATCAACGCAAACCGCACGCGCGAAACTGTAGCAGTAGGCGCTGGACGAAATTTCTACGTCGATTTGGAAGTAAGATTTTAGATTAAGCTTATACGGGCGAGGCGCGGGTTAAATTTTAAAGCTTACCCGAGCTTGCGTTCTCTTTCTTTTTAAATTTAAGCCTCATCGCGACCTTTTGGCGATGAGGCTTGAATGTAGCATAAATTTCTAGCGTTATAAAATTCCACAATTTTAAAAATTTAACAAATTGCAAAAATTTTATGGGTCGCAAAGCCCGCAAGTTACGAAATTCCACGCCTCATCAATCGATAGCGTTGGAGCTTTTTAGCACCACTAGATGTTTTTTGCCCGCGAAGCTTAGCACTACGGCAGCATTATTTTCGTCGATTTCGCGCACCAGCTCTACTCGCACGTCGCTAGGTCTTGCAGTATCCGAGCTAAGCAACTCATTTTCTAAAATGCTTCTAAATGCCGAAACCTTGGGCTCTTTTGCATCCGATCTTTCTTTTGCTCCCTCGCGAAATTCCATCGTACCACTCTCGGCAGAGCTTACTTTAAGCGGCGAAATTTTATCCGCTGCTCTTATATTCTCGGCACTCTCATAGTTTTCGTCCGCCTCCGTAGATTCCGAGCGCTTGGCACGCGCAACTTCATCGTAAAATTTATCGTGTGCACTCTCTTCGCTCACGTTCTCGCCCCTGAAAAAATCTGCGCTATCTACGTTTTTTGAGTCGTTAGAATTGTTGGAATTTAAAGCAGAGGCTTCATCTTTCTTCGCAAACTCTTGCGCACCAGAATAATTGGTAAAATTTGCGTTCTTTGATCCGCTCTGATTTTTAAAAGAGGAGTCCTTTAAAATTTCATCGATGCCCGTCCCATCCACATCGGCATCCTCCATGCTAGCGTCGTCTTCAAAAACCCGCCATGTCTCGTCGATACTTTTTTGCGGCTTGTGTGATAAAAATTTTCGCACGCCGACGAAAGCCGCAGCCGCAAGCAGTAATGCTACGATTATCGGCATTACAGAAACTCCACTGCTGCTGCTTTGCGCCGTTTCATTCGCCTCGCTCTTTACACTCATCTTGCTCTGATCGAAAGCGGGATTTTTTACGCGCAAAATGAGCTTGAGATTGCCGTCTTGAGTAAGAGCATCGACCGATAGATCGGCTCCGGTGGGGAAATTTATCTCGATATCCTTGCCTTTGGGCGCTATCGTAAAGCTTTTTAAGACCTTTTGATTGGTGCGCATTTCGTTGAATTTCTCATCACCACCAAGCCCTTTTAAAATAAGGCTCATAGACTGCCCGTCGACGCGGCGCACGATGTCGGGCTTGTATGCGGAGTCAAACGCCAAGGCGATGTCGACGCTGTCGTCGTGGTTGAAAAGATCGTATTGCATTAGATTGGCGCCGAGACAAAAATTTGCGATTAAAATCAAAAATATCTTTTTCATACTCTTTCCATTAATTAAAAAGTTCGGCGATCTTGTCTTGCAGCTCGCGCCCGCCGTAGTTCGCGCATAAATTTACGATCGCAGTGCCGATGATGGCGCCGTCTGCGTATTCTTTCGTAACGCGAACTTCGCCGGCAGTGCGGATACCAAAGCCGATCGCTACGGGCAGATCGCTCATTTTTTTAAGATCTGCGACCATATTTTTAAGGCGCGAAATCGGCGTTTGCTTGCTTCCGGTCACGCCGATAGCACCCACGCCGTAGATAAAGCCTCGCGCGCGGCTCAAAACTCGCGCGGCGCGGTGCTCGCTCGTAACACTAATAAGCGGGATGAGCGCTATACCAAGCTCCTCGCAAAGCGCGAAAATTTCCTCATTTTCCTCATACGGCAGATCGGGGATTATTAGCCCGCTGATGCCGTAGCGCGCCGCCTGCACTACAAACTCGCGCGCGCCGTAGGCAAAGATCACGTTGTAATAGACCAAGAACACGAGCGGCTTGCGCGTTTGCACCCCTTTTAAAATTTCAAATACCTTCTCCGCGTTTACGCCGTTTTGCACCGCAGAAAAGCTCGCCTTAAAAATTTCCGGGCCGTCTGCGAGCGGATCGGAATACGGGATGCCGATCTCAAGCAGGTCGATCGCGCTTTCGTCTAAATTTGACAAAAACTCCTTCGTGTGCGCTGGACTCGGGTAGCCCGCCACGATGTAGCCGATGTTTGCCTTTTTGCCGGCGAAGGCCGCCTTGATCTTATCCATAAATCGTTCCTTTTTTGTAATTCATCACGGTATCCATATCCTTATCGCCCCTGCCGCTTACGTTTACGACGATCGTTTTTTTGCCTTTTAGCTGCGGGCAGAGCTTTTGCAAATACGCTAATGCGTGCGCGCTTTCGATCGCGGGGATGATGCCCTCAAGCCTACAGAGCAGTTTAAGCGCTGTGATGCACTCATCGTCGGTTACCGCTTCGTATTTTGCGCGACTTATCTCGTGCAGATGCGCGTGCTCAGGGCCTACGCCCGGATAATCAAGCCCCGCCGAGATGCTGTGAACAGGCTCGATCATGCCGAATTTATCCTGCAGTACGATCGTTTTCATACCGTGGATGATGCCCGCGCGCCCGTTAGTGATGGTCGCTGCGTGATAAGGGGTATGTGCGCCCAAGCCGCCCGCTTCGACGCCGATGAGTTGCACGCTAGGATCATCCACGAACGCGCTAAAAATTCCTATCGCATTGCTTCCACCGCCCACGCAAGCTAGGACGTAGTCGGCTTTGATCCCCTTGCTTGCGAGCTGCGATCTGGTCTCGGCGCCGATGACGCTCTGAAATTCCCTAACCATCTTTGGATACGGATGCGGCCCGACCGCCGAGCCGATGACGTAAAATACACTCTCAATCTCGTTCACCCACGCCTGAATCGCCGCGGTGGTCGCCTCTTTGAGCGTTTTAAGACCGGTGCCGATTTTGATTAAATTTGCGCCCAAAAGCTGCATCCTAAAGGCGTTGAGCTGCTGGCGCGCAGCGTCGGTCTCGCCCATATACACGTCGCACTCAAGCCCGAATAGCGCCGCTGCCGTCGCCGTCGCCACGCCGTGCTGACCCGCGCCGGTTTCGGCGATGATCTTTTTTTTGCCCATTTTTTTGGCTAATAGCGCCTGCGCTAGGGCGTTATTGATCTTATGAGCGCCCGTATGGTTAAGATCCTCGCGCTTTAGATAAATTTCATGCCCATAGTGCTCGCTAAGGCGCGCGGCGTGATATAGCGGCGTCGGACGCCCCGCGTATTCGCGCAGCAAGCAACCCAGCTCGTCTTTAAATTCCTTCGTCTGCGCTATGGTGTTGTACGCATCCTCCAACTCCTCGAGCGCGAACATCGCCGTTTCGGGCACGAACTGCCCGCCGAAACTCCCGAAATACGCCTTTTTATTCATCCTATCTCCTCGCATTAAATCGTGAGATTATATAAAATTTCGCGTTAAATTTCGCTTTTTTTACGGCGTCTTTTGCGGCGCTATTTTAAAATTTATCGGATATGCAGTCGCAAAAAACGCGCGGCGCAAGATAGTAAATTTTAAAATTTACAATTCAAGGTTTCACGAACTACAAGTAAATTTTATAACGTGATTCTATATGGAATATGAGGGCTTAAATTTGAAAGCAAAATATCTCAAAAAGAGCAATGGTGTCCCCGACAGGATTCGAACCTGTGGCCTCAAAATTAGGAATTTTGCGCTCTATCCTGCTGAGCTACGAGGACAAAATCGGCAATTTAATCGCCGATAATATTCATAACGTCGTCTAGTTTTTTGTGAAGATCTTTATCGTTGATGGGCTTTGTCATAAAGTCATAAGCACCTTTATTTAAAGCCTCTCGTTTAGCGGTCTCGTCCGTCGTAAGGACAATTACGGGGATATGAGCTATGCTCTCTCTAGCGTGAAGATTATCTAAAAATTCCAGCCCATTCATCACGGGCATTACGATATCTAATAAAATCAAATCAACGGGCCGAACTTCGAGTACAGCAAGGGCGTCCAAACCATTTTTGGCTTGGAGTATGGTTTGGAATTTGCCGTATTTTTTTAGCATAACTTCAAGTAGCTTTAAATTTATAGCGTCGTCATCAACCGTTAAAACTTTCAAATCTCTCATTTAAGACCTCATCCTTATATATATTTTTGTGCGAGTTTCTCAAGACCCGACTTGGTGATATTGTAACTAGCGACTTCGCTAAATAGTGGATTTTCATCGTTGTCGTTAGAAAACAACACTAGCTTTGTCGCAGACGTTTTTCGGCGTAAGCTCTCTAACGCCGCTAAGTCTAGCCCTGCTAGCTTTTTATCAATCAAAACAAGCTTATAACTGCCCGTAGCCGCCATAGAAATAAGCTGGTCGAAATTACCCGCAATTTCTACGTCTTTATACTGGTGTTTTAATATGCTGGCAAAAATTTTACTTTCCATAATGTTTGCCTTGCATATAAGTATATCTTTTGTCGGCACGCGCGCACCTTTAGCTTTCACTACATCATCGGAAACTATGCTTTTTTTAGGAACTAGCTTCATTACCGTCTTAGGCACTTTGACGGTTTTAATGACCGTCTTAGGCACCTGGCGTTTGACAAGCTTTTTAACCAGCTTCTTTGTAGTTCCACCGGCGGGCGCTGCATCAGATCGTTTATCACCAATAAAATTATCTAGCATTTGGGCTAAGATATCCTTTTTGATCGGCTTGGTGCAGTATTCGTCAAGCCCCGCCGCCATAAATTTCTCTCTATCGCCCTTTAGCGCATTGGCAGTAACAGCCACGATCGGGATGTGGCGGAGATTATTTTCGTGCTCGTATTGCTTGATCTGCTTTGTAGATTCGATACCGTCCATAACAGGCATCGAAATATCCATAAATATGAGATCATAGTCGTTATTGGCTTTTCTGGCTTCCAGCGCCAAAAGTCCATTTTCGACTATCGTTAAATTCATATTAAAGCTATTTAGTGTATGCTTCATAAGCTTTTGGTTGATCTCATTATCCTCCGCAATAAGGATTTTGGCGTTATATTTTCTATTGACCAAAGGTACATTTTCATCGGCAGGATTTCTCTCTACCGGCACTTCAACCTCTTCTTCGACTTCGACATCCTCTTCGACCATAATGGTTTCTTCCTGCTGCTCGTCTTCGTACACGGTGACGGGCACCTCGACCATCTCCTCTTCTTCAGGCTGCGGGATAACTACCGGTTCGACTTTTACGCTAACAGGCTCGATCTCGGGCTCTTCGACATGGACGTTTTGAGTAGCAGGCTCCACCTTTGAAATATCCACAGGCTCTGGCTCAATACTCGGCTCTTCGGCAGGAATATTTTGAGCTGCCGGTTCTACTACTGGCGTTACCGGTTCAGACTCGATATTTGACGGTCCCTGTTTAACCTCTTCAAGTTTTGGCTCTATAGGTTTTAATTTAGGCTCAATTACTACCGGTTCTGGCTCAACAGCGATAGGTTCTGGTTCGATTTTCTTTTCAGTTGGAATTTCAGGTTCTGAAAGTTTAACATTTGAAATTTCATCTTCATGAGCAGAAACACTTGAAGTATCAGGCTTCGAAGCTTTAGCGATAGGAATTTCAGGCTCAGTTTTAACGGCTACAGGAATTTCTTCTTCTACGCTTGGAATTTCAACCTTTTTGGCAGGCTCTTGCACCTTGGCGCTCGGTTTGATATCCGAAAGATCGATATCTATATCAGGAATTTCAATCTCAGCCTTAGGCGTCTCAACCTTAGCCTTTGGAATTTCTACTTTTGCAGGCTCAGCCTTTACTTCTTCTTCCTCTTTTTTAATCTTAGGAAGCTCTATTTCGATATCAGAAAGATCGATACTAGGAGTTTCGGCTTTAGGAGCCTGGGTCTGCGTCGCATGTGTTTTGAGCCCCACAAAATCATCAGGGATTTCCAAAGATATAGGCTCATCGATATCGGTCTGGGCATCCTTTGTGTTTGAAGGCTCTACCTTTGGCTTTTCTGTGTGTGGAATTACTATTTCAGGAATATCAATATCGATCTTTGGCGATTCAGGCTCTGTCTTTTCAATCTTAATATCGTTCATAGGCTCGATATCTATAGGCTTAATGACCGGCTCTTCTACCTTAGGAGCTTCTTTTTTGAGCTCTTGAGCAATACTAGGCTTACTAACAGTTTCCTCTTTATGCGCAGAATGAGCCTCGGCATCATGCGTACGTCTTCTGCTTTGCAAGATAGCGCGTAGCTCGTCTGCCGACGAAGTAGTAGCATGTCGTAATTCATCGAGCTTGTTGATGATAGGTCTTTCTTTTACTACCGGCTCTTCCATAATCATTTCATCAAGGGCGATAGGCTTTTCTACTTCAGCATCCAGCTTAATCTCATGCGTCTGTGGAGCAAAATCCGATCTGCTTAGAGCAATTCCGGATTTTGAAATTTTATCTAGCGTCTTAACGAATTTAGTTAAATTAAAAGGCTCTGTGAGGGTAAAAATTTTAGAATTTGAAATACTAATACTTTGAAGCTCTTTTGGCTTAAGAGTCAAGATCGTAGGCATACTCAATATATCGCTAACCTCGCCGTAATTCTTAAATCTAGTGATAAGGGCGTCATATTTGTTATTATTTTGCGCTGAGCGGAACTGCGCGTTCGTATTAAATATCGAAATTTTACCGCCTAGCTTGCTGATGTAGTTTTTAACGATATCATTATACATCGTATCAGCGCTATCAGCTAAAAGCGCAAAATTTAGCCCTTTGATACTTTCAAATACTGCGTCCGCATCAGTTTTTTGTGTCTCTTTAAAAGCAAGGGTGAAATAAAATCTAGTACCCTTTCCTACGGTAGATTTGACCTGAAGCTTACCGCCCATCATCGCTACGTATTTAGACGAAATCGTAAGTCCAAGACCTGTTCCGCCGTATTTGCGTGTGATCGTAGAGTCGGCCTGAGAGAAGGCGTTGAATACATTTGCAAGTTTATCTTCAGAAATTCCAATGCCGGTATCTTCTACGCTAAACGTTACGATCGCCTCTCCTGGAGCTTTGCTAGGCTCCCTTAAAATTTCAACCACGATAGTGCCGTGCTCAGGCGTAAATTTGACAGCATTTGACATGAGGTTGATAAGAACCTCTTTGATCTTCGTGATGTCTCCGTATAGGTGGTGCACGAGTGTAGGATCGATGTAAAGCAAGATGTCGATATTCTTTTCGGCAGCCTTGGCGACGTAAATTTCAACCGCGCTTTCGAAATCTTGGATAGGATTAAATAATATATCCTCAAGCTCGACCTTATTGCTCTCGATCTTGGAGACATCCAAAATGTTATTAATGATCGTTAGAAGGTTTTCGGACGATTTTTCGATGGTATCAACGTAATCGCGCTTCTCCTCGTCCAAATCGGTATTTTTAAGAAGCTCCGTAAAGCCGATGATGCCGTTAAGCGGCGTCCTGATCTCGTGAGACATATTAGCTAAAAAGATCGATTTTGCCTTATTGGCATCCTCCGCAGCGCCCTTTTGATACGCAATCAGATCAAGCGCATCCTCGATAAGCGAATATGCCTTGTTAACACCCTCACTAGTCCTAACGTCGATGTGTTCGTGCTGATTCGTCAAATCGCCGATTCGGCTAAGCACGTTGCCGAGGTCGGTAACATTCTGTCTTAAACGTCTTGTAATACCCAAGGCAAAAACGACCAAAATAGCCGCTAAAGCCCATATGCCAAGAGCGATAAATAGGTTTCTTAGCCTTTGCGCTAGATAAGTATCGGCATGCGCTGCAAGCTCAGCATTGATCTTTTCAGAAATTTCGCTTAGTTTTTTATATTTAAGTGTAGTAGAGGCAAACCACTCTTGAAAAGGCACGCTATAATGTCCCTCGTCCGCTTCTTGCTGCAATGTGGCTGAAATTTTAGCAGTTTCTCTTAATGCGTTTTGAAATTCCTCTCCGTCTAGAATTTTTAAAATTGCAGCTCTAGCATCAGATTCCGGCAAGAAGTAGTAATTAGGGAGCGAACTAGATAGGTTGAAGCTAGCCCAGGTCCTTAGCTGCGCCTGATTCATCGCCTTGCTGCCGATAATGTATTCGATAATATAGTCACGCTCCGATGCGGTGGCGTCCATCGCCTCGTAGGTATTAAGCAATGAAACCGTCCAAACGGTGATATTTGAGCTTACAAGACCCTCTCTTAGCACTCGTTGGATTGTTTTTACATCATCGTCGAATTTTTGAAAATATGAGCTGAAAAGCTCACCGAAGCTTTTACTTTGAGCATCGACATCCCTTCTTACCTGCGGAAGTTTGTCTAATAAACCGTCTATATCGGTCTCGGCAGCCAAAAGCTCGTCATTACCGGTGCCGTAAGCGAAAATATCAAAAATAGTCTTTTTTACGACATTTTCACTGATATTTTTGCTTTCTTTATACTTTGCAAGAGCATCGTCGGTTTTTTTGCGTTGACCCGATAGAAGGGTTCCCATACCGGGATTTCCCTCGCTACCCAAAAACGCCGAAGTGATACCGCGCTCTTTATCTACCTGCTCTACTAACGCCGCAAGATTGCTGTTTTTAGCAATCTGTTGCTGCAAAATTCCCACCCTGGCGTAATCCTGCAAAGAGATAAACAAGAAATATGATGCAAACGCGAAAATCAAAAGTAACGGGATACCGCTAACAAGTCTCAAAGCACTTGTAGTATTTAAATTCATACAAAATCCTTCAAAGCGCAGCTTACGCGACGTTAAATTTTATTCAACCGGAGAAACGAAGTCGCTTCCGTCACGCTAGGCGGAGACGATTTAGCCGTCCTGCAAAGTTAATGGGTGATTTTACTAAACAAATCTTTAAATATAGCTTTTTGCGTTAGGTTTTCGTTAATGATTGTTTAAAATTTTTTCCGCGGTTTGGATATTCGTAAGCGATCTGATCTCATCGAAGCTCGCCGCATAAATGCTCTCAAAATCGCCGTAAAAGTCCAAAAGCTTCTTCAGACTTCCCTTGCTAACGCCCAAGCTTAGCAGTTTTGAGCTTTGTAGATCGAGTTTGCGTTTGCTCTTTTGGTGAAACGAGATCGCAAAGCGGTGCGCTTCATCGCGCAGGCGCTGAAAAAATTGAAGTTTTTTATCGTCCGTAGGCAGCGAAAAAATCCCGCCCTTCGTGCAAATTTTATCTTTCGCAGCTCCCTTTGCGCGGTGAGCTTTAGCATCGATCTTCTCTTTAGAGATGGCGATTATATCGACGTTTGCTCCGACGCTGCAGATTATTTCCTCCGCCAAGTTTAGTAGAGCCGTTCCGCCGTCTATGAGCCACAGATCAGGCGCTGCAAGCTCGTCAAATTTAAGCGCGCGGCTAGTTAGGTACTCGCGCATCTGATCGTAGTCGTTATTTGAGCTAAGATGCTTGTGGCGGTAGTTTTGCTTGTTAAACTCGCCGTCTTGAAAGCTTATCATAGCTCCCACGGCTGCGGCGCCGAACATATGCGAATTGTCGAAAACCTCGATATTTACGGGCAAATTCGTAAGATTAAAATAATCCTTCAGCTCCTGTAAAAATGCGTAATCGTGCGTTTTTAGATGTTTTTTGATATTGATCTCGCAGTTTTGATATGCGATCTCGCAAATTTTACGCTTCTCGCCGATTTTCGGCGCGTAAATTTTAAAGGCTCTTTCATGCCGCTTGGATAAAATTTCGCATACCAGATCCGCATCGTCAAACTCGTCGTAAACGTAAATTTTAGCGCACGCCACGGGAGCCGCGGCCGGGAAGGCGCTTAAGATCATCTGTTTGTAGGCGTTTGCGATATCATCGGCGCTTGGGGCTTTGCAGTTGATTATGTGCGAGCTTGAGGCTGAAATTTTACCCTCGCGTATGCTAAAATGCACGGCGCAGACGAGCCCGTCGCGTGCGGCAATCGCAAAGACCTCGAAATCATCGAGCTTTGCCAGATCGACCTCCACCTTTACGTTCATCTGCTTTAAAATTTCGATCTTATCGCGGATCTGCGCGGCTTCTTCGAAATTTTCGCTCTGCGCGAGCCGCACCATCCGATCCTGAAGCTGCGGCACCATTTTTTGGGGATTTTTCAGAGCCGCAAGCGCACTCTGTACGATATGAGCGTAATCTTGCTTTGAAATTTTATCCTCGCACGGAGCGGCGCAGCGCCCGATCTGATGAAACAAACAGGCCTTTTTGCCCTTGACGCAATTTTTCTTCTGCACGAGCGGAAACTGCATGTAAAGCGTCTGTAAAATTTCCTTTGCGCCGTGAAAATAGGGGCCGAAGTATTTGATGTTTCTGCCCTTTATGATCTTTCGCGTAATCTCAAAGCGCGGAAAGTCGTCGTCTAAATTTACGTAGATATATGGATAGGTCTTATCATCGCGCAGTAGGATGTTGTATTTGGGCTTGAGCTGCTTGATGAAGGAATTTTCCAGTATCAGCGCGTCGCTCTCGCTGGGCGTTACGATGTATTCTAAATGCACAGCCTCGCTTATCATCTTGGCGATGCGCGCACTCAGCCTTGGGCTCGGCGCGAGAGCGGGCGTGAAAGAAAAGTAGCTTTTGACGCGATTTTTTAAAATTTTTGCCTTGCCGACGTATAGCAGCTTGCCCGCGGCATCGAAGTACTGATACACGCCGGGGCTAGCAGGCAGGCTCTTAATCTCCTCTATTAGCAAGGATTAGCCCTCGTATCTCTTCAAAGGCGCGGTAAATTTGCGGATCTTGGATTTTGTTTTTAAACTCCCCTTTTGCGCGCTCCAAAGATAAAGCTTCGCCATCCAGGCGCAAATGAGCTTTATAAATTTGCGCCCTTCTTCTGCTCATTACTCTATCCGCGACGAAAAATTTTATCTCTTTTACCGCGCTAAATTCGCATGCGGGATAGCTTCGCACGAACAAGCTTAATAACTCTTTTATGAATTTTATATTACTATCGCGTTTTAGTTCTTGCAGCCCCAGCGGATGCTTCAGAGCTATCATCAAATCGCCCTCTCGGACGTAGATAAACGCGATTATGCGGCGCCAATTGATCGGCAAAAGCCGCATAAACTCGATCCTATCGCTCATGGAGGCGAATAAAGGATCTTTTCTGATATGCGAAATTATATCTTTGGTGCTTTTCATAAGCGTATTTTAGCATTTTTTATCTTAGTTTTACTTAGCGGCTGCGGATACAAAGCGCCGCCTTTTTACTCGAGCGCAGATGAGCAAACCGCGAACGCAGAGGCATCCGCCGCGGACGACAATAAAACGAACGACGCGAAAGGTGGCGTTAGAATTTTACGCGACGAATAGGTCGTTTTTAGCTTTGCTTTGTTATACTTTCAAAAATTTTTATAAAGGAATTTCATGCAAACGGCAGACATTTTAGTGCTGGACTTCGGCTCTCAATACACCCAGCTGATCGCTAGGCGCTTGCGCGAACAAGGCGTTTACACCGAGCTGATCGCATACGACGCACCGATCGATAAGATAAAAGCAAAAAACCCCAAAGGCCTTATTTTAAGCGGCGGGCCCGCTAGCGTTTACGCTAAAGACGCGTATTTTTGCGACGATAGAATTTTTGAGCTTGGAATTCCGATTTTAGGTATCTGCTACGGCATGCAGCTCATCGCGCATAAATTTGGCGCCAGCGTCGTGCCTGCGGGTAAAAAAGAGTATGGCAAAGCCTCTTTGAAGCTGCTTCGCGCTAGCAAGCTATTTGGCGGCGTGGAGGATAACTCAACCGTTTGGATGAGCCATTCGGACAAGGTCGAGAGCCTGCCGGAGGGCTTTGAGGTGATGGCAAGCTCGGATGAGAGTGAGTGGTGCGTATTCGGCGACGAGATTCGTAAAATTTATGCGCTGCAATTTCACCCCGAGGTCTGCCACAGCGAGTTTGGCGATAGAATTTTAAAAAATTTCGCTAAAGAGATCTGCGGAATAACCAGCACTTGGAATATGGGCAGCTTCGCCAAAGAGCAGATGATCAAAATAAAAGAGCGCGTAGGGGGCGCCAAAGTGCTTTGCGCGGTAAGCGGCGGCGTGGATAGCTCGGTCGTAGCGGCGCTTTTGGCGCATGCGGTGCCACAGAGCCTAATAGCGGTTTTCGTCGATAACGGACTGCTCCGCACGGGTGAGCGCAAGGCGGTAGAGGAGATGTTTAGGCTCAAACTCGGCGTGAGCTTAGACGTGATCGATGCTAGCGAGCTATTTTTAAGCAGACTAAAAGGGGTGGTCGATCCGGAGCAAAAACGCAAAATCATCGGCGCGACCTTCATTGAAGTTTTCAGCAAAGAAGCGACAAAACACAAAAACGTAAAATTTCTAGCCCAAGGCACGCTCTACACCGACATCATCGAAAGCTCGGTCGCAGGCTCAAGCAAGACGATCAAAAGCCACCACAACGTAGGCGGGCTGCCCAAGGATATGAAATTTGAACTGATCGAGCCTCTGCGCGAAATTTTCAAAGACGAGGTGCGCCAGCTGGGGCTTGAACTAGGTCTTTCGCGCGAAGTCGTTTTCCGCCATCCATTCCCCGGCCCGGGTCTTGCGATCCGCATAATGGGCGAGGTAAATACGCCGAGCCTCGAGCTACTGCGCAAAGCCGACGTGATCCTACGCGACGAGCTAAAATCAAGCGGCTGGTACAACAAAACGTGGCAGGCGTTTTGCGTGCTGCTAAACGTGCACTCCGTGGGCGTCATGGGCGATAATCGCACCTACGAAAACGCCGTGTGCATACGCGTAGTGGATGCTAGCGACGGCATGACGGCTAGCTTCTCGCGCCTGCCGTACGACTTGCTAGAAAACGTCTCTCGCCGCATCATAAACGAAGTAGACGGCATCAACCGCGTAGTTTACGACATCTCGAGCAAACCGCCTGCGACGATAGAGTGGGAGTGAAATTTGGCCAGGCTTAAATTTTGAACTATCTAACAAATAAGTATGAGTATGAAAGTATTCAAACATATTGCTTTCATATCGTTTTTGATATAAACGATGAAGGACGGGTATATCAAAAAATAGATGAGTGGAATGAGGAAATTTTTAATGAAATTCCATTCTTTGCACTCGGTAAAAAAAAGAGCTTTAAAGATTTCATCGGAATCTAGTCCTAGAAAAGCTACTAGGGACGGCATGGAGTTGCTTTATAAAGTTAAAGAGATTAAAGAAGCTAACGAATATTTCATATCGGCAGATGAGGATGCAGAAGATAAATATTTAAAGCGTGGCGAATTTGGAGAGCTTATACTATATTATTTACTGGAAAGACAATTTAATAAACCACAACTTATATCCAAAATATATTTTAAAGATAGTCCAAGCGGAATGGTTCATGGTTTTGATGCGGTTCATTATGACAAAGAGAAGAATGAACTCTGGATAGGTGAGAGTAAATTTTATAAAAGCCTATCAAAAGCATTACAAAATTTGGCTAATGATTTATCGGAGCATTTTAATTGTGATTTTTTCAAGTCCGAATTTGCAATTATCAATAATAGATTAAGCGATTATTATGACGATAGAGAAGTGGGCGATGAAATAAGGAAATTAATTAAATCTAGTACTTTTATACAAAGGCTATCAAATATAAATGCTTGCTTTTTTGCACTATTTGATAGTGAAATTTTAGATAATTTTAAATTTGATAATCCTGGCAATACACATAGCGATTTTAGAGATATATTAGAGAATTTTGCGAAAGATACTAGAAAAGAATTTGACCAAAAAATTAAAGATTTTGCCAACAAAGGTAGGCTTAAAATAAATTTATTTTTATTTCCAGTAAAAAGTAAATTTGAGTTAGTAAAAAAGTTGCATGAAAAATTAAAAAAAGAGCAGAATTAATGTTTGAAATTTTAGATTTGTCAGATTTAAATAAGGGTTTTAAAATAGCCAAAGAAATTTCGGCCAATGAAGATATGGATAGCCTGATTTTAGTTTTAGAAAACTGGGAGCGTGTTAATGAAGGTATAAGGCCTATTTTTATTGATTTAATTGAAAGTTTTGGTTTTTATCCATATTTAAAAGATAAAAATGAATTGCTTAGTACTGCTGCATTAGTTAGGTGCGAATTTCACAAATCTAAATTTATAAAAGATTCTAAAAAACAATAGAGTAACGTTTCACTACTGGCAGAAAGTATTAGAAGAAAAAATCTCAAATAGACAAAATTTACTTATTTCCGCACCCACTAGTTTTGGTAAAAGCTTACTAATACAAGAATTTGTAGCAAGAAAAAAATATAGCAATATATTGATTATTCAGCCGACATTGGCACTAATTGATGAAACTAGAAAAAAGCTCCAAAATTATCAAGATTTTTGTAATATCGTGGTTAATACAAGCCAGGATATAAATGAAACAAACAACTTGTTTATTTTAACCAGTGAGCGAGTTTTAGATATTTTACCCAAAATTAACAATATAGATTTATTTATAGTTGATGAATTTTATAAAAATATCAAACCATAAACACGACGATAGAGTCAGCCAATTAAACATTGCATTTTACAAAGTAATGTTTAGAAATCCGCAATTAATATTATTGACTCCATCGGTAGATAGCGTTGATAATGATTTTATTAAAAAATATAGTCTAAATTTCTTTAAAACGGAGTATTCATTAGTAAGACAAGAATTGGAAAAAATAAGCTGTAGTTCCAAGGAAGAAAGGAAAATGAAGCTGTTTGGGCTATTAAATAGTTTAAGTGAGCCTACTATAGTTTATGTTAAATCCCCTGCTCAAGCAGAAGAATTGTCAAATGAATTTATTAGAGATAATAAAAAAGGCACAGAAAATACTTTCCCAATTTTTGAATGGATTGATGAAAACGTTTCCGTAAAATGGAATTTAAAAAAATACTTACAAAAAGGTATAGGTTTACATAACGGTCAATATCCTAGGCATATTGTTAATGCTCAACTCGACTATTTTAATAACAATAAAATAAATATATTATTTGCAACTACCTCATTAATAGAGGGTGTAAACACTGTCGCAAAAAATATTATCATATATGATATGCGCAAAGGCACAAGCAAGCTGACTTATTTTGATTTTAATAATATCAAGGGGCGTGCTGGAAGAATGATGAAATACTATACTGGAAAAGTATATTGTTTTGATGATCCTCCAAGGCAAGAGATGGAAAATATAGATGTTCCCATAGTTACTCAAGATGATAGTCTGCAGAGTGAAATTTTAATTAATCTAAATAATGAAGATATAAAAGACCAAAAGAGAAGAATATATGAAGAATTAATTAAAGATTTACCTGCAGATTTATTGCAAATTTTTAAATCGAACTATTATAGTATTGAAAAGCAAAAGCACCTTTATAATTGCTTAAAGGGTAGAAAAAAGATATTGAATCAATTGAGCTGGGATGCACCAATTCCTACTTATAAAACATTATCTCGTACATTATGTATAGTAGATCATTTATTGGAAGGCAATAAAGGAGATAGTTATAAATTCTTAGCTCAAAAATGCCATCAAATAATCCGGGGTGGAAATTTGCACTCTATTATAAGTAATGAGATTAAGTATCAGCATACGCTAGATGCCAATCGAGGTAAGAATGAAGAGAGTATCATTAACTTATCTGTTTCAAAAGTATTTGGTTTTATCAGAAATCAAGCCAAATTCGAAATACCTAAAAGGCTTAGTGTATTAGAAAGCATTGTAAATTATCTCAATGGCAAACAAGCTGCTAATTATTCTGCATTTATTTCTATTCTGGAACATGAAGGAGTGGATAATAAGTTAAGTATACTTTTAGATTTTGGAGTTCCCGCCTCCGCGTTAAAAAAGTTTAAAGATATGCCCAATAACAATATTATTGAATATGTGAAAAAGAATTTTGAAAAAATTGATTTAAGTACATATGAGGTTGACATATTAAAGAAATTATGATTTGTCATTTTTTATCATTGGTTTTTAAAAAAAAGATAACCCCTATCAACAAATCGCTTGAAAACTTTAGCTACAATGACGCGCAAATTTACAAAAGGAAGAAAATGAGTAAAATTTACAATCTAAACGCCGATATGAAAGTGATCGCAAAAAGCGTCGTTAGCAAGAGATTTTTGATTGCGGAAACACTCACGTTGAGGTGTTTGCCTTTAACGATGCCAAGTGCAAGATCTGATTAGCGCGGAACAAAAGTATCGGTAAGAGATGTCAGATAAATATAGCGCAATTGCTTTAAATTTAAAATATGCTGCCCACAAAATCTGTGCGACATAGAAATTCAACCACCTATCGGTGCATGGCCGTGAATTAATTAAAGAGAATAAACTACGTAAACGATCGAAATTTATGCGGATAAATTTGCCCGCAAAGCACGGCTAAAATGTCGATTAAATCGGTACCGAGCGCCGTGCAAATAGCGCAATTAAAAGCAATAAATTCAAAGATTAGCATGCATGCTGATAAAACCGCTAGCGCAAATTAAAGGCACTAAATCGCGCTGTGTTCTTTGCGCACAAACAAAAGGAGCGACGGATGAAAATTTTATGGCAAAGCAGGCTTCAAAATAGACTTCGCGATATCGGCGAAAACATCCTGATAAAGGGCGATCATGCAGTTTACGCAGGCGATAACGACGAGCAAAAGCAGATGAAGCTTAGAAAATTCTCGCTCGCAAGCGGCGAGCAGCTAGCCGGCGCGCCTTTCCGCGATTTTACCCGTGCCGCGACCTTTGACGATGACGGCCGCACGCTCGTAATTTTGGGCTTTGTAGACACGATTTATAAATTTAACGCCGCGGATCTCGCGCTCATCTCAAAGCACAAAAAGGGCGTGCCAATATGGCAACTTTATCGCGCTAAGTAGCAAGGATGACGATAAAAAGGCTATTACGGCAACCGACGACACGCTTTTTATTTACGATTTTGAGACGCAGACGGGCATGCGAAAGCGATTAAGGGGCTGCACGGCGATTTTTAAGCAAGATGAGCTAAATTTCTTGATTTTTACGCGCTCGGGTAAAATTTACGGCTTAAATTTGAGCGGTTGCGAGCTTAAAATTATCACTAAAACTTGCCCTATGACGCAGGCGCAGCGCGTAGAAGGCGGATATTGCATTTACGCGGGTGAGGCCGGCGAAAACGGCGAAATAGAGGGTGCTAACGAGCTTGTTTTTACAGACGCAAATTTTAACGTTAAATTCCGCGTGAAGCTCAATTTTGATTTCGATAAATTCGAGCTTGCGGCGAACGGATCAGACGGCTGGCGCGGATACTTTATAAACGAGCCGAATGAGCTGAGGGTTCTTAATCTCATGCGTAGCGAAGCGGGCGGCTTCGAGCGCGGCGGCTCCGGCGAATTTACGCAGGGCGAGGCGAGCAAATCCAGGTGCGAAGCGATGGATAAATTTGAGTGCGACGAGCCCTTTAAATTTAAACTCGGCGAGCAGGTCCAATACCTCGCGGCAAAGCCTATTTTGACGCATAAATTTAAACAAAAGGGCACAAGAATTTTAGGCGTCGTTACGGCTACTTCTTGCCGTGCTGCGAGCGCAAAATACGAAACGGAGCAAGCTGGTGCGTTTGAGGGGCAAAATTTAGCGTCCAGAGGCGGCCGCGGTATCGAAAACCGTGAATATTCACTCCTCGCTCACGGTGAAAATGAAAAATGCAGGCATCGCGCGACCGAGCGCGACCGCGATCTCGTACTAGTCGATAACGCCTACGACGAGGACGCGGAGCAAATTTTAACCTGCTATGAGATCTAAGCCATAGTCCAAGCACATCCATATTCCTGATTTAAAATTTGCAGCTATGATTTAACGCCTTTAATTAAAGCAGGTTTGCTAAAAATTTTATATAGAATTCTATCAAGACGCGGAAATACCCGTTTAAAAATTCTACAACATGAAGGCGAGATCGTTGCAAAAAATCGCGACTAGCGATAAGTACGGCGCGACGGCAAAGACAAATCTCAACGCCCTAAGTGCGAGCAAATTTAAAGCGCAATCTCAAAGAGGCATGCGCGAAATTTTATCCCGAGAAGCGGGCTAAATTTCATGACTCGCACGCCCGCACCCTATCAAATTTAAAATTTCAGATCAACGACGATTTGTACGGCGCGACCGCGCCCTTTCGCCGCTATCAGCACTTGACGTTTTTTGCCTTGCTATCTTGCATCGCGCGGAAAAATTCCGCCCTGCTTAGCGGGACTTCGTCAGGATGGGCGCTTCTGAAATGGCGCAGATAGCCCTCGTAATTGCCGAGCCCGATGAGCGGCGCAAGCGCGGCATCCGCGCGCGCCAAAAACCTCGCCACGGCCTTCGGGGCTGCGAGCGGATTAAATTTAAGCTTTTTCATAAACGCCCCTATCTATGTGCTCGCTTTCTGCCAGTTTGAAATACCCCTCGCTCGCGCCGCCTTTTGAAATTTTAAGGCACATCCTTATCGTTTGAGCGATGACGACGATCGTGACTACGACGAAAAGAGCACATAGCACGGCGTCGATGACGTTATTTCTGATGATAGCCTGCGCCTTTTCGATCGCCGCGGGATCGCTCAGGCTAGCAAGCTTGGCGGCGGTATTTTGCGCGATAGCCACATGGCTTACCGCGTCGTGCACGCGCTCGCCGTTAGCCGGCATCAGCTTTAAGATCGCCGCATAAAGCGTGGTTATAAGCACCCAAATCGCAGGAGCGATCGTGACGAAGGCGTATTTTTGCTTGCCCATTTTAAAAAGCACCACCGTAGCGAGCAGCAGCGCGATGCCCGCGAGCATCTGATTGGACGCGCCGAAAAGCGGCCACAGCGTGTAAATTCCGCCCATAGGATCGGTAACGCCGCTGTAGAGCAGATAGCCCCAGCCCGCCACGCAGATCACCGTCGCGATGATGCCGTAGAGGGAATTTTTGGTATCGGAAAAGGGCTTATAGACGTTGCCTAAAATTTCTTGCACCATAAAGCGCCCGGTGCGCGTGCCCGCATCGACCGCGGTCAGAATAAACAGCGCCTCAAATAAAATCGCGAAATGGTACCAAAACGCCATCAGCTCCTTGCCGCCGATGATCTGGTGCAGCAGCATCGTTAGCCCCATCGCAAAGGTAGGAGCGCCGCCCGTGCGGCTCATCATCGTGGTTTCGCCGACGTTTGAAGCCAAGGCGCCGATCTGCTCGGGCGTAATGCTAAATCCGATAGAATTTATGTACGCCGCGGCGCTTACCGCGTCTTTGCCGAGTACCGCGGCGGGCGAGTTGATAGCGAAGTATTCGCCCGGGCTTAGGATGCACGCCGCTACGAGCGCCATTACGCCTACAAGGCTCTCCATAAGCATCGAGCCGTAGCCGATGAAAAGAGTGTGGGTTTCGCGCTCGACCATCTTAGGCGTCGTACCGCTGGAGATCAGCGCATGAAAGCCAGAAATCGCGCCGCATGCGATAGTAATAAACAAAAACGGAAATATCGGGCCTGCAAAAACGGGACCCGTGCCGTCGATAAATTTCGTCGTAGCGGGCATTTTAAGCTCGGGCGCGACAAAGATTATCGCAACCGCCATGCCGATGATGACGCCGAGCTTAAGGAAGGTGCTTAGATAATCGCGCGGCGCAAGCAGTAGCCACACGGGCAAAATCGCCGCGATAAAGCCGTAGCCGATCGTAAGAAGCGCGAGCGTCTCGCCCTTTAGCGAAAAAACGTCGTGCCAGTACGGATCGATCGAGACGTAATGCCCACCCCAAAGCGCAAGCATCAGCAAAACAAAGCCGATGATCGATGCCTCGCTGACCTTGCCCGGGCGCAAAAACCTCATATAAATTCCCATAAATATGGCGATCGGTATCGTCATTGCGATCGTAAAAAGCCCCCACGGCGAGTTTGCGAGCGCCTTTACGACGACCATTGCTAAAATCGCCACGATGATCAGCATGATGAAAAAAATTCCGATCATCGCGATGCCGCCCGTGAGCTTACCCATCTCCTCTTTGATCATCTCGCCTAGACTCTTGCCGCCGCGTCGCGTGGAGAGCACGAGCACGATGAAATCATGCACCGCGCCTGCGAGCACGACGCCTACCAAAAGCCAAATAGTGCCGGGCAGATAGCCCATCTGTGCGGCCACTACGGGACCTACGAGCGGTCCGGCGCCTGCGATAGCGGCGAAATGGTGCCCGAAAAGGACGTATTTGTTCGTAGGGACGTAATCTCGCCCGTCGTTTCGGATCACCGCAGGAGTTGCGCGGCGGTCGTTCAGTTCAAAGACGCGATACGCGATAAAGCGCCCGTAGAAGGTGTATCCGATCAGATAGATGCACGCGCTGGCCACTACGAGCCAGACGGCGCTGATGCTCTCTCCCTTATTTAGCGCAAGTACGCCGAAACACCACGCCCCTATGACGGCGACCGCCGCCCAAAGGATCTTTTGCCAAAATTTCATGCTCACTCCTTAAAACTTAGCGAGCGGCTTCGGCGCAGTTTGCCGTTTAATAAAACGACTTACGCCTTTAAAGCGGGGCTCGTTAAATAAAATTTAGTGCGTATTTTATCGGCGTTTTTATAATTTAAAGCTGAATCGCAAAATTAAAAAGAGCTCTTTCGGCGTTTAAATTTAACGCCTAAATTTTGAATTTCAAATTTAAATAGGCGGCTTGGAGGCGCGCGAAATTTTAATATTTAATCGCCATAAATTTAACCCCGCAGCTTTTAGCCGTTACGGAATTTATCGCGGTTTAAGAAATCAAGCGATAAAATCCCATGATAACGATTTTAATTTCTTAATAAAAATCGCGAATACTTTTAGGAGGAAATTTATGCCGGATCAGGTGCGCGGCTATGTACTTTTTCGCGCTGATATCAAAAGCTATGTAAGCTGCAAAAATGATGGCGCCGGCCGCGAGAATTTCATAAATTCCGTGCGTATAAATTCCTGGCACCGCTTAAATTTTAAAAATATCCGCCGCGACGAAATCTGCGCGTATAGTTCGCCTGGTGGGCTATGAGCTTTAAATTTTATCTCTTTCTAAGCGCAGCTTTCGTATTGCTTGCTTTAGTAGCCGTTAGCAGCGGCGGAGCAAGCATTTCGCTAGGCGACATCGCGAAATTTTTCACCTTCGGCGAGATAGACGAGACCAAGCAGCTCATATTGCTACAAATGCGCCTACCGCGCCTAGTAATGGGCATCTTAGTGGGCGCGCTGCTGGCAACTTCGGGGGTGGTAGTGCAAAGCGTGTTTTTAAACCCGCTCGCAGACCCATACATCATCGGCATCGCCTCGGCAGCGACTTTCGGCGCGGTCATAGCCTATCTGCTAGGGCTTAGCGACGTTTTTTACGGAATTTTCGCATTTTTAAGCGCAAGTGCGCTGTCGATCGTGATCTTTAAGCTTGCCGCGCACACCCGCTCGATCTCGACGCTACTGATCGTAGGTATCGCTGTGTCGTCGTTTTTAGGCGCATTCACCTCCTTTGCGGTCTATCTAATCGGGGAGGATAGCTTTAGGATTACGGCGTGGATGATGGGCTATCTAGGCGGGGCGAATTGGCAAAAGATAGCGCTTTTGCTACCGCCGCTGCTGTTTTGCATGACGTATTTTTACACGAAGCGCCACGAGTTAAATATCATCTTAAACGGCGACGAGGAGGCGAAGTCGCTGGGGCTAAACGTCGAGAAGTCCAAAAAGAGCCTACTCATCGTCTCCTCGCTCATCATCGGCTTTTCGGTCGCGTTTACGGGGATGATAGGCTTTGTGGGGCTCATCATCCCGCATACCTTGCGTATGGCGCTTCGCACGTCTAGCAACGCCGTGCTGATCCCCGCTAGCGCGCTTACGGGCGGGCTTTTTCTTTTGTTTTGCGACGTAATCGCTAAAAACGCCCTCTCGCCGGTAGAAATTCCAATCGGCGTGGTGACCTCCTTTTTCGGCGCGCCCTTTTTTCTATACCTCGCGTTTAGGAAGCATGCATGAAAATTTCGGCGCTAAACTTCAGCTACGGCAAGCGAGCGATTTTGCGAGGCATCGAGCTAAATTTAAAACGGGGCAAATTTTACGGGATTTTGGGCCCTAACGGCTGCGGCAAGAGCACCTTGCTAAAAAACATCTTGCAAATTTTAAAGCCTGCAAGCGGGATCATCGAAATAAACGGCAAAAGGGCAAGCGAATACGGCCTAAAAGAGCTTGCCGCGCTGATCGGCTTCGTGCCGCAAAAAACGGCCCTTGCCGCGCCGCTTAGCGTGAAAGAAATTTTGCTCGCGGGCAGATTTTGCCGATTAAAAAGCGCTTTTAGCGGCTACGATGCGAGCGATCACGCTAAAGTGGAGCAAATGGCAGAGCTTTTGGACGTGAAAAAATTCCTAGAGCGTAGCGCATTTGAGCTAAGCGGCGGGGAGTTCGGGCGCGTGCTGCTTGCTAGAGCGCTCGTCAGCGAGCCTGAAATTTTACTGCTCGATGAGCCCACGGGCGCGCTAGATATGAACTACGCCATCGAGGCGATGAGCATCTGCGAAAACCTGACGCGCTCTTTAAATTTAACGAGCGTCATCGTGCTGCACGATCTAAATTTAGCCTCGCTATTTTGCGATGAAATTTTTATGCTAAGAGACGGTACGGTGAGATATCGCGGCAGTGCGAGCGAGCTTTTTACGCCGCAGATCATAAAAGAAATTTACGGCTTTGAAGCCTTAATAGTAGAAGAAAACGGGGTAAAGTTTATACTACCCAAAAAGGAGAAATTATGAAAAAAATTCTTATAGCTTTGACTGCGGCGAGCTTTGTATTCGCCAAAGGTCTAGTCGTACTTGATCCAGCCGCGGTCGAGATCATCTACGCCTTAGGCGCGCAGGATCAGATCGCTGCGATCGCCACCACTTCGATGAGCAAGATCCGCCCGCAGGCTGAAACCGCAAAACTGCCTAGCGTAGGCACCTACGTCAAGCCGAATATGGAAAAGATCGTCGAGCTCAAGCCCGATCTGGTTATCACGAGCTTCCACTCCGCAGGCGTTAGCGAGAATCTGCAAAAGCTGGGACTTAAGAGCCTTGCGATGGATGCAAACTCCACCGCAGACATCTGCCAAAACGTAAAGAAAATTGCGGCCATCGTAAAAAAAGAGAGCGAGGCGGATAAAATTTGCGCTCAGATGGATGGAATTTTTGCAGGCAAACCCGCTCTTCGCGGCAAAAAAGTAGCGCTATTTTTCGGCTCAAACGCCACTATGGCCTTTAACGACAAAACCCTCATCGGCGACATTTTCGCTCGTCTCGGCGCCAAAAATATCGCAGACGGCCTGAAGGGCAGCACGCCTTCAGTATCCGCAGAATACATCTTGGAACAAAACCCTGATATTATGGTCATCGTAGGCGGCGAGACGGAGGATTTTTTAAAAGCAAATCCGATCCTTAGCAACACCAAAGCGGTAAAATCGGGCAAAATTTTAAAAGCTCCGACGCTCATATTGCGCGGAAGCCCGCAGATCGGCGAGACGGTGGATGAAATTTACGCGGAGGCAACGAAATAGATGTTTAAAGAACGCATTAAATCCCACCATCGCTCCAAGCTTTTCGAGAGCGTCTCCGCGAGCGAAAACGAGCTGTTCGACGCGCTGGAGCAGCCCGCGAAAGACAGCGATTGCGTGATCTATCTGCATGTGCCGTTTTGCGACAACATCTGCTCGTTTTGTTCGATGATGCGCTCCAAACTCGGCGACGAGCTGGACGAATACGCTAAATTTTTGATACGCCAGATCAAAGACTACGGCGAGATGCCCTACTTCGACACCAAAAAGATCAAAAGTATCTACTTCGGCGGCGGCACGCCGAGCGTCTTTAGCGAGACGCACTTCGAAAAGGTTCTGGGCGCGCTGCATAAAAATTTTAAAATCGCAGAGGACTGCGAGATCAGCGTAGAGACCACGCTGCATAATTTAGACCTGCAAAAGGCGCTTGCCTTGCAAAGCTTCGGCGTAAACCGCTTTAGCATCGGCGTGCAGACCTTCAGCAGACAGGGGCGCGCGCTTCTAAACCGCGTGCATAAGCCCGCTCGCGCAATCGAGCGACTAAAAGATCTTAGAGAAAAATTTGATGGCATGCTCTGCTGCGACATCATCTACAACTTCCCGAACGAAAGCGTGGAGGAAGCACTAGAGGACGCGCGCTATGTAGATGAGCTAGGTCTAGATAGCGCCAGCTTTTACTCGTTGATGTTTTTTGAAGGCTCGGAGCTATCCAAAAAGATCGACACCTCCTACTACGACCTGCCGACCGATAAGAAGCTGCACCACGCCTTTGCGGGCGCACTACTTGTCGGAAGCGATAATTTCGAGGTTTTGGAGCTTACCAAGCTTGCTCGAAAAGGACGCGATAACTACGGCTACATCAAGCTAAGCCACAAGGGCACGGATATCCTGCCTATCGGCAACGGCGCGGGCGGACACGTAGCGGGCTTCGGAATTTACGGCGTTTCAGGCCATAAGATGATCTCGCGAATCGATGAGCGTGAAGCAAAATACGGCGTGCTAAGCAATCTATTTCAATACCCGATCGTAAGCTTAAACGAGCTAAAAGAGGCTCTAAGCGCGAGCATTTACGACGAAGTAGTACAAAAGCTCAAAGAATTTCAAAGCTGGGGGCTTTTGGAGCTTAAGGATGGAAAATCGGTCTTAAACTTGGACGGAATTTTTTGGGGCAACAACATCAACGAAGAGATAGCAAACATTATGAAAAAGGATTTTGTATGAAAAAAATCGTGCTTTATACCTCGCAAACGGGCAACACGAAAAAGGTGGGCGACGCGATCGCCGAGCAACTAAGCTGCGAGAGCCTAAATTTCCGCGACTTTGAAGGCGAGGTCGATGACTATGACTTTATAGCCTTGGGCTTTTACGTCGATAAGGGCGAGGGCGAGGCGAAATTTATGCGATTTTTGCGTAAATTTCAGGGCAAAAAGCTAGGCGTTTTCATGACGCTGGGCGCGGAACCAGACGGCGAGCATGCGCGCAAGTGCCTGGATGCTTTCGAAAAGGGGCTCAAAGAGAACGGTAATGAGATCGTAGCGGAGTTCTCCTGCCAAGGCGCGATCGATCCAAAGCTGCTTGAGACGATGCGTAAAATGGCCTCTAGCGGCAACTCGCCCCATCCTATCACCCCCGAGCGACTTGCGCGCTGGGCGGAGGCTGCGAAACACCCCGACGAGAAGGATTTGGCGGATGCGAAGGCAGCATTTGCGGGGATAAAGTAAAATTTAATTGCGTTGCGCCCCTAAATACTGCACGATGCGAACAAAATCAAATCATTACCCGTCCCCTCCCGCGATTTACACGATTTAAAATTTTATCTTTGCTAAATTTGAACGACAAATTTCATTCCTACAAGCAAATTTGCCGCTGCAAGTGCAGGTCTTGCTCTAGAATTTAAACGATAAAATTTCATTTCGCAAGCAACAGATCAAATAATACCGCTGCTTTGCGTCACTTATGCGCGCTCTGAACGCAAAAAGTGCTTTTTTAAACGACCGACTTGCGAGTACTGCGGTGGCAGCTGTCATCCAATACACCGCCTGCCATTTTGCTGCGACGGCTTGAACTTGAAAAATCCACTTCCGCGAGCAAGTAGATTGCGAGCGCTGCGATAGCGATCATCGGCTACCCCTGTTGTCACGTGACACATGTCATATCAGACGCCGTCCGCTACCGCGCGACAACCTGCCCGTCTCCGCCCATCGCTCCGCCGCTTTATCGTGGTACCAAACCCAAACCGAACCGCTAAATTTTAAATTCTACAAAAGTCTTATCGCGCGTAAATTTTAATTCGGCAAATGCGTAAAATTTAGGTAAAATTTCATCCAAACGCTTTGACGGTCAAATTTAAAGGGGTGAAAATGACTAATTTTGAGTACGCGCGCTGCATATGAGGCGATCACGGAGTGGATGATAGATTCGCCGAAACTCGATGCGAAGCTATGGGTGCTCGGCGAGGCGTACTATTCGATTAACTGCGACTACCTACTCTCGGCGTACCTGCACAGTATCCGAACTACGTGCAAAGGCCGCAGGAGGACTTTTTGAAGCCATACTTCGAGCTGTATCTGGCGGGGCGGCAGGTCGCGTTTGAGCGCGGCGAGGTTGTGGTTTTCACGCGCTAAATTTACGCGGGCAAGGGAAGCGAATGGGCACTCACGAGCGGTTAAAATTTGAGCCTTTCAAAAAAAAGGAAGCGAGCGACATCCACGAACGGCTAAAATTTAAGCTCAACAACTATGGGCACAAATGCTTATCGCATATCCAAAAAAACCTTCGTCGTAATCAAGCATCTAGCAGGTTGCCTGCGTCGCGTAAAATCGCTTAAAAATATTTCTGCTTTGCATAGCCGCCGCTTTCAGCACCTTGCTAGAGCAAAATCTCCACACATCGTTGATGTTTGGATAATTGAATTTTTCATCAATCTGCTCCATCACTTCGTTTGTGGCGCCCAAGAATTTACTTGCGCTAGCGCTTGCTAGTTAGAATTCATCTAAATTTTAAAGTAGAATTTTGACGCAGAATTTTATGGAATTTCGCTGCCGCAAATCTCACAAGCGATAAAATTCTATCGATTTACGCTCTTAAATTTGCTCAAATCGCCGCCTGTTTTATAAAATTCTTCAGCGTCGATCATAGTACCGTCAGGCAGCTTACAAACGGTGTAGTCCACGCCGTTGCCGTCTTTGCGGACGATCAGCTCGCCGCCGTTTTTGATACAAAAATCCCCCGCAACGCTAGCCTCTGCACTCACCGAAGAGAAAGCACCCACCACAAGCGCCACTGCAAAAAATCTCTTAAAACTCATTTAAATCCTTTCGTTTAATTTTGCCCGTTTTTAGGGTTAAGCTTAAATTTAGACGCTAGATACGCTAAACCTGCGCCTAAATAAATAAACCGCCTTCTATCCTCGAACACCGATAATAGCGTTTTAAATGTTAAATCCTACCTAATAAATCCCAACAGCGCCAAGTTCGCTCGCCCTGCAAAATCAAAGCAATCAAACTTCATCCAATGCAAAATTTAACATCATAAATTTTGTCTTCAATAAAATTCTAGCAGCGAAATCCAAGCCGCACCAAAGCTATTTCTGCCGTAAAATACCGGCTATAAAAGCGAGGGCTATGGCAAACACTAGCTCAGCGGCAAGGCAGGCGCGGATTCGAAACAATCCTTGTCTATAAGCGCGAGCCGTACTCAAACTCCCTAAATTTAATTGCCGTTAGCCGTTTTTGCGCGCAAACTCGCTCATAAAAGCGACTAGTTTTTCAACATCCTCGTAGTTTATCGCGTTGTAGATCGAGGCACGGATGCCGCCTAAAACGCGGTGTCCTTTAAGCCCGATCATCCCCTCCACCTCCGCCTGCGCGACGAAAACCGGCTCAAGCGCGGCATCTGCAATATTAAAGCTCACGTTCATCAAGCTGCGGCTCTCCTTTTGCGCGTGACCGCGGTAGAAGCCGCCGCTAGCATCGATCGCGCCGTAAAGCAGCGCCGCTTTGCGCTTGTTGCGCTCGTGCATCGCCGCGAGCCCGCCGATTTCGTCCTTGATCCAGCCGAGCATTAAATTTAGCATGTAAATTCCGAAAGTATTTGGGGTGTTGCTCATCGAGTCCGCGTCCGCCTGCGTCTTGTAGCGCAGGATCATCGGCGTTTTGGGATTTGCGCGATCCAGCAGATCCTTGCGGATCGCCACCATCGTAACGCCCGCGGGGCCGCCATTTTTCTGAATGCCGCCGTAAAACATCCCCACGCTGCTAAGATCCACGGGGCGCGAAAACAGATCGCTCGAGCTATCGACTACGAGCGGACAAGCACACTGCGGCAGCTGCGGATATTGCGTGCCGTAGATCGTGTTGTTCGAGCAGATGTAGCCGTAATCGGCGTCGTCAGAGAATTTAACCTCGGGGATGCGGTCGAATTTGCTCTCCTCGCTGCTTGCGACCACGCGGTAGTTTATGCCGAGCACGCCTGCTTCCTTGATCGCCTTGCTCGTCCAGTTGCCCGTGTTGGCGTATTCTGCGACGCCGCCTGCGTATAGGTTCATCGGCACCTGCGCGAATTGTAGGCTCGCGCCGCCTTGTAAAAACAAAATCGTAAAATCATCCGAAAAGCCGTAGAGATCGCGCACGCGGTCCATCGCGCTATGTAAAACTTCCTCGAAAATTTTGGTGCGGTGCGAGATCTCCATTATCGAAAATCCGCGCCCCCTGTAATTCAGCAGCTCCTCTTGTGCCTGCTTTAGCACGCCCAGCGGGATGGTGCTCGGACCTGCGCTAAAATTTAAAACCCTATCCATTTTGCCTCCTTTAGATGATTTTTGCGTTTTTACTGAGCTGCTGCGAGTAAAGGACGAACTCGTCGCCCGCGGCAAGCTCACCTAGGGCCACCGTTTTGCCGTCCTTTTGGATTTGAACGAGGTTTTTGGTGATCTCAAAAAATTTCGCCTTTTGCGCCAAAAGCTCATCCTTAGCGCTTAGCGTATGCTCTGCAGCGCTTAGCTTGGAGTCTACGAAGCTTTTAAATTTAAGCTCGAAATTTAAAAGCTTTGCAAGCGAGCCTGAAATTTTTGGCTCGACCGATTTTGATTTAAGCTGTAAAGCTGCGAGGCTCAGCACGTTTTGTGCGGATGAAATTTTATCTTTTATCATCCTATCAAACGCGTCGCTTGCGCCGTCTAAGCTCTGAAAGATCGCGCAAATATCGGGCAGCAGATCGATCATCGCGGCGGTGGGCGTGAGGCTTCGATGATCAGCTACGAAATCGCTGATGCTAAAATCGATCTCGTGCCCGACCGCCGAGATGACGGGCGTTTCGGCCGCGTAGATCGCGCGAGCCAAGGCCTCGTCGTTGAAGCACCACAGATCCTCGCGCGAGCCGCCGCCGCGAGCGATGACGATCGCATCGTAGCCCTTCTCGTCGGCTGCACGCAGCGCGCTTATGATCGAAGCAGGCGCGCCCTCGCCTTGCACTAGTGCGTTATACAGATCTATTTTACAAAGTGCGAAGCGGTCCTGCGCCGTGCGAAGCATATCCGCTTGCGCCGCAGAGCCCGCGCTCGTGATGATCGCGATGCTTTGGGAAAATTTCGGAAGCTGTTTTTTGTGCGCGGCATCAAAAAGCCCCTCGTTGCTAAGCTTCTGCTTTAGCGCAGCAAACGCCGCTTCCAGCTCGCCCTCGCCGCTTTTGCGGATATTTGAGACCTGGATCTGATACGCGCCCGTGGGGGCGTATAGCGAGACCTTGCCGCTTACGATGAGTTTATCGCCCACGGCTGGGATAAAATTTATCCGCGCGGCGTTAAATTTAAACATCGCGCAATCGATCGCCGCGCTCGCGTCTTTGATCGTAAAATACCAGTGCCCGCTCGTGCTTTGAATTCTAAACTTAGATATCTCGCCCTCGACCTCGACGAAGCTAAAGCTCGTCTCCAAAAGTGCCTTGGCTTGGGCGTTGAGCTCGCTTACGCTAAGCATCGTCGCTCTTCTGCGCGATTTTTTCCGCGATGAAAAGCGTGCTGACGTCGAAGCTGAAGCCCTTTTGCACGCGCAGCTCAAAGCCCGCGTTTTTGAGCTTTTCGCTAAAGCTCGCGGCGTCTAGGAAGCTGCCGATGGAGCTTGGCAGATACTCGTAGGCTTCTTTATTTTTCGAGATAAAGGCGCCGATTTTGGGTAAAATTTTGCTCACGTAAAAATCTCTGATTTTAAACGCGAGCCCGCCGCTTGCGGCTTTGGTAAATTCCAAAACCACGAGCGAGCCGCCCGGTTTGACGACGCGGTTAAATTCCGCAAGCGCCGCATCCAGCTCCACGACGTTTCTTATGCCGTAGCTGATGCTTAAAATATCCATGCTTGCATCATCTAACGTTGTGGCGCCCGCAGTTGCTTTGATAAATTCGCAGCTAGGGAATTTTTGCCTCGCCACCTCGAGCATTCCTTCGCTAGGATCGATCCCCACGATCCGCTCGATCTGCACGCCGTGCTGTGCCGCGCCGTCGCGCCACGAGCTTATCATATCGCCCGTGCCGCACGCGACGTCGGCTATACTCACGAGCTTTCCCTTAAGCTTTTCAAGCGTCAGCTCGACCGCCTTTTTGCGCCACGAAACGTCCACGCCGAAGCTGATGGCGCGGTTTGCCAGATCATAGGTAGGCGCGATCTCATCGAACATCTTTATGATTTTTTCCTGTTTTTGCACGGGCTTTCCTTATTCGTATGCTTTGATTTTGCGCAGCGATTTTTTTAGAGCGCGCAAAAGAGCCTCTTTTTCGCTTATGATTTTTTCCGTTAGCTCGTCTGCGCGGGCGTTTAGTCTAGCGTCCAGAGCCAGCAGGTACGCAAACGCGACGCCGCTTTTATCGCTTGCTTTTTGATAGATCGCGATGAAATTTTGCCACACGCTGATATCTTGCAGCGCGCCGAAATCCTCGCAGGCAGCCTTGGTGCGCTTAAAAAGCTCCCTGACGCAGCCTTCATCAAAGCTTCTTGCAAAAATTTCAAGCGCGTATCGTAGCCTCTTTAGCCCTATGCGCGCGTCGTGAAATGCCTGCAGCGACGAGCCTTGCTTTAAATTTTTTAGCTCCGCGCGCAAGCTTTTAATCAGCTTGCAAAGGCGGGCGGATGCGAACTTTTTTGAAATTTTTTCATATTCGCTGCGCGCGTAGATGCCGTCCGCGCCGCTTAAAAAGCCGCTAATAGCGTCGTTTAAATCTGCAAATTCCGCGCTAAAAAGAAATTCTAAAATTTTATCCTCCGAGCGCTTTGCGATAAGATTTAGCTGCTGCAAAAAGCTCGCAGGCGCGTCGTCGGCTTTTAAAAACTTCGCAAAAACGTGAAGGTCCCGCAGCTGATTGCTGCGGCTCATAAATCCTGCGAGCAGTTTTAAAATTTCGCCCCTTTTTTCCGCCTCAAAAAGCGGCGCGGATAGCTTCAAAACCGCTCTAAATTTACGAATCTGTACGCGCAGCTCGTGAAGAGCTTCGGGGGAGAGGTTTTTTTGATACTCGCTTTTTGCGGCGCACGCCCTCGTCCACGCTAACTCAAGCGCCAAACGCGCAAGCTTAACGCTGTCCGCATAGGGCGGTGCGAGAAATTTAACTCGGCTAAATTTTTTAAAAACGTTGCGTGCGTGCGCGAAATCAAGCGAGCGCGGCGGGATGCCGTAGCGCGCCAGATAGCGGCTTTTGTAGCGGTAATCGTCGGTGATCTCGCAAAAATCGGTGCTGCCGAAGGTTTTTACAAAATCAAAATTTGCGCTTGCCGCCTCGCTTTGAAATTTCGCTCGTAAAATCACGAGCGTGCTTAGCTCGCCGCCGTAAAGCTCTAACCAAAACTCCGCTTCGTCGTTAGCAAAGCCGTAGCGGTTTTTTTGCACGACGCGGGCAACCCTGCTTTTTAAAGCCTCTTTGAAATCATCTTTTGAAATTTTAAAATTTAGAGTTTGTCTGTCGAGATCCTCTTTTCTGTGGCGCAAAGAGCATTCGTCATTTTGGCGGATGTAGTAAATTTCGGGATAGAACGAAGTATAAAACCAAGCGATCTTTACCTTGCGACATTTTAGCCCCGCACGCTCTAGCGTCCGCAGAATCGAATCGTCGCTCAATAAAAATTTACGCTTAGTTTGCATACCCGCTCCAAAAATAAAGTGGGTAATAATAGCAGAAAATTCTTTAAACTATCTACACTTTTCGCAGTCTTCAACCGTAGCCGTGATATTTAGCTTGCGGATGAAATTGCCCGCTTTGCGCTCGATGTTTTTCAAAACGTCCTTATTAAAGGCATCGTCCATGAAAAGATCCGTGACGTTGCCGCATTTTTCGCAGACGACGTGAATGTGTGGCATCTGATAGATGTCGTAGCGGCTCTTTTTATTCGGTGCATTGACCTCGACTACGACGCCTTCGTCGAGCAGGGTGTTTAGATTTTTATAAACCGTCGCTAGCGAAATGGACGGATAGTCCTCTTTGATCCCCTCATACAGGGCTTCTATGCTTGGATGCTCGTGGCGATCGAGCACCTTTAGGATGCACAATCTTTGAGGAGTTGCTTTCAAACCGCAAGTTTTGAGTAGTTCTACGTGGCTCATTTTCGTCCTTCAAAAAATTTTAAAGTGATATTATCAAATTTTACTTTAAACAAAGTTGATATTAACTAATACTTTTTATCACTTAATATTCGCTCGGTTAGAGTTTGGATATCCAAGCCCAAGCTACGCTCCACGTCGGCGGTCTTGCCGTGCGGTAAAAAGATATCAGCAAATTCGAAGCTCACGATCTTTACGTCCGAAATTTCATTTTCTTGCAAAAATGCGCTTAAAATTTCACCGACGCCGCCCTTTTTGGCGTTGTCGCTAAAGACGTACCAAATTTTATCCTTGCGAGCTAAATTTCGCAAAAACTCGGCGTCCAAAGGTTTTGCAAAGACTAGATCTACGACGTCCGCCTCGATCTGCCCCTCCAGCGCCGCAGCCGTTTTATACGCTCTACCCGCGCCGTTTCCGTAGCCGATGAGAGCTACGCGCGCGCTATCGCTGCGCTTTAGAAATACCGATTTTGCAAGCCCTACCGCAGACGCGCCGATCTCGTCGCAGTCCAAAATAAAGCTTCCGCGCGGATAGCGTATCGCCAAAACCCCCTCATGCGCGTAGGAGTACTCGATGATCCGTTTAAAGCTCGCCTCGTCCCGCGGCGCGCACATGCTGACGTTCGGAATCGCATTTAAGAAGCTCACGTCAAAGACCCCCTCGTGCGTCTCGCCGTCCTCGCCCACGATGCCCGCGCGATCCATCGCAAGGACTAAATTTAAGTTCATAATCGCTGCGTCGTGAACGATCTGATCGAACGCGCGCTGCATGAAGGTCGAATATATCGTAACGTACGGCTTAAAACCCTCGCGCGCCATCGCAGCCATCGAGCTTAGCGCGTGAGGCTCGGCAATCGCTACGTCCCAGAAGCGGTGGGGAAATTTCTCGATCAGCTTATCCATGCCGGTGCCGCTTGGCATCGCAGCAGTCACGCCCACGACGTTTTCATGTTTGGCGGCTAAGCCTAAAAGCGCCTCAGCGTAAATTTGCGTGGCGCTTTTGGCGGCGGATTTTTTCTTAAATTCTCCGCTTTGAATGTCAAAAGGCCCTACGCCGTGCCAGCTCTCCAAATAGCCCTCCGCCTTGTCATATCCTTTGCCTTTGATTGTCTGAGCGTGCACGACGACCGGCTTGTGCGCGCTTTTTGCCGTCTTTAGCGCCGATATTAGATCCTCTAGATTATGCCCGTCCACGGGACCGATGTAATCAAGCCCTAGCTCCTCAAAATACATCCCAGGGATGATGAGTTTTAAGGAATTTTCAAAGCGCTTTGCCATATATGTTGCGCTTTGCGGAGCGTGGGATAGTAGCTCTCTTACGTGGGATTTAAATTTTTGATATGTCTCGCCCGCCATCGCTTGGCTTAGGTATTTGCTAAAGGCGCCGATAGGCTTGCTGATGCTCATTTTATTATCGTTTAGGATGATGATGCAGGGCAGGCGCAGATCGCCGAGCTCGTTCATTGCCTCATAAGTCATGCCGCCGCTCATAGATCCGTCGCCGATGAGCACCACCGGCACGCGATTTTCGCGCTTTAGGCTTATCGCTTTTGCCGCGCCCACGGCTAAAGAGATCGACGTCGAGGCGTGCCCTGCGACGAAGTAGTCAAATTTACTCTCGCTAGGCTTCGTGTAACCGCTGATACCGCCGAACTGCCTAAGCGAGCCGAACTCCTCCCAGCGATCCGTTAGAAGCTTGTGCGCGTAGCTTTGGTGGCTTACGTCGAAGATAAACGGATCGCTTGCGACGTCGAATACGTAGTGCATCGCCACGATGAGCTCGACCGCGCCCATATTTGAGCTTAGATGGCCGCCGTTTTTGCTCACGACTTCGATGATGCGCGCCCTGATCTGCGTGCAGAGCTCCCGTAGCTCCTCTAGGCTTTTATTTTTAATATCCACTCAAAATCTCTCCCAGCGCGCCAAAGACGCGATCGTTTTGCTCAGGCGTACCGATCGTGATGCGCACGGCGTTTAGCCCGTAACTTTTTAAATTTCGAATGATGATGCCGCGGCGCAGAAGCTGCTCGCAAAGCTCGCTACTATCTAGCGGCGGGCTAAGTTTGAACGTGATGAAATTTGCGTAGCTAGGGATAAATTCCAAATTTCGCTCGCGCGCAAAATCCTCGAAGCGGCTCATCTGCGCGGCGTTGTTTTGCAGGCTTTTTTGCACGAAAGCCTCGTCTTTTAGCGCCGCAATCGCCGCTGCGAGGCTTAGCGTCGTGATGTTAAAGGGCGGTCGCAGCTTATAAAGCGCGCTTATGATTTGCCGCGGCGCGATGCCGTAGCCTACGCGCATGCCGCCTAGGCCGTAGACCTTTGAGAAGGTGCCTAGATAGAGCACGTTTTTAAAATTCCCAATTAAAAGCTTAGGATCAAGCCTCTTGCGTTCATCTTTAAACGCCGCAAATTCGTTGTATGCGGCATCGATCACTAAAAGTGTGTTCTCATCCACGCTGCGAGCGAACTCATACACAGTCTCCACATCCAAGCACTCACCCAGCGGATTGTTCGGCACGCACAAAAAGATGACCGAAATTTCATCCCTGTGCGCGTTATAAATTTTTAAAAGTTCGGCTAGATCGTGTTCCTGTGCGCTCGTTTTGTAAACTTTAGCTTCGCAGTGGCTTGCGTAGATGCCGTACATCGCGAAAGTGACGCCCGCTTGCAGTATCGCGCGGCGCGAATTGAGCTTGGCGTGCAGCGCAAACTCGATGATCTGATCGCTGCCCGCGCCGATGATGATATTTTGCGGCTCTACGCCGAATTTCGAGGCGAGCGCGCCCTTTAGTTCATACATCGAATCATCGGGATAAAGATGCGCACAGGCGGCGTTTTGCGCGATCGCCTCCTGCACCGCCTCGCTAGTGCCGAAGGGGTTTTCGTTGCTGGCAAGCTTTAGCACGTCTTGCTTGCGAATACCAAACTCCCGCACCACAAGCTCGATCGGCTTGCCCGCTTCGTAATTGCTTAGATTTTCTACAAATTCATTAAATTTCATCACTCCCCTCCGTTTATATAGCTTCCCAGCCAGGTGATTTCGTGGCCATTTTTCTGCGCGTTTTGCAGAACGCGCGCCACGCGTTCGTCGTCGATGTGCCCCTCAAAATCGACATAAAAGACGCATTTAAAATCCCTAAGCTTAACAGGGCGGCTTTCTAATTTGGTTAAATTTATTCCTTCGTTGCGAAACATCTGCAAAAAGTCCACGAGTCCGCCCGGGCGGTCGTCGGTTTTGGCTAGGATGCTCGTTTTGTTGCGGTCGCTCTTTTGGTTTTTAAAGTCGCTCAGTACGAAAAATCGCGTGCGATTGGCGGAGTTGTCCTCGATCTTTTGAAACATCATCGGCACGCCGTAAAGATCAGCGGCGATCTTGGAGCAGATCGCGGCGGAGTGCGGCGTGGCAGCTGCCATCTGCGCCGCAAGCGCGGTAGATTTGGTCGCGGTAAATTTAATGCCGCTAAGGCCGTGATCGTCTAAAAATTTAAGGCACTGATTGTATCCTTGCGGATGCGAGAATATCTGATCCACCGTGCTTACGTCGTCGCAGTGGCTCGCAAAGCAGTGGTGGATATCCATATAAATTTCGGCGACGATCTTGACGCCCTCGTATTTTCGCAAGCAATCAAGCGTCGCGCCCACTGCGCCTTCAGTGTTGTTTTCGATCGGCACGACGCCGTATTTGGCCTCGCCGCTATCAAGCTCCTTAAAGACCGCCTCGATGTTTGAGAGCGGCAGATAGGAGCTTACCGCGCCGAAGCGGCTCTTGGCGGCTTGGTGCGAATAGGTGCCGAAAGGCCCCAAAAACGCGACGATCTGCGGCTTTTCTAAATTTCGCGAAACCGAGAAAATTTCAAAAAATATCGCCTCGATCGCTTCTTTGCTTAGATTTCGCGCCTTTTCGCCGTCCAGCCTGCTGATGATCGAGCGCTCGCGCTCCGGGCGGTAGATCGCGCTGCCCGCGGTCTGCTTCAGCTCGCCGATCTTTTTGACAAACCCCATGCGCTCGTCGATAAGGCGCAAAATTTCATCATCCAGCCTGTCGATACAAACGCGCAGATCATCGATGTTTTGCATCACAACCCTCCTTTTGCTCGCCCGCGAATTTCGGCGCGAATTTTAGAAATTTCACGCCGTCTCTTTTGCCGCACGCTTTGAAATTTTGACCTCGCGAACTTAAAATTTTATCGCTTAAGATAGCTGTGCCGCAACTTCCGCGCGCTAAGAAGGCGCGATAAAATTCGTCGCAGCGGGATCTGAAATTTAAAGGGGCGCGATTAAAATTTAAAACGGGGCTTTGTTTTGCCGTAAAATTTACAGGCGCATTTTGTTCGGATTTGAAATTTAAAGCGGGGGCGCATTCAGGCTCGGAATTTAAATCGGCGGTGCGTTTAAAATTTAAGACCGCTGCGCGCTCGGATTTGAAATTTAAAATTGCGCCATGTTTTAAGCGGCTTGCCGCGCGGATCATACGAGATCCTTTTCGAGCGCGATTAGATCATCAAAGCTTTCGCGCTTTCTAATTAGGCGGTCCTGTCCGTCGTAAACCGCGACCTCGGCAGCGCGACAGCGGGTATTATAGTTGCTCGACATCGAAAAGCCGTAGGCGCCGGCGCTTTTGATCGCGAGCAGATCGCCGCTTTGCAGGTTAGGCAAGCTCGCCCCTTTGGCTAAAAAGTCGCCGCTTTCGCATATCGGTCCCACGACGTCGCAGAGGCTCGCTGCGGCTAAATTTGCGCCGCTCAAATTTTTTTGATCTGCACACGAACCGTTTATTTGATCCGAGCCTCTGCCGCCTAAATTTACTTCGCTCGCGTCCGGTTCGTTTAAATTTATACCCTCCGAAGCGCTAACGATCTTGATGGCGTGGTGCGCGCCGTAGAGGCTCGGGCGTATGAGATCGTTCATCGCGCCGTCAACGATGACGAAGCGCTTGCCGCAGTTTTGTTTTTCGTAAAGCACGCGGGTAAGAAAGACGCCCGCAGCTCCCGTGATGAAGCGCCCCGGCTCGCATACGATCGTGACGTCTAGACCGCTTAGGCTCTTTAGAATTCCTTGCGCGTAGTCGTAGAGCACGATCTGTTTTTCATCCTCGTAGCGGATACCGATGCCGCCGCCCACGTCGAAAAATTTTATATCGATCTCAAGGGCTCGCAGCTCGCGCAGCAGATCGCTTACTATTTTTGCGGCGTCGCAGATCGGAGAAATGTCTGTAAGCTGGCTGCCGATGTGAAAGTGGATACCGACGGGATTTAAAAATTTGCTCTTTTTGGCGTAGATATACATCTTGCGCGCGGTCTCGATACTGACGCCGAATTTATTCTCATTTAGCCCCGTGGAGATGTAGGGGTGGGTCTTAGCGTCAACGTTCGGATTTACGCGGATGCTGATGCGAGCGGGCTTATTTAGCTTTTGCGCGATCTGCTCCAGGCGCAGCATCTCGGCTTCGCTTTCTAAATTTATCAGCAAGATGTCCGATTGAAGCGCAAACTCGAGCTCGCTGTCTTGCTTGCCGACGCCAGAGAATATGATCTTATAGCTCTTTGCGCCGATATACAGAGCGCGGCGCAGCTCGCCGATGCTGACGCAGTCAAAGCCGCTGCCCAGATCCGATAGAAATTTTAAAATGCTTAAATTCGAGCTTGCTTTAATCGCGAAGCAAATGAGCGACTTGTGCGCTGCGAAGGCCTCTTTGAGTGCCATGAAATTCTTTTGTATCTCGTTAAAATCGTAAACGTATAAAGGGGTGCCGTATTTGCGGGCTAAGCTTGAATAATCCATAGAATTTCCACCGATAAATTTTGCGCCATTCTAACAAATCAAGGCTTAACGATGCTTAAAAACCAAAAAGGAGGCGAAGCAAAACAGCGCGGCTATCGGTGCTATGACGCCGAGCTCGGGGACGATTACGCCGTTTAGAGAGAAGCGGATCAGCACGAAAAATACCCCCCACGCACACAGCGTGACGATGAAAAAGCCGAAGCTCATCAGCGCGAGGTTGAAAAATCGCCCCGTAACCGGCAGATAATAATAAAGTATCAAAACCATCAGAGGCGCAAATAGCGGGAAGAAAAGCATATTATAAAGGCTTGCTTTTATGGTGGAGATATTCACGCCTTGATGCGAAAAGGTGCGGATCGAACGCAAAGCATCCCTGATCGAATATACATTACTCGTATCATAAACACTCGCAATTGAGCTTGGATCAAAGCCCTTAAGCGCCTCGCTCTGCGCGCTAAACTCACTTCTTAATCCACTTCCTCCAAGCTTAAGCTGCGCTGGTAAAGTCGTGGTATTTACATCGCGCAGATGCCAAATTTTGCCTGCGTATTCGCCAAAGCTTGCGTGCGAGCGTGAAGCAACGGAGTTATCCCCTATATTAAAGATCGTTATATCATTTGCGTTTTTGCCGTTTAGAGCTTTGATATAGATATATTTACCCTCAAATTTCAAAAACATATCTCCCCCCGTAGGCGATAAATCGGTTAAATTCTTTTGAAATTTTAGCGCGTATGCAAACGAGGTGGAATTTAAAGCTATAAAGCCCGCAGTAATCGCAAGTGCGATCAAAAATGGAGGGATTATCAGGGCGTTTTTGCTAACTCCAAGCGCATAAAAGCTCACCAGCTCGTTGCTACGGATCATATTAAAACCCATCAAAATAAGCGCAAAAATAAGACTTAGCGGCAGCGTGTAGCTAAGCGCGACCGCTGCGGTTAGAGCGATATACAAAAGAGCGGTATTCGCGCTTGAGGGAAAATCTTTGAGATTGGTAAGCACATCGATGCCTACATAAAAGCACTCAAGGGCTATTAGCAGGATAAAAAAATACTTCAGATAAGAAAGAGCCGCGTATTTTACGTATAACTTCACACCCTAGCCTTTTTAATCGTAAATTTTTGCGCGATCTGCTCTATATCCGAGCAAATGAGCTCTTCTACCGCGCGCGCGACATAGGGTAAAATTTCGCTTAGCTTCTCGCGCTCGCTTTCGTTAAAATTTCCGAGCACGAAATTTGCCGCATCCTGCCCTTGCTGTTTTTTGCCCACGCCGATACGCACGCGCTCGTAATCTGCACCGATTAGCGCGTCGATCGATTTGATGCCGTTGTGCCCGCCGCTACTGCCGCCTTTTTTAAATTTAACGGCGCCCAGATCCAAATCTATATCGTCGTGCACTATGATGATGCGCTCGGGCTTATAAAAATCGTTCACTGCCTTTACGGAGTTGCCGCTTAAGTTCATAAAAGTTTGGGGTTTTAAAAGAAGCAGCGAGCCCTTTTTAAAAAGCTCGCCTTGGAATTTAGACGAGCCGAGCTCACTAAAGCCACCCGTCTTTAAAATTTCGTCAATTAGCATAAAACCGACGTTATGTCTGGTCTCTGCGTATTTCTGAGCAGGATTCCCAAGTCCTGCGATCAGTATCATAGGCGCCCCTATTTAGCCGAAGTAACTCCGACTACCGCTACCGAGCCGTCTAGGATGATGCTGACGCCCTCTTTTACCGGAATGTCTCGGATCAAAAGCGAATCGCCTACGTCAAGATCGCTTACATCGAGCGTAAAATCGTTTGGTAGATCTTTGCCTGCGCATTTTACGGCGATACGGCGCTTGGATTGCACCAAAATACCTTTGTTTTTTAGCCCTTTAGCGACGCCAGTTACCTTAACCGGCACTAAATATTTGCTTACCACGTCATCCTGAACTACGCGCAAATCTACGTGGGTTAGGGTGTTTGTGACGGGGTGCTTTTGGTATTCTTGCACTATAACGCGATATGTCTTACCGCCCACGCTAACCTCGAAAGGAAGATCTTCTTTTGCGCGCATAGCCTTGATAAAGTCGTTTACTTTAAACGCTGCGTTAATATTTTCAAATCCTTTCGCATAAATATTAGCGATTAGATAACCATCTCGTTTTAGGGATTTTGAAGCCCTTTTACCGATACTATCTCTAACGATACCTTCTAACATTAGGTTTCCTTTGTGAAAAAATGAAGCGTGATAATAGCTAAATGTTGCTTTAAATCTATTTAAGCGCCACGATGAAATTTAGAAGTAAAATTGCACGGAATTTAGCCGATTAAAATTTACGCTAAATCCTGCGAACTCAAGACATACTCGTATATGCACGAGCAAGCGAATAGAATTCCACCCGCGCGGCAGCAGGCAGAATTCTTTAAAATTCTAAATTGCAAAAATTTAGAATTTTAAAATTTATGACTTATCGGATCTCTTTTAGCTGTACGACTTCGCCGGCGAGCATCTCTTCGGCGCTCTCTCCGGATTCTGCTGCCAAATCCCTTTTTTTGGCAAGGTCCACGTTTTTTATTTGCAGATCGAGGTCGTTTCGCTTAGAGGCCTTATCCAGCGCCTCCTCGCGGGTAATAATGCCGTCTCTGTAAAGATCAAGCAGGTGCTGATCGAAGGTCTGCATGCCGTAGGTGTTGCGACCATCGGCGATCGCGTCAGGAATTTCGTCGTCGCGCGCATCAAGTATCATATCCTTAATACGGGTGTTTTTGCGTAGAATTTCAACGACGGCTACGCGCTTGCCCTCGATAGTACGGGCAAGGCGCTGAGAGATGACCGCCTCTAGGACGGATGCAAGCGTCATTCGGATACGCTCCTGTTCGGCCTGCTCAAACATCGCAATGATACGGTTTACCGTCTCTTTTGCGTCAATAGTGTGCACCGTCGAAAACACTAAGTGGCCCGTTTCCGCGGCGTGAAGTGCGGTCTCGATCGTTTCTAAATCGCGCATCTCGCCCACGAATATTACGTCCGGGTCCTCTCTCAGCGCGGCGCGAAGCGAATCTGCGAAGTTGTTGCAGTCCTCGCCGATAGCGCGCTGATTGATGATGCATTTATCGTCTTTAAATACGAACTCGACGGGATCCTCGATCGTAACGACATGGCTGGTTCTTTGCCTATTTATGCGATTTATCATACTTGCGATCGTGGTCGTCTTTCCGCTTCCCGTAGGTCCCGTAAGTAGCACGACGCCGCGCATAGCCGTGTCGCAAATATCTTTGATCGAGGGCGGCAAACCCAGCTCGTCAATCTCTGGAATTTTAACGGGGATCGTTCGGAAAACCGCGCTAATACCGTCGATTTGAAAGAAAATATTAACGCGGAAGCGATAATCTTCGTTTAGCTTGTAGGTAAAATCCACGCTCTTTCTCTCGATGAGCTCCGGAAAGCGCGTAATGAGCAGCTCTTTGGCTAGCGTCATCGCGTCTTCTTTCAAAAATGGCGTCTTGCTAAATTTTACCAGCTCGCCATGGATGCGCCCTCTAATAACCGCGCCCGACTTGATATGAAGGTCGCTACCGCCGTTTTGGATCAAAAATTCCAGATATTTATTTAGCCTATCTCGCTGCTTAAAATCCAGCGTAGAAGCGTCAACTTGATACTGCGAATAATCTATAGAACCCGCCATCATTTCTCCTTTTTAAGTGTTTTTATTATCTCTTTAAATGCCTCTTCAAAGGCCACTAGCCCGTCATCCAGCAGCTTTTTATACGCCTTTTTTATATCGATCTTCGCATCCGCTACGCGCGCGAAAAATTCCTCTATCTGCGCATCGCTCGGCGGCGTTTTGGGTTTTTGATCGCCGCTTACAAAAGCCTCTATGGTCTCAAGCGGCGCGGTGTTTACGCAGCCCGGATACATTAGCTCGCTTACGTAGTAATCCTTCGGCAGATCGTCTCCTTTTACCCCCGTGCTCGCAAACAGCGGCTTTACGTAGTTTAAATTTTCTTTAGCGATGATATTGTAGCACTTCGCGGCGTTCATCGTGCCGATTTTGCCGGTAGGAAGACCCGCCGCTGCCATTTTTTCATCCAGTAACCTATCGAAGCGGCTAACGAATATGCTAATTACGGTTTTGGGTAAATTCGCCTTCGGGAAGTAGCGACGAAAGCCTGCTATGCCCTCTTTTATCGCCTCGATGCATTTCGCGGTCTGCTCAGGCGAAAAAACCAAAGTCGCATTTACGCTGATCCCCTTTTTCAGTAGATCGCGCATCGCTTCGTAGCCCGCCTTGGTCGCAGGGATTTTGATCATAACGTTTGGCATGCCGATCGTGCCGTATAGGTGTTTGCCCTCGCGATACATCGCCTCGGCGTCGTCTGCAAAGCATGGATCAACCTCGATACTCACAAAGCCGTCATCGCCGTTAATAAAATTTTTAAGCAGGCTCTCCGCCGCGCTTCTGATGTCCGCGGTGGCTAAAATTTCATACAGCTTTTTAGGCTCCTTTTTTCTAAATTCCTCTTTGGCCGCATCGTATGCGGAGGAGCTTAGGATCGCGTTTTTAAAGATTGCGGGATTGGAAGTCGCGCCGTTAATTATCCCCTTTTTGATCAGCTCGTCGAAATCTTTATCGATAAAATCGCGCTCCAAAAAGTCGCACCAAAGGCTGAAATTTAGGGCTTTATCATACATATTTCATAATCTCCTTCAAATCCTTTTTTTCAATGCAGACGCTCGCGTGCTCTTTTAAAATTTCATTCGCGCAAAAGGCGATTTTAAGTCCCGCCTCGCGAAACATCGAAACATCGTTCGCGCCGTCTCCCACGCACATTACTTCGCTCGTCTTTAGACCCATCAGCGATTTAAGCTGCGCAAGCAACGCGCCTTTTGAGTATCCAAACATCATCTCGCCGCCAAAAAGCCCGGTTAAAATTCCGTCCTTTTCATGCAGATAGTTCGCAAAGCTCGCATCAAAGCCTAGTTTTTTCTGCGCGGCGTCGGTGGCGAGATGAAATCCGCCGCTAAAGACGATCACCTTTATGCCTTTATTTTTCAGATACGCGATGATCTCGCTAGCGCCGCAAACGAAAGGCAGGCTTTCCGCGATAGCTTCGGCATCGCTAAGCTTCATCCCCTTTATCAGCGCCACGCGCTCGCTAAGGCTTTCGAAAAAATCAAGTTCTCCCGCCATCGCACGCTTCGTGATTTCGCTAACTTGTCGCTGCGTGCCCATTTTAGCGGCGAAAAAACCTATCGTCTCGCCGTCCATCAGCGTAGAATCAAAGTCGAAAACACAAAGCTTTATCATAAATATCCTCGCAAAAATTTAGGAATTATAGCTAATTTAAGTTTAAGTTTTTTGGAATTAGCGTAAATTTTTCGCTTTTTGCGACCTCGTAAATTTTGCTCCCGACCCCGAACGAGCACAAATTTATATATTTTTTCTCGCCGAAATATAAAATTTCATCTTGATGATAATGGCCTTCGATGATTAAATTTGCCGCGTAAAAATCGATCTTCGGCGCGATTATATCCTTAAAATTTAGCATTTTTTTGTATAGATTTTTCCCCTCTTGCGATTTTAAGATTACTTTTGAAATTTTAAATTTTAAAGCGCGGTCGAGCAGATCCATAAATTTCAGAAAAGCCCTGTTTCGTAGCGAAAGCAGCGCAAACTGCGTCAGACGCGGCAAAAACAGATCGCCGTGCGCAATCTGTACCGCTTCGCCGCTCTCGCAGATAAATTTAACAGGCTGCGCGGCGTTTGGATAAACTTTTGCGCAGGGGAAAATTTCACGCAGATTAAAATCGTGGTTGCCCTCGAAGTAAAAAATTTCGCATTTTCGCGACAGCTCGTTTATTAGCGCGATCTCCTCTTCGTAGAAGCGCTGCACGTAGGTCGTGTTTGCCAAAAAATCAAACATATCGCCCATCATAAAAATTTGAGGCGGCAGGCTTTGCGTGGAACGCAGCGCGCGCAAGAATTTCAAAAATTGCGGCCTGCTCGCGCCCGCGTGTGCATCGCCGATAAAGATCGCGCCCGGTTTTATCGCCTGAATTTGATCATTTTGCATTTAGGCTCCGGCGCGTGAAGGCTTTTGCGAACGATACATCGCTTAAATTCCGTGCGCGATGCGCGGCAGCGCCGTAGCTTCGGCGAATCCGCACATTAAATTTGCGTTTGCGACCGCCTGCGACGATGCTCCGCGCAAAAGATTATCGATCGCCGAGTTGATCCAAATTTTATTGCCCGCCGTTTTTACAAAAATATCGCAAAAGTGCGTTCCTACGACGTTTTTTATACTCACGGGTTCGCTTCGAACGCGCACGAAAGGCTCGTTCGCGTAAAATTCTCGCAGCACCGCCTCTGCGTCCACGCTCTTTTGCAGCACGCCAAACGCGCTAACCAGCATTCCGCGCGTAATCGGCAGCAAATTCGGCACGAAAAGCGTGCTAAATTCGCCGCCTTTTAAAATTTGCAGCTGCTCTTTGATTTCGTCTGCGTGGCGATGCGAGATCGGCGAGTAGGCATTTGCGTTTTCGTTCGCGCTTACGAAATGGCTACTTGCTTTAAGAGCTTTGCCTGCGCCGCTTACTCCGCTTTTTGCGTCGATAAATACGCCGATACTAGGATCTAGTAGCCGCACGAACGGCGCGAGCGCCAAAATAGAGCAGGTAGGGTAGCAGCCCGGATTTGCCGTAAGCCGCGCCGCGCGGATCTTTTTGCGATTTAGCTCGGGTAGTCCGTAAACGGCGTGGGCTAAATTACGAGGGTCTAAATGCGTGGTGTAATTTTTCTCGTAAAGCTCGCGGCTTAGGCGGTAATCAGCCGATAGATCGACTACCTTGACGCTTTTAAATTTTAAAATTTCGCGAGCAAATTCCATCGCTTTTCCATGCGGCAGCGCCAAGAAAACAAGATCGCACGCTTTTGCGGCATCTGCGGCATCGGCAACTCGTACTGGCATTTGCAAAACTCCGCGAAGCTGCGGAAAAATTTCGCTTATCTCTCCATCTGTCGAAGCGCCCAAATATGAAATTTCAAAGCCTGGGTGAGAAAGTAGAGCCTTAATCAGCTCAAGCCCCGTATAGCCGCTAACGCCGATGATGCCTACTTTTTTCACGCTAATTCTCAAATTTGATCGGATTGTATTCGACGCTTAAAATTTCCACATCGCGCGTGCCTGATGGTAGCTGAAGCACCACCTCATCGCCCTCTGCTTTGCCTAAAAGCTGGCGCGCGAGCGGAGTGTTTATATTGATAAGTTTGCGCGAGATATCCGCTTCGCTAAGCCCTACGATCGTATAAACCTCCTCCCGCTCGGTCTCTACGTCCATAAAGGTAACGGTGGAGCCGAATTTTACGCGGTCGTGCTCGTAGGTTGAGGGATCGATGATCTTTGAGCGAGAGACGATGTCGCTAAGCTCGGCGATGCGCGAGAGTAGAAACGCCTGCTCTTCGCGCGCCGCGTGGTACTCGGCGTTTTCTTTCAGATCGCCGTGTCCGCGCGCGATGTCGATCTGCTGCACGATGTGAGGCAGCTTCACGCTCTGAAGCTCCTTGAGCTCGGAGGTGATCTTTTCATATCCGTAAAGCGTCATTGGTTCGGTCGTCATAATCTTCCTTTCTTTTTATCAAATTATATAAGCTTTAGCCTTAAAATTTCAGCTCGCAGGCTGCGTTAAAATTTTTGCCACGTTTTCGCTGGAGCCGAGCTTTAGATAATCTCGCAGCTTTTTGCTCGCGAGCTTAAATTTAGCGGCGTCACAGCGCTCGTATGCGGCGAGTAGGTTTTGCGCGCTTACCTCGGATTGCAAAAGCTCCTCGTGCAGAGGCTCCTCGCCCAAAAAATCAAAAATAATATTTGCAAGCCCCACGTGCTTTAGCTTTACGAGCTTTCGCGCGAGCCAAACGTCAAACGCCTTTGCTTTGTAGCACAACACGAACGGAGTGCCGATGAGCGCCGCCTCAAGCGTTGCCGTGCCCGAGCAGATGAAGGCAAAATCGCAATCCTTAAGCGTGGCAGGAGTATCGTTTGCGATGCTAAAGCCGTCCAGAGACCCGTAAATTTCATCTCTTTGATCCATCAGATGCGGCGGGATTATTAAGACCCGCTCGCTATTTTCAAATTTAGGCGCAAGGGCTCTAAAAATCGGCATCAGTCTTGAAATTTCAGCTCTGCGCGAGCCCGGCATAAAGGCGATCTTGCCCTGTTTTTCGTAACTTGTTTTTTGGAATTTTATCTCGTCAAGCAGCGGATGCCCTACGAAAAAATAGCGAGCACGGCTCTGAGCCGCTAAATTTAAAGCCGCAGAATTCTGCGCGGAGCACGGCTCGTCGGAGCTTTGCGATGCGAAATTCTGCGAGAAGCCTTGCCTGGTGAAGTTTGGCTCATTAGAATTCTCGGTCTCGGAATTTCGCTCGCAAAAATTACCGGAATTCTGTGCCTTAGAATTTTGATCCGCGAAATCAGGCGCAGAATTTGGCGAAGTGAAATTTTGCTCGCTTCGTGCGGCATGCTCTTTCGGCGCAGCCTCTTTGCTCTTCGCTTCTTGCGGCACGGCGCCCTTATCTCCCTCGCAATTCGCGCCGAAAAATTTCGCCTCAAAAGGCCAGACGGAGAGCAGATTGTCGCAAAACGCCTTCAGCTTCTCCGTTCTGTGCGGCTTCCACGCCCAAACCTGCGGCAGGATATAATATGAAATTTCCGCGCGCGCGCCGCTTTCTTTGATCGCGCGAGCAAGCGGCAGATTAAACGCGGGCGAATCGATTAAAAGCACGCGATCGCACTCCGCCGCAAGCCGCGTCATCTGTGCTACCGCGCGCTTGGCTTTTAAAATCAGCGGCAAAATTTCTATAAAGCCCATCGCCGAAAATTCGCTGCTTTTGTATATCGGCGAGCCCAGCTTTTCATCGAAAATTCCGCAAATTTCGTAAGCGGGATCGAGCTTTTTAAGATGCTCAAAAACCTCTTTGAAATGCAGGTTTGCCGAGGGTTCTAGGCAAGAGATTAAATATTTCAAATTTAGCCTTTTAAATTTTTGTTAATTATAGCAAAATGTGCTAAAATTAAGCCGACAAAGGATTTAAGATGAAAAATTTTAAAATTTTAGCGTTATGCAGCGCGTTCGCGATGTTGCTGGGCGGTTGCGGCGCGGCTAAATACCAAAAGCGTCAAGTCAATGAGGATCCCGCAGTAACGGCGCGTTTTGAGGCGCTTAGTAAGCTAGGCTCGCCCGCACTCGTCGCTAAAGCCGCAGCTAGCGAGATCGCAGCAGACGTAGGCGGCGCCAAGCCCCACGTTAAGGTCGCGCAGTTTGCCTTCCTCGAAGAAATTAGCGCACAAGGGAGCGATCTGATCTATGCCTACTCGCTAAGCCCTGACTGGGCGAGCCTAAAAAGCTCCGATCGGCAAAAATATCTCAAATTGCTAGCCAAGGATATTACCGAAAATGACTGCAATGCACCTAGTACGCGAGCTTTATTGCGAAACGGAGTGCGTGAAGTGCACCGATTTTTCTACGATTATCCAAGCTCGCACCTACTTGATTCGCAAGTAAGTGAGGAGATATGCCGTAAAGCGGGGTTGTAGAAGACCTCGAATAATTTTATGCCGCGGATTTACATCGGCGCGAAAATTTAAAAGGCGAAATTTTGTGACGAGTTGCGGAGTGCGGTCGCAAAAATTTAATTTAAGGAATTTCGAAAGCGAAATTTAGGCAATGAAATTACGTGGCAGGCTATAAAATTTGTAGCGAAAAGGCGAAATTTTTCTATGGATTTTGCGATCTAAGTTCGTGATGGAATTTTTGCGAAAAAATTTGGCGCGACGGAATTTTACGCCGCGCAAACTAAGTAGCAATTTTTGCATAGTAAAGAATTGAGCGTTAGATTTTTACAGACGAAATTCCGCCCCGATAGGTCTGTCGTGAAATTTTAGTTAAAGAAAGAATATGAAAGAAATTTTAATCACCAACGACGATGGATTCGAAGCGCGCGGGCTTTTGGAGCTAGCAAGCGCACTAAGATCGATCGCAAACGTCACAATCGTAGCGCCAAGCTCCGAAAAATCGGCATGCTCGCACTCGCTCACGCTCACGCGCCCGCTTAGATTTGTAAAGCTCGACGACGGATTTTTTAAACTCGACGACGCTACGCCCGCAGATTGCGTGTATTTGGCGCTCCGCGCGCTGTATAACCGCAAGCCCGATCTAGTGATAAGCGGCATAAATCATGGCGCCAACGTCGCGGAGGACGTGACCTATTCTGGCACTTGCGGAGGCGCGATGGAAGGGGTTTTGCAAGGCATTCCCGCGCTTGCGGTGAGCCAGTTTTACGTCGCGGACTCTCTGCAGCGATATGGGTTTGATCTCGCATGCGAGCTTGCGGTTGATCTGGTGGAAAAAATTTTCAAAAACGGCTTTCCGCTGCCGCCGAAGCAGTTTTTAAATTTAAACATTCCTGCCGTTTCAAAGCAAGATTTTAAGGGACTAACGGTTGCGCCATGCGGCGAGAAGCTCTACGACACCGATGCGCAGCTAAACCGCAATCCGCGCGGGATGGAGTATTATTGGCTCGGCAAATCTACGCTCAGCTTTGATGCGAGCAGGAACGAGAACAGCGACATTTCGGCACTTTTTGAGGGGCGGGCGACGCTAAGTCCGATTAAGTTAAATTTAACCGCGCACGAGCAGATGAGCGCGCTAGAAAGGTGGATGAAAAACGATGAGTGAGGTCGTAGTAGACCGCTTTTCGCGCTCGCGCCTACTTTTCGGCGAGGATTTTGCAAGGCTTCAAAGCGCTAAAATTTTAATCTGCGGCTGCGGCGGCGTGGGCGGAGCGGCGATAGAGGCGCTATACCGCAGCGGCGCGGTAAATCTAAGCGTGATCGATTGCGATCGCTTCGAGATCACCAACCAAAACCGCCAGCTTGGAAGCGAGTGCCTAGGCGAGCTAAAATGCGAGGTTTTCGCGCGCAAATTTAAAGGCGTGACGCCGATCGTCGCTAGGATTGATGAGGAATTTTTATCTAAATTTAATCTGGCGCAATTTGATTTCGTAATCGACGCGATCGACGACGTGGGCGCTAAGATCGCTCTTGCGCTGCGCTGTAGCGAGGCGGGCGCGGGCTTCATAAGCTCGATGGGCGGCGCAAAGAGGCTCGATCCCGCTAAAATCGAAATCCGCTCAATTTGGCGGACGCAAGGCGATCCGCTCGCGCGCAAGATCAGATACGAGCTGCGAAAGCGCGGCTTTGCGGGCGATTTTGACGTCGTCTGCTCAAGCGAGCCGCCGCGCGTCAAATCGATGGGCAGCTTCATGGGCGTAACCACGAGCTTCGGGCTTTTCATCGCAAGCTACGTCGTGCGCAGGCTGATAAGCAAGCAGGCTTAGGTGGTTAAAATTTTATAGCGCTTCGGCGTGCGGCTCCGTCTGGTCGGGTTTTGCGGTTAAATTTTAGATATTTTGAGCTTGTGATGATCTGAGCGCGCTTTGCGTGCGGTATGGCGCAGCCGGTATTTCGCAGTGCGTGTGCGGTTAAAATTTAAAACGGCAAAAGTTAAATTTTACCTAGCGACGAAGATAAAATTTGCTCGGCGCGAAGGCGGAATTTCGTTCGCCGCGAAGGATAAAATTTTATCCGCAAAGATCAGCGCAGACTCGGCACGAGATAAAATTTAAAGATCACGCAAGCTACGCGTGCATATCTATAGTATGCGGTGCGCCGTTTTAGCGGGCGCCAGATAGCGGTCTAGGATTAAAATTTAAATGGACAGGTAGCAAGCTTGCTCGTGAGCGAAATTTCGATTGAATTAAGTTCGTGCAGCTATCCTCTGCGGCGGGTTTTTAGTGATGAGGTTTGAAATTTTATCGCAGTTTCGCGCGCTTTTTGATGCAAAAAGAGGCGCGCCCAGGCAAGTAAAACCAAATTAGCGCGCATCGGTCGCTGCGTAGCGACTAAATAAGCGTAAAGTGTAAGAAAGGCTCAAACAAAGGCAGCAGCAATCTTACTTCTAAATTCCATTTTTTACAACTCGCAAAAAGCGGAATTTAGAAATTTAATTTAAAGGAGCAGCGATGAATGAAATTTTTACACGCACGAGCGTGCGAAACTTTACCGAGAAAATGCCGAGCGACGATCAGATCGAGCTCGTGCTAAAAGCCGCGATGCAAGCCCCTAGCGCGGGTAACCAACGCTCATGGGAGTTTTACGTAGTGCGCGATCGCACCGCACTTACGCTACTTAGCAGCGTCGGCACCTACGGTGGCTGCACGAAAGACGCGCCGCTTGCGATCGTAGTTTGCACGCGTAAAAGCGGCTTAAAATTCCAGCCCTACGCTCGCTACGACTGCGCTTGTGCGGCAGAAAATCTCTGGCTGGCGGCGCACCATTTGGGGCTTGGCACCACGTGGCTGGGCGTAGCGCCCGATATTTACGCGATGGAGCGCGTAAGAGAAATTTTGGATCTGCCTGGGCATTTAGAGGCATTTTGCATTATGCCTTTGGGCTTTCCGTCTCGCGTCACAAAGGCGCATTCACGCTTTGAGCCCGCTAAAATTCACTTCGTAGGCTAGAGATGTTTATTTCGCAGAGTAAAATCGACGATCTTATCGCTAGCGACGGCGCGTTTTTGGACCTTACGACCGAGCTTTTGCAGGACTTCGTGGATTTAAACGCGCCCGCGCGACTTTCGATCGTAACGAGGCAGGATCTGATCTTTAGCGGCGGAGGAATCGCGCGCGAAGTGGCGGCGCGCCTCGGCTGCGAGACGCAGCGGCTAGCGCGCGAAGGAAGCGCATTTTGCGCGGGGGATGAAATTTTTAGCGCGCGAGGGAGCTTCGAGAGCCTCCATAAGGCTTGGAAGATCGTTCAGATCGTGCTTGAGTACTCCTGCAAAATTTCTACTTACGCGCGCGAGATGGTTGCGCTGATGCGAGAGGCGAATCCGTGCTGCGTGCTGGGTGCGACACGCAAGAGCTTTCCTTTTGCGAAGGAGCTTTGCGTAAATGCGCTGATCGCGGGCGGCGGGAGCATGCACCGTCTAGGGCTGCACGACAGCGTCCTGTTTTTTTCAAACCATATCCGCGCGTTTGCGAGCTTTAGCGAGTTTTGCGCACAGATCGCTAAATTTAAAGAGCGCGCGCCCGAGCGAAAGATAATGATCGAAGTGGCGAGCGAGGGCGAATTTAGCGAGCTCTTAGGTTACGCGCCGGATGCGATAATGTGCGATAAGATGAGCCCGGGCGAGCTTAGAGCCTGCGTTTTGAGGCGCGATGAAACGGCGCCGCAGATTAAAATTTGCGCCGCGGGCGGTATAAATAAAAATAACTGCGCAGAGTTTGCAGCTACCGGCGCGGACGTGCTCGTAAGCTCGGCGGTTTGGAATCAGGGCGTGTGTGATTTGAGCGGAAAGATAGAATTTATATAAATATTAAATTTTAAATTTTAAGGTAGAAAAGTCTAAAAAAGGGCATAAAAGCGGGATTTATTAATAAATAAGATTATATTTTGTAAAATTCTTAAAATTTCAAAAAAGGATTTTCATGAAAAAAATTGCATTTATTTTGGCGCTTGCGGCAAGCGTTTCGTTCTGCGCGGATCAGCTGATCATCGCGGCCGGCGGCGGATACAAAAAGCCCGTCTCGGCCGTGATCGAAAATTTGAAAAAAGAGGGCATGGACGTGGCGGGATCGTTTGCCAACCTCGGCCAGCTCGTCATTCAATCGCGCGAGAATAAAATTTCATTCATCGTGGGCGACGAGGCGTTTTTGAAAAAAAGCGATCTAAATATCACTAAATTTGAACGTATCGGGCGCGGCACGCTCGTTTTAGTAACGCCGAAAAATATCAAAATAAACGACGTATCGGAAATCGCAAAATTCGATAAAATCGCGATGCCAGATCCTAAAAAGGCGATTTACGGTATCAGGACGAACGAGTTTTTACAAAACGCCAAGATGGATGCGGTAAAAGATAAAATTTTAGCCGTCGCGGGCGTGCCACAGGTGGTCGCATACGTCATCAACGGCGAGGTGCAGGCGGGCTTTATCAACAGCACCGAAGCGGTCGCCAAAAAAGATGAGTTCGGCTCGGTAATCTATATCGACGAGAGCCTCTACAGCCCCGCATTCATCGGTATCGCAAGGCTTAGCGCATGCGGCGAGCAGGCGCTTTGCGAAAAGGTGATGGAGGAGTTTAAATCGGACCGCTCAAAAGAGATTTTTTTAAAATTCGGTCTTAAATGAGCGACATCGCTTGGATCACGCATCCTTTGCTTTTAAGCGTCAAAGCCCTGTTTTGCAGCTTTTTGCTACTGATTACGGCAGGGCTTGCGATTGCGTATTTTTTAGCCTTTAGTAGATCGAAGTTTAAAAAAATCGTCGAAATTTTGGTGATTTTTCCGCTTATATTCCCGCCAATCGCGACGGGATTTCTGCTTCTTTACATCTTCGGAAAGAGCGGATTTATCGGCTCTGCGTTAAATTTAGACATCGTTTTTAACTTCTCTTCATTGGTAATCGCCGCATTTTTGGTCGGGCTACCGCTGTTTGTAAAGCCCGTGTGTGCGAGCTTTGAGCTCTTTCCGAAGAGCCTAATCGAAGCTGCGCAAATTTTAGGCAAAAATAGAGCTCAAATTTTCCTCTTCGTCATTCTTCCAAGCTCGCTTAAAACGCTCGGCTCCGCGCTCATTTTAGCGCTCTCGCGCGGGCTTGGCGAAGTGGGTATTACGCTGATGCTGGGCGGAAATATCTTGGGTAAAACCGACACGCTAAGCCTTGCGATCTACAACGCCGTGTATGACGGAGAAAACGAGCGGGCGCTGATTTTAAGCGTTTTGCTCGTAATTTTCAGCTTGATTTTATTCTTCGCGATAAGCCTTTTAGATAAAAAGCGAAATTTATCTAAATAAGAAAAATTATTTTTTAAGTATTTTTGGATAAAATTGTACTCGCATTTCATTTTAAAGGATTTATCATGAAGAAATTTCTAATTTCATCAATTTTAGTTGCAAGCGCCTTGATCGCTCACGAGCACGGCGATATGCAAAATTTCGACCCTAAGACCGGCAAGCACCTCATCATCGCGATGGAGCAGCTAGGCGAGAAGGGCAACATGAACGTAGGCGAGGTCGTAGCGGTCGAGACGAACTACGGCGTGGCGTTTTTCCCGAATTTAAAGGGTCTTACTAGCGGCGTGCACGGCTTTCACGTACATCAAAACGCCGACTGTGGCGCGACCGAGAAGGGCTTAGGCATGAAAGCTGGCGGCCACTGGGATCCGAGCGATACAAAAAAGCACTCGTTTGCTTGGGACGATAACGGTCACAAGGGCGATCTGCCTGCACTTTTCGTCGATGCCGAGGGCAATGCGGTCTATCCAGTGCTAGCTCCGAAGATCAAAAGCTTGGATGAGCTAAAGGGGCACTCGCTGATGGTTCACGTAGGCGGCGATAACCACAGCGACCATCCGAAACCGCTCGGCGGCGGCGGCGCTAGAATGGTCTGCGGCGTTATAAAATAAGCTTCGTTGCGGATGAAATTTAATCATCCGCAATTTCTAAATTTACTCGCCTTGCGGTTAAATTTACGCTACGAAATTTCACCGTTCGCAGTGCCGAGACACGCCCACTTTGTCGTTAAATTTACGGATGGCGGGCTTTTAATACAATCTATGTAGCGCAATTTATGTTAAATTTACGCGCTACACAACACCCCCGTTTTAAATTTTAAAATTTAACTCCATTTACGCGCATTATGCTCTGTTTTTGTCGCAGCGGCGTAAAGTTTTCTAAATTTAAATCAAAGTTTTAAATTTACGACGCCGAGTTTGACGGCGCGGCTGCTTTACTTAACTTTTTCTTCACGACTTTTTCCTACAATCACACCAATTTTCACAAAGGAGAGAGAATGAAAAAGATTGTTTTAGCAAGCGTTTTAGTCGCGGGCGTGCTGTTCGCTGCAGATTTTCAAAATAGCACTCCCGAGCAAATCAATGCCTCGATCGCCGGTGCCGACGCCAAGAGCTTAAGCGAGGCGGCGTTTGAGATCGATAAGCGCGCAGGCGAGCTAAGGGCGCAGGCAAGGGATCTTAAGCGCGGATTTAAGACGGAATTTAAAAAGAAACTGGATGCTATGAGCGTCGAGGATCGCGAGAAATTCCTAGATGAGTTTAGAAAAAACTATAACACCCGGGCGGGCAAGCTAAGCGTCGAGCAGGCGGATAGGCTGGATATTGAGCTTAAAGACCGCGGTAATTTCGGCAAATTTAAAAGGCCTGCTTGCGGGTTCGGTCCGCACAGATCGCAGATGGCACCCGGCGAGTGCGGTCATATGCCGCCTGAAGGAATGGGCGGAGGCGCAGGGCGAGCAATGCCTCCGAGGGACGCGATGCCGTGCAATCAAAACGCTGGCGACGCTGTGTGCCCTATGACGCAGCAATAGCCGTCCGTGCGCAAGCTATTTAGTTCCGCGCAGCATTTGCACGGAATTTTGTTTTAACAGATCACGGCGTAGAAATTTTAAAATTTAGCTTTGAAGCTTATACGAGCCGATGAAATTTCGGAAAATTTTATCGGTGCAGGCGAGGTTTTGAAATTCTGCGCGGCGAAATTTTAGGACGTGAAATTTTAAAATTTCGTAGCGGCGGAATTTTAAAGCCCGGCGTTTTGCCTGTAAATTTTAAAATTCCGCGGCGCGAAAATTTTATATCGTAAAATTTTAGCCTCTTGCGCCGCTTTGCGCGCTGCGCAAATTAATTACTAGGCGAGCAATCTAAATTTACGAAGCGTGCCTTAGAGCCAAGACGCGTCGTTTTCGCCACGATAAAATTTGCCGCGAAATTTTGCAATTAAATTTTACGTGGAATTTCACAGGGTATAATTTCAAAAATTCTACGCAAGGAGGCGGGCTATGGCAAGAGTTTTGATCGTCGAGGACGAGGGGATGCTGCTAGACATGATGTGCACCTATATGCGCGGCGCGGGGCACGAGGTAAGCGGCAGCAAAAGCTACGACGAGGCGCTTTCATTAGCATACGAAAAGAGCTTCGATCTGTGGATCTTCGACGTCAAAATCATCGGCGGCAACGGCTTTGCGCTGCTTCGCGAGCTGCGCGAGGCCGGGCGCGGCGCACCGTGTATTTTCACGACGTCGCTAAACACTCTGCAAGACGTCGAAAGCGGCTTTAGAAGCGGCTGCGACGACTACCTAAAAAAGCCCTTCGAGTTAAAAGAGCTAGCCCTGCGCGCGGATAATCTGCTAAAGCGCACCTTCGTCCACAACGCCGCCGGACGCGAAAATATCGGCGGAAGCTTTAGCTTCGATATGGCTCAGCGCGCGCTATATCATGCAGACAGGCTCGTGCCGATGCCGCAAAAGCAGGCGAGGCTTCTTGCGCTGCTTCTAAAAAATCGCGATAAGCTCCTTAGCAAAGATGAAATTTTCGCCGCGCTGTGGGACTACGACGAAAGTCCAAGCGAGCTTAGCCTGCGCGTTTATATCGCGGAACTGCGAAAAATTTTAGGCAAAGATCACATCATAAACGCTTCCAAGCTCGGTTACAAATATATTTAGGAGCGCGCCGTGTCCAAAATGCGTCAAATTTTACCGATTTTTTTGCTCTACACTCTTACTAGCGTCTTGTTTTTGGCGCTAGTAAGCAGCATATTTTATGAGCGGGAGAAGTTTTTTATCGCGGATCGCGATGCCTTTGCGATCAGGGATTTTAAACACGGCTTAGAGGCTAAGCTCGCTCGCGGCGGGCGCCTAAACGAGAGCGATTTCGACGCCATGCAGGCATACGCGGCGGATCTGAATAGCAGCGATGAGATCGCGCGGGATTTCGAGCCGAAGGGTGACGCGCCGCGCGTGTATATGGAGGGATCTGGCAGGATCGAGCAGTTTAATCTCACCGCTAAGGACGGCACGGAGTACTACGTAGCGATCAAAACGGAGGCGCTTGAGGGCAAGCTCGCGGCGCTGAAGCTTAAAATTTTAGCCGCGAGCGCGCTTGTTTTGGCACTTATTTTGCTAATCGCGTATTTTATCATCCGCCTTTCGCTGCGTCCGCTTTATGAAAAGATCGAGTTTCTAAATGGCTTCATCCGCGACACGACGCACGAGATAAAGACTCCGCTTAGCGTGATTTTGATGAGTATCGAGCTTTTTGAAACCGAGCCGAAAAAATATCTAGGCAATATCAGGGCTGGTGCAAATACGATAAACGCGCTATTTGAGGACCTAACCGTGCTAAGCTTAAACAAAAGCGGCAGCGGACGAGAGGTAAATTTAGGCGAGCTGTTGCAAAGCCGTATCGAATATTTTCGAATCTCTGCGGAGCAAAAGCGCATAAGCTTAAGCGCCGATCTGCGTCCGGTAGCCTTTTGCGCGGATGAGTTTAAGCTGCGAAAAATCATCGACAATCTGCTTGGCAACGCGATAAAATATTGCGACGAGCTCGGCTGCGTCGAGGTGAGCCTGCGCGAGCGTTCGCTTCGCATCAAAAACAGCGGCGCGGGCATCGCGCGACAAAATCTGCCGCATATTTTTGAGCTTTACACCCGCTTTGACGAACGTAACGGCGGTTTTGGCATCGGACTTTTTATCGTGAAAAAATACTGCGACGAGCTCGGGCTTAAAATTTCGTGCGATAGCAATGAGGACTGGACGGAATTTGAGGTGAAATTTTAACTTTACCCAAATGAAATTCTGCGCGAACGAAATTTTAGCGGGCGGGCTTGCTAGGCTTAACCGCGCAGGTTTAAATTTAGCTAGCGATTCCGTTCGTAAAAATTTGCGCTAGGTTATGATTTGACGGCGGAATTTACGCATGCAATTCGGTTGCGCTCGCAAAATTTCGCCCGCCGGTTTGCAAAATACATAGCGTAAGCCATATGAAATTTTATAAAATTTCGAGCCGTAGAATTTATCCGAAATTACGTAGCCGTTCGATAAAATAGCCACAAATTTCACCGGATGTAACAATGATAGATATTGATGAGGTAAGCTATAAAAGAACCAAGTTTAGGCAAGCTGGCTTAGAGGCTGCGGCTGGCATAGCATCAGAGGGCGATACGGCAGCAAGCGACGCGGCCAACGCTAGTGCGCCAGGGCACGTAAGAATCTCGGCAAAAAGCGGCTTTGAAGCATGGAGCGAGAAGCTGCTGCATGGCCGCGAGGCTAGCTTTCGCTACGCAGTACGCATCCCGCTCGGGCCCAAAGTGCAGCTGGACGCAGATGAATGCATCCTATGCGAGTATAAAAAGCGCGGAAGCGGGCTTGAACTAATCGCTGCTTTGCTAGTCTTAATCCCCGTTTTAGGCGTGCTTGCGCTATGTTTTAAAGCAGAATACGGCGTAGTTTTTAATATAACTATCCTGCTAGCCAGCTTTTGCATGATAATGGTGTTTTTGTAGGTCTTTTGGGATGCCGTGCACAAGGGAATTTATGTGAGTGATAAAAATTTAATCACTCAAAACGGCACAAAATTCCCGATTGAAAAAGTGCACTTTAGCGCCTTATCCAACCGCTGCGGAGATATCACGCTATATTTTTATGTCACGCCGTTTAGCCAGATTTTTACGCTAAGTATAGATGGTAGCGATGAGTTTAACGCTCTCATCTATTGCTTAGCCACGCTCTGCAATAACGATGAGCTTTTTCGCTTCGCGACGCACCGATACGTGCGCGCTAGAGCTAGCGGACGTCGTCCTCATCTAATTTTAAACGCCAGACTATGTAAGAACGCACCAAAATTCTAAAAGCTTCGAAATTTTTCGCGCCTTGGCAGAATGCGGCGCCAAAAATTTAAATAGAATTTTTAAGCACGATTCTGCACACAAATTTTGCGGTGCAAATCCGCGCACAAAATCCATAGCTCAAATTTTGCACTTAAATTTTTTGGATAAATTTCTCCCTCAAATTTCGTAAAGAATTTACGCCGCCATAGCCTAATAATAGTGCGTAGAGCCTGCAAAATTCGTAACAATGCAAGCAAAATTTGTCAAGATTAGGGATAAAATTTTAGCAGGCGAGCAAAGCTTTATTTGGTCGTAAATGGACTTCGTAACGGCACGGATTAAGCTGACACATGCTTAATGGTAAGCTTTCGTGCGAATTCTATAAAATTTTATGGCGGCGCAAACAAAATTTCGCGTAACAAGGACGAGCCAAGCACTCGCAGCTACGCTTAAATCAATGCTGTGGCTGTCCGTGTTTAGCCAGGATCACAAATATCTTGCGGCGATTTGCTTTTGCCCTAAAATTTGCACGATCTCATCTAGGCTTAAAATTTTGCCGTGCGAGTCAAAGCCTACGTTTAGTATACGCCCCTCTAGGCTGGAAGCGCGGTCGTGCAAGTGTCCGTGAAGCATAAAAGAGCCTTTGGAAGCGCGGTTGTGCTCCTCTACGGGATAGTGAAACATACAGATGCTCATACCCGTTTTGCCGTCCTTCATAGCGCCCGCACCGCCGTCAAAATTTAGCTCCTTGTAGTGCAGGATATCGCTAAAAATAGGATTTCCGTCGTCTTTTAGCTCGCGTAGCAGCGCTTCTTTGTTTTGGCTGATGAGCGTATCGTGGTTGCCTAAAATCAGCACATGCGAGCCGTTTAGCCTACGTGCGACGCTTTTTAGATCCTTCAATTTATTACAAAATGCAAAATCGCCCAGATCATAAACCGTATCTTCCGGCCCCACTACGGCGTTCCAGAGCTCTATTAGCTTTTCGTTCATCTCGCTTACGTCGTTAAAAGCCCTAAATTTAGGGCAGTATTTCATAATGTTCGCGTGATAAAAATGCAAATCGGAGGTAAAAAATATCATCATTTTTCCTTTAAGCTTTAATCGCTGCATTAAATTTACGCTTTACGTAAATTTGCGCGGTGTTAAATATTCGCACGGTAATCGTTAAATTTTTTCCAAAAATTCTTTTATAAAGCCTAGCTTGCCCTGCTCGTCAAGGGATTTGAATTCTCGCTCGTTTGCTTTGATGTGATCGACCAATGGGTGAAATTCCTCATCAAGCTTGGTTTTATCCAGTTTGCCGGAAAGCGCCTCATTTTTACTGCGAGCGAAAAATTTATTCACGAGATAATAAGGCGTTTTCATCTTAAAGCAAAAATCGTTTTGGCTCGGGATATACACCATAAAGCCCTCGAATTTCGCCTCTTTGACTATATTTTTTAGCTCCGTAAAGCTCGTTTTTAGATACTGCTCGCCATCTTTATAAAAAGGTCTTTTTAGCGCTCCGTCAGTACTTGCGGCGATCTTATCCAGTTCAAATTCGCCCTCTTGCGCGCCAGTTTTAACGTCGATAAGTCCGATAAAAGTCTCTCCAAGCTCCTCTTCTACAATGTGCGGGTCGCTCTCGTCGGTGATCTCAAATAAAAAAGTTTTATTTGGATAGCGTTTGAAAATCTCTTCAAATTTGCAGCAGTGCTCGCGCGCCATCTGTGCAAATCTACTATCGGTCGATCCCGTCGTGGAGTAGATGACGCGGCGGTTAAAGCTCGCGCCGCTTTCGTGGGCATCTACGTAGGTGCAACACCCCAAAAAGCCGTTTACCTTTCGCACGGCAAGCACGGGCGTATCGTCTGTGATATTGATAGGATAAAGGCTTTTGCGCGAGGTAAATTCCGAATAGTTATAGACCTTTTTAAACGGACGCACGATGATATTTAGATCATCGTCCATTATGAGCCCGCGCATCTCAAGCAGCGCCTTATCCCAATCGGCTTTGAAAAAGACGCGTTTTGAGTATTTGTAGGTGCGAAGCTCGGGATAAAGCTCGCTTTGACGCGCACTCCAGAGCCTTTTATCCTGCGTGGCGGCGATATATTTTTTCGTTACGTAGGTATTTTGCGCCGCATCAAAGGGCAGATCGCGCCTGTTTAGAGCCGCCGCGTCTTTAATCTTTTGCGCTACGCTTTGGCTCATAGGATTAACGGGCGGGATCAAAATTTCACCCTCAATTTTGTTGTTTGCGACCTTGATAAACATCGCTATCACAGTATTTTCATCGACGTCGTGCTCGGAGGCGAAGAAATTTTGCATTCTAAAGCATTCGAAAATAAATCCATTTTGGGCGGCCTGCTCTTTTAGGCTTAGCAGCTCTTTGGTGCGCGCACTCACGTTGCTAAGCACGATAAGAACGTCTTTGGTCTTGTTTTCCAGGGCAAATTTATACGCCTGCTTTATCTCGCAGGCGACCTTGCGCTTCGCGTCCTCCAAAAGCTTCGGCGACCAAGTATAAACTCCTGCCTCATCGGTTAAGAACATATCGTTTTCCAGATGATAAATTTGCGCCTGCGGATATTCGTTTTTAAATTCTTTAATTTTCTCTTTTGCGAAAGTCGTTTTACCTGAGCCCGCGTGTCCGCGAACGACTATAAATTTTCTCATTTTACCGCCTTGATTTTATGTGGCGATATTCTACCTGAAATTTGAGCGCTTTGGTATCAAGAAATATGGATTTTGGTAAAATTCAATTTACAGAGCCGAATTTCGCCGCCTAGCTCGCGCGCTTTTTGGCGCGAATTAGACGGAGCGGCGCTCGTATCTATGCGGGCTGCTGTCGATGCGCGCTTTTTGGCGCGAAATTGAGCGAGGATAAAATTTGCGGCGAAGCCGCCCAGCGGCCTAAATTTAAACCTCAAAGCTTAAATTTACAAAAGGATAGAATTTAATCTCTTTATGGGCTTATCGAAGCATAAAAATTTATTGTTTTGGCTAATTTGAATACAAGAAAAAAGATGGCGATATATATGTTAGGTTTAAAATTTTAAATAAATAGAAATTTGCGCTTTGCCGAGGTGTTGAAATTAAAATTTGACCGAATTTATTCTCGCCGAAGCGCTCGATTGATGAAAGCGCCAAATTCGATAGACGTGCGATAAAAGCGTATTTATCCTCGCTATTTGATTTAAATTTAGCCCCGTAAAGGGGCTAAATACGCTTATTTGTCTCCTAGCGGCCAATAAACGATCGGTTTAGCTCCGAGTCTTGCTTCGCCGTGATACATTCCGAGCTTGTCTTTCGTCCACGCAAAGCCCGTGTGTCCGTGCTTGTCGATCGAGATGATGCCGCCGCTGCCACCGAGTGCTTTGACCTCTTTTACCGCTTCTTCAGCGGCCTTTTGCACGTCGGAGGTTTTGTATTTATACAGAGCTGAGACCTCGTGCGCGGCGTTTACGCGCATGTAGATGTCGCCCGTGCCGGTGCATGAAACCGCCACCGAGTCGTTGTCGGCGTAGGTTCCAGAGCCTATTATCGGGCTATCGCCGATGCGGCCGGTCATTTTATTTGTCATGCCGCCCGTGCTGGTTGCTGCAGCTAGGTTGCCGTTTTTGTCCAGCGCGATCGCGCCTACGGTGCCAAGATACGGACGCTCGTGTAAATTTAACGACGTCTTTTTCGCCTTTTCGCTATCAAGTAGCAACTTTTGCTTCTCTTTGGCTTTTTGTAACGCGTCGTATCTAAACTGCGTGAAAAAATACTTCTGATCGACCATCTCTAGGCCGTTTTCTTTAGCGAGCTTGTCGGCTCCCTCGCCGGCGACTAGCGTATGCCACGTCTTATCCATCACGAGCCTGGCGCCTAGGATAGGGTTTTTGATATGCCGTGCCATCGCGACCGCGCCCGCTTTTTTGGTCGAGCCGTCCATTATCGAGGCGTCGAGTTCGTTAAATCCGTCGGCTGTAAAGACCGCGCCCTTGCCCGCGTTGAAATTCGGATCGTCCTCAAGCACCATAATGGCCGCCGTTACGGCATCCATCGCGCTGCCGCCCCGTTCAAGCACGGCTTGACCCGCCAAAAGCGCTTTTTTCATCGGCTCCTCGCGGATTTTAAATTCCTCCTTGGTTAGATCAAGCCCGCTAGTGCCGCCGTGAATGACGATAACGGGGGAAAATTTCTCCTGCGCATTCGCAACCGTTAGCCCGAGCAGAGCCAAACTCGCCGCCATAAAAACGGCCTTTGAGAGTGAAAAGTGCTTCATATCTCATCCTTTCGAAAAAATTGCAGAATTTTTAAGAAATGATATAACTTTGCGCTTTTCGTTTCGCTTAATCAAATGCGAATTCGGCTGGATCTAAATCTAATGCTTTGAGCTTAGGATTAAGCTTTCGCCGTCAAATTTAACGTGGTTTAATTTGTGGCACAATCTGATGGATCGATTTAAATTTTATAAATTTTGGTTTGAGCGTTGGCAAAATTTAATTACCGCAGCTCGATAAATTTCAACCGCGCGTCATAAAATTTTAGCGCGCGGCCGTATTTTAAACGGCGCTACGCAAGCAAGCTCAAGCACGCACCCCGCCGGCAAAGCAGGCTTCAAATCAAAAGCCTCAAGCTCGCCGTGCGCGATCATTTAGTATTGCGTCGGAACCGACGCCAGTATGTTTTGACGGCTCAATCGCAGCTTTTTTCTCCGCGGCAAAGGCGCGCCAGGTCGTATTTTAGCAGCACCAAGCCAAGGCCTAGCAAGAAAAGGTCTTTAAAGATAAAGCCGTCGATCTTGCCTAGCTGCGGCAGTAGACTGAGCGTAGTAAGCGCCATGACGATCACGATGAGATCGCCCACGATACCCGCCTTCGGCTTGAAAAAGCCTGCGATGAGCGAGAGATAGCCCACGGTCTCCACCACGCCCAAAAAATAGCTCGCGCCGGCGTCCCCGAGCGCTGAGGGCAAAAACGAAAGCCACGTCTGCGAAAAGAGCGGCTTTAAAGCCTCCACCTCAAACTCAAACCACTTGTAGTTGCCCATCACGGCAAGCACGACGATAACGGAAAGTCTAGCGAATATAATATCCGCGTCGCCTGCGACAAATTTTTTTACGATCTCCCTCATACGGCTTCCTTTGTAAATTATGTAGCGGTATGATAGCGAGCTTGCGTGTAGGCTACGTGAAGGGGCGAAATTTCAAATTCCAAATTCCTCGGCTCTATAAAATTCCGCGCCTCAGCAAATTTCTACGACTCCGCAAAATTTCGTGAAATTTTTTAAAAATTACGGCATTTTGTGAAATTCAAAATTCCGTGGCTCCGCAAAATTTGAAATTCCATGCCGCGCGCCGTAAAATTTCAACGCGCATACAAAATTTTAAAATTCGCGCCTAAATTTAAGCTATAATCACTTCAAATTTTAAGGAGCCGAAATGCTAAAATCATATCCTCTTACGATGCAGGGCGTGGAGTTTCGCGGACACGGCGTGACGGTAAGGGCGGGCACCTATACGCCGTAGACGCGGCAAGCGGCGAGGTGATCTTTAAGCTTGATACCGGCGGCACCGAGCATTTTGCGTGGTACGAGGATAAAATTTTACTCGCAGATCGCCGCGGCAAGCCGGTTTTGATTAGCGCTGAGGGCGGCTCGATCTTAAAAGAGGTGGAATTCGACAAGTTTCAATTCGGCTCGGATCAGATCATGCTCGCTAGCGGCGGGCGCCTCTACGCTGTGGCAAACGACGGAGCCGCGATGTACGCCGTTTGCGCGGATATTTAAATTGGACATATTAAAATTCGGCTTGCAGTTGTGGATTAAATTAAACGCCAGGCTTGAACCGCCGAACATTTTGGATATGGAATTTACCTAGTTAAGGCTCATGCCCGCTGGCCGAAGCACCCTTGCGAGCCGCATCCATCTCTCACCCATTCGGCAAATGCCAAAAACCGCGAATTCTTTGGTATAAAGCACGCCGTAGCTCACTTGCTAAGTAAAATTTACTCGCTTTGCATGCCGTTTCAGATTGAAATTCAAATCCCGTGCCTTAAAATTTAAAGCGGTCGCGGCAAAATTTCAAGACGCGAAGTGGTGCGAGCTGCCACGAAATTCCATCGAACTTTGCGGCGTGCGCGGGCAAACCTCGGCGATGATATTGATCGAAACGCCCGCCTTAGCGGCAATCGCGTAGATTTTAGGCAAAAACTTCGGCGCGAAGCTGAACAAAATCTCGTACTCCTCGCCGCTTTGCAGCGCAGCCTCGCTAGGGCGAGCGATCCAGCGCGCACCCACGCCGCTAGCCTCCAGCAGGCGGGGCAAGTCCTGTGCGAGCCCATCGCTAATGTCCATCGCCGCGCTGATGAGCTTCGCCGCCTTGTAAAAAAACTTATCGCGCAAAACAGGCCTGACGAAGCGCGAATTCTTTGAAATTTTTGCGCGCAGATCCTCGCGCAAGCGATATGAGCCGCTACCCGGCACAGGATTTTCGCCTGCAGAGCTTTGCGACGTAGAATTTTTGCATGCGAGGCTTTGCGACATAGGGCTCTTGCGATCCTCTCCGCTTCGTGACACGGAATTTTGCGCCGAAATTTCGGCGTTCAGGCTCTGCGGTTTGACATACGCAGGTAAAATTTTATCGTCCAGACTTTGCGGCTCAAGGTCCAAAATTTGCATTGCCGAAGTTTCAGCGCCCAGGCTCTGTAACTTAGCATGCGCAGGTAAAATTTTATCGTCCGGGCTTCGCACCTCATCGCCAGGATTTTGTGCAGCCGAAGCCTCGGCGTTTAGACCCTGCGGCGCGGTGCTTGAGCTTTGCACCGACGAAATTTTATCGTTTCGGTTTCGCGTCTGCGAGCTAGCGGGCGAAATTTCATCTCTTAAAAGCACCGCCAGATCGCGCCCGACGCTGCCTAGCTCGCCCGTATGCGCGATGAGATCGCCCACGCGCGCGCCGCTGCGAAACACGGGGTGCTTGCATTTGCCGATCAGGCTCACGCTAAGCGCGATACGATCCGAGCCGATCGTGTCGCCGCCGATGATCCGTATGCCCCACTCGCGCGCCGTCTCGCTCACGCCCGCGCACAGCTCGTCGATCTCGCGCGTGCCGATCTCGCGCGGCAGTGCAAGCCCCAGCAGGGCGTATTTGGCGCGCGCATTCGTCGCGATCATATCCGAGATATTTACGAGCATCGCCTTTGCGCCGATCTCGCGCAGGCTCAGCCAGCCGCGGCGAAAGTGCACGCCCTCGACGAAAAGGTCCTTGCAATATGCCCGCTCGCCGATTACGGCGCAATCATCGCCGTTAAGCTTCGATCTAAATTTCTCAAAAATATACCGCTCTTTATCCATGCTCCCTCCGTTAAATTTAGCGTTACGCCGCAGCCATGTGAAAGCTAAGAAACCCGAATTTGCGGGCTCCTGTTTAATTTCGTCGCACACGCGCAGCAGGAGTTCTACGCTCCGCTTTGCAAGATTATAGCGTAAATTTAGATTTTCGCCGCGCGAGTTTGGCTGCAGTTCGGTGCGGCTCGATAGCAAAATTAGCAATCGCATGGATTTTGGGGCTTTGGCGCGGCTAGGTATGGACGGATACCCGTGATAAAACTGCGTTCGAAGCTATTTCTTGCATGCGCCCGCCTACGTGCGCTAACATAGATGGCAGGTCTTTAAAACGGCGAGCTTGAAATTTTAAAATTTAGCGTAACCACAGCGAGATTAAATTTAAACGCTGCGTAAGCATAGCGAAGTTAAAATTCGCCTAAATATTTTATATAAACGGAGGGCAAATGGGTATTTGTCATGACCTAGCTAGAGGCTGGTTTATATTTCTGCTACTTGGCGTGATTCTGCTCAATAGCGTTTATGTAAAGGGTAATTATATAAAGCATTTTTTTGATTTTAATGTATTGATTGAATCTATGAAAGAAACCAAAGAAAATTTAGGTTTTGCACACAAATTTGTGGGTGTATTTTATTGCGTAATATCATTTATCGCCTATTTTTGCATTTATTTGGGACTTTTTGCATTAATATTAAAAATATTTATTTATTAAATTTTGAAAATCAAGGAATTCCAATGAACGATTCGAAACCGAGTGAGCCGCTACTAATCGTAAAAAGAGCGAGGCGTTTTTACGGGCCTTTTTATTCGGTA
>NZ_JAHAFS010000030.1 GCF_018374135.1 Campylobacter gracilis | reverse complement strand
GAGTAAAAACCTAATCTTTAGCCTAGGAGGCAAGGGCTACATAGGTAAAACAAGAGGCGGGGCTATCAATGCAGGGTTTGAGATTATGTTTTAAATTTTAAGGGGCAAGGTACTTTCCTTGCCTCCTCTGTCACACTACCACAAAATTGATTAGAATTTATATTTTAAAAAATAACATATAAAATATAGCGTAGGCTTTTAAAATTTTAAAATTCTAGCCTCTCCTCCTCTCGCGCCGCTGTATTTGCTTTTAAGCTCAAAAATTATATCATTGCGCCAAATTTTTCAAAGCGAGCCGTTTAAAATTTAATGCAAAATTTATCAAAAAATCTAATGCGAAATCTACCTGCACTGGCCCTATTTTCGGGTATTTTGTGTGCCGATAGCTTCATCACCGACGAAGAATACGGCGCGATGCTGTATAAAAACCCCCGCGGCATCGGCTGCGACAAGTGCCACGGCGAAAAGGGCGAAGGCTCGCTGATCGCGACGTATAAAGAATTTAACCGCACCGCGGGCGCCTACTACGAGCGTGCCCTAAACGCGCCGCCGATTAATAATCTCTCGCTTCAGGAGCTCGCCGACGGGATCAGTAGCTCGCGCGACGTGATGCCGAGCTACTTTCTGACGCAAAACGAAATCATCATCATCTACAAATATATAAAATCGATAAATCAACCCAAAAAGAAGGAGAAAAAATGAATAATCACGATGAATTTTTAGCAGCACAAAAACTTATCCCAGGCGGCGTAGATTCGCCGGTGCGAGCATTCGGCAACGTAGGCGGCGAGCCTTTTATGGTAGATCGCGGCGAGGGCTCGTACATCTACGACGTCGAGGGCAAAAAATATCTCGACTTCGTGCAGAGCTGGGGTCCGCTCATCTTCGGTCACGCTGACGCTGACATAGAGCGCGCCGTCGTGCAAACCGCCAAAAAGGGGCTAAGCTTCGGCGCATCCAGTCCGCTTGAGACGCAGCTTGCTTCGCTGGTGCTAAAAAAATTCGATTTCCTAGATAAGATCCGCTTTACCAGCAGCGGCACGGAAGCTACGATGAGCGCGATCCGTCTTGCGCGCGCTTTTAGCGGACGGGATAAAATTTTAAAATTTGAGGGCTGCTACCACGGTCACAGCGACAGTCTGCTCGTCAAGGCGGGCAGCGGTGCAAGCACCTTCGGTAATGCAAGCAGCGCGGGCGTACCGCAGGACGTCGCAAAAAACACCTACCTAGCCAGATACAACGACATACAAAGCGTAAAGGACGTCCTAGCTCAAAACGACATCGGCACGATCATAATCGAGCCGATTGCGGGAAATATGGGCTTGGTGCCGGCGGATCCCGAATTTTTTACCGAGCTTCGCGCGCTGTGCGACGAGAAAAAGATCGTACTAATAATCGACGAGGTAATGAGCGGCTTTCGCGCAAGCGAGCTAGGCAGCTACGGCATCTACGGCGTCCGCGGCGATCTGGTAACCTTCGGCAAGGTCATCGGAGGCGGCATGAGCGTGGCGGCATTTGCGGGCAAGCGCGAAATCATGGATATGATAAGCCCGCTAGGAGCGGTGTATCAAGCAGGCACGCTAAGCGGAAACCCTGTCGCAATGGCTGCGGGCATCGCTAGCCTAAGTAAAATTTACGCTAGCAGCGGCCTTTACGAAAGGCTAGGCGAGCTGGCGCGTAGGCTTACGGATGGGCTTTGCGCCATAGCGCAGCGTCGCGGCATCGCGCTGCAAACCGCATGCGTAGGCTCGATGTTCGGCTACTTTTTCGCAGACGAAGAGGTACGCGACTACGACGGCGCCTTGCAGGCAGACACCGCGCGCTTTGCGAAATTTCACGGCGAGATGATTAAGCACGGCGTATTTTTGGCGCCTAGTCAGTTTGAGACGGGCTTTATCTGCTCTACGATGAACGAAACGCAGATCGACTTTGCGCTAAACGCCGCGGATGAAGCGATGGCGACGCTTTAAGGGCTGCATTTTAAAATTTTACGGATTTTTGATGAGAGTAACGAAAAATTTAAACAAAATCGTAAAGGGAGCCTGCGACATCAGCCTAGGCATCTCAATCGTCGTAGCGATCGGCATCGGCGTAGCGATCGGGCTTGGGCTGCGGCACCTCACGGACTCGCTGCTTTTATTATGGCTCGGCATCGCTATCGGCATCGCGGCGGCGTTTTTGAACGTTTACCGCGCGTGCAAGGCGCTAAATTTGAGCCTAAAGGAACTCGAGGACGATCCGAAATACAAGGCGGATCCGAAAAATTTCGACGATGACGAATTGGATGAGCGGGATTGAATAGGCGGTTTTTGCTCATATACTGCGCGCTAAACGCGGCGTTTGCCCTGCTCGGGCTAGCGCTTTGCGGTGCAGGATTTTTCGGCACGGGCTCTTTCGGCGTGCGGGCGCTTGCGTGGCTTCTTAGCTTGGAGGCTGGATTTTTAGGCGCATTCGGCGCGGTATATTTTTCGTTTCGCGCTTACCGCAACAAAATAGAAGATGAGCTCAGAGCCGGCAAATACGATGAAATTTTACGGCAAAGCTCTAAAAATTCCGCCGATTTTATAAGCGGCAAAACTTCCGCAAACGATACGAATTCTGCAAGCTGCGGCGGCAAAAACCGAGACGTCGCAAGCGGCGACGATAAAATTTTATACAGCGAAATTTGTGACGTCGAAAATTTAAAGAGCGAAAATTTTAGCAGCCTAAATTTAGGCGCCGAAATTTTAAACACTCAAAATTCTGAAGGCGCCGTAAATTTCACAAGCGGCGAGACCCGCATCGAAAACGGCAATAGCCGCGTTACGCACGACGAAACCGCCGCCGAGTGTACCGTAAACTCTACCGCTGATATAAATTTTACTCGCAGTTCAAATTTAGACGCCGAGTACGGCACAACCGCCGCTGGCGAGTGCGACGTAAATTCTACAAAGAGCGACGACAAAACCTCCGCTTGCGACGCGACCGCTTTAGGACATGCCGCCGATAAATTTAATATGAATGGCAGCGCGACTTGCAGCGACTTACACGGTGGTATAAGCGACAAAGCTAGCGATAGTTCGCAAGGCGGCATAGGCGAGCGTTGCGACGACTTGAAAAATGCATCGAGCAGCGATCTGGGCAGCGGCGTAGATAGTAGTAGCTGGAGCGGCGGTGCAGATAGTAGCAATCATAGCGATGGCGCAGATAGCGGCAATCGTGGCAGCGATGTAGATAGCAGCGAGTCGGGCGACGGTACGAGCGATTTTGGGGGTGGGATTGGCGGCACGCGCGACGGATCAAATCATGATCTCGACGGCGCGGGCGGCAGCGTCGATGATTGGGAGGGCGAGCTTGAGCGGAGCGAAGTTCGGAGCAATTTCGCTGGAGCGTTTTTCTCTCCGTTTAAAATTCTATCCTACGCGGCGCTCGTGGCGGCGATCTACCTGCTTGCCAAGCTGTCCTTGCTAAACCCGCTAGCGATTATCTTGGGCGTTACGATCATTCCTCTGGGCACGATGATCGTTGCTTTCGCTGACAAAGACGCGCGCTAAAGCTCAAACGGCGCGAGTGGACGCTTTAAATTTTAAAATTTAGCTTCAGCGGGATTGAGTCCAGATCGGCGCAGGATAAAATCGCGTACAACCCCTGCACCGCGAGCTGTGCCACGGATACCGCGCGTTTCGGCACGTACCAGGGCGAGCTAAATTTATAAAATTTACGCCGCGCATCTTTAGACTTCTGCGTAAATTTAAACCGCTCATTGCAAACCGTAGAAATTTTACCGGCATCTCTCGCATAATTCTAAAACTAAATTTAACCGCCGCAAATTGCAATTCAGCGCGAAATCCTTATCTATATTTAATTAAATTTTAGCTACCATTATGCAAAATTTGAGGAAAAATTATGAATTACGATACCTTGAAAAAAATCTTTTTTCGATTTGATCCAGAAACCGCTCACAAGATCGCAGAATTCGGACTTCGCGCGCTCTATGCGACTCCGGGCGGGCTTGAGGCTTTGGCAAAATTCGGCGTTTATAAAGATGAAATTTTAACTCAAAATATATGGAATTTAAGCTTCGATAACCCCGTAGGTATCGCGGGCGGATTCGACAAAAACGCCACGATGATCGCGCCGCTGGCCGCTCTTGGCTTCGGACACATCGATTTTGGCACCTTTACGCCGCGCCCTCAAAGCGGTAACGAAAAGCCGCGACTTTTTCGTCTCGTTAGCGAGCAGAGCATCCAAAACGCGATGGGCTTTAACAACGAAGGCGCCGATGTTATCGAGCGTCGCGTGCGAAAAATTTATCCTTTTAAAATCCCGATCGCCGCAAATATCGGCAAAAACAAAGCCACCTCGAACGAGGACGCGCTAAGCGATTACGAAGCCCTGGGCAGTAAATTTAACGGGCTGTGCGATTTTTTCATCATCAACGTAAGCTCACCGAACACTCCGAATCTGCGTGCTTTGCAAGAAAACAGCTTCATAAGCGAGCTGATCGGAGCGATGAAAAAAATCACGAACAGACCGCTCGTCTTAAAGCTGGCGCCCGATATGAGCGCGGATCAGGCGATCGCGCTGTGCGAGTGCGCGGTGCAAAGCGGCGCAAGCGGCATCATCATAAACAACACGAGCGTCGATTATTCGCTAAGTCCCAACGCTAGAGACTTCGGAGGCCTAAGCGGCAGACTGATCACCGAAAAATCGCGAAAGCTTTTCGCACAGGTCGCTCGCGAGCTCTTCGGCCGCACGATCCTAATCAGCTGCGGCGGCATAGACAGCGCGCAGGAGGCCTACGAGCGCATCAAATCGGGCGCGAGCCTGGTTCAAATTTTTACCGCCTTTATCTTCAAGGGTCCGTTCGTCGCAAAATCGATCAACGAGGGGTTAGCGGAGCTTTTACGCGCAGACGGCTTTAATAGCATCAGCAAGGCGGTTGGGGTAAATTTAAAAGATCGCGCGGGCGAAGGATACGGCACCAGAAGCGATCAGGCCAAAAACCTCGGCAACGGCGCGAACTTTGGCGCTTGCGAAGACAAAGACACGAACGCTAAAACGGATAAAATTTCAAACGCAGCCAAAGGCGAGGAAACGAGCGAAATTTCAAACGAGCCCAAAAGCAAGGATGCGGACGGAATTTTAAACGACGGCGAAAGCAAAATTTTAAGCACTCAAGCTGATGAAATTCTCACCGCTAAAACAGATGAAATTCCAACCGCTCAAACAAACTTAAACTCCGAAGTGGATGAAAATTCCGACGCTTCGGCGAATTTAAATGCTTTGATAAACACAGATACTGCGACAGATCAAAGTTTAGTTGAACAAGGCAGCATGCAGAGCGAGAATTCCGAAATTAAAAGCGCAAAGCGAATTGGTGCAGAGAGCAAGAATTTAGAGGCTAAAAGCACAAAGCAAGGCAGCGCTGATCAGAAGCAGGATAAAATTTCAAAAACTACCTCCAAAAGCGGCATAACCTCCAAACGCGGTAAAATTTCAAAAGATGCTACGCAAAAAGGTACCGCCCAAAAAGATACTGCGAAGGATGATGACGCCCTACGGAAGAACGTCGTGCAGGATAACAACGCCTCGCAGCAGAAGGGTGCCGAAGCAAAAAATCTCTCGAAAAGCGATGCAAAAAGCGAGAATTTAGAGATCAAAAACGCAAAACAAAGCGGCGCGGCGAGCAAAACCGCAAAAACTAAAACCGCGCAGAAAAATATAACCGCAACTAAAGCCGCGCCAAAAAACGACACAGAAAGCAAAAATTCTAAAACTAAAGCCGCACCAAAAAGCAGCGCGGAAAGCAAAAGCTTAAAAGCCAAAAACGCAAAGCAAAGCGGCGCAAAAACTAAAAATGCCGAGGCTAAAGAGACCAAAGAAGCGAGCGGCTCCCAAGACGCAGAGCAAAACTCAAGCAAAAAAATGAAAGGCTAAAAAAGATTAATGTTTCCGAAATTTAAGAAAATCACGCTGCAAAACGGGCTTCAAATTTATCACATCCCGATGAATAAAGGCAGCGGCGTCATCAGCGTGGACGTGTTTTACAACGTCGGCTCGCACGACGAGACGATGGGCAAAAGCGGCATCGCGCACATGCTGGAGCATCTAAATTTTAAATCCACGAAAAATCGCAAAGCAGGCGAGTTCGACGCGATCGTAAAGGGATTCGGCGGCGTGAACAACGCAAGCACGGGCTTTGATTACACGCATTACTTCATCAAGTGCGCGAGCTCAAATTTAGAGGTCTGCTTGGATCTTTACGCCGACATAATGCAAAATTTAAGCCTCAAAGACAAAGAATTTCAGCCCGAGCGCAAGGTCGTGCTTGAAGAGCGGCTGTGGCGCACCGATAACGATCCGTTCGGATATCTATTTTTCAGACTCTACAACGCCGCGTTTTTGTATCACCCGTATCACTGGACGCCGATCGGCTTTCGCAAGGACATCGAAAACTGGAGCATCAAAGATATCAAAGAATTTCACGCTAAATTTTATCAGCCGCAAAACGCCGTGCTGCTGATCACCGGCGACATCGGCGAAAAGGCGGCGTTTGATGCGGCTAAAAAATACTTCGCTCCGGTAAAAAACAAGAGCGAAATTCCGCGCCTTCACTGCACCGAGCCTACGCAAGACGGCGAGAAGCTTAGCGTTATTTACAAAAACAGCGAGGCGCAGATCGTTGCAGTCGCCTTTAAAATTCCGCCGTTTAACCATCCTGACGCCGCGGCGATCAAAGCGATGGATATATATCTTAGCGGCGGCAAGAGCTCGCTTTTGCAGCGCGTGCTGGTCGATGAGAAAAAGCTCGCCAATCAGATCAACATCTACGATATGAGCGGTAAGGATGAGAATTTATTTATAGTCTTTGCCGTTTGCAACCAAGGCGTAAGCGGCGAGACGCTGAGAGATGAAATTTTAGCGCTGATCGAAAAAGCCAAAAAAGCTAAAATAAGCGACGACGATATGCTAAAGATCAAAAACACCCTAAGTAGCGATCTGATCTACTCCCTCGACAGCGCTAGCAAGGTAGCGCAGATGTACGGCAGCTACATCGTCCGCGGCGATCTGGACGCGCTATTTAGGCTGGAGCGCGAGATCAAAAGCCTGGATAAAAACGCGGTTAAAAAAGCGATGAAGACCTATCTAAGTCTCAAAAATTCCACGAGCATTATCTTACGAAAGGAAAACGATGAATAAAAATGTCATAATCGGCTCTATGACGGCGCTGATCACGCCTTTTAAAGAGGGCAAACTGGACGAGCAGACCTACTCCAAGCTCATCAAAAGACAGATCGCAAACGGCATAAGCGCGGTCGTGCCCGTCGGTACCACGGGCGAGAGCGCGACGCTGACGCACGATGAGCATCGCGTCTGTATCGAGATCGCCGTAGATGCGTGCAAGGGCACGGACGTCAAGGTGCTAGCAGGCGCGGGCAGCAATGCAACTCACGAAGCGATCGGGCTAGCGCAGTTTGCGCAGGCTCACGGCGCGGACGGAATTTTATCCGTAGCGCCCTACTACAACAAACCCACCCAAAAGGGGCTGTATCTGCACTACAAAGCGATCGCGAGCTCGGTAGATCTGCCCGTGCTACTATATAATGTCCCCGGTCGCACCGGCTGCGACATAGCCGCAGATACGATCATCAAGCTTTTTAACGACTGCGAAAACATCTACGGCGTCAAAGAAGCTAGCGGCAGCATCGATAAATGCGTAGATCTACTCGCGCACGAGCCACGCCTTAGCGTGCTTAGCGGCGAGGATGCGATCAACTATCCGATCCTAAGCAACGGCGGCAAGGGCGTGATCTCCGTTACGGCAAATTTACTGCCCGATTACACGGCGAGACTAACGAAATTTGCGCTGCAAAATGAGTTTTTAAAAGCCAAGCAGATCAACGACGATCTCTACGCGATCAATAAAATTTTATTCTGCGAGAGCAATCCGATCCCGATCAAAGCGGCGATGTATATTGCAGGCCTAACGCCGAGTTTAGAGTACCGCTTGCCGCTTTGCGAGCCTAGCGCGGAAAACCTCAAAAAAATAGAAAACGTAATGAAACAATACACTATCAAAGGATTTTAATTGACGAACGAATTTAAAGGAAAAACGCTAGTTATCAGCGGCGGCACGAGAGGCATAGGCAGGGCGATAGTTTTGGAATTCGCAGCTGCGGGGGCAAATATCGCTTTTACGTATAATTCCAACGAGGAGCTAGCGACTTCGCAAGCAGCCGATCTTGAGAAGGCTTACGGCATCAAGGCGCGCGCTTATGCGCTCAATATCTTGGAGCCCGAGACCTACAAGGAGCTCTTTGCTAAGATCGACGAAGATTTTGCGCGAGTGGATTTTTTCATCTCAAACGCCATCATCTCGGGTCGCGCGGTCGCGGGCGGATACACTAAATTTATGAGGCTAAAGCCGCGCGGCATCAATAATATCTTTACCGCGACGGTAAATGCCTTCGTCGTGGGCGCGCAAGAAGCCGCAAAACGTATGGAAGCGGTAGGCGGCGGCTCGATCATCTCGCTTAGCTCCACTGGAAATTTAGTCTATATCGAAAACTACGCGGGCCACGGCACGGCAAAAGCCGCCGTCGAGGCGATGGCGCGCTACGCCGCGACCGAACTCGGCGAGAAAAATATCCGCGTAAACGTCGTTAGCGGCGGGCCGATCGAGACGGACGCACTGCGAGCCTTTACCAACTACGAAGAGGTACGCGATAAAACCGCCGAGCTTAGCCCGCTAGGACGCATGGGGCAGCCGGAGGATTTGGCTGGAGCATGTTTATTTCTATGCTCGAGCAAAGCTAGCTGGGTGACGGGGCACACCTTCATCGTCGACGGCGGAACGACCTTTAAATAATGCTAAATTTACCCAATATTTTAGCGAGCTTTCGCGTTGCGCTGGCGCCGCTGTTTTTTTGGCTGATCCTACTAGCCGGCCATGCGAACGGCGGCATGGTAGGCTCGGTGCATGTCAGCTGGATCGATTATTTCGCCGCGCTCGTATTCGTTATCGCCTCCGTCACGGACTTTTTTGACGGATATATCGCGCGCTCTTGGAACCAGAAGACCAAACTAGGCGCCATCATCGATCCGCTCGCCGATAAGATGCTGACGCTTGCGGGCTTTTTGGGGCTTATGTTTATCGGGCGCGCTAGCCCGTGGGCGATCTACTTAATCCTAATCCGCGAGTTTTTTATCACTGGCCTTCGAGTTGCTATGGCGGGCGACGGCGTAGAGGTCGCCGCGTCGATGGCGGGCAAGGTAAAAACAGTCTTTCAGATGATCGCTATCGGCTGGCTAACGATGCAGTGGCCATATGCAAACGCCCTACTCTGGATCGCAGTTACGCTGACGCTATATTCGGGCTTTGAATACGTCGCGGCGTATGCAAAGGCTACGAAAAAGAGTTAGAGTTTGGTTTAAATTTGGAATAAAACTTGAACCAAATGAAATATGATGGATCACAAATTATGCGATCTTATCCTTGGGTGTATGTAGGATAAAAATCTACGTGCCGCTCATTAGATTAATAGTAATATATAGGCAAAATTAAGGAAAATTGTTATGATGTATGGGACTTCGAGAGTTAGCGAAGATGTAATTAGGCAAAATGCTGGAGCGTTACTAAAATTTCAAGATTCAAAATATGCTAAAAGTGGTGTCGGACAAATAACTACGTTTAATGAACTTGGTTTTAGCGGGGTTAATAAAAAGCCCGACGGTTGGTATTTTCCGCACGATATAAACGAAGTCGCTATAATTTTAGAGACCAAAGCCTATGAGCCGAATTCAAATCTGGATCAAAATTTACCGCAACTTCAAGAATATATAAACATAACAAGAAGCAAATACAATCAAGTAATAGGTATTTTATACAATGGCAACGAAGCGATAATTTATAAAAACGATAAATTTTATAGAGAAGATAGTGAGCTTTTTAGCAAAGATTACTATCTTAAGCTATTTACTCAGAGCAATATAGATAAGCCTAAAATTTACTCATGTACCAAATCAATAAATGATAACCTACATATAAATTTTGGCATCAACAACCTAAAGCATAGGATGATTTTTACGGCTTGTGCTTTGGTAGCCGATAGAAAAGGCGCAAATTTAGCCGGTCTTAAAGGGCGCGATTTCGCAACGCTACAAAGCGAAATCATAAAAACTCTCGAAAGCTCGTATAGTGAACAAAAGGCGTTAAATTTAAAGCTAGACATCATAAAAGAGCAGTTTAATCTAATCAGTTTTAACTATACAAAAAATCAAAAAGCGATTGATAGCTTTATCGACGATGTCGTTTCGATTTCAGGCTATATAAAAGCCGAAAGTTGGAACGGTAAAGACGTTATGGGAATTTTCTTTAACGAATTTACTCGCTATAAGGGCAAGAGTGAAGCGGGTCAAGTTTTTACGCCGGATCATATTACAAGCCTAATGTATCGTATCGCGAACGTTAGCTACAAAGATAAAATTTTAGACGCA
>NZ_JAHAFS010000029.1 GCF_018374135.1 Campylobacter gracilis | reverse complement strand
TTTTATTTTCGTGTGCCTTGGCGGGCGCGCTTTTTGGCCTAGAGATCGACGGATTTAGCGCACCTGGTGGTTCGCTCATTACCGATGACGCTTTTTACATCGCAAATCGCGGCAGCAGTGAAGATCCACAAGAGCGCGACGGCTTCATCAGCCGCATAGTAAAAAATTCCAATGTTGTTGAGACAAATTTTATAGACGATCTGGTAAATCCGGGCGGAATGGCGCAGATCGCGGACGTGCTTTATGTCTGCGATATCGATACGATCAGGGGTTTTGCCAAAAGCCAGGAGGTTTTCAATCTAAAAATCGAGGGAGCACAGGCCCTAAACGACGTCGTAGCGCTCGGTAGAGAAGTTTTGCTCGCAAGCGATCCCGCGCGTGGGACGATCTGGCGCATCGACCTGCTCTCGCGCACCGCGGATGAGTTTGCGCGCATCGATCTATCGTTAGGCAGCCCAAACGGACTTTTGGCTAAAGGCGATAAGCTTCTGATCACTACATTCGATCTTAGCGGAAAGGTCCCGGGGCGCGTGCTAAGCATGGATCTGAAATCCCGCGAAATTTCGATCTTTGCCGATATGAAGGGGGTTTTCTACGGCATAGCGCGCGGAAAAAACGGCGAAATTTTAATTAGTGACTGGGGCGAGGATCTTTTAAGCGGTAAAATTTGGCGCATCGGTACGGACGGACACGTGCTAAAGCTAGATCTCGGCGCGATGCAAAGGCCCGCGGACATCTCAAGCGACGGTAAGGTTTTATTGATCCCAAAAACGCTGGAAAACAAGGCGGGGCTGATAAATTTGCCGTAACCGGTCGTCTTATTGCGGCTTCGCAGTTTGCTTAAATTTTACAAAATATATGCTGTATCGTGCTTTATAAGCCATCTTTTCGTGCTTCGCCGCTTGCGCGGCAGTATCAGTTACGGACCAGAACCAATCGCGATATCGAAACTAGGCCAATGCCGAAGCCGGTCGCAGCGCCAAGGCTAATTGCGGCAGCGTAAGAGTTATATTACGAAACCGATCGCCCTTTTTCGCGCGCACTCAAGAGCCAAGTACGCCCAAAAGTCGCGTGTGCCGTCTTGCAACATGTAAATGCCGAGCCTGCCGTAAAATTTGCAAACCCATCTGCCCTCCTTTTAAATTTCCTCGCCGCAGATATTTTCGCAGGCAGAGCGGCGCTAAATTTCAGCGCAAAATTTAACGCCCGCCGTGACTCAAAAGCCTTGAATACTCATAGCGCGCTAAATTTCAGCGCGAGATTTGACGCCGAGGCGTGCTTTTAACATACCGCGTCGTATCTGCGCGCGAGTGAATTCTACACGGCAGTACGATCTCGGCTACCGCCCGCTGTCGCTGTACGGATGCGTAAAACTTACCATTCTACGCAGCGCGTATGCCTAGGCTGCTCTGGGACGCCCGCAGGTGGAACCTACCCCTCTATGCGCCCCTCCCAGACGGCGGGAGCATCAAGCTCTGTGTATGAGTTTAAAATTTCATACGGCTCGTAGCTAAATTTATACGCTAGGCTCGGGCACTGCTTCACCGCGTAGCCCAAATAAATCCAGCGCAGCCCCAAATCTTGGGCGAACTCGATCTGTTTTAAAAGCGAAAATTTACCCAGACTTAGATGCGGCAGATACGGATCGTAGTAGCAATACACCGAGCTAATGCCGTCATCCACGATATCGATAAGATCGACGCAGATAAGCCGCCCGTCCTCGCCGTAGTAGGAAATTTCTTTGCCGAAGTCGCCGTGGCCTTGGACGTAAATTTCATCATATCGCTCGAAATCGATCTCTTGCAAAGGCCAGCCCTTTTTTAGATGCATGTAGTCGTGATAAAGCGCGAAAAGCTCCAAACGCGCATCGTTTAAAAGCGGGCGAGATTGCCATACATAGGCGGTCGTGCGATTATTTTTATAGACGCGGCGGTGCGATCTGCTAAATTTAAAATTTGCAGCATCGACGCGTAGGCTTTTGCACTCCGCACATCCCGCACAAATGGGCTTTTGAAAATACCTGCCGAAGCGGCGATAGCCGTGCTGCACTAAGTTTGAATTATACTCGAAGTCGCAGTCTTTTATGTAGAGATACTCGCTGCGCGCGGCTCTACCGTCCAGATAGGGGCAAGAAAAATCCAGCGTGCAAAATGGAATTTCAGTCATTCAGCTTTTTGATATTTGCCGCGTCCACGTATTTTAAAAACTCGTCTTTGAGGCGCTTTTCGCGTGCGGCGATGCTCTCTTTGGCTACGTCAAACTCTTCCGTCGCGACGCCGTCTAAGCCGCTTTCGCTTTGCAAGCTTGAATCATCATCTCTGAAAATATCTTTAAACTCGTCGCGATTTGAATTCGGTTTTTTGGGCTTTTTGGGCGCGGAGCTTGCCGCCTTGTCCTTAAGCATATCCTTTTTTATATCTTTTAGGCTATCTAAAAAATCCATACTCTTTCCTAAATCCGCGCCGATTTGCGCATCGCAGCGATAATGGCGGCGATCGCTTCGTTTTTATTCGGCTGCATATCGTCCATAGTGTTTTCTAAAATTTTGTCTAAATTTTTCTCTACGTAGCTCGTGTCGAAAAAACCGAGTCGGAACTCGCGCGACTTGCTGATGCTGAGCAAAAACGGAATGATCGTACGCACTCCCTCGATGCGAAACTCCTTCAGCGCACGCTCTAGCTTATTGACGGCCAGGTCGTAGTCGGTGGTTTTAATAATGAGCTTGGCTAGAAGCGAGTCGTAAAACGGCGGAATTTTATAGCCCTTGTAGATGTGACTATCAACGCGCACGGAGGGACCAAGTGCAGGATAATAATCGCTAACGGTGCCGGGAACCGGGGTAAAATTTTTCCAGACATTTTCGGAGGTGATTCTAGCCTCGATCGCGTAGCCGTGCGGCTTGATATCGCTTTGCTCGAGCTCTAAAATTTCGCCGTTTGCGATGCGGATCTGGCGTACGACGAGATCGACGCCCGTAACTTCCTCGGTGATGCCGTGTTCGACCTGAATACGGGTATTCATCTCCATAAAATAGAAGTTGTTGTAGTCATCGAGCAAAAATTCCACCGTGCCGACGTTCGTGTAATTCACCGCCTTTGCCGCAGCTACCGCGGTCGTACCCATCGTTTTACGTAGATGCTCGCTTATCGAGGGGCACGGCGCGATCTCTATAATCTTTTGATGGCGGCGCTGGATTGAGCAATCGCGCTCGCATAGATGAATGATGTTGCCGTAATTGTCGCCGATGATCTGAAACTCGATGTGGCGCGGCTTGACGACGAGTTTTTCCATAAAAATTTCATCGTTGTTAAAAAAGGTTTTCGCCTCCCTCGTGCACGAGTCATAGGCGCTCTGCATATCCTTCTCCTCCCACACCTCGCGGATACCGCGTCCGCCGCCGCCGCCGCTAGCCTTTAAAATCACGGGATAGCCGATCTCGCGCGCATATTTTTTAATCGTATCCATGCTCTCGTGATTTAGCTTTTCGGTGCCCGGCACGATCGGAATGCCGTTTTTGCGCATCAAATAGCGAGCGATGTTTTTGTTGCCCATTTTGCGAATAACGTCGGGTTTTGGACCGATGAAAATAATGCCCGCGTCCTCGACCTCTCTTGCAAAGTCAAAATTCTCGCTCAAAAAGCCGTATCCAGGATGTATCGCATCAGCGCCACACTCTTTGGCGACTTCGACGATCTTTTTGGCGTCCAGATAGCCTTTTAGCGCATCGGTGCTTACCTCGTAAGCCTCGTCGGCGATTTTTACATGCAAACAATCAACGTCGGGTTTGGTATAGATCGCGACGCTTTTAATATGCAGATCTCTGCAGGCTCTAATGATGCGAACCGCGATCTCGCCGCGATTAGCGATAAGAATTTTACGTATCATAAATAATTGCCTCTTTTAAAGAAATACCGCAGTAATAATAGTATAAAAAATTTTATAGCAAGTTGAAATTTGCAAAAGGCGGTTGAAATTACGGATAAAATTTAAAGAAGATTTATGGTGCCCGAGGTCGGAATCGAACCGACACGAGGTCGCCCTCGCCAGATTTTGAGTCTGGTGCGTCTACCAATTTCACCACTCGGGCATTTTAAAAAGTTTTGATTGTATAAATTTAAAAGAGATAAGCCCCGAAGACGGGGCTTGGAGCAAGAAAATTATTTTTTCTTCTTGCCTTTTGCAGCTGCAACAGCCTCTTTTAGCTGTTTACCGACTTTAAATTTTACTACTTTAGTAGCAGGAGATTTGTAAGTTCTGTTTGTGCCAGGAACTTTACCCTCGCGAGCTGCACGCTCTGCGATACCGAAAGATCCGAAGCCGATGAAGCTTATGTCATCACCTTTTACCAAAAGCTCTTTGATAGCCTCAAGTGCAGAATCAACTACCTTAACGGTATCTTTTTTAGAAAGACCTGCCTTATCGGCAACTACCTGGATAAAATCAGCTTTTTTCATGCTAATCCTTTAAAATAAAGTGGTTTGTGCGGTATTCTACAATAGTTTCGCAAAAAATACAATAGTTTTTTAAGAAAAAAACGCAAAAATCGGCAAAATTTAGCCGAATTTAGCCAAATTCGTCAATTTTTCAGATTTTGCTTCTTTAAATTTCAAAATTTCGCCATATTTTTGGAGCTTATTTTTGAAATTTTGCCAGATTTCAAAAAATTTCAAGATTTTACCCTTCTTGCTTCATTTTTATAAAATTTCGCCCCAGCCTGCCGCTTTAAAATATATAAACTATATTTTGTTATAATCCGCGCAAAATTTCAAAGGCTTTTTTATGACTAAAATTTTAATGATAGAGGACGATTTAGAACTCGCCGAAATTTTAAGCGAATATCTGCAGCAATACGATATCGATATCACCGTGGCGGACGATCCGTTTTTGGGGCTTTCTAAGTTAAATTTAGAAAATTTCAACCTCGTGATTTTAGATCTCACGCTTCCTGGGATGGACGGGCTTGAGGTCTGCAAAGAGATCCGCAAAAACACCGATATACCGATCATAATCTCAAGCGCCCGCCACGATCTGACCGACAAGATCAACGCTTTCGACTTCGGCGCGGACGATTATCTGCCAAAGCCCTATAATCCGCAAGAGCTTTTAGCGCGCATCAAACGCCACATCGAGCGCTACGACATAAACTCCATCCAGCGCGCCGCAAAGCCAAAAAAAGACCTCGAGGTGGACGATTTCCGCCACGTCATCAGCTTTAAAGGACAGCCACTGTCGCTCACCATCGCCGAATACGACGTGCTTTCGTATCTCATCAAAAAGGAAGGCGGCGCGATCACCCGCGAGGAGCTCATCTACAACTGCAGCTCCATAAGCGAGGAATCCTCGAGCAAAAGTATCGATGTCATCATCGGTCGCATCCGCCTAAAGCTTGGCGAAACGTCCAAGGCGCCTAGCTACATCCACGCCATCCGCGGCGTAGGCTATAAGCTGATACAATGAGCGGGCCTGCGTCCGGCGAGCGGCGCGATAGAATTTCGCCGCTCGTGGCTCTAAATTTAATAGGCACTCGCGCGGCGAAACTGGAATCGCAAGTAGGTCTGCGCGATTTCCCATTTAAATTTAAAACGCCGCAACCGAAGCGTTAAAATTTTACGATAAAATTTTGTAGTTATAAATTCGGCGTGCGATTTTAAATAAGCATGAAATTTCATCGTTGTAAATTTCGGCAAAATTCGGCGCTGCGAGCAAGAACGAGCCGTAAAAACAGAGTTGAGGGCAGCGAAGGGGTAAATTTTAAAAATTTAAAGCGGCGCGGCTATTAAATTTAAAGTGCCCTGCTTTGCAATGAAATTTTAAAATTTACGCGCTATGCCTTTAAGACACGCTGCAAATTTAAAGCCGGATAAGCCGTAAGCCGATTCGTGCACCAAAGCCAAAGAAAGCCAGCGGCTTCAAAGCTTTGAAATTTTAAAAATTTAAGGATCATATAAATTTAATGAAAGTCAGATCGTCGATTTTTTATACCATCACGTTCATCTTCGCGCTCGCTACCGTGGGCGTTTCGCTCGCTCTACTCTGGCTCATCGGCTACGATCAGCAAAACTACACCCGCGAGCTAAACTCCAAGTACTCCATCGTTGCGCGCGCGAACCTATATCAAATGAGCAAGCTCATCAGCGACGTCGAATACGAACGGCAGGTCGCAAATTTCGAGTTTTCGACCATCCGCGATGAAGCCAAGCGCGATGAGATCATCAAAGGCGCCGAAATTTTAGATAGCATCTCCGCAGACATCGGCTCTGCGGACATCTTGCTTTTTAAGCGCAAGCACTACTTAAAAATCACGCATGCAGGCGAGACGCGGCTTTTAAACGACAAGGAGTATCAGCCCTACCGCTACGATATTTTCAAAGCGATCTACGGCGTCATTTTGGTGATCATCCTGCTTGCGTATATCTTCATCATCCGTAAAATTCGCCCCCTTCGCAAGCTTAAGCGCCAGATCGATAAATTTGCTAAAGGCGATCTTCAAATCAAGGACGTAAGCGTAGGAAACGACGAAATTTCCGAGGTTTCGCACGCATTTTACGAGGCGGTCACGCAGATAAATAAGCTTAACGAATCGCGCCATCTGTTTTTGCGAAACATAATGCACGAGCTCAAAACCCCCATCACAAAGGGTCGCATCGCCGTCGAGATGATCGAGCACGGCAAAAATCAGGAGCGTCTCATCTCCGTCTTTGAGCGGCTGGAGAGTCTAATCAACGAATTCGCGGCAGTCGAGCGCGCGACTGCGGGCACGGCGCTAGGCGAATGCGGAATTTTTTCAATGGATGAAATTTTAAAAGAAGCGCTTAGTATCGCGATGATCGAGCCAGGCTGCGTCACGCTGCAAAATCCGCTAGGCCTGAGCTTAAACGTCGATCTGAAGCTCTTTTGCGTCGCGGTGAAAAATTTAATCGACAACGCCGTTAAATACGCCGCAGACGGTAAAATTTTAATCCGCTTAGACGCCCAAACGATGGACTTCATAACGCTAGGCGAGCCGCTGCAGAAGGACTTTAGCTACTACAAAGAGGCCTTCGTCAAGGGCACGAACGCCAAACAAAGCTTCGGCCTGGGGCTTTACATCGTCGATAATATCGCCAAGGCGCACGGGTTAAATTTTACATACCGTCACGAAGAAAGCAAAAACATCTTTAGTTTTTTAAATTTAACAAAAATCGTCGTGCCATAAGCCTATGGGTGTAGAATTTACGCGATACTTTCTTCATAAAAATCTCTTGCTGCACAGTAAAATTCGGCTTGCCTTACACATTGGAATTCTGCTTCTGCTTTTAAAATTCCTCTTAGAGAAAAATTTTGCTTATGAACTTAAAATTATCGTGCAAAAATCTATATAAATGCCGAATTTTAATCCTATTTCAATTGCTTAAAAGTTCGATTGTCCGCGTATTATACGGTATTTATATGTAAAATGGTAAAATTCATATTTCTTAAATATATATCGAGTTAAAATAAAAACTTAAAATCCATACTAGAGGTATATACGATGAAAATTAAACTTAGCGTAATTGCCGCAATCGCAATCTCATCAAATTTATTCGCAGCCGATGCGACGAACATCACAAATTCTCAAATTTTAAGCTTAAAGCAAGTAAGTCTCTCCGATAACATAAATGCGGCGGTAGGCTTCGGCGTAGCAGGCGCAAATATCGAAATCAGAGCAAATGACGCCTTTACGGGCGGGCAAAGCGTTACTAGATTAAGCGATACGGCGGTCGTAATCGGTCACTACGCCGCAAGCGGTAACGCGAACTCAAATACGATCAATATGAGCGGCGGTACGTTAAACGCGCTATACGGCGGTTACGCTAAAAGCGGCGATGCGTCCTTAAATACTATAAATTATAGCGGCGGTGCGGTACGCCATACGACAGGAGCTAAGGGCGGCACGATCTACGGCGGATTTAGCGAGGGCGGTAGCGTAGAGGGCAACATCGTAAATATCACTGGCGGTGCGGGTCCTACAAATGCGGCTTACGGCGGAGCTAGCAGCGCTACGAGCGGCTCGGTTAAAGGAAATATCGTAAATATAACCGGAAGCGGCGGCATCGGAGGAGGACACGGCGATTACGCTATCATAGGCGGTACGGCTCGTAACTCGGGTGTAAGCGTAGAGGGAAACACCGTCTATATCGACACGACGGGCGGTCTTGCGGGTAGATTTATCTACGGCGGCTACAATGGCGGCGGTGCAAATTCCGTCGTAAGCGACAACCGCGTGATAATCAAAAAAGCTAGCGGCGCGGGCTACGTAAAGGGCGGCATGTCTCTAAACGGCAAAGCTAGCGGCAATATCGTGGAATTTAGTGGCGCAAACGTGAGTAAAATAACGGGCGGCATCGGCAAAATAGGCGTATCGGGCAATAAAGTAACGATTAGCGGCGGCTCCATCAATGACGTCCACGGCGGCGCCGTCGCAAGCAATACGCATGTCAATAGCTTCACCTCAGGCGAGGCAAACGACAACGAGATCGTCGTAAACGGCGGCGCGATTACTAATCTCATCGGCGGGCAAGCGAGCACGAACAGCACGCTTAACGGCAATAAAATTTCAATTAACACAGGCTCGGTCATCAGAGTATATGGCGCGCTTGTGGGCGATAGAGGCACGCTTGCGAGAAATAAAATTTCAATCGGCGGCGGTTCAGTCGGCGAAGTACGCGGTGCGTCTGCAGGCGCAAATTCTAATGCTAGCGAAAATGAAATTTCAATTAGCGGCGGGAATTTTTCCTCAAGCGTTTACGGCACATACGCTAGCGGAGCAAGTACGATAAAGGGCAATAGCGTAACGATTAGCGGCGGAAGGTTTAGCAGCACTCCTAGGATCGAAGTCGGTCGTATCGATTTTGCCGAAGGAGATGCCGAGATCAGCGGCAACGTCGTTTCGGTTTCAAATTTAAGCTCGCCTACGCAGTTTTCTCAATTTTTAGTTCACGGCGGCACTATAGCAACGAAAGCGAATGCTACGGGCACGGTAAAGATAAACGGCAATACGATAAGTATCAAAAATACGAACAATACCGTCCGCGACGTAAAGGGCGGCGAGATTGATTTAAACGGCGGCGGCGCCGAGATGAAAGGCAACGTCGTAAATATCGAAAACGTAAACGGCGCTTTAAATTACGTCCAAGGCGCTAGAATAAACGTTAAAAGTAGCAACGTTACGTCGGTAAATTTAACGAATAACATAGTAAATATTAAAGGAACTAATACGCTTAGCGGCGGCGCTTTTTACGGTGCGTATTCTAATTTCGGAACCTGGTCGGGCGAAGGTGCTGTTTTAAGCGGCAATAAAGTAAATATTAACGACGCTAGAATTTTGGGTTCAAATTCCACGGTTTACGGCGCTCTTGCGGTCGCTAACGGCAAGGGAAGCTTAGTCAAAAACGAAGTAAATATGAACGGAGATAATTCGTCGGTTTATAGAATAATCGGGGCTTTCGGTAGGACGGAGAATTCCGAAAATGTCGTAAATTTAAACGGCGGTGAGGTGCGCAGCCACGTATATGGGTCATGGGGCACCGCGTTGGGCGGCAAAAATGTCGTAAATTTCAAAGGCGGCTACGTTAAAGGCACGATATACGGAGGCAATCCTATCGGACAACAGGGCAATATCCTAAACGTCGATGCCACTAAATCTAACGCAAATTTTAACGCTTACACCTTGGGCAACGTACGAAATTTGGCCGCAGCGAACATAGAGAATTTTTCGAAGATAGATTTTTCAAATTTTGAAAACTCCACCTCTGCAGCTAGCGCAGCGTTAAATTTAACCGCAAATTCTGATACGAACCTAGGCGGCGCGGATGTGACGCTAAACGGCAAGGATCCTAGCGCCGCGCTTATGGAGCTAAGCAGCGGGCAGAAGTATTATTTGATACACAAAAACAGCGGTGCGATCAAAAATTTCACCGATAAAACGCTTCAGGTAAATCAAATTTATACCATCCTTAGCGATACGCAGTATAAGATCGATGCGGCTAAAATTTATGTAGATGCCGCAAACGGCTCACGCGATCTGTTAATGGAAAGAAACGAAATCACCGAAGCTTGGAATGACCGAATATTTGGAAGCGGATCAACCACTACCAATCCTAGCAACGAGGAATTTACGCGCTATGGTGCGAGTAATCCGAATTTGCGCGCCAATACGGGAAATTCCGTAATCGTAGCTCAAAGCGCGGGTAATTTGAAAGGCAAAGCAATTAGAGCGGGCATCGATGATCTAACAAAATCCGATCGCAACGTGCACGACAACTCTCTTGTAGTAAAAAGCGGCACGAGCTTGGGCGCGCTAAGCGGCGGTCATTCAAATGATGCCGGCAATAAAGCGGTCTATAATAATAGCGTTACATTCGAGGCAGACGGCACTTCGGTGGGAGACGACGTAAAGGGCGGCTACGCAGAATACGGCGAGGCTCATCACAATACGATAAACACCAACAATACGACTATCAGCGACAGCATTTACGGTAGCCACGCACTAAGAGGCGACGCGCACGACTCGACGATAAATTTAAAAGGCGGACAGAAAAAAGGCGGCGGTAATGTCTGGGGAGGCTTTGCCGCAGCAAACGGAACGGGCAAGGCATATAAAAACAAGATAAACGTTGCTAACGGTACCAAAATCAACAGCAGTGTCATCGGCGGCTTATCTATGAAAAGCGATGCAACCGAAAATACGGTAAATTTGAACATGGACGATAGCGGCGCCGTACAAGTGGGCGGCGACGTGATCGGCGGCGTAACGTACGGCACGGGCGATGCATCGAAAAACCGCGTAAATGCTAAAAATTTAACCGCTTTGGGCTCTGGAGCAGGAGTTTACGGCGGACAGAGCGCTTACGGCGGTAAGGCAAACGAAAACATCGTAAGCCTTGAGAGCGGGCAAGTCGCTAATATTTACGGCGGGCAAGGTAGTAGTGGGGCTTCCGGTAACAAAGTAAGCCTTACCAACGTAAAAGTCGCGCCGAAAAACTGGGGATTAAGCAGTATTTACGGCGGTTCTAGTACCGGCGGTAGCGCAAATTCCAATAAGTTAAACATCCAAGGCGGCAGCGTCATGGGCGGTGTATATACGGGCAGGAGCTCGGGAGAAGCCTCGCATAACGAGGCGGTCGTAAACTCCACTTTAAGAGGCGATATTTACAGCGGATACAGCGAGAATGATAAAGCGGATTTCAATACCGTAACGTTTCAAGGCGGCAGTGTCGGTCGTAACGTAACGGGTGGCAAAGGAGCTACCGCTTCCTCCAACACTGTAAATTTAAACGGCAACACGCAAGTTGCTGGCAATGTCTACGCAGCAGAAGCCGCTAGCGGCAGCAACAACGTAGTAAAT
>NZ_JAHAFS010000028.1 GCF_018374135.1 Campylobacter gracilis | reverse complement strand
GGGGGGGGGGGGATTGTCGCAAATTTCATTCCCTTAGAAGCGGTGCCTGCCACGTAGAATTTCGCTTGAAAATTTTAAAATTCTAAAATTTAGCTTTTCAAATTTAGCCTGGCGCTCAAGCTTAGCTCTGCCGCTTTCTGATTTCGCTTACTAGCCGTCCGCCGATCGCGTAGTCGTCAGTGGATATTTCGTCTATCGTCACGACCGTGGTTTTTTCGCCCCTACCCAGCACGGCTACGAGGGCGTCGGTTAGGTCTTTTACGAGCTTTACTTTTTGTTCGCGACTTAGACCGCCGCGCTCTTTGGTGATTTTGACGTTTATATAGGGCATTAATTCTCCTGAAAATAAACGTAATTGTAGCCAAAATTTCGTCTGCGCGCCTAAAAGTGCGAAATTTTATGTTAAAATCGCCACAATCTAAATTTAAGGAGAAAATATGCCATTGTTAGATAGTTTTAAAGTCGATCATACTCGCATGAATGCCCCGGGCGTGCGGCTCGCAAAGAGCATGAGCACCAAAAGCGGCGATAAGATCAGCGTCTATGATCTGCGGTTTTGCCGCCCGAATTTAGAGATTATGAGCGAGCGCGGCACCCATACGCTGGAGCATCTTTTCGCTGGCTTTATGCGCGAGCATCTAAATAGCGCGGACGTCGAGATCATCGACATCTCGCCGATGGGGTGCCGCACGGGCTTTTATATGAGCGTGATCGGCGCGCCCAGCGAGAGCGCCGTCGCGGCGGCGTGGAGCGCGAGCATGAAGGATATTTTGGGCGTGGCCTCTCAAGCGGATATCCCCGAGCTGAATAAATTTCAATGCGGCACCTTCGCGATGCACTCGCTAGCAGAAGCTAAACAGATCGCGCAAAACGTGCTAAATAAAGGGATTGGCGTGATCAAAAACGACGAGATCGCGCTGGATCCAAGCAAGATAAAATAGTTTTGAAATTTAAGAGATAGTGCAAAATTCTAACGCTATCTCTTTGAACTCCCGCTCGGCTCGTGATCAGTATGTTACGCGCTATAAAAACATTATCGTAAAATGTGCAAAAATTCGAGGCGCAAAAATGCATATCTGCTAAAACAAGCCAGAGGCAACATCTATTTATAAGCCGATTTAGCTTTATAAACCGACTTGGCGCTTGCCGTAAAGTCTGCGTCACGCGAGGTCTTTGATAAAAGCTACGATTTGGCTTTAATCTGGGTAGCAAAAGCGCGTAAGCAAAGCTCATATCAAATTTAATAAATTTATCTAGCAGAGCAGTTTTAAATTTAGAGGAATTTTTAAAATTCCGTCTTAAATTAAAGCCGAAATTCTATCCGCAAATACCATGCTTATGCGCCTCTTACTTTTAGATGCGATCTCAATCCTCCAAAAAATCGTATAGCAAAACGAGAATTTAGAGTTTTTATTTAAGGTTACGTTGCGAGTTTGGCGCTTGAAATTTCACTTTCGCTGCACGAAAAGGATGCTAAAATTCCGCCGAAACCGCACCGGATGCGGTGAACTTCAAGGAGAGAAAATGCAAAGAATTTTTCATATAAAAGATGCTATTTGTAGCGACGAGCGAGCCGTAAAAACGACATTTTTTACTACAGAGGCCACTTGCAGCGCGGTTTGGATCGTCAAACGCGGCCAGGTCGTAGCGCCGCATATTCACCCCGGTGGCGATGACGTGTGGATCTGCTTAAGCGGACGCGGCGTGTTTTATCCGAGCAAGGGTGAGGAGGTGCCGATCTGTGCGGGCGATCTAATCATTTCCAAAAGCGGGGAGTGCCACGGTATGAAAAATACGGGCGATGAGGATTTTATGTTTGCAAGCGTTACGGCGCCGATTCCGTGCGGCTACGAAGCGCTTTGAATTAAAATTTGCCAGAGATTTTGTGGCATTCGTAAAATAAATTAGCGTCGCAAAGAGTTAAATTAGAATTTGTCCGTAGCGTTAAATTTCATAAATTTAGCCGCGCTTTTGTACAATTTCAAGTGCCGCGCAATCTGCGGCGAGATTAAATTTGAGGCAAAAGATGTATGAGGATTTTACGCAAGAGCCAAAGGATGAGCGCGCGCAAAAGAAGCGCAAAGCTAGGGCGCGCAAGGTAGAAGCAGATCGTAAGCCGGTGCGAGACGCGCCTCGGGGCATGCCGCTTTGGCGCAAGATCGCGCTTGGTATAACGTTTGCGTTCGCGGCTTTTAGCGCGCTCGCTCTGTTTGCGGTTATAAATTCCGCAGACGACTACTCGCCGCAAGAGCAGATCAAATACAGCGATTTTTATAAAAAAGATGGCGAAATTTACGCCCTCGTGGTGGGCGCGGGCTATTTTGCGATACCGAGCGCGGATGCGGCGAGCTTTCGGGTTTTGGATTTCGGCTCCGGCTACCGCTCTAACGTCGCGGCGGATAAAAACGCCGTATATTGCGGCAACATTGCAATGAGCGAGCTAGAGCCTGCGCGCACGAAGGCCGTAGCGTTCGGATACGTAAGCGACGGGCGAGTTAGCTACTTTTGCGACGGCGAGGCGGTACCTAACGACGCGCTGGGGGCGCTTAAGCTTACTTATGAAACCTTGGCGCATATTTTTTGGGATGCGCCCAAGCCGCAAAGCTACGTTTATAAATTTAAACGAATGGACGCTACGAATCTGCGCCAAATCGCGGGCGTGTATTACGCTGCGGAGGACTCGCGCGCGTTTTATAAAGGAGAGGTTTTGCCCGGCGCCGATGCCGCGAGCCTGCGCCGGATAGAGGGAAGCGACGGCAGGGCGAGCGGCGTTTATGCCGCGGACGGCACGAACGTGTATTTTAAAAACCTGCGCCTTGACGCGCGCGATAACGGCGGGCACTACGAACTTTTGAGGCAGCGGTTGAGCTATTTTTTGTGGGATGCGAAAGGTGACGACATTTTTGCGAACAATTTAAAATTTGACCCCGCCGCCGCGCCCTATACTCCGCTAAATAGGCAGCTCGCGCACTCAAACCATCTGCTTTTTGCCTCTCCAGGCGGCATCTATTATTTCGACGAGAACGACGGAAAGCAAAAGCATGCGGCAGACAATCCCTTTGCAGGCGAGATTCGAGCGCTTAGCGGCAGCGTATTTCAAAGCGGCGAGCGGCTATACTTCTTGGAGCGCGCGGATGTTTGGGGCGGCGGCCGCAGCACTCGCAGGCTGGTCGCTCGCAAAAGCGGGCTTTTCGCGCTCGAGCTGCCGCATGAGTGGCGCAAGGTCGGCGGCGTGCACGGCGGGCTATACGGCTGGGTGTATTCAAACGGCGGGCGATTTTTCTACTTCGATGATCTGGGCTCTTCGCAGCTGATAGATCGGTGCATTTATGAGATCAGGGATCTAGATTTAGTTGAAATTTTGCTTCAAAAACAGAGCTTCGGCACGGATAAAATTCGCGAGATGATAAAGAGCGGCGGGCTTGAGGCGGTGGACGGCGAGCTGCTTTTTGAGGTAAAGACGCGGGTGGAATTTTAGCCGCGATTTGAGCACAATTCGAGTGCAGAAAGCGCTGTTAAATTTTAAAATTTGATTTTTGCGTAAATTTATGAAATTTATGCGGCACTGCGGGCTTTGGCGCGAGCTTAGAATTTCATCGCAAATTCCTTTAGAGCGGGTATGCAAATTTCGTTTCGCGCCGTCGCGACGGCTCGCGAAATATTTTGTATCGGTCGTGATCTTTGCGTCGCGGCGTGCTTAGATAAGGCGTCGCCGTAAATTTTATTTTAGCGCTGCCGCTTTCGTAAATTTTCCTAGCAGCGCAGGCAACGCGGCGACAGAGCGTAAATTTAAAAGGCTGAAATTGCAAAGTTGCACGCATAAAATTTGCGCGCCGAGCTCGCAAGATAAAATTTAGCGGCTTGGATTCAAAAGCGCAAATATCTTACTCCGATATGAAATTTAACAGAGTGAATGCAGATCGAGCGGTGCGATCAAAGCGCCGTTTTGCAAACCCGCGAGCTTTAAGTGAAGAAAAATAAAGCGCTATTTTATAAATCCGCTTGCTACTACGCGGTCGCGCTCGTCGTAAAAAACCGCGAGCTGCGCCAGAGCGATGCCCGCTGCGGGTGCGGACAGTACGGCATGTACGCCGCCGTCCTTGCGAGGCGAAATTTTAACGGGGAGTTTGGCGCTGCGGTAGCGGATCTTAACGCCGAGACCCGCCATATTTAAAATTTCATCCCTGCTTAAAAAGGCGTTGAAATTTTCGGTGTCGAACTCGTAGGTTGCCAGCTCCTCCTTGCCGCCCACGACGATCTCGTTTTTGCTCGGGTCGATGCTTAGCACGAAGTGCGGCTCATGCGCGCCGTGTACCGTAAAACCGCGGCGCTTGCCGATCGTGTAGTGCATATAGCCCTCGTGAGTGCCGATGGCGTTGCCCGCGCGGTCGCGCACAATGCCTGGCATTTTGGTGCCCGTATGACGGTTCAAAACGTCGATGTAGGTGGTGTCCACAAAGCAGATCTCGCTGCTTTCGCTCGCAGAAGCGATCTGCGAAAGCTCCGCATAGGCGCGCGCGGCCTCTTTGACGTCCTTTTTATACATCCCCCCAAGCGGAAAGAGCATAAACTCAAGCGCGGCGGGATCGATGTTTGCTAAAAAATAACTCTGATCTTTGCTAAGATCTGCGGCGGCTTTTAAAAGCCCGTCCTCGATACGGACGTAATGCCCGGTAGCTAGACGCTCAAAGCCCTGCTCGCGCGCAAATTCCAAAAGCTTGCCGAGTTTTATACGGCGGTTACACAGCGCGCACGGATTTGGCGTAAGACCGTCGATATAAGCCTGCACGAAGGGCTCGTAAACATCGCGATTAAAATCATCCTGTAGATCCAAAATGTGGATTTTTATACCCAAAAACTCGCCCACCTTGCGGACTTTGGCAATGTTCGCCTCGTGATAGCCGGGCTTTGCGTGCAGCTTCATATAGCAGCCCTGCACCTCGTGGCCCGCGTCCTGCAGCAGCTTCGCGCACATAGAGCTATCCACGCCGCCACTCATCGCGACTAAAATTTTCATTCGTTCTCCTTACGTTGCACATCCGTTAAAATTTCATCCACGCTGTCGCAGAGCTTAAAATTTTGCAGATCGCTTTCGTTTATCGCGCCAGATTTTAGCAGTGAAGTGCGGAAAAACTCCATTAGCGGTGCGTAGAATTCCTCGTCGTAAAGATAGATCCGTGCGCGCTTAAAGCCCGTCTGCACCAGCACTAAAATTTCAAAAAACTCATCCAGCGTTCCAAAGCCGCCAGGAAAGATGACGAAAATCTCGCTGTTTTCGATGAGAGCGCCTTTGCGCGGTGCAAATGCCGAAAATTTCGCGCCCTGCGTCAAAAAGCCGTTGCTTTTTTGCTCAAACGGTAGCATGATGTTAAAGCCCACGCTGTGCGTCCTCGCCCTCGCAAATGCGCCTCGGTTGGCGCCTTGCATAATGCCGCCACCGCCTCCGGTGATGATCGAGTATCCTAAATCAGCGAGCCCCTCGCAGAGCTTTTGCGCGTCTTTTACGTAGCGGTTGTCCTCGCTAAAGCGTGCCGAGCCGAAGATTGTGGCGCTTTTGCCCACGTTTTTGAGATTGTCTCTGGCGATTTTGATGTCTTTTAAAATTTCTTTTAACTGCATGATTAATCTATCTTTTATGTATATTATTTAAAATTTTAGTTTTAAGAATAGCATTAAATTTTTAAAATTCCGTTTAAAAAGGCAGAATTTACGTGATTTAAAATCTCGTTGTAAATCATACTAGGTTGCTAAGCTTTCGCAAAAATCCGCCGACGCCGCGGTAAGCACTCATATCGATAGGCTCGCAGCCCTGCTTGCTTAAAAATCGCGAGACGCTCTGTCTAAGCGCGATCGTAGCGGGTGAAAACGGATAGTGCGAGTTAAAAAGCGCGCGATTTTGTGAGCAGATGGCTACTTGTTTGCAAAACGGCACAAAGCCTAGCAGTTTAAAGCCCAGCTCGCTTATATTGCGGTGCGCGACCGACTTTAGGTTGTCGTAGATCATCACGGCATCATCCTCGCTCGCGGTGAAATTTAGCAAAAACAAAACCTCTTTTTTGCTCGCCCCAAGCGTTTTTAAAAGCGCGTAGGTGTTGCTTATCGAGCAGGGTTCGTTCGCGCACAGCACGATATTTTCGTCGCCGATGCTCAAAAAATCTCCAAGATACTCAAGCCCCGCATCGATCAAAATAAAATCGAAGATTCCCGCCTCTTTTAGCTCGCTTGCGAAGTGAGCGGGGCTTTCGTGAGCCTTTGCGTTTGCGGAATTTCCGGCTTTTTCGGGATTTGATGAGCGGGCGGAATTTTTCATTTCATCTTTACTCGCGGAATTTTGAGAATTCTCGTCAGGGATTAAATTTTGCTTGGTGAAATCGTCGCTTTTAAAATTCTCTAGGCTTTCTGATTCTGTAAAATTCCATCCATCTTCGCAATTCTGCGGCTTTTTGGCTGCACAATTCGTAGAATTTTTTGTGGCGTTTTCTATCGAATTTAAAGCGGCGGAATTTTCTGAGTTGTTTTTGCCATCAGAGCTCGTGAGTTTTTGCGCGTAATTGTGCGAGCTGAGACTTTCGTCGTCTTGCGAGCTTTGCACGACGTAATTATCTGCGTTAGAGCTTGCGTTTTTGATAGAATTTTGCGCCATAGAATTCGCGCTATTTACAGAATTTTGTGAAGACGCGGGATTTTGTGAAGCAAGCGCGGGCGAAACGAGCGTTAAATTTTGCGAAATTTTTACTGCGACGGCGCTTGGCAGCGAAATCCTCTTTCTTTGCAAAGCGTTTAAAATGATCTCTTGATTGTTTAAATTTGGCGCTTCTATGATCGCCGTGCGGTAGCCCTGCTCGCTTAGAATTTCGGCGAAATTTGCTGCAATCACGCTTTTGCCAACCCCGCCCTTGGCGCTTAAAAAATTTACGATTTTAGTTTGCATATCAGTCCTCTTTTAAATTTCATCTCTCCAAGTGGCAAAATCACGCTTATGCGCTTGCAGGCACCCGGATGCGGCAGCACGAGCTGCTCGCAGGCACGCACCTTCGCGCTTGCATATAAAATATCCACGTCCAGCGTGCGTGGCGCGTTTTTGAAGCTTCTTTTGCGCCCAAATCGTAGCTCCGCGCGCTGCATAATTTTAAGCAATGTAAGCGGCGGCAGAGAGCTTTGCACGAGCATTACGGCGTTTAAAAAATCGGGCTGATTTAAAAAGCCGAAGGGCTTGTTTTTTAAGATCAAGGAATTTTGGGCTACGAAAAAGCGCGCGTCGCTTTGCAAAACGCGATAAAATCGCTCGAAGCGTCGCCTGACATCTCCTAAATTTCCGCCGAGCCCAAGTAGGTATAAATTTTTAAAATTTCCGCGCTCGTGGCGCCTCATCGGAAAAACGGCGCTTTTTACGACGCACAGCGCGTCCGCGCACTCGTAAAATCCGTTTTTCTTAAGTCGCATGTTTACCCGAGCTACTCTCATAAAATTTCAGCCCCGTTTTCGCGCACTACCACGACGTCCTCGATGCGCACGCCAAACTCGCCGGGCAAGTAAATCCCAGGCTCCACGCTAAAGACCATCCCCTCTTTTAGCACGGTATCTCCGCGCTTTGAGATGAACGGAAGCTCGTGGATATCGACTCCGACGCCGTGTCCGGTGCTGTGGAAAAACGCTTCGCCGTAGCCATACCTCGCGATAAAATCCCTAGCCGCCGCGTCGATCTCGCTCGCTTTTTTGCCAGGCATAACCGCCGCGATCGCTAGAGCTTGCGCCTCTTTTACGATCTCGTAAATTTCTTGCCGTTTGGCGTTTTTAAAATTTTGCTCCTTGCCGAAGTTAAAATTTTCGTCAAAGCACGCCGTGCGCGTCCTATCCGAGCAATAGCGATTAAATTTAACCCCCGCGTCAAGCAGGAGCAAATCGCCGTGCCGCAAACGCTTTTTACCGGGCAGAGCGTGCGCCTTTGCGGCGTTTTCGTTGATCGCGACGATAGGCAAAAAGCTAAGCGCGAGCTCGCCCTTTTTCTTGAAGATGAGCTCGGCGTTAAAAAACAGCTCCTCTTCGCTCATGCCTTCGCCCTCGGCGCGCACGAACGCGGCAAATTCGTCAAACCTTTCCGCGCCTAGCTGCGCCGCTTGTTTTAAAATTTTTATCTCGTCTTCAGTTTTTATTATGCGCGAAATTTGCGAAAAATTCGCACGCGCCTTAAATTTTATCCCAAGCCCTTTGCTCAGCGCTTCCCACTCACCCGCGCTAAAATCGTACGGGTTATAAACAAGCTCGCGGACGCCCATTTTTCTCAAAAATAGCCGCGCATCTTTTATCAAATTTCGCTCGACCTCGATCACTTCGGTATCTTTGCAAAGCTCGCGCGCCTCGATGCTATAACGCGCATCGGTGAGGAAAAATTTGCGCCCCGCGAGACTCAAAAATATCGCGTTGTCGCAGCTGTATCCGCACTCGTGGTAAACGGCATTTTCGTCCTTTAGGATAAAATTTTTCAAATTTATCCAGTCCTACTTGGCTTTCTGCTCAGCCCTGGCGGCTTTGATCTGCTCAAAAATTTGAATCATTCCGATCATCGCCAGATGATATCCCACAGGACCGAATCCGATGATCTGACCCGCTGTTACGGGCGCTATTAGACTTTTTTGTCTAAGCTCCTCCCTGCGAGCGATGTTTGAGATATGCACCTCGATCACGGGCAGACTGACTGCGGCGAGCGCATCGCGGATGGCGAGCGAAGTGTGCGTGTAGGCGGCGGGGTTGATGATGATGCCGTCGCAGGTACCGAAGCACTCTTGGATCTTATCGACGATCTCGCCTTCGAAATTGCTCTGGAAAAACTCGATCTCGTTGCCACTCTGATCGGCGACCGCCTTCATCTGCTTATGGATGTCTTCCATCTTCATAACCCCGTAAATAGCGGGCTCGCGCATACCAAGCATATTGATATTCGGTCCTTGAATCACCATAATTTTCATTTTTGCGTCCTTGCTTTGAAATTTAAGCAAAAATTATAACCAAAGCGAGCTTATTTTTTACTATGGCGCCAAATTTACCCGCTCAAACCCAAACGATAAAATTTTATCTCTAAATTTAGCGTGAAATAGAATTTTATGCTAAAATCACGCGCTGTTTTAAATAAGGAAAACGATGAGAATTTTAAGGGCGAAGTGGGTTCTTGTCTGCGATGAGAATTTTAAAATTTTAAAAGAGGGCGCGATCGTCTTTGATAAAAAGATAATAGAGGTCTGTGCCTTTGCGAGCGCGGCGCGCAAATATCCGCAAGCCAAAATTTTGGACTTTAGCGGCGACATAGCGATGCCTGCGTTTATAAATCCGCACGTGCATTTGGAATTTAGCGCAAACAAAGGCATGCTGCGCTACGGAGATTTTTTGGATTGGCTAGGCAGCGTCATCGCATCAAGGCAGCAGCTTGACGCCGCAGCGCGCGGACGGCTGATTTTGGAGCAGATTGCCGCGATGATGCGAAGCGGCGTGGGCACGATCGGCGAAATTTCAAGCTTCGGCGGCGAGGCTGAAGCTTGCGCGCAAAGCGGCATTAGAACCGTGTTTTTTAATGAAATTTTAGGCGCGAGCAAGGACGCTGCGGCGGAGAATATTTTGAAATTTAAAGAGCGATTTGAGCGCGCGAAGACGCTCGCAAACTCGCTTTTTATCCCCGCTGTGTCGGTGCACTCGCCGTATTCGACGCACCCGCAGATTACGGAGTTTGCGACGAAGCTTGCCCGCGAAAACGGGCTTGCTATAAGCACGCATTTTATGGAAAGCGCGTATGAGCGGCAGTGGCTGCGCACGGGTCACGGTAAATTTAAAGCCTGGCTTGCTAAATTTAACCCAACACCCGCGCCTTTTTACTCGCCGCAGAGCTTCGTAGCGCATTTTAGCGGGCTTCGCACGCTCTTTACGCATTGCGTTTGGGTGGATGATTTTAGCATCTTTGATCCGAAGTTCCACTCGATCACGCACTGCGCGCGCTCCAACCGCCTGCTTAGCAAAAAACGGCTAAGCTTTAAAAAGCTGCTCGCAAGCGGGCTTAATTACAACATCGCTACCGACGGGCTTAGCTCGAATTTTAGCCTAAGCTTTTTAGACGAGCTGCGCGCAAATTTAATGATGCATGACGAGCTGGGTTTGGTAGATCTAGCGCGAGCGCTAATTTTAGGCGCGACGAGAAACGCTGCTGCGGCACTGGGGCTAAATTTGGGCGAGCTGAGAGCCGGCAAGCTCGCCGACATCGCCGTTTTTGAAGGCATTGATTGCGAGCAGAGCCAGCTGGCGCTACAGCTCATTTTGCAGAGCAAAAACGCAAAATCACTTTTTATCGAAGGAATGAAATGCAATTTATAAAAAATATCTTTGCGCCGATCGGCGCCGTGCTCGGGTTTATCAACAAATACTTTAAATCCCTGATTTTTCTGCTTATTTTGTTTTTGATTTTCGCAGGCGGCGAAAGCGCGCAACAAAAGGGCGCGAATCTCGCTCAACTTTCGCTAAACGGCGCGATAATGGACGATAGCGAAATTTTAGAAAAGATCGAAGCCCTGAAAAACGACGAGGCGATCAAAGGAGTGCTCCTGCTGATCGATAGTCCTGGCGGCGCGCTAAGCCCGAGCGTGGAAATTTCGCTGGCCATCAAGTCTCTAAACTCGCGCAAGCCGGTCGTCGCCTACGCCAAGGGCACGATGGCGAGCGGCAGCTACCTAGGCGGCGTGTGGGCGAGTAAAATTTATGCAAATCCGGGCAGCTTCATCGGCTCCATTGGCGTGATTATGCAAGGCTTAGACGTGAGCGAAGCGGCAGCTAAATTGGGGTTTGCCGAACAGATCGTCAAAGCGGGCGAGCTCAAAGAAGCGGGCACGATGATGCGAAAATGGAGCGATGCGGAGCGCGCCAGTCTGCAAGCTCTGGTGGATGAGAGCTATGAGCTATTTACGCGCGAGGTGGCGCAGGCTCGCTCGCTGGATCTTAGGAAGCGCGATACGTGGGCGAATGCGCGAGTATTTTTAGCTAGCGGCGCCAAAGGCGTCGGGCTTATCGACGAGGTGGGCTCTTTAGAGGACGCTAAGAGCGCGCTCATAAAGGCTAGTGGCGTAGCAGATCCGATCTGGCAGGAGCCCTCGGCGTACGAAAAGATGATAGATAGGCTAGCAAATAAAAGCGAGAGTTTGGTGCGCGGTGCATTCGGCGTGAAGCTGATGGCGTATTAGAATTTTAGAAATTTCGTAGAAATTTTAAAATATGAGGGAATTTTAAGAGCAAAATTTTGTATGTAGAAACATACTGGGTTTGGCTACTTTTAAATTTCCTCGCTTTTTCATTCGGTCTTTTCTTTAAAATTTTATCTCTTTATGAATTTTTTCTTCGTTTAAGAACTCCTCATTTTTCTACTAATTATTCAGCCCCCTTTAAGCATCGCTCTTGTATAATCACAATTCTGTTTCGCACCGAGCCGAACCTGCTTTCTTAACTCTTAAGTCCTA
>NZ_JAHAFS010000027.1 GCF_018374135.1 Campylobacter gracilis | reverse complement strand
CGTTAGCTACAAAGATAAAATTTTAGACGCATGCTGCGGTAGCGGTGCATTTTTAGTAAAAGCTATGAATAATATGATAAACGAAGTCGGCGGAAATTTCAATGAAAGCGCGGTTAAAATTATACAAAATGATAGACTTTTTGGAATAGAATTTGATAAAGAGCTATTTGCTCTAGCTTGTGCGAATATGTTAATCCATAAAGACGGGAAAACCAATTTGACTCATGACGATGCTAGAAGCGAGGCGGCCTGTGAATGGATAAAAAGCAAAAATATCACAAAAGTTTTGATGAATCCACCTTATGAAAATAAATTTGGTTGCTTAAAAATAGTAAAAAACGTACTTGATAATGTCGAGGACGGCGCGATTTGCGCGTTTTTATTACCGAGTAATAAACTTGAAGTCGGCAAAAAGCAAGTTTCGAAATGGCTTAAAAAGCACTCTCTTTTGAAAATCATCAAACTTCCAAAAGAAGTTTTTGCTCGTATGAAAGGTGCGAACGAAACATCGATTTTTATATTTAAAGCGCATGAACCACAAGGAAATAAAGAAATTTTCGGTTGCTATATAAAAGAAGATGGACTGGAAACCGTTAAAAATCAAGGGCGTCATGACTTAAAAGGCAAATGGCAAGAACTTGAAGATTACTGGGTAGATGTGATATATAAGCAAAGCGGCGATGAAAGCTGCCAATGGATAAAGCCGAATGAGAGCTTGCAGTATAAAATGCCCGAGCCTAAATTTGAGATAACCGAGCAAGATTTTAAAAAAGTCGTGCTTGATTATATGCTTTTTGAAAACGGTATCGATAAAAAGGAGTTTGAAAAAACTATTTTGGATAGCGTTTTATATGGAAGTGAGATAAATTTAGACGATGACGAGATAAAGATAAAGGTTTGAAATTGGAGTATAGAAATTTTAAAGTAACAGATATTTTTATAGTTGAAACCGGAGCAAATATACCACAAAATGAATTAAAATCTGGAAAAACTCCAAGAATATCTGTGACAAATTTAGATAATGGCATTTCTGGATATTATAATGATTTGTCGTCAAATAATTACAGAGTTAAGAAAATTTTATATCTTTTTCTTTTTTGGGAACTTGTTTTTATCATCCGTATAAGGCGAGTTTAGATATGAAAGTTCATAGTTTAAAGCCAATAGGATATATGCTTAATAAATACACTGCTTTATTTTTGGTAAATCTATTTAAAAAATCATTCAATGGCGTTTATAATGATCAAATTTCGAGTACCGATTTAAAAAAGTCATACATAAGGCTTCCTGTAACTAACGATATGATTGATTTTAATTTTATGGAAAATTATATAAAAAGTATAGAAGCTAAAATGCAAAAACTGATTTTATATCATAACGCGCTTGCCCTTTGAGAGAGAGAGAATAATTCGCCTAACGGCGATGTTTTTATTACGAATTCACATTTGGCAAATTATATCCAAGAGGCTATCATGCGAATAGCTGCAAGTCTTTTTGGTAAACTTAATTGCAAATGGGATGAGTTTGAACTTGCAAATTTGTTTGAAATTCTGCTAGCCAAAGGTGATTTGCAAGCTAAAAGACTTCAAAGTGGAAACAATCATTTAATAAGCTCTGGGAATTTTAATAATGGGATAGTTGCGTATGTGCAAAATTGTGATGAGCTAAGTGAAAAATTCGACGGTAATTCTTTAAGTGTAGATATGTTTGGGAAATGTTTTTATCAGCCAAAAAATTTTTATGCAGTATCCCATGGTCGTATAAATATTTTAAAACCAAAATTTGAACTTAATCAAAATATTGGATTTTTCATAGTATCTATTTTAAATAAGTCCTTTGGAGATCGTTATTCTTTTAATCAAATGTGCTCTCAAACTGCTTTAAAAAAGGAAAAAATTGCGCTCCCGGTCAATGGCAATGGAAATCCAAATTTTACTTTAATGGAAAATTTCATAAAAGAAATTAAACAAAATTATACGCAAAAACTAATTGATTATTATCTGCATCTTGCCGATATTGCGAAATAAAAAATTTTAAATTTATATATTTTAAAGCATGCTTATACCGCTATGCTTTTAGACAATCTCTTTTCTAAGTTTAAAATTTGCAAAATAATAGTAAGCTTAGCCCATTTTTTACAAAGGTTTGAAATTTGAAAAGCATAATTTTAACGCTAGCGATCCTGGCGGTCGGATTTTATTTTTATTCGATAAATTTTATGGTCACGGTGCTGGCGATCAGCTTCCTCATCTTTTTCCACGAGCTGGGGCATTTTTTGGCGGCGCGGGCATTGGGTGTGGGGGTGAATGTCTTTAGCGTGGGCTTTGGAGAAAAGGTCTTTACTAAGCGTATCGGCGCTACGCAGTACGCCATCAGCGCGATCCCTCTGGGGGGCTACGTGAGCCTTAAGGGGCAGGAGGATTTGGATCCCGCCGCGGCAAGTGCGGACCCCGACAGCTACAACTCCAAAGGCCCGATCGCGCGCATAATCATACTTTTTGCGGGACCGTTTTTTAACCTGCTGCTTGCGTTTTTGATCTACATCGCGCTTGGCTACATCGGCGTCGAAAAGCTAGCGCCGAAGGTCGGCAAAATCTCGCCGGGCTCCGCCGCAGCAAGCGCAGGGCTAATGCTAAACGATGAAATTTTAGCGATCGACGGCAAGCAGATCCGCGAGTGGGACGATATCTCAAAGCAGGTAACCGCAGCCCCTCTAAGCTTAGAAATCATGCGCGGCGGCGAGCGGCTGAGCCTGCAGCTCACGCCAAAGCTCGGCGAGAAAAAAACCATCTGGCGTGAGAGCATCAGAGTGCCGCTCATCGGCATTTCGCCCGATTACAACGCGACCGTGACGTTATATCACAAAGGTGCTCGCTCGCTTAGCTTCGCGTGGGATCAGACGGTGGAGGCATCAAAGCTCATCTTAGTGGGTCTCGAAAAACTCGCCAGCGGCGTCGTTTCGCCCAAGGAGATGGGCGGCATCGTTGCTATTACCGATATCACTTCAAAGGCGGTCGATTACGGCGCGGCGGTCTTACTCGCGCTCGTGGCGCTAATATCGGTAAATTTAGGGCTTATCAACCTCTTTCCGATCCCTGCGCTCGACGGCGGACACATCGCGTTTAATCTCTTTGAGCTCATCTTCCGCCGCCCGGTGCCAAAGCGAGTATTCGTAGGCGCTAGCTACGTAGGAATGGGGATTTTAGCGCTTTTGATGATATTTACGGTGCTAAATGATTTCGCTAGAATTTTGGGATTTTACAAATGAGACTGGATGAAATTTTAAAGCGCATTGAGGCTGCAAAAGTAGGCCCGGGCGACGTGCAGCTAGTCGCGGTGAGCAAAAACGTAGGCACGGATGAGGTGCGCGAGCTGTATTCGCAAGGACAGATCGCGTTTGGCGAAAACAGGGTGCAGGAGCTGAAGCGCAAAAGCGAGCTGCTGCGCGAGCTGCCGCTAAAGTGGCACTTCATCGGCACGCTGCAAAGCAACAAAATCAATCAGCTCATCGCTCTGCGCCCGACGCTGTGGCAGAGCTGCAACAATTACGAGCTCGCGCTTGCCGTGAATAAGCGGCTGAATTATCCGCTAGATACGCTGCTGGAGATCAACGCCGCGGGCGAGAGCTCCAAAACGGGGCTCGATAAAAACCGCGCGGTGGAGGAGTTTTTGCGCATCAAGCAGGAGTGCAAAAATCTAAATTTAATCGGCGTGATGAGCATCGGAGCGCACGCTAGCGAGCCAGCGCAGATCGCGCGAAGCTTCGAGGTGGGCCGCGAGATCTTTGACGCGCTCATACCGCACGGCGCGCGGATCTGCTCGATGGGGATGAGTGATGATTTTGAGCTCGCGATCAAATGCGGCTCGAACATGATCCGCCTGGGTAGAATTTTATACGCCTAAGTGCCGAAAGACGGGCTTTATCGCGCGAGCAAATTTTATACCGCTTTTATTAGACGGCGCGCTTAATTTGCCGCGCAAGCTAAATTCGGCGTTTGCCTCAACTACGAAATTTGGCGCGATAAAGCTAGCGTGATGTTAAATTCCAATCTTCGATGAAATTTTGCGGCATAAATTTTATGCAGCGCGATAATCGGTCGCACACGGCTCTACGCAACCTCCTATCTGCAGGTTCGGCGCCCTGTGCGATGATCGCGCGGCAGCCCTACGCAATAATTCTATCGATACGCTCGGTGCATGACGATACTCGGTCGCGCGCAAGCCTCATCGGCAAGCTCGGTCGCACGTCGCGATATAAAATTTTGATGCGCAAGGGCGCGGCGTAGTAAAATTTAAAGCGACGCGCCAATAGAGGGCGCGCGGAAATTTTAAGCGGCGGCGGAGAATTTTATGCAATAGCTCGCTAATGGACGGCGCGGCGCAAGAGGCTTAAAATAGCGGCGCGCTAGCGGGCGACGAGGCGGGCGCGGCGGCGGAAATTTGTGTAGCAGATGTGGTGCTGCGACGGGAAATTTTAAAGCGGCGCGACTTGGGCCGATAAATCTTGGGCGTGAAATTTGGCACAGCGTCTAGATCGTAAAATTTTGGTGCGTTTCGACGGTATAAAATTTAAAACGCCTTAGCGGCTTGAAATTTTAAGCTGTATGGCCGCGCCGAATTTTAAAGCGACGCAGCACAAGCCCGATCGATAAAATTTACCACAGCGCCGAGGCTGTGAAATTTAACCCGCTTCGCCGCTACAAATTCAAAGCAATGATGAATGAGACGCAGTTGCGGCGCCTATAGCAGACGAAGCGAAGCTCGTCAAGCAGTGAAAATTTAACCCGCTTTGACGTTGCAAAATTTCAAAGCGGCGGCGTAGACAACTCAATTCAGCGTAAGCGGCTCGATGTTTACTAAAACGACGCCAAGCGACGCGCGGAGTAACTCCGCTCGTTAAAATTTTAATCCTCGTAAATTTACTCGCCCGTTTAATACCGAATATAGAAGCGCGATATTTTTGAGCGGCCATATCCGCGCCGATCGTTTTGTATCTTGCGTTTTTATATCTACTTGGCAGGCTCACGTTTTATTTAAGCCGCGAATTCAAAAATACCCGATAGCTTTAAATTTACCCGCTGCGGCCTGTTTTAAATTTTAAAATTTCGCCTATTTTTCTATCGCACAGGCAAGCATCGCGCAGGTAAAACCCTCTGCGCTCCAGCGCCTAAAAGCGCAGTCGTAGCAGCTAATCTCGCCGCCGCACGCCATCTCCCTCTTCATCGTTATCGAGCCTAAATTTAGCGCAGCCCTCGGCGGTTTCGCGCGCTTTTTCGTAGTTAAATTTGCCGAATTTAAACTCGCCTTTTTCGTTAAAGCTTGAGCGCATCAAAAACCCCGAAGCTCTTTTAGGCTTAAGTTTCTAAAGCCGCCGCTAGCTTCTTTTTTGACGAGCAAGGTCGCCTTAAAATCCAAAAGCACCAGCTTTAGCGCGCCGATTAAATTTACTCGATCATCAGGCAAGAGAGGCTTAAAATTTTCATCCGCAACCGCCTCGATAAAATTTAATCCCAAAAGCTCGGCTACGCTCAAATTTGACTCTTTTAGCTCAAATTTGCCTCTGATCTTGCCGTCGTTTCCGCTAAGCCTCAGCCCTATGCCCGCAAGTGCGCCGATGACGCCGCGAGCGCCGCTTTTTAGCTCTTTTAAAAATACGTTTTGCTCTCTCGACTTCTCAAATGCTTGCTCCGTGCTTAAAAATATCTCTTTCGCGCTCTTGCCAAAGCTTATCAGCTCTTGCACATTTAAGATATCTTTTTCAAAGGCCGCTGCAATGCCGGGCTCCGCACTCGGCGCGCTTTTGCGTTCTAGTAGCCGGGTCGCGAAATCCAGCACTTGCGACTTTTGCTCCTCGCTAAGCCGGGCTTCAAAACACATACAGCTGTTGTGCGAGGTGTAGTTGATGCGAGGGATCTAGCAAAAGCTGATGGCGCGTGACAAATGAAACAGGCGCGAACGAGCCCGCAAACGCGGCGATCTCTTCAGCAAGCAGTCCTGTAGAAACCTCGTCGCCGAGCTCGTCCGTGTCATCGATACAAAGTAGAAATTTAAATTTCATTTTAAAAGCCTTAACATTTAAGTCTATTTTAAATATTTATAAAATAAAATTATATTTAAATATTTTAATAAAATTTATTCCATAAAATGGTATTTTATACAATATATAATAAAAATTTTATTTTAAGGAGTTAGGATGAAAAAGATTGGCTTAATCGCCTTCTGTGCCGCGATAGCGCTTCACGGCGATGTGTTTACGCTCGGACAAATCGAGGTCGTAGAAAATACCCCTGGCGTGCAAAAAAGCGACACGAACGTCGTAACCATCGATGAGCAACAGATACAAAAAGACGAGATAAAACGTCTCTCGCAGGTCGCTTACAGCACGCCGGGCGTTTACGTGGATAAAAAAGGTCCGCGCGCCGAGCAAAATTTCTACGTTCGCGGTTTTGATTCGCGCAGGGTACCGCTTTTCATCGACGGAATTCCGGTTTACGTACCTTATGACGGCAACGCAGACTACGGTAGGTTTAGCACGTTCGATCTAAGCAGGATCGATATCTCAAAGGGCTCAAGCTCGGTGCTCTACGGTCCAAACACTATGGGCGGCGCGATAAATTTAATCACCAAAAAGCCTAGCAAGGAGCTTGAGGGAAATTTAGGCTACGGCTTTGAGACGGGCAGAAGCGGCAAAACCTACGGCAATAACGTCGATTTGAACATCGGCAGCAAGCAGGAGCTGTTTTACGTGCAAGCAGGCGGTAGCTTTATCGAGGATATGGGGCAGCAGATGTCGCGCAAATTTAAAGGCGATGCCAATGGCAACGAAGATGGCAGCAGACGCGATCACTCCGTGCAACGAGATAAGAAATTTAACTTCAAAATAGGCATTACACCAAACGAAACCGACGAATACGCGATCGCTTACATAAATCAAAAGGCAAGCAAAGAGCAACCGATGTATGCCGGAAGATATACGGCTTTTAGTCAAAAGGACCGCTTGTGGGATTGGTATCAATGGGATAGAGAGAGCGTCTATTTCCTATCGCATACGAAATTTGCAAATAGCTTTTACATAAACACTAAGGCCTTTGCCGATGAGTTTAAAAACGGAATGTTTGATATCGATAAAAAAGAGGATAGCAAGTATAAAGATAACGCATACGGATTCGGTTTAGAAATGGGCGGAGACGTAAGCGATAGTAACACGCTTAAATTCGCCACAAACTACAAATACGATAAACACTCCGGACATAAGATCCACTATACCGGAAGATTCGGCACCGAACCGACAGTTACCTTTATAGATAGGACTTACGGCTTCGCGCTTGAAGATACTCACAAATTTACCGATTTTACTAAGCTGATTTTGGGCGTTAGTTACGACACTAGAGATGCTATCAAAGCCGAAGACTACATCCAATTTAAAGGCGGCGGAGGTGGAGCCGACAACCCTGCTAACTGGAAGCTAACCTCGTTTGACGTAGGCAAGAAACATGCCTTTAATTATCAAGCCGCGATCAAACATAGCTTCGACGGCGAGGACGAGCTAAGTCTAAGCTATGCTAAAAAGACATATTTTGCTAGTATGAAAGATAGATATAGCGAGAGGTTTGGGCGAAATTTTGCAAATCCATACCTAAAGCCCGAAGTAGCAAACCACTACGAGATCGGCTACCAAAGAAATTTTGGAGAATTTTTGAGGTTGGAAAGCTCGGTATTTTACTCCAGAGTTAAAGATGCTATCGGCACGACGAGCGTTACTAGATTTAGACAAACCAGAGATATGAATGTAAACGTCGATAAGGCTCATTACAAGGGCTTTGAGCTTGCCTTAGCCTACTTTGCGACGCAAGATTTGGAGCTTGGCGCAAACTACACATATATGGATGCCAAATATAAGCAAAGCGGCGAAAGCACGATAGTTTATGATCTACCGAAGCATAAAGGATTTTTATATGCAGATTATAAAATTCTGCCTAAATTTGGCGTTTACCTCTCTCAAGAGCTAAGCTCTAGCTTGTGGAGTAGAGTACCTGCGGGCAGAGCCGGAAGCATAGATCACAAAACGGCCGGCTTTGGCGTAACCAACCTCAAGCTTACGTACGAGCCCATCGAGAGCTTAAGTATAGAGGCTGGCGTGTCAAATCTATTCGACAAAAATTACGAGTATAGAGAGGGCTATCCTGAGGAAGGTCGCGTATTTTTCTCAAACATCAGATATAAATTTTAATTCAGGTTTAAACGGCGGCGGCATTTTGCCTTTTTTTTCATTGAACTCCGCGGGCGAGCGGTTTTGAGCCCCATCTCATGCCGCCCGCCCCTTTTAAATTTAAACTCTAATTTTAAACTCTAAATTTTGCTCCGCACGATCTAAAATCACCGCCGCTAAATTTTAAAATTTAGCAGCTAAATAGGCGTCTATCGAAGATAAATCTATTTTAAAATTTCTTTTGCTATACTTGCGAAATCAAAAAATTTAAAAGGGAAAACGGTGAAAAAAATATTTCTATTTCTCTGTGCTGCTAGCATGCTTTTTGCTCTGAGCGAGGCGCAGATCAAGGACTACATCGCGCAAAACAGCGAAAATATAGAACAGCTGCAAGGCACTCCGTCTAAAATTTATGTCAGCTCGCCGCCGCTTTTATATATGCTTTACGCGCTTGATCCCGCTAAAATCAGCGGCGTAAATTTCGAGTGGAACGCCTTCGAGCGCCCCTACGTCAAAAAAGAGGTGCAAGAACAGCCCGTCGTGGGAGGCTTTTTCGGTCAGGGTAAGATACCAAACGCCGAGATGCTGCTGCGCCTAAATCCCGATCTCATCCTCGTAAACGCAAGCTCGCGCAACGCCAAAAAGATGAGCGAGGTTTTCGGCTCGATCAAAAAGCCGATGCTCTATCTAAGCGCGACGAAGCTTGAGGATTATCTGGATGGGTTTGAAATTTTAGGCGAAATCACGGGCAAGAAGGAGCGCGCAGCACGTCTCATAAACTACGCGAAAGAGTCGCTAAATTTGACTGCGCAGATCGAGGAATACATTAAGAAAAACAACCTGCAAAAGGTAAGAATTTACTACGCGCAGGGCAGCGACGGGCTAGCCACCGAGTGCGAGGGCTCCTGGCACGCGACGCTCATCGAGCGAGCCGGAGCGCAGAACGTGCATAAATGTAGCGAAGATCCAAACGCCAAATCCTTCGGGCGCGTAAAAATCAGCTTCGAGCAGCTCGTAAAGTATGATCCCGACGTCATCCTCATCTACGAAAAAGAGCTGTTTGATAAAATTTACGGCGATCCGAAGTGGCAGCTGCTAAGCGCCGTGAAAAACAAAAAAGCGTTTTACATCCCGCGCGAGCCCTTTTCGTGGTTCGACCGCCCGCCTTCATTTATGAGGTTTTTGGGGTTAAAATGGCTGATAAGTTTAACCTACCCCGAAGCGTTTAAATTTGACATGGTTAAAGAGACGCGCGAGTTTTATAAGCTATTTTTGGACCTTGAGCTCACAGACGAGCAAATTTATAAAATTTTGGGACGCGCCGAGTGAGTAAAGCAAAATGAGCAAAAAGGCGTTTGCGTTTTTAGCCCTGCTGCTGGCGCTTTGCGTCGCAGGCTCGCTGCTGCTCGGTAAATATGGCTTTGGCGCAAGCGATTACATAAACTACGTCACCGCTCTTTTAAAAGGCAAAAATTTAAAAGAGTATGAAGTCATGCACACGCTCTTGCTCGAGATCCGCCTGCCGCGCATACTTGCCTGCGTGCTCATCGGCGCGAGCCTCGCGATCAGCGGCGCGGCGTATCAGGCTATGTTCGTAAACCCGCTCGTTAGCCCCTCGATACTAGGCGTTCTAAGCGGCGCGGGATTCGGCGCAGCGGTCGGGATGTTTTTCAAATTTAACGAATACCTCATTCAACTTAGCACATTCGGCTTCGGTTTTCTTGCCGTGGCCGTGGCACTGGGCGTTTCGGCGCTGTATTCGCGCAGCGGTAGCGTCATCGTGCTAGTGCTCGGCGGCGTCATCAGCGGCTCGCTCTTTACCTCGCTACTCTCGGTGCTAAAATACGCCGCAGACCCGAACGACACGCTTCCCGCGATCACCTATTTTTTGATGGGCAGCCTAGGCTTTGCGTCTAAAAGTTTTATCCAAATTTCAATTCTGCCGATGTGCGCGAGCGTTTTGCTGCTAGCGCTTAGCGGCAAATACCTAAATGCGCTAAGTCTTGGCGAGGAGGAGGCAAAGAGCCTAGGCGTAAACGTAGCGCGGGTTAAAATTTTCATCATCCTAGTCGCGACCTTCGTTAGTGCGCTTAGCGTGACGATCGCGGGCATCATCGGCTGGATCGGGCTTATCGTGCCGCACATCGCGCGTTTTATCTTCGGCGCCGACAACCGCGCGGTACTCGCCAGCTCGGCGATGATCGGCGCGATATTTTTGCTCGTTTGCGACAGCTTCTCGCGGCTCATTTTTACCTTTGAGATCCCTATCGGCATCGTGACCTCGCTATTTGGCATTCCGATGTTTATCGTCGTGCTTCGCCGCGCCAAGAGGAACTTTTGATGCGAGAAAATTTGATAGAAGTGCGAAATTTGCGCTTTGCCTACCGTGACAAGCCCGTGCTAAAGGGCATCAGCTTTGACGTAGCGACGGGCGATACGCTAAGTATCCTAGGCGCCAACGGTAGCGGCAAAAGCACCCTGCTTCGAATAATGCTCGGATTTTTAAAATTTGAAGGTGAGGTACTAATCGGCGGAAAAAGCGTGCGCGACTACGGTAAGCGCGAGCTCGCCTCCCTCGTCGCCTACGTACCGCAGACGCATGCGCCGTCCTATGACTACAGCATCTTTGACGTCGCGCTGATGGGCGCGCTGTGCAGGACGCCGCTGTTTTGTAGCTTTAGCGCGGCGGATAAAAAGCTAGCCGAGCAGGCGCTGGAAAAGATGGGCATCGCGCATCTAAAAAACGCGCCCTACACAAAGGTCAGCGGCGGCGAGCGGCAGCTGGCGTACATCGCGCGCACGCTGGTTCAGGGCGCGAAAGTGATCTTTATGGACGAGCCGACCAACGGGCTGGACTTCGGCAATCAGATCAAGCTACTCGAGATGATAAAAGCTCTAGGCGACGAGGGCTACACCTTCGTGCAGACGACGCACTACCCGCGGCATGCGAAGTTCGTTTCAAGCTTGACGCTGTTTATAAAAGACGGCGAAATTTTAGCCTTCGGGCGCAGCGAGCAGCTCATAAACGCCGAAAATATCGATAAAATTTACGGCATAAACTACGAAAGATATGAGGATAGATTATAAATTTTACGGGTGCGTAGCGCCGTTAAATTTAGCCGAACTAGGGTAAAATTGCGCGCATAGAAGAACTTTTCGGCGGCAAGGCGGCGCGCCGAAAAATGCCAAGCTGCGGATCGCGGCTGCGGCAATGTAAGCAGCAAACCGAATTGCTAGCGAGCAAAATGTCTAAATTTAAACGATAAATTTAAAAGGAAAATCATGACTCCGCGAGAGATATTTTTAAACGGCTGCAATGAGATCGCGGCAAATTTTGCGTACTTCAAGCCCACGCAAAAGGGGCAAAAACTAACGAAGCTCACAAGCGATAAGGAGATTTTATTTGAAATTTATTTTGGCTCCAGCATGCGCAATTACTCAGGCAGCGTGAGCATCCTGCCGCAGATCGCGATCTACTGCAAGCACCTAAAAAAGCTGATGCAAGAGGAGCTGTCCTACTCGACCGATCTTGTTTTCGTATCACACCTGGGCTATCTCACGCCGCGCAAACAGTTTCGCGACTGGCAGCTCGCAGGCGCCAGCTTCGAGCCCAGCGTTCGCGAGATTAGCGTGGCTATCAAGGACTACGTGCTGCCTATTTTTGAGCTTTTTGAGGATAAACAAAAGGCGGTGGAGTTTATGATGCAGCGCGGGGCTAAATTTAACAAAAATCTAAGCGCCTTCGATCTTCGCCCGATCTACTTTATCTATTATTTCGGCGGCAGGGA
>NZ_JAHAFS010000026.1 GCF_018374135.1 Campylobacter gracilis | reverse complement strand
CCTGATGCTCACCTGCAACAGCAGATCGCAGCGATGTTTTTAAACTGCTACTTGCTCGTTCGGTAAATTTGGCCGCTTAACGGCGCAAGTAGTGTCCGCTGCGAGCGTGATTTTTGGCTTCAAATCCTATAAAAATTCACTCATTTTTTCTCTTTATTTTGTTTGATCTCCTCAAGACTTAGACCGCTTTTACCGATGCTGTCCGTACCGAGCGTTTCGATCATCACGAGTATTGCGGCTGGGTCTTTGCCTAATACGCGCGCTAGCGTGTCCGTAATCTCGGCGATGATTTGCTTTTTTGCTCTTTTGTAGGCTCTGGAGCGGCTACTTTTATATTTACGAATGGCATTTTCTCTCCTTAAATTTGATCAAGCAGGGTTAATTATATCAAATTTTAGCCTATTACCCGTCTCGCTTGCGTTCTAAAATTTAAGTAGATGTATTAAAATTTAACTTTAAATTTGATTTAAAGCTAGTATGATTATTATGTGATTCGGTAGTAGTAAAATTAGATAAATTTACCCAAAAGGAGCGAATATGCGTAAGAATTTTTTCGGTTCTATCGTTTTGGCTGCGGCCTTTGCAAGCGGCGCGTTTATAGCGGTGCCGCAGACTGCGAGTGCGGGCGTTTTGGCGCATCAGGTAAAAACCCAAGGCGAGCTTGGCTCGGTGTTTATCAACCCTTACGACGTGGCGCCTCTAACGGCCGTCATCGATAGGGCGGGTAAGGACATCAAGGATATCCACGTGCGGGTGCTAGGAAAACCGGGCGGCGGCATCGACATCGCCTATAACGTATCCGAGCATGCGCTGCTGACGCACGACGGCGTGCCGATCTGGGGGCTATATCCGGACTATCTAAACGAGGTTGAGGTAAGCTATGTTTTCGGCGGCGAAAAGAAGGTCGAAAAGTATAAAATTTACGCTCAGCCGATCGTCACGTATAGCCGCGATTATAGATTTAGCCACATGCAAAAGATGAAGGTCAAAAAGGTCGATCCCGCGTTTAAAAACAGGCTCTATCTCATCAACAATACCATCACGAGCGTTTATAAGCCGCTTGATTGGAAAAACGGCGGTGCGGCTAGCTGGAACGACTTCACCGAAAATTTCGTCGTCGATACGCAGGGCGAGGTCAGATGGTATCTGGACTATCAGAAATTTTACGACCGCAGCGAGCGCAGAGTGATGGACGGCGGCATGATGATGGGCTTTCATCAGCTGCCAAACGGCGATCTGAGCTGGGGCATGGCGCAGCGATATATGCGCTACGATATGATGGGCAAGGAGGTGTATAACCGCGAGCTGCCGCGCGGCTACATCGACCTTAGCCACGAGGTGATGCCGCTAAATGGCGATCACTTGCTGCTTCGCGTCGCTAAATATAACTACCATCATCCTGACGGCAGAATTTCGCATACGATCAGAGATCACATCATCGAAGTGGACGGCAGCGGCAAGGTCGTGGACGAGTGGGATCTGAATGAAATTTTCGGAAAAAACGTCTACCGCAGCAACCTCATCAAGGCTCTTGACGCTCGTGCCGTGTGCCTAAATATCGACATGGACGCCAAAGAGATCAAAATCAGCGACGATCTGCCGTTTGGCGACGTGACCTCAACCGGCACGGGACGCAACTGGGCGCATGTAAATTCCATCTCATATGACCCTAGCGACGACAGCATCATCCTCTCGCTTCGCCACCAAGGCATCGTTAAGATCGGCCGCGACAAAAAGGTAAAATGGATCCTCGCATCGCCTGAGGGCTGGAGTGCGGACTTTAAAGAAAAGGTGCTAGTGCCCGTTGATAAAAACGGCAACAAAATCAAATGCGAAAACTCAAAATGCGAGGGCGATTTCGACTGGTCGTGGACACAGCACACCGCGTGGCTCACTCCGCGCTACGATAACAAGGGCAGCGTAAAGCACATCAGCGTATTTGACAACGGCGACGGCCGCGGTATGGAGCAGCCTGCGCTAAAAGAGCAAAAATACTCTCGCGCGGTCGAGTACAAGATCGACGAGCAAAAGGGTACCGTCGAGCAGACATGGGAGTTTGGCAAGGAGCGCGGATTTGACTTCTATAGCGCTGTTACGAGCAACGTGGAGTGGCAAAAGGATAAAAGCACCTACTTCATCTCAAGCTCGAACGTCTATCTGCTAAAGCCCGATAAGACGATCAAAATGGTGCTCGTGGAGATCGATCCGAAGAGCAACGACGTTAAATTTGAAATGGATGTGGAGTCTGCGTCTAGAGACGACGTGGCATACCGCGCGCTGGTGATCGATCCGAATATCTTTGATTATTAAAATTTCGCGATAGGTTGGAATTTAGCTTTTAAATTCCACCTGTCGCTTTGGTGCGGATAGAATTTTGAGATTTAAGCGCGAAATTTTAAATTTTTATATAAGATGAATTTTTTTAGCAAAGGAGCAAAAATGCAGTATTTAACCTTAAATGACGGCAATAAGATACCGATTTTAGGATTTGGCGTATTTCAAGTTGATCCGAAAGAGACGCAAAGATGCGTAGAGGATGCGATCTCGGTCGGCTACCGCAGCATTGATACGGCAAAGGCGTATTTCAATGAAGAGAGCGTTGGTGCAGCAATTAAGACGGCTCTTGCAGGCGGGTTAAAGCGCGAGGAGCTGTTTATAACTACTAAGCTTTGGATTAACGACGCAGGTGAGGAGCGCGCGCTAAAGGCCTTCGATGCGTCGATGAAAAAGCTAGGGCTTGACTACCTCGACCTTTATCTCATTCATCAGCCATATGGCGATATTTACGGCTCGTGGCGAGCGATGAAGCGTTTGCGCGATGAGGGCCGCATCCGCTCTATCGGCGTTAGTAATTTCTACGCTGATCGGATCGTCGATCTGTGCGAAAACAGCGGCGTCATCCCTGCGGTAAATCAGCTTGAGTGTCATCCGTTTTATCAGCGTGAAGCGTTAAAGCGCACGCTTGAGGATTACGGCATAGCGTTTGAATCGTGGGCTAGCTTTGCCGAGGGTAAAAACGATATATTTAAAAACGCCGTGCTAAGCAGTATCGGTGAAAAATACGGCAAAAGCTCAGCTCAGGTTATTTTGCGCTGGTTAATTCAGCGAGGCATCATCGTCATTCCAAAGAGTGTAAAAATAGAGCGAATGAGGCAAAATTTCGACATTTTTGATTTTGCGCTTGCGCCTGAAGATATGGCTGCCATTGCTGCGCTGGATACAGGCAAGACGCTGTTTTTCGATCACGACGATCCTGAGCGCGTAAAGTGGATAATCCATGCCTTTGATAAATAAAATTTATTAAATTAAAGCGGATTGCATGCTTTAAAATTAAGCTGCGAGCGTGCAATCCTTGCTATTAAATTTAAATCTGAACGAGATCAGAAATAGAGCTTGTAGCGATAAATTAGCCTGCTTGCTCAAGTGGCGTGATGGCGTAGCCTGCTTTTTATATATTTTCTGTGGGAAGCCGCCTTGCCTTTGTCCGCTTTAATCTCAAATTTACCCTTTATTTTATACAATCTTTGAAATTTACCGCAAAGGAATTTTATGAAAATCGCTAAATTTTTTAAAGCTTTAGCCGCCGTTTGCCTGCTCGGCTCGGGCGCAAACGCGCTAGAGGTGGGCGTTAATTATCAAGTGCTACAAAAGCCGCTAAACGTGCCGAAAAACAGCGTCGTTAAAATTTTTAACTACGAGTGCCCGCACTGCTATGCGTTCGATAGGACGGTCACGCCGCAGTTGATGAAAAAGCTTGAAGGGACGGAGTTTTTGCCGTGGCACCTAAAGACCAAGGGCGTGTTCGGACAGACCGCAAGCGGTATATTCGCAGCCCTCATCGTGCTTGATGAAAAGGACGATGTGAGTCTGCTAAGCGAAGAGTCGAAATTTAAAAAGGCGAAATTTGCGATTTACAAAGCGATCCACGACAAAAAGGACGATTTTGGCGGCGGTAGCGATAAACAAAGGTTCATCAAAACCGCGCTAGATGCTGCGGGCGTGAGCATGAGCGAATACGAAGCGGCGCTTGCCAGCAAAAAGGCGCAGGCGCTGCTTGCGCAGTGGGACGCGGGCTACGAAGTCGCGGTGATTTCAGGCGTACCGGCATTTGTCGTCAGCGGCAAGTATCTCTTAAACACGGCTTCGTTCGGCTCCGTCGATGAAATGGCCGCCGCGGTAAAGGAGCTGCTGGCGAAATAGGCCTTGTCGCATTAAATTTAGCCGCGCCAAAGCAAATTTTGTTTTATGCACCGCGTTAAATTTGGCCGCAGGGCTTCTAGTAAATTTTATCGCTAAGCCGTACGGCACGATAACGACTAAATTTTACGTTTTCAAAACACGGGTCTAGGCGAGTAAAATTTGAGCTAAAATTTACAAATTTGACTTGAAATTTAGGTGCAAAAAGTTAAGGCGAAGTATTTTTGTCATAGACGAGGCGGATGAGCAAGGGCAAAGGAGCGTATAATATAATACGCGACTGCAGCCCGTAGCGAAATCCAACGAAGTATAGGGCAAAAAGCCAAGCCGCAAAGTTAAATTTGATCGCCGCTTAGCATTATGTATCCACTTTCACTGATATTTTTAAATTTAACCCCCAGCTCCCGCTTCAGCCTCAGCACGACGTTTTGTATCGCGCCCTTGCTCGTTTGCTCGCCCTCGTAGACGAACTCCTCGATCATCTCGTAGCTTACGAGCTTGTTTAGATTGTACGCAAATAGCCAAAAGAGCTTGTTTTGCAAAAAGGATAGATAAATCTCCTCGCCGTTTTTGTAGATCTTTTCTTTGGCAAGATTTATGCTAGTTTGCGGGCCCAAGCGCACGAGCTTTTCGTCCTTTTCGTAGGTTAGAGCCACGAGCAGGCGGCAGAGCGCGGCGATATCGACGGGCTTTTTTAGAAACGACGCCGCGCCGTGCTCGATGCTTTTGATGAGGTTGTCGTCGGTGTCGTAGGAGGTAAAGACGATAAATTTTTGCGCGGGTTTTATGCGCATCATCTCCTTCATCATCTCAAAGCCGTTCATCGCGGGCATATGGATATCGGTGATGACGACGGCGGGGGCTAGCTTTTTAAAGCGCTCCAGCCCATCCAGCCCGTCTGCCGCGCCCCAGACGCTTAGGCAGTAGGGCTTTAGCCCGCCTATTAGCAGCTCTCTTGCGATCTCGTCGTCCTCGACGATGAGGACGGTCAGGTCTTTAAGCAGTTTTAAGTGCTCTTGCATCTCACTCCTTTAAATTTATCTCAAAGCTCAGCTCAAACGTCGTCGGATCGCCCGCGCTTAGAAGCCTAATGTTGCCTGCGAGCTTTTCGTTTGCTAGCTTTTTGCCAAAATACAGCCCGATGCCGCTTCCTTGCTTTTTGGTGGTTTTTGGCTGGGTTAAAATTTTATCCCGAAGCTCCTTGTTCACGCCGCTGCCGTAGTCCGTGACGGCTATCTTGCACATGCCGTTTTCAAATTTGACGTCCAAAAAAACTTGCCGCTTGGCGATCTGCTCTTTGTATCGCTCCACGACCGCGTCCTTGGCGTTGTGTATGAGGATGAGTAAAATTTGCTGCACGATACCCATCCGCTGCGTGGCCTCTTCGTCTTGAAACTGGCGCAAGCTTACTGCGACGTTTGCCTTGCTAAGCTCGGTATGCATGAGCTTTAGCAGGTCTTTGATGCAGCGCTGCACGCTAAATTTTTGCGGGCTGTCGCTCGTTTTATAAAAATTTCTAAAAATTTCGATCGTATCGCTTAAAAGCACGGTAGCCGCCTGCCCTTTTTGCAGCATATGCTCTAGCGTCGTGGCGTCTAGTTTGCCGTCTTTTTGCAGCATGAGTAGGCTTGAGATCATCAAATTTAGCGAATTAACCGGCTGGATAAACTGATGATTTATACCGCTGATTAGCTCGCCCGCCTCGCTCATGCGCGCTTTGTGCTTGAGCAGAGCCTCGTAGTCGTCTTGCAGGTTTTTGATTTTTGAGTACATAAAGTTATGGAGGAAATTTGCCACCAGCGCCAACGCCGCGAACGCAAAAAGCAAGATGAGGGCGTTTTTTAACACGGAGCTAAGCAGCGCGGCGAGCTCCTTTTCGTTATCGGTGCCGGCTCCTATGAACCAGTTTAGCGTGGGGATCTCGGCGATGGAGATGAAATTTGAGCCGATATTTAGGCTCGTGATATCTTCGCCCCGTAGGAAAAGCTCTTTAAATTTATCCTCGATCTGCTTTTTTAGCGCCGCGTCCTTCATCGGCGTTAAAATTTCGCCGCCGTGCGTGACGATAAAGGTGTAGGAATCTGGCGCGAGCTTAAATTTTTCCATATTTTTTAGTATGTTTTGCAGCTTCACCACGCCGCAAAACACCCCCGCAAACGAGCCGCCGTCCATGACGGGCACGCATAAATTTAGCGTCGGTTCGCCTAAAATTTTATGGCGCTGCATAAAATTTACCGTGGGTGCGAGCGTGTTTTTGGTCTCCTCAAACCAAACAAGCCCCGTGCGCAGGCTCTTTGGCATCGCTTCGTTTTCGCCTAGCTCCTTGCCGTCCACGAAGATCTCCCCATCCTCGCGCAAAAACTGCAAGGCGTCGAATTCTGCGGAGTTTTCTTTAAAAAGCCGTATGAAGCCGCCGAGTTTTTCGCTATCTTGCGAGATGCCCGCGTTTTCTATAAATTTAGCCGCACGCACCAGCGAGCGCAGCCGCTCATCCAGCCAAAACGAAAAATTCCCGACCATATTTTCGCTAGCGGCGATCTTGTTTTTATCCGCGAGCGTCGTGATCTGCGCCTTGGCGTCCTCGTAGTTTTTCACGCCCAAAAGCACTACGGAAAGGCTTGCGAAAATGATGATGAAGTAAATTTTAAAATTATGTTCGCGTAAGGCTTTCATACGGCGAGTATAGCAAAATCGGTCTAAATTTAGACCGATTTAAGCTTTTTTAAGGGTTAAAATTTTGCAAATAAACATCGCGGCGAGTACGACGAAGCATACGCCAAAGCCGATGAGCGTGCAGTCTGCCATCGACATAAATTTGCTTGATGGGATCAGGTACCAGCCGTCCCCATAAAGATCCACGAGATACTTCTGAAAGCCGTCTAGCGTGACGCCCTCGGGCACTAGCGGATTATCGTAGCCGCAGTCGCCCGTAGGCAAGAACCAATCGGGCGCCCACCGCTCAAGCGGCAGGCCGAACGGATAGTGCGGCTCGGTCGAGCAGCCCTGCACGCCGAACGGATCGTCTCCGTGCACGGCGTCGTGGATCTTGGCGAGCTTGACGCTATACATTATGCCCTGGATCGCGCCCCAAAAGGCTAGCAGGTAGCCCGCGAGCGCGAGGAGCAAATTTTTAGGATTTATGATCGCGACCAGGCCTCCTAGCGCCATGCACAAAAAGGCAAAGCGGATATAGACGCACTGCTCGCAAGGCGGCATATAGACGTAGTTTTGAAACAGCGAGTGCGCGAGGATAACAAGCCCCGCGCTCACTGCTACGAGGATCGCCCACGGCAGGCGGCTATCGCCAAATTTCGCTATTTTTTCCGCAAATTTCATGCCCGCGCCCTATTTTTTGAGCAGTTCTTCGATCAACTGCGCCATGCCGTCGATGGAGCTGATGGACTTCGTCATGATGAGGTATTTGCCGTTTACGACAAACGCCGGCACGCCCTGGATCTTGGCTACGTCGTAGCTCTCGTCCCATTTTTTAAGCAGTTCGGCGACCTTTGGGTCCTCTAGCTTTTTTTGATAGTCCGCTTCGCTGATACCCGCCGCATCAAGCCCCGTCTTTAAAAACGCAGCCTCGTCCTTGCCGTCGCTCCAGCGCTGCTTTTGATCGTGATAGGCTTTGTAGTAGGCAAATTTAGCCTTTTTAAACAGCGAGTTTTTATCTAGCAGACTCACGCCTTTTTCCTCGTCCATCACGACTAAGACGGCAAAAATTTTACTCGCCGCCTCGCCGTATTCGCCTTTGGTTTTTAGATGAAACGGCACGTATTTTAGCCCCGCGACCTTTTCTAAGACCTTCGGCGTTACGGTTTTGTCGTATTTGTAGCAAAACGGGCATGCGTAGCTAAAGACCTTAACTAGCGTGTTTTGCTCGACTGATAGCGGTTTTTCGAGCTTTACGTAGTCCTCGCCCTCGGTAAACGCGGATGCGCTAAGGGCGCCAAACATCGCTACGGCTAAAAAGCCTTTGCTAAATTTAGAAAGTAGGTTCATGGGATGCTCCTTAAAATGATTTTGTTTGCGTTAATTTTATATCCTCTCGCCGCCGCAGAACTCACGCTAAGATAAATTTTAGATTAAATTTATAAAATTTCGACTAAATTTTGGCATAAAAGCCAAAATTTGAAATTATTTTTTATAATTAAGCAAGTTTTAATAAACGCGTGATTTCTACGTTAGCGAGGTTGATTAAAATTACGATATCAAACCAATTCAAAGGAGAATAAGATGAAGCGAACTCTTTCTTCGTTTGCACTAGCTGCGGCGCTTTTAGGCGGTCTAAGCACGGCTGCGCTGGCTATCGGCGGACCTAGCGGCGCGCACATAGACTACGGCATTCCGGGCAAGATCGGCGAAGTAGTCGTTAATCCATACGACATCGCGCCTCTAACGGCGGTTATCAAAAACGGCGGCTACACGCTGGCAAACGCAAAAGTCACTATCGTGCCAAAACCGGGCGGTCAGGTTATCAGCTATAAGGTCGCCGACAAGCACCTTCGTACGCACGGAGGAATCCCGGTTTTCGGGCTCTACCCCGACTATCAAAACACCGTCGAGGTCGAGTACGATAAAATTTATAAGGGCCAAACCGAGCACGTAAAAGAAAGCTATAAAATTTACGCGCCTGCGATTTATCTAGAGAGCTCTGGCATGCCGTCTCAAAAGGGCGCGCTGTTTGATAAAATCGAAGTCGTGAAGGCTCCGAGCGCGAAATTCGCCAACCGCCTCTACTACGTAAATAACTTCGTAAATAAAACCGGCAAGGGCACCAAAGTCGTGTGGAACAACCCCGCAGGCGGCGCGATCGAGTGGAACTACAGCCCGAACAACTTCATCCTAGACACCAAAGGCGAGGTGCGCTGGTATCTAGAACCTAGTAAAATTTACGACCTCAAACAGCCGTTTAGTGCGGGCGTTATGATGGGCTTTAAACAAAACGACGACGGCGCGATGACGTGGGGCTACGGCCAAAGATACGCAAAATACGACATAATGGGCCGCGAAATCTTTAACCGCGAGCTACCTGTAGGCTACAACGACTTCTCGCACTCGCTAGACGTTGCGCAAAACGGACACTACTTCCTGCGCGCGGCAAACGCCAACTATAAACGCGCCGACGGTAAAAACGTCCGCACGATCCGCGACGTCATCATCGAGGTCGATAGAGACGGCAACGTCGTGGACGATTTTAGGCTGTATGAAATTTTAGATCCGTACCGCGACATCGTGCTAAAAACGCTCGATCAGGGCGCGGTGTGCCTAAATATCGACGCTAAAAAGGCGGGGCACACCGCAAGCGCAGACGAGTTAGCCGCGATGGATATGAACGAAAAATGGGGCGACATCGTGGGTTCGGGCCCCGGACGCAACTGGGCGCACGTAAATAGCGTGGATTACGATCCAAGCGACGATAGTATCATCATCTCCAGCCGCCACCAAGACGCCGTCATTAAGATCGGCCGCGACAAAAAGATCAAGTGGATAATGGGCGCGCACAAAGGCTGGAAGGACGAATTTAAGGGCTATTTGCTCCAGCCTGTAGATAAAGACGGCAAAAAGATCGTCTGCGAGGACGAGTACTCAAAATGCCCGGGATATGAGAGCGAGAAGGGCGGATTTGACTGGCAGTGGACGCAGCATACGGCATTTCGCATCGATAGCAAGTCCAAAAAGGGCGTCGTATATCTCACCGTCTTTGATAACGGCGACACACGCGGTATGGAGCAACCTGCGATGGCGGGTATGAAATACTCCCGCGCGGTCGTCTATAAAATCGATGAGAACGCCAAGACCGTCGAGCAAGTATGGGAATACGGCAAACAGCGCGGCAGCGAGTGGTACAGCTCGGTCACTTCGCTCGCACAGTATCAAGACGACCTTGATAGCGTGATGGTTTACTCAGCGGTCGCGGGCATGCAGTTTGACATCGCCAAAGGCCGTCCGGTCGGCGTGCCTAGCCCTCATATCAACGAGTTTGAATGGGGCGCAAAAGAGCCGTCAATCGAAATCAAAATGACCAATGCGATGGGCTATCAGGCGTTTCCGTTTAGCCTAGAAAAGGCGTTTGAGAAGTAAAATTTTAAAATTTAGCGGTCGTGTTTCGGGCGCGGCCGCCTTTGTTTTAGTTTATGGTTAAATTCTACACATCTACTCGATAGAATTTCATCTGATATTTGCCAAATTTTATCCCTCGGTACGGCAAAATTTAGCCGAAAATATAGCTCTTTGTTCTAGATAAAATTTAATCATGCGGATTTGCGATTTCGCGCTCTGCTTTTGCTATAATTTCGCTCTGCTAAAAAATTAATAAGGATTATTTCGGTATAGACGAGCTAGTGCACGGTCTGGATGAAATTTGCATGCCGCTTGGGGCAGGGGACGACGGGTATGAGGTTAATGCGCCCAAAGGATATCCGTGCGGCAAGGCGGCGCAGCAAAGGAGAAATAATGGAAAAATCTAGAAAAAAAGGAACTCATAAAGCTCGCGGCGCAGCGGCAGCGAGATGCATTTGAAAAGAGCCTGCCGATGAGTAGGGCGGAGTTTGAGAGACTATTTGAGTTCTTAGGCGAGGGCTTGGCGCATCGTGGCTGCGACGGCACGCATAGGCTCACGCTGGAGTTTTTGCGAGCCCGCCGTGCGCCGAACGAGACGGCAGTCTTGGACTTTTGCGAGCAAAACGGTGGGTATTGCGGCTGCGAAGTTCTAAGCAACGTGCAAGATTGCTTCGAGTTTTAAGGGGCTATGCGTAGGGAGATATGGTTTCGCAAGCGTCGTTTCAAAGAGGCAGTGCGTAAAATTTAGTAAAATTTTAGCGACGCGAGGGCTCAAAATAGGGCTAAAGCAATCAAAGCCGAAGGGATGGATAAATTTTAGAATGTGTGAGGGCTTAAAAGTAGGGCTAAAGCAGCATTTGCGGTGCGAGCTGCCGCCCGTGCAATAAGCATAAAACTTACCGCGCCAAACACGCGGGTCGTTTGTAGAATTAATGCTCTAGTTTTTAAATTTGACGCAAAAGTCGGGCGACCTGCCGTCAAAACGGCAATTAAAGCATGGTGTGATGGGGCTTGTATGGACTTAAGAGCGGTATTTCGCTTAATTTAACTATACAAGACGGCGCGGAGATCTGGAGTTTGCCCCCTTAAATTTGATTGCGGTAGCTATCAGGCGGACAGAGATATGCTATGGACGTTTTCATTGAGCGAGCTTGCCGCAGACGCTTTGCTGTGCGACAAGCAGGTTGATTGCAAGATTAGGAGAACTCGCACAAAGCGCTTTTGCGCGAGAGGACTTTGCTGCGGTGCCGACGTAAATTTTATCTGCGCGGCGTTTAAAATTAACCCAAAATTTCCCCGACAAAAAACAGCGCCGACATCGTAAATGTGCTGAGCGCGACGACCTTTAGCTGCCCGTCGAAATCGCGACACTCCCGCACTTTCGATACGAAAAATAGATGCCTGATAAGCGGCGCAAAGCTAATTACGTAGAGTAGTTTTACGCCCGGCTCGCCCCGCAAAAGCGAGTAGCATAGCATCAGACTCGCTCCGCCCGCGATCAGCGCATAGTGGTAGCGCTTGGCTACGCGCAGTCCGATGCGAACGGGGATCGTGTGTTTGCCCTTGAGCGCGTCGTTTTGGATATCGCGCATATTGTTTAGATTTAGCACGGCAGTGCTTAGTATACCGCACGCGCACGCCGGCAGCAGCAGCGCCGCATCAAGCGAGCGTGCGTATAAAAAGTACGAGCCCAGCACGCTCAAAAGCCCGAAAAACAAAAACACGAAAATATCGCCAAGCCCCTTGTAGCCGTATGCGCCGGCTCCCACGGTGTAGCGGATCGCGGCATATATAGACGCGCCGCCCAGTGCCAAAAATAGCAGCACGAGGTAAAATCGCTCGCCAAATGCCAAAACGCTTAGCGCGAGGCTCGAAAATGCAGAAAGTAGCGCCGTAGCGACGATGACGCGCTTCATCTCGGCCGCACTCATCTGCCCCGTTTGGATCGCGCGGCGCGGCCCCAGCCTACCATCGTCGTCGGTGCCCTTTACCGCGTCGCCGTAGTCGTTGGCGTAGTCGCTTAGCACCTGAAACAGCAGCGTCGTAAGCAGCGCCAGCGCAAAAATATCCGCTCTAAATACGCCCGCGCCGTATGCCGCGCCGCTGCCTAACAACACGCCCGAGACGCTAAGGGGTAGCGATCTAAGGCGAGCGGATGCGTAAAGAGCTTTTGCGGTTATCATTTTTTGCCTTTTTAAATTTATACGCCGAATTTACGGCAAACCCAGCTTAAAATTTAGCGGAAAAACGCCAAAAATATTATAAATTTAGACTATTCGTAGAGTAAATTTTATTTAAATTCGCCTTTTTAATATAAATAGCGGTAAAATAGAGCCAAAAATTTTAGGAATTGTGATGAAAAAAGTTCTTACCGTTCAAGATATATCCTGCGTGGGCAAGGTTTCGCTGACCGTCGCCTTGCCGATACTTAGCGCGATGGGGATGAGCACGAGCGTGATCCCTACGGCGGTTTTATCGATGCATACGGGCTTTTCGGGCTACACCTTTTGCGATCTAAGCTCGCAGATACGCGCGATCATGGCGCACTGGAAAGACCGCGGAGTGGTGTTTGACGGCATCTACACGGGCTTTTTGGGCTCGGCGGCGCAGATAGAGATTATGGGTGAGCTATTTGTGAGCTTCGGCGGCGCGGGCAAGACCATTTTGGTCGATCCTTGTATGGGTGATAACGGCGTGTTTTATCCGGGCTTTAACGAGGATTTTGCTCGCATGATGTCGCTTCTGTGCGCCCAGGCCGACGTCATCACGCCTAATATCACCGAGGCCTGCGCGATCACGGGCGTGCCGTACCGAGAGGACGCAGATAGGGATTTCATCATGGATCTGCTTGCGCGCCTTAGAGAGCTGGGCGCTAGACAGGTTATTTTAAAGGGCATCGGCTACATCGCCGATCAGTGCGGGGTTTTTAGCTACGATGCGCGCACGGGCAGGACGAACGAGTATTTTCACGAGCTGCTGCCGGTCAAATTTAACGGCACCGGCGATATTTTCGCAGCCGTAGCCTTCGGCGCGATAATGCGCGGCAAGTCGCTGGAAACGGCGGTTCGCATCGCCGCAGACTTCGTCGTAAGCACGATCAAAGAGACGATGAGCGACGAGGAGCGCAAGGACTACGAAGGGGTGGATTTTGAGGCAATAATCCCCGAGCTGGTGAGGAAAATCTAAGTTCTAGACGGATTTGAAGCTCGCCACGCGGGCAGAGGGTTTACGGTAGAGTTTTAAAATTTTACCGCAAAAAGAATTCCTAAATTTTATCTGCGGCGTGAAATTTTAAAATCTCAAAATTTATGTGTCGTGTGGGGCATGGAATTTTATAGGCGATGTGGAATTTTAGAATTCATGCATTGCACGGGCTTATAATTTTATCTCCTGCATAAAATTTTAAAATTTGCACCGATGTAAAGATGCG
>NZ_JAHAFS010000025.1 GCF_018374135.1 Campylobacter gracilis | reverse complement strand
CGAAAATCCCGATCTGCTAAATAATTCGCGTAAGCGCAGACTTGCTGCCGGCGCGGGGCTTTCGCAAGTGGAGGTGAACCGCTTTTTGAAGCAGTTCGCGGGCGCTTCGAAGCTTGCGAAGAAATTTTCGGGCAAGGGCGGCATGCAGGGGCTTGCCTCGATCGCTCAAAGGCAAAATTTACCGAGATAGCCTCTCGGTAGAGTTTGCAGATGTTTAAGTTTTAGCCATCTGCAAGTTCTAAAACTTACAAAAATTTAAGGAGAAAAAATGGCAACAGTTGTTAGGCTTACAAGAATCGGAAGAAAGAAGCAGCCTTTTTACCGCATCGTGGTAACGGATAGTAGGAAAAGACGCGACGGCGGCTTTATCGAGACGATCGGCTTTTATAACCCGTTAAAGCAGAGCGATAATATCAAATTCGACGCGGAGCGTTTGGCATACTGGAAGAGCGTAGGCGCGAAGTTAAGCGATAGGGTCGCTCAAATCACAAGCAAATAAAATGGTAGAAAATTTTATAAAAGAATACGCAAAGTTGATCGCCGACTACCCGCAGTCCGTTTCTACGCAAAAGCGGGTCGGTGAAAACTTTACCGAGATCATCGTCTATGCCGACAAGGCCGATACAGGCAAACTCATCGGCAAGGACGGCAAAATGATAAACGCCATAAAGACCGTCATCATCGGCTACAAAGCAAAAGATCCGATCAATTATAAAATTACCGTCAAAGCCAAAGATGCCTGATGATCTTTTAGAGGTCGCGAAGCTCGGTCGGACTATAGGTCTAAAGGGCGCGGTTAAAATTTTCGATCGCAGCGACTTCCCCTCCCAGTTTAAAAAAGGCGCCAAATTTTATCTGCGAAACGGCGAAATTTTAGAAATTCTATCCTTCAACGGCGCAAACTTTAGCGCTATTTTTAAAAATTACGAAAGCGTAGAAACGGCGGCAAACCTGACTAACCAAATCCTTTACCGAAGCAAAGAGGACACGCGAAAATTTTGTAAATTGCAAAAGGGCGAGTTCTTTTACTTCGATATTATCGGGCTTGAAATTTATGAAGACGGCGCGATTTTGGGGCGCGTAAGGGACATATCACAGATCGGAAGCGGCTATCTTTTTGAGGTAGAAACGGATGAAAGCTTAATCTCGCAGGCTTTGCCGAAAGAATTTTTCATTCCATACGTGGATGCCTATGTGAAAGAAATTTCGCTTAGCGAGCGTAAAATTTTTACGCAAAATGCGCGCGCAATTTTGGAAAACTCATGAATTTTATCTTTATTTCGCTGTTTGAAAATCTCATCGCGCCGTATTTTGAGGACTCGATTTTAAAGCGCGCGGTCGATAAGAAAATAATCTCGACGCATTTTTTTAACCCGCGAAATTTCACGGCAAATCGGTATAAAAAAGTAGATGATTATATGATCGGCGGCGGTGCGGGGCTTTTGATCGGTACGGAGCCGCTTGCTAAGACGATCGAACACGCAAGAGCTAAATTTAAAAACGCCAAGTTTATCTACCTCTCGCCCGCCGGTAAAAAATTTAATCAAAACGACGCCAAGCGTCTAAGCGGCGAAGAGAGCCTATGCTTTATCTGCGGGCGCTACGAGGGGATCGATGAGCGCATAGTCGAGAGATATGTAGATGAAATTTTTTGCATCGGCGATTTCGTCCTTACCGGCGGAGAGCTCGGCGCGCTTTGTATGTGCGATGCGATAAGCCGCAATATAAGGGGCGTTTTGGGCAACGAAAGCTCGCTTGTCGAAGAAAGCTTTGAAGGCGGAATTTTAGAGGCGCCCGCGTTCGCAAAGCCTGATGTTTTTGAAAATTTACCTATAGTTTCAGAGTTTTTAAAGGGTAATCACGCTAAAATGCGCGATTTAAAAAACCAAATGGCGCTATGTAAAACGAGGTTCTTCCGCCCGGATATGTACCGAAAAATCGCCAGAAATAAAGGAAATTTATGAAAAACAAGTATATCCAAGCGTTTGAGGACGCTCAGATCACAAGCAAAAGTGTGCCTGATTTCCGTGCCGGCGACACCTTAAAGGTAGCCATCAGGATCAAAGAGGGCGATAAGAGCAGAATTCAAAATTTTGAAGGTACCTGCATTGCGCGCCGCGGAAACGGCGTCAGCGAGACTTTTATCATCCGCAAGATTGGCGCAAATAGCGTCGGCGTGGAGAGAATTTTCCCGATCTACAGCGAGAGTATCGAAAGCATCGAGGTTCTAAGAAAAGGACGCGTTCGCCGCGCGAAGCTATTTTACCTACGCGACAGACGCGGTAAGGCGGCTAAAATCAAAGAGCTTCGAAAATAATCTTTTAAATTTACGCTTCCCAATTCAAAAGGAAGTTCTTTTTATAATGCGCGAGATTTTAAAAAATTTCGCGCAAAATCTACTCGCATTGAATCTAAAATTTTACAACTTTTCCATTAAAATTTTTAATTTTAAACTGCCTAAAAATCGTCTTTTTCTATAGAAAAAGATAAAATATATCCTGATTTTATTTGTGTTTAAAAATATTACTATAAAATGCAAATTTTAATTTAGAAAGCTCGCGCTAAATTCGAGAATTCGGCCGAGTAAGATTTATTCAATAAAGAGCGAGATGTGATTTTTTTAGGCATTGACGTAGGATCAACCACTGTTAAAACGGTAGTTTTAAACGAAAGATATGAAATTTTAAGCAAGAGCTACGAGCGGCATTTGGCAAAGCCAAAAGAGCTGGTGCTGGATAAAATTTTGCAAATCCAAAAAACCTATGCAGGCGAGCAATTCAGCGTCGCCATAGCGGGTTCGGCGGGTATGGGTATCGCCAAAAATTGTAAAATTCCGTTCGTTCAAGAGGTTTTCGCTACCTCGCTCGGCGTCAAGCGGATGTTTCCGAAGACCGACGTCGTAATCGAGCTGGGCGGCGAGGATGCTAAAATTTTATTTCTCACGGGCGGACTTGAGGAGCGGATGAACGGCTCGTGCGCGGGCGGTACCGGCGCATTTATCGATCAGATGACCAATCTTTTGCATCTGGATATCACAGAGCTTGACCGCCTAAGCTTTGCAGCAAATAAAATTTACCCAATTGCCTCACGCTGTGGTGTGTTTGCTAAAAGCGACATTCAGCCGCTACTAAATCAGGGCGTTAGAAAAGAGGATATTTGCGCCAGTATCTACGCCGCGGTCGTCGAGCAGACGATCTCGGGGCTTGCGCAAGGTCGCGAGGTCAAGGGCAATATCCTGTTTCTAGGCGGTCCGTTGTTTTTCCTAAAAGGCCTTCAGGCGCGCTTTAAAGAGGTGCTAAAGCTCACCGACGAAACCGCGACCTTCCCCGACATCGCGCCTTACTTCGTAGCTTACGGCAGCGCGCTGTACGCAAAAGATACAGGCGAGACGTTAAATTTGGAAGAGACGATCGCGCTTTTAAAAAAAGAGCCCGACAGGACCGCGCTGGAAGCCGAGCCGCCGCTTTTTAAAGACAGGGCGGAATTTGACGAGTTCATCGCTCGCCACGCCCGCGCAAGCGTGCCTAAGGTGGATATCCACACCTACAGCGGAGACGCGTATTTGGGCGTGGATTGCGGTAGCACTACGATCAAAGTCGTGTTGATAGGCGAAAACTACGAACTACTGTATAAATTTTACTCCTCCAATAAAGGCGATCCGGTCGATATCCTGCTGCCGCGTCTTAAGGAGCTATACGATCTTTGTGGTGACCGCATTAAAATCAAGGGTAGCGGTGTTACCGGCTATGGCGAAGATCTCATTAAAACCGCTTTTCGCTTCGATTACGGTATCGTCGAGACGATCGCGCATTACAGCGCCGCGCGCCACTTCAATCCAAAGGTCGATTTCATCATCGACATCGGCGGGCAGGACATCAAGTGTTTCTCCATTAAAGATGGCAATATTGATTCTATTGTGCTAAATGAGGCGTGCAGCTCGGGCTGTGGCTCGTTTTTGCAGACCTTTTCAAATTCTTTGGGTTACGACATTAAAGATTTCGCAAACCTAGCCCTTTTTGCAACCCATCCCGCCAAGCTCGGTAGCCGCTGCACGGTTTTTATGAACTCTTCGGTTAAGCAGGCTCAAAAGGACGGCGCTACGATCGAAGATATCAGCGCTGGACTTGCTATTAGCGTCATAAAAAATGCGATTTACAAGGTCATCCGAGTGCGAAACGCCGACGATTTGGGTCAAAACATCGTAGTGCAGGGCGGTACCTTTTTAAACAACGCTGTGCTGCGAGCTTTTGAAAAAGAGCTCGGTAAAAATGTGATTCGCCTCGATATAAGCGAGCTTATGGGTGCATACGGCGCAGCGCTTTTTGCCAAAAATAACGCAAACGAACGTACCGATATGATCAGTCGCGCAGAGCTTGAAAACTTTACCCACCGCAGCGAATTTAGCGTCTGCAAGCTCTGTACGAACAAATGCCCGCTTACGATCAGCTACTTTGGCGATACTAAATTCGTCTCGGGCAACAAATGCGAACGCGGTGCGGGCAAGGAGATCCGCCACGACATTACGAATTTATTTGAGTTTAAAAACGAGCTTTTGAAAAAATATCGCAAGCCGCCGAAGCAGGACGCACCGCGGGTCGGAATTCCGTTTGTTTTGAATATGTTTGAGATGATCCCGTTTTGGAGTGCGTTTTTTGAAAATTTAGGTATGAGCGTCGTGTTGTCGCAAAAGCCGCGAAAAGAGACGCTGTTTTTAGCAAGCCAAAGCATCCCGAGCGATACCGTCTGCTACCCGGCTAAAAGCGTGCACGGCCACATCTACGATCTGCTAAATAAGAGCGTCGATTTTATCTTTTATCCGTGTATGAGTTACAGCCTGGATGAAAACATCAGCGAGAACTGCTACAACTGCCCCGTAGTCGCATACTATCCCGAACTGATACGCGCGAACGTAGGCGCGCTGGAGGAGAAAAAATTCCTCTATCCGCACGTGGATCTTAACATGCAAGATTCGTTTTGCAAAACGATGCAGGCTGAGCTTGCGGATGCCGGGTATAAATTTAATGTCGATGCGATCAAAAACGCCGTATTTCAGGGGCTAAAGGAGCTACAAAACTATAAAAATACCGTACTGATCAAAGGTGAGGAGACCCTAAAAGAGATACAAAGCAGCGGCGCTAGCGCCGTCGTGCTAGCAGGCCGCCCGTATCATATCGATAAGACGATCAACCACGGTATCGATCGCTATCTAAATTCCTTGGGCTTTATAGTGCTTAGCGAGGACGCGCTGCCGCTTAGCAGGGTGCAGACGAAAAGCCTTAATCAATGGACTTACCACGCCAGGCTTTATAGTGCGGCGCGGTTCGTCTGTAAATACCCGCGTATGCAGCTGGTGCAGTTAGTGAGCTTCGGCTGCGGGATAGATGCGATCACGGGCGACGAGGTGCGCGACATACTGCGTCAAAACGGTAAAATTTACACTCAACTTAAAATCGACGAGGTTACGAACCTAGGTGCGGTCAAGATCCGCCTGCGTAGCCTAAAAGCGACTATGATAGAGCGCGAAAGGCAAGGCGCGCAACAAGAAGCAAGAAAGGATGCGCGCTAATGTTTGCTAAATTTACGAAAGATATGAAAGCGACCCACACGATACTGATCCCCACGATGATCGATCCGCATTTTCGCTTTATGCAAGGCGTGCTGCGCGACGAGGGTTACAAGAGCGTCTTGCTCGGCGAAAATCGTCAAAATATTGTCGAGGAGGGGCTTCGTAGCGTGCATAACGACATGTGCTACCCCGCGCTGCTCGTCATCGGGCAGTTTATCGACGCGCTAAAAAGCGGCGAGTTCGACACACACAAAGTAGCGCTTCTCATCAGCCAAACGGGCGGCGGCTGCAGAGCGAGCAACTACATAAATTTGCTTCGCAAAGCGCTTGAGGACAGCGGCTTTAGCTACGTCCCTGCGATCTCGTTAAATTTCGGCTCGCTAGATGAGAATGAATTTAGCCTCGGCAAAAAATCGCTTCTAAAGCTCTTTGCTGCGATATTTTACGGCGATTTGATGATGGGGCTGTATAATCAGTGCAAGCCCTACGAAAAGATCAAAAACCAAACGAATGAAATTTACGAACTCTGCGCCGAGCGGATCAAAAATTTGACCGATCAAAGATCGTTTTTCAATCTCAAGAAAAATTTCAAATTTATCCTCTCGCAGTTCACTAAAATCGAGCGCGATGATAAGCCGCGAGTAAAAGTAGGCATCGTGGGCGAAATTTATCTCAAATACTCGCCCATCGGCAACAACGGCCTAAACGCCTACCTCATACGCGAAAATGCCGAGCCCGTAAATACGGGGCTGATGGACTTCGTGCTTACCTGCATCTACGATGCGGTCTACGACAAGCAGCTCTACGGCAAGGGCGGTGCGGCATATTACGGCTCGCTCGCAGTCGCTAAGGTAGTGGAATTTTTCCAGCGTATGATGATTAAGCAGATTAAGCGCTTCGGCTTTCGCGCACCGAGCCCATTTAGCGAGGTTCGCGCCGCCGCCGATGGCTACATCGGTCACGGCGTGAAGATGGGCGAGGGCTGGCTGCTGACGGCGGAGATGGTCGAGTTTATGCGCCACGGTATACAAAACGTCGTGTGCGCGCAGCCCTTCGGCTGCCTGCCAAACCACATCATCGCGCGTGGAATGATCCGAAAGATCAAACAGAACTACCCGCAAGCAAACATCGCCGCTATCGACTACGACCCGGGCGCAAGCGCGGTAAATCAAGAAAACCGCATAAAGCTGATGCTTGCTAACGCAAATCGAAAGTAGTGCGCCACATATCAAAAAGGGCTTTGAAATTTTAAATTCTAAAGCCTGCCGTAAAATTTTAAAATTTAAAAGCAAGCTCGCGATGATAGTTAAATTTTGACATGCAAATGGCTCGTCTCTTTCCGCGAAATTTCCTCGAGATTTTAAAATTTTAATTTCGATAGCGTTATTGTGCTTCTTTTACCTTTTCCGTGCATTCTGGCTTTAATTCTTGCGAGATTTCATCGGAATTTTAATGCAAATCCGCGCGAAATTCTACGCGCCGCCGCCATAGAATTCCATAACACAATCCCATTTCGCCACGTCATAAAATTCTACTCTCGTTAAGGCAAAATTTAATACAATCCGTCTTTAAATTTTACGAAGGAAGCTTATGAAATTTTGGATTTGCGGCGCGGTTTTGGCGCTATGCTGTGGGATTTTTAGCGGATGCGCGAGTAAGAATTTGCCAGGCTACATGCAAGGGCGTGAGTATATCGTCGCGATGAGTGCGGCATCCAGCGGGCAGCTGCGTATGAGCGGTGAGATTTATGATTACGTATTTGATGCAAATCTTAGCGCCGTGCGTGCCAAGGTTGCAAACCTAGCGTCGCTAAATAAAGACGCGATAAGGCGCAACGTAAGTATGCTCACGATCGACAGATACAACGAGGGCAGCGATGCTGCGTATATCCAGCATGAAATCGAGCTCGTAAAATACGATCTGCCACTATCCGTGCAGGCTAAGCTGATGGACGACCCAGAGCAGCTTGAGCCAGCGTATAGCTCTACGTTTCGCTACTCTTATCTGATCGAAGGCAAATATTTTAAGCGCTTAAAAGATCACGACGAGCTACGCAGATCGCACCGTCTAAGCGTGCCGATCGAGTACCCCGCGCGTATAGCGGTCGATAGCGGGATCAAAAGCGAGCGCGATGCGAAAATGGATACCGACATACAAGGACTCATCGTAATGCCGCTAATGATGCCAGTGCTGCTTTTAGGCAGTATCCTAGGCGGCTGAAATCGGCTGAATCACGGAAGTGAAATTTTATTGATTTAAATTCTAAAGTAGTGGCGGACAGAGAGGGATTTGAACCCTGATTTTAGGGTTATTAGTAATATTTCTTATCTAAGTAGCCATTAAGCTATAAAAATATATAATGTTTTTAATGTGTATATCTACACACGAAAGTTTAAAAGATGAGTAAAGACGATAAATTAATCAAGGATTTGGAAAATAATCCCAAGAACGTAAGGTTTGAAACACTTAAAAAGTTGCTTGAAAATGCCGGTTATGTAGCTACAAACAATGGCTCGTCGCATTGGCAGTTTAGAAAACCCGGCAGAGATTTGGTAACTATACCAAGGCAAAGACCTATGAAAGTTATCTACGTTATAGAGGCTTTAAAAGCATTGAAAAAGGAAAAGAAATGAAAAAAGATAAAAGCTATTATCTAAATTTGCCTTACGAAATAATCGTAAGAAAACTTACCGATGATGAGGGCGGCGGATACTTTGCAAGGTATAAGGACTTTCCTTATATTATGGGTGACGGCGAAAATGAAGCAGAAGCAATAGCGGACGTAAAAAGTGCTTTTGACGGCGCTTTAGAGGTTATGCTCGCAAATAATGATTTCATCAAAGAGCCTAACGATAAGAAAGTTCGTGTAAATTTAAGCCTTTCGCAATCTTTGCTTAATGCTATCGACAAGGTTACGAGCAACAGATCCCAATTTTTAAGTGAGGCTGCAAATTTAAAGCTTAAAGGGATTTAGTGCATTTCGATTTGAATTATTTTGTCGGGTTCGGTGTGTAAATTTCCTAAAATCTTGCATAGTTTTAAATTTCTTTCTATCATAAAGCAGTTATCGTTTTCTTTAGATAAGATTTGAAATTCTATTGTTTCTACTCCCTTGAATATCTCTTTTACCATTTTGCCTTGTATGGATTTAGCAGCATCGTTTAGCCCTATTTTTTCATAATAGCTATCGTCTTTCTCTACTTTTACTACTCCGTTATTATTTATACTCCATATCATATCGGTTGGGATTTCTTTGTTTTTCTCTACTTTGTAAATTTTACCGCTTTTATCGAATCTCATTCTTATTTTATCGTATCTGCCAAAAATGAAATTTACGCAGCATTGAGTTTCTATCGCTTCCCACGTGCCGATTAAATTTATATTTTTGCCGAATTGATATTGTTTATTGCTCGGCGATACATTTATTTCTATGCTTTCTTTGGCTTGTAGGCTAGCGAAAGTTAAGATTGCTGTTATGATTAGTTTATTCGTCATTTGCTGCTTCTTTCTCCATCCTTCTTTTTAAAATTTTGGTTTCCATACTGCTTAGGTAGTATCTCTTTTCTATTTCCTTGAGTTGCCTAAATTTTTGCAATAGTTCCCGTTCGTAAGAATTTGTTGTATCGTCTGAAAAGTATGAGATTATTATTTTGTATAAATTGGGGTTTTGTCTTTCCCAGTTGTATAGGGTTTTTAGATCTTTGCCGATAAATTTTGCAATTTCTTTCTTATCCATTGGAAATAATTCCCTCTATTTAAAGTTTTTTTAATAAAGAATTTGCAATAATTCCCGCAGAGAATTTGCAATAATTCCATTCGCAAAGTTATTATAGCAAAATCTGTGTTTAAATTCTCGCACTATGCCGCGACAGAGTAAAGATGTCTAGGGTCGAAGTTAGGCGGGAATTCCACCCGAGCAAGTGGTAAAACTACTCTGGGCGGTTTGTGAAAATAACTCTTCCTTCCGCCCTTTAGGTTTAATCGAGTTAAGCTCAATCAAATATAAAGGAAGAGTTATGGACTACATTACGCAAGACTTTAAGGTCTCTTACGAACTTACAAAGGCTATCGCAAAAAGCGGCGCTAAAGGCGAGATGAACGGACGAGCTTATTCAAGCTCCGTAAAGCTTACCGCACGCAATCAATACGAGGAAGAAAATTCCGTTACGAATTGCGTTGATCTGAAAGAACAAGAACTTATAGTTCGTATTCTTTGTAAAGACGATCTAACAGCTGGGGTTCTTACTACGAAATTTAATCAATTTTTCAAGAACAAAGGTGTTTTGAAATTTAATGCTGGGCTCCCGTCTTTTAACAATGGCGCTTATACTCTTACTACTGATGAAGATGACGCTTACTGGATAAATTTCTTAAATAACGTTTCTCCTAAGAAATAACAAGCTTTACAAAGCCGATCCGTCCGGTCGGCTTGATAGAACTTGCAAGTTTAAAATTCTTTTTTGGAGGTTTAAGATGAAAATCTTAAATTCTGTTTTCGGCAAATTAGCGATTTTGCTCGGTTCTGTTTTTTTTGGTGCTACGCAGGCTATGGCTGACGTAACTTTTGCGGATGGCAAATTTAGTGGAACTATTGATAGCAATCCTTTCACTTCTGCCGTTGTCGTCGTTATCGGCTTAATCGGTTTGATTTATGCTGTTAAGGCTGGTCTTGCTTTGCTTAGACGCTAAATTTTACCGCCCCCTTTCGGGCGGTATTTCTTGAAAGGGTTTAAAAATGCAGATTTCGATTTTACATATGTCTCTACTTTTAAACGCTTTTTACGTGATTTTGGCGCTTTCGTTTTTTGCGGTCAAGTCTATTTTTGCAGGTTTGGATTTGTTTTCGAAATGAGCGAAGCAGAAGTTTTAAGTTTGACTGGTTTGAGCTTAGAGCGATATAGCTCCTTGATGGCGCTTAGCGGTTGTCTTTGCGGTTTTTTATTCGTCTTAGGAATATTTCTTGCAATTTCTAAGATTAAATAAGGTTTTCGGGGGTTTACGATGGAATTTATTTTAATCGATTGGATCGGCAATAAGTCGTTTGATTATTTCTTTAGCCTTTTCTTTTGGTTCGGTGTTGCAAATATCCCGTTTCAGTTGGCTTTTACGCTATTTTCGCGCCGTTGGTCTTAGGTAAACCCCATTTATTTGCTTGCCTATAAACGAAGCGAAGTGCGCACGGCGTGTAGCTTTCGGACATCCGAAAGCTGCCGCGCATAACAGGGTCGCAGGGGGAGCCGATTTTATGAGCTTGCGATTAAAATCGGGTTCGCTCCCCCTACGCAAATTTAAGGAAGAGTAAAATGCTTAATAAATTAAAATTTATCCTCTTAATTCTCTTATTTCTATCCACTCTCTCTAATGCTTTTGATCTCGGTTGTGGTTATTATATAATCCCTAAAAGTGGTGCTCCTATTGGTGGACCTATGTATAAAGAAAATGAATATTACACTTATAAGCTTGCTTTTGATACGGAGAATGAGCTTTATATGTATAAGATTAGAAAAGATGGCTCTGGCATGGAAATTTATCATTATGTTAGAGTTCAAAATAACGATGAAATATCTCTTTATAAAGAATTATCTACGCAGGTATTTTATAGGCTTGGTTGTGCTCAATCCTTTCCTACCCTTATATATCCTTTAAAGAAGCTTGATTATAGCAATGATCCTAAAATTGCTAAAGCTAAATTTATCGTTGATGTTTTTAATTACGATAGTAATTTTGCAGTGCAGCTTTGTAAGCTCGGTTATGACCTTGTCAATCATAAGTGCGCTGATGATTGCGAGCATATAACGGATAGAGAGTTGCGTTTTAATTGTGCTTGTAATAAACAATTTCCAGGTTCAGAATATACGGGTGCTTTTTCTACCGATCCAGATGTTTGTAAAACTCCTAATATTACTTTTACTCCAAAATGTTGCTTTGGTTGTGGTAATGGAAATTCTATTGTTGTGAATGCCGCTAATGAATATGCCGATTATGGCTGCAATTACGATGAAATAGATCATCTTTACTTGAACGATCCAAAAAACCCTGACGATAATAAAACTAAACCTGATAAACCTGATAACAATAGTACCAAGCCCGATAAACCCGATAATCCCGACGATAATAAGACTAAGCCCGATAAACCTAGTCAAGGTGGTGGAGGACATTCAGGCGGTGGCGGCGGTACCCCTGGTAACCCTGATAAACCGGGCGATAAGGATAAAGACAAAGATAAAAACGGCACTCATCCAGGTGGAGGAAGTGGCGGTGGTAAACCTGGTGATAAAGATGATGACGATAAAAATAACCCTAAAATGGATTTCAGCGATTATGACAAATTAACTAAGACTGTAAGCGACGGAGTAAAAAAGATTACTGATATGTATGGTGATGCTAAAAGCCAGTTACAGGGTGCTTATGACAAAATTAAAAACGGCTCTTTGAGTGATTTCAAGCCTAGCGGTTTTGTTGCTAGCTGCCCTTATACTCGCGATTTTGTTATTAAAGACGGATTGAGCAAAAAAATTACTATTGATATTTGTGCCGTAGTAAAGGACGCTCGCTCCGTCCTTTACTTTATTTTCTATGCCATATTTTCTACGATATTCTCTATTCTGCTTTTTAAAATAATTATAAGGTTGGTATAATGCCTGTTTTAGCTATTATCGGTTTTTTCGGCTCTTTCGTCAAAAAATGGGCTGCTGCTGCCGTTCGTTTTGGGGCTATGCTTGCTATTTCTACTTTTATACTTGGATTTACTATCGCTTTTTATGTAGGGCTGATGTCATTAGTTTTTATCGCTCTTAGCAAGGTCAATGCTTTAATAAATTACATAAATTCTTATGCGGGTAATACTGATGAGCTTATAGCTCTTTTCTTTAACGTTCTTAAGTCTTTGGGTGTTATAGAAGCTTTTAAGGATGTTTACACGATTTTTAAGCCTTTTTTATTTACGGCGATTTCTTTAATTGCTTTAAAAATTTTCATTAAAGGGCTTGAGAGTTTCCGTAAAACCTTGCTTTATCTCTTTATTTCTAGGATCGATTAAAATGGCTATCTCTTATCTTACCGGCATACCAAAAAGCGGTAAAACTTATCTTGCTGTTTATCAAATTTATAAGAATTTTATCGAAGTTCCTAAGCCCTCTTTTTTCGATAAATTTATCAAAAAACCTAAGAAAGCCGATAAATACACTATCTGCTGGACTAATATAAACGAATTCGACTATTCCAAAAGCGAGAAAATTAAGCCTTTGGATATTAACGATTTCAAATATAACCTTAGCCTGCTCTATGATCTTTACGTAGGCGGTGCAAATGATACAGAGCTAAACGAAAAAGCCGCAGATTTTAAGCTTAATCACTGCCTGATTGTGATCGATGAAGCCCACAACTTCTTTATCAAAAAAGGCGATGAAATTTTAACTTGGTGGCTTACTTATCATGCTCATTTGTTTCAGGATATTTGGCTTATATCACAGGATTTAAGCCTAATTGACACAGGTTACAAGGCTGTAGCCGAGTATTTTTATAGAGCCGTAGAACCTGCTCGTCGTCTTATTACCAGCCGTCTTAGGTATCAGCAGTTTATCAGTTACCGAATGAATCAAAGCGATATGATTAAGGGTGGTGGTTTTACTTTACCTGCTCTTAATGAAGTTTTTGACCTTTACGTTGCGGGTTCCAAGGAAAAAGGCTCATCCGTCGTAGTTAAATTTTTTGGCTTAGCCGTGGTGCTTTGTGTTTTTTGTTTCTTTGCGTTCTACCGCTTTTACTCGCTCTTTAAGCCTGCCGATGAGCCTGCTCCCTCCCCCGATACCCAATCCAATCAACCTATCGAAACCGGAAGCGGTAACAGCACTAAATCTTTATTTAACGCCTCTGCGCCAAATCCTAATGAGCCTCCTATCGGCTACATATACCAAATTTACTGCTTCTACGATCGTTGCTCCATTCAAAACGGCACTTACGATCACTTCGATCAGAGATACTTAAATTTTATCTTTCTGCGCTCTCCGCCTAAATTTAACGTGCGCTCGTTTAAAGGTAAAGGTATTACGTATTTTTTTGTTGGCTTTGATAAGCCCGTTTTCGATAACTTAAAAAAGGAAGAGTTAAACAATGAAAAAAGTTCTTTTTCTAGCGCTATTTATTCTAAGTAGCGCATTTAGCGAAGAAATTAAGCTAAATTTACTTGATTTCGCCAACGTTGCTAGCCACAATTCAAAAATCGATATTCTAATCAGCGATGAAATAGATCCGAATAGCTTTTATTTCTATACTGCTAAGAATTCAAACGTTACTATAAAGCACTTCCGCAAAGCCATAGAGAGCAAAGGCTTAAAGCTCATTCTAACCGACGGCTTTTACTACGTCTTTAAGCAAAATAGAGACTATGGCGATGCCAATGGTAGCATTAGTGCCGAGCGTAGGCTAAGATACCTTACCTTAGCTAATAACTCCTACGACGACGCGGATAAGATAGTAAGCAAGATGACCGATCAAAACTCAAGCTATATCCGCTCTACAAACTCCGTCGTATTTAAAGCAAGCGACGACGAATACAGCGACATAATAGATTTCGTTCAAAGAAGCGATAAAAAGCTCGAACAGGTAAATTTTAAGCTTACCATACTTGAAACCAATACCAACGATTACAAAGACATAGGCTCACACCTAAATTCTTTAGGCGACGTCGTGACCCGCTCCGATCTAAATTTCTTTATAAATTTAATCACTATGCCATACACCGCTCAAACCAACGTAGTAACTACA
>NZ_JAHAFS010000005.1 GCF_018374135.1 Campylobacter gracilis | reverse complement strand
TAGCCATTAATCTACTCTTTTGAAAATAAGCGACGCGTTTGTGCCGCCAAATCCGAAATTATTGCTCATAACGCAATCGAGTTTGGCTTTTCTAGCGACGTTTGGCACATAGTCCAAATCGCAATCTGGATCTTTTGAAATTTGATTTATCGTAGGCGGTATGATGCCGCTTTGCATCGCTAAAAGGCTGATCGCAGCCTCTACCACTCCGGCAGCGCCTAGGCAATGTCCTAGCTGACCCTTGGTGGAGCTGACCGCAGGCACCTTGCCCTCACCGAAAAGCTCTTTTAACGCCGCGGTTTCGTTTTTATCGTTTATTGCGGTGGACGTTCCGTGAGCGTTGATATAATCAATCTTCGGGCGTCCTGCCATTTCGTAGGCCTTTTTCATAGCGCGAATCGGTCCGTCTAAGCTAGGCGAAGTGATATGATAAGCATCGCCGCTAGCGCCGAACCCTACGAGCTCGCCGTAAATTTTAGCGCCGCGCGCTTTTGCGTCCTCTAGCTCTTCTAAAACTAAAGCCGCCGCGCCTTCGCCCATAACAAAGCCGTTTCGCTCCGCATCAAACGGACGCGAAGCGTGCGCAGGATCGTCATTTCTAGCACAAAGCGCCTTCATCGCAGCAAATCCACCGATACCTACGGGACAAACCGCAGCCTCGGCTCCCACTGCAAGCATCTTTTTCGCTTCACCGATCATGATAACTCTCGCAGCGTCCATAATCGCATGCGCAGAAGCCGCACAAGCCGTAACGCTGGATAAATTTGGACCTTTTAATTTATAATATATTGAAACAAAGCCGCCGAGCATATTTACTAACGCAGAAGGGATAAAAAACGGAGAAATTCGCCTAGGGCCGCGCTGCAAGCAGGTATTGGCGTTTATCTCGATGTTTGGTAAGCCGCCGATACCGCTAGCGGAGCTAACGCCGAATTCGTCGCTATCGAAACCGCTAAATTTAGCGTCATCCATAGCTTCACCTGCAGCTTTAAGTCCCAGCTGGATAAATCTATCCATCTTTTTTATCTCTTTTCCATCCTCGATTATGCTCGAAGGATCGAAACCTTTTACTTCAGCTGCAATTTGAACCGGAAATTCGCTAGCGTCAAAGAGCGAAATTTTATCAACCCCGGTTTTTCCGTTACAGATATCTTCAAAACTGCTCTGTTTGTCAAGCCCGAGAGAGGTTATCATCCCGATGCCCGTTACTACGACTCGTTTCAAAACCGCTTCCTTAAAATTTTATTTCTTAGGCAAATTTTCTATATAATCTACTACGTCTTTAATGCTTACTAATTTTTCAGACTCGCTATCTGGGATCTCGATACCGAATTTCTCCTCTAAAGCCATTACTAGCTCAACTACGTCAAGAGAGTCCGCGCCCAAATCCTCGATAATTTTAGAGTCAAGTTTAACCTGATCCGGGCTTACGCTTAGTTGCTCTACAACTACGTCTCTTACATCTTCAAATACTGCCATTTTAGCACTCCTTTAAAAAAATACCGCGTAATTCTATAATATTTAACCTTAAATTCCGCTATTTAACGCTACATATAGAGCCCGCCGTTGATTTTAAGCGACTCTCCAGTAATGTAGCCCGCGCCGTCGCTGAGTAAAAACGCAACTCCTTCGGCAACGTCGCTCGTGCTTCCCATGCGTTTAAGCGGGATACTCGCTTCGTAGCTTGCTTTTACGTCGTCGCTTAGCGCGTCTGTCATATCGGTGGCGATGAAGCCCGGAGTTATGCAGTTGAAGCGGATGCCGCGCGCCGCGCCCTCTTTTGCGAAACTCTTACTCATTGCGATCATTCCGCCCTTGCTCGCGCTGTAATTGACCTGCCCCGCGTTGCCCATTTCGCCGACGATCGAGGCGATGTTTACGACCGCGCCGAAGCGCTTTTTGCTCATTAGCTTTAAAGCTTCGCGGCAGCCGATGAAAGCGCTACTTAAATTTGCTTCGATCACGCCCATGAAATCTTCCAACTTCATCCTAAGCGCGAGCTTGTCGTTCGTGACGCCCGCGTTATTTACGAGATAGCTTAGCTCGCCGTCACTTTGCGCGATCAGGGCAATCGCCTCGCTAAATTCCGCCTCGTTCGTCGCGTCAAATTTTATCACGGCGCCCTCTCCGCCGTTTGCGCGGATCTCCTCTAGCAGCGCGTCGGCTATCTCGGGCTTTGAGCGATAATTAATCCACACCTTAAGCCCATAGCCCGCTAAAGTCCTTGCGATCTGTGCGCCGATACCGCGGCTCGCGCCCGTGATTAAAACGTTTTTCCCGCCAAATTTCATACTTGTCCTTTTGTTAAAATTTTAATCTCTAGCGTAAATTTATCCAAATTTACCTAAATTTTAGCAGTTTAAATCTACTCGCGACCCACGCCGTTGAAATTTCAAAATAGCGCCTCGTCCATCTCCGCGGGCTTTGGCAGCCCCATTAGTTTTAGCACGGTCGCTGCGACGTTACTAAGCCCAAGTCCGCTTTTTAGTTCACGCACGCCGCGCCCCAGCACGAAACAAAATACGTCAAAGGTCGTATGGTTGGTTAAAATTTCGCCGTCAGCGTCTCGCATCGCCTCGCAGTTGCCGTGATCGCTGATCTGCACATAGGCGTAATCGTACGCCTGCGCCGCGCTTAAAATTTTACCGATGCACTCATCCACCGCCTCGACCGCCTTTATCGCGGCGTCATAATTGCCCGTGTGGCCGACCATATCGCCGTTTGCGAAATTTACGACGATGAAATCCATCCCCGCTTCGATGCCGCGGATCACCGCATCGCACACCGCAGGCGCGCTCATCTGCGGCTGCTCGTCGTAGGTTTTTACTTTGGGGCTCGGGATCAGCACGCGAATTTCGTTCGGCAGCGGCTCCTCGACGCCGCCGTTAAAGAAAAACGTCACGTGTGCGTATTTTTCGGTTTCGGCAGTGTGAAGCTGCGTAAGACCGGCTTCCGCGATCACTTCGCAAAGCGTGTTTTTAAGCACGGGCTTCTCAAAAAGCAGAGGAAATTTAAAGCTCGCGTCGTATTCGCTCATCGTGATTAAATTTTGCACGACGAACTTCCGCTTGAATTCGCTAAAGCTCTCATCGCCCAAAGCCGCGCAAAGCTCTCTAGCGCGGTCGTTTCTAAAATTTACAAAAATCACTCCGTCATCCGCGTCGATACCGCTAAAGCCGTTAAAGCTCGCAGGCTCGATAAACTCGTCGCTCACGCCGCGCTCGTAGCTTTTCAGTATGTATTCGCTCGGCAAAATTTCAAGCGGAGCCGTTTCGCCCATGAGCACGTCGTAAGCGCGCCTTACGCGATCAAAGCGCTTGTCGCGATCCATCGCGTAAAAGCGTCCGCACACGCTCGCGACTTTAAATTTAGCCTGTAAATGCTTTAAAAATTCCGCTCCGCTGCTCGGCGAAACATCGCGTCCGTCGGTGATAGCGTGCGCCCACGTCTCGCAACCCGCATTCTGCGCTATCTCACAGATCGCGTCGAAATGGCGTAGATGCGAATGCACGCCGCCGTCGCTGTAAAGCCCTATTACGTGCACTCTGCGGCACTTTGAAAGCAGGCTTTGCAGCGCTTCGTTTTTCTCAAGCGAGCCCTCATCAATCGCGCGATCGATTTTGACTAGGTTTTGATACAAAATTCTACCGCTTCCGATCGTCATATGCCCTACTTCGCTGTTTCCCATCTGCCCCTGCGGCAAGCCCACGGCAAGCCCCGAGGTGCGCAGCAGCGTATTGGGCACGTTTTTAAAAAGATAATCATAGGCGGGCTTTTTCGCGTTCGCAAACGCGTTAAATTTATCGCTAGCGTTAAATCCGATGCCGTCGGTGATAAGTAAAATCGTCTTTTGCCCCATTTTGGCTCCTAAATTTCGTCTGAATTTCACCGCACAGGCCTTTTGAAGCAGGTCTGCAGCGCTGTTTTTACGAGCGACATTATACTTTTTTTTGGCAAATGCGGCAAAATTTCATCCGCCCTAAAAGCTAAATTTTACCTCTTTTATACTAAAATGCGCGTTTTCATATAAAATTTCATAAAATTTAAAAGGCAAACTTTGTTTTATTATCTTTACCATCTTACGAATATAAATTTTTTCCAATACATCACCGCTCGCGCAGGAATCGCGTTTTTTATCGCTTTTTGTTTTTCGGTTTGGGCTATGCCGCGATTTATCCGCTGGGCGCAAGCCAGACACGCCGCGCAGCCCATCTACGAGCTCGCGCCGCAAAACCATCAGAAAAAGAACAAAACCCCTACGATGGGCGGGCTCGTTTTCGTTACCGCCGCGGTGCTCGCAAGCCTGCTGTGCGCCAAGCTAAACAACGTTTTCGTGCTCTGCGGACTGCTTTGTTTGGTAGGCTTCGGCTACATAGGCTTCAAGGATGATATCTCTAAAATTTTAGGCCGCCAAAACCACGCAGGCCTTAGCGCGCGAGCTAAATTTGCACTGCAAAATTTCTTGGCCTTTCTGATCGGGGCGACGCTTTATGGTTTTAGCGATCTGAGCGGGGAATTTTTCGTGCCGTTTTTTAAATACCCTCTGCTAAATTTATGGATCTTCGCGCCGCTGTTTTGGACGATCGTGATAAGCGCTAGCTCAAACGCGGTAAATTTAACCGACGGGCTAGACGGATTAGCGACCATTCCGTCGGTATTTTCGCTCTGCAGCTTGGGCATATTCGCCTATCTTTGCGGGCATGCTATCTACTCGCAGTATCTCTTGCTACCGCGCGTCGCAGGCGCAGGCGAGGTCTGCATCATCGTATCGGCGCTCATCGGCGCGCTGCTTGGATTTTTGTGGTTTAACTGCTACCCCGCCGAAGTCTTTATGGGCGATAGCGGCAGCCTGAGCGTGGGTGCGTTTTTAGGATACTGCGCGGTCATCACGAAAAACGAAATTTTACTCATAATGATCGGCTTCGTCTTCGTCATCGAAACGCTCAGCGTGATCTTGCAGGTAGGCAGCTTTAAAATTTTTAAACGCAGAATTTTCCTGATGGCGCCGATACATCACCATTTCGAGCTTAAAGGCTGGGTCGAAAACAAAATCATCATCCGCTTTTGGATCATCGCGCTGATCGCAAATATCATAGCGCTGACATCGCTGAAACTGAGATAAAATGCGAGCGCAGATTGAACCCGACTTCGAAACGGCGCGTAAAAGATACGGCGAAATTGCCGGGCTTAGCGCGGATGAGATAACTCAAATTTTATGGGGCAAAAGGGGAGAAAAATGAAAAAATCGCTATTTGGCTACGGGCTTACGACCAAAGCGATCGCCGAGCACTGCCGCGACGAAGGCGGCTGGGATATCTACGACGATAAATTTGAAATTTCTTCGGGCGCGCCTAAGCTGGATGAGTTCGGCAACGCGCTTTTAAACCCGAGCGAGTTCGATCCCGCCGCAAGCGAACTTGAAATCCCAAGTCCAGGCTTTCCGCCGCATCACGAGCTGGTGCGAAAGGCGCGAAATTTAATCAGCGAATACGATTATTTCGACGATTACAAAGGTCTTAAAATTTGGATCAGCGGCACGAACGGCAAGACCACGACGACGAAGATGATGCAGCACCTACTCGAGCGATACGGCTCGCAAATGGGCGGCAACGTGGGCGTTCCGCTTGCAAAGTTAAGCAAAAGCGCCAAAATTTGGGTGCTGGAGACGAGCTCGTTTACGCTACACTATACCAAACACGCGCGCCCCGACATCTACGTGCTGCTTGCGATCACGCCCGATCATCTCAGCTGGCACGGCGATTTCGCGGAGTATGAGCGCGCCAAACTCTCGCCGCTGCTAGCAATTCGCGAAGGCTCCGTGGCGCTGATCCCGCGCGCCTACGAAAGCTCCGCCGCCGCGCAAAATAGCCTGGCTCGCGTGATCTGCTATGAGGACGAAGCGGATCTGGCGCAAAAATTCGGCATCGATTTAGGCGAGATAAAATTCCGCACCCCGTTTTTGATCGACGCGCTTTTGGCGCTGTGCGTGGAGAAAATTTTATTCGACAGATGCGACGCCATGCGACTAAACGACTTCGTGATCGAGGGCAATAAACTCGAGGAGTTTACCGACGCGCGCGGCAGGGTCTGGGTCAATGACACGAAGGCCACCAACATCGATGCGTGTGCGCAGGCGCTGAAGCGCTACTCGGGGCGCAAAATACATCTAATCCTCGGCGGCGACGATAAAGGCGTGGATCTGCACCCGCTTTTTGCGGAGTTTAAAAAATACGATCTGCAAATTTACGCGATCGGCTCAAATACTGATAAAATCGTGCTTTTGTGCGACGAATACAGTCTTGCTTGCGTGCGCTGCGAAATTTTACAAACGGCGGTGAGCGAAATTTCGAAGCGGTATTTGAGCGGAGAAAATTTTTGCGAAAATGAAATTTCAAAAAGACGCTTAGGTGACGAGAATTCCGCAGGAAATTTAATGCAGGATAAAATTTCGGCTACCGAAAGCGCGAGCTCTTGCGTGGACGCGGGCAGTGGCAAAACTTTAGGTTCGCAGAATTCTAAAAATTTCGAAAATTTTAAAAATTCCATAAATTCTGCAAGCGAAATAGCGCTGCTAAGCCCTGCATGTGCCAGTTTGGATCAATTTAAAAGCTACGCCGAACGCGGCGAGCTATTTAAAAAACAAGTCGCACAACTCGGATAGATAAGCATATCAAGTTTAGATAGATCAGGTCGAGCCTTTATTAATACAATTTGCAATCGTATTTTAAAATTTCAACGCTTCTGCTGCGCGGATATCTAAATAAATTCAATCCCGAAGTAAGCATCCCTATGTCACACTATTAGCCTGAGCGCGATGTTTATAAAGATGCTTCGCCAAGTCCAAATTAAAGCCAATTTTCGATACTAAATTTAACCAATCGCAGCTATCGCCCGTTATGCGCGCAAATTTAAAACGATGCAGCGATTCTTTGACGCAAATTTATCTACTTTGCACAGCCTAAAACCAAGCGTACAATTTGCAAAGTCGGCTAAATAGTAAAATTTTATACCACTTTGCTTTTTAGATCGATAGCTCATTTTGATTATTGCAAATTGCCGCATAAGCAATATTTTTTGCTACTGAAATTTAGAAAATTTTAACTGAGTAAATTTGGCCGTTTTCGAGCGTAACGTGCAAAAATCTAGCGAAAATCGAGGATTTTAACCGAGATTTAAGTATTGCATGGCTAAAATTACTTTTCTTTTTCGGTGGTTGGATAGCTCAGTCGGTAGAGCAGCAGACTGAAAATCTGCGTGTCGGCAGTTCGATTCTGCCTCTAACCACCATTGCTTATTTTTTTACAATCTAACGCAATCTAATAAAACCCCTAAAATACGGACTTCAAGAGATTTTAACCCTCTAAAGCAATCTAAAATAATCAAGTAAAGCTAGCAATTTAAAAACATTTTAAAAATATTTTTGGCAAAATTCCGAAAGTCAAGCGAAAAAATATTTTTAAAACTTACCAAATGCCCTATCTAACGGACTTACAAGGCACTCTAAAAAATGTTTTAAAACGCTTGAAACGCCCAAAATAGGGTTTTGTGAAGCTTAAAAACGCCCTCGAAGCGAAAAATGTTTTAAACCTCATCAAATCCTCCTATTTTAAGCACACGCAGAGCAGAAAGGAGGCGATTTTTAAAATATTTTTGCGCGAGATTTTGGTCTAAAAATCAAAAAAATATTTTTAAATCGTCTCAAATAACGCATTTAAGGGAGTTAGAACGCAATGGCTAGGATAGTAAAACCGCTTAGCGATAAGCAAATCAAAGAGGCAAAGCCGAAAGCCAAAGACTACAAGCTCACGGACGGCGATGGCTTAGGACTGATAGTAAGCAAGAGCGGACGTAAGCGCTGGGTATTTGTTTTTATTAGCCCCGATACGGGCAAGCTGAATAACACGGGGCTAGGCAACTACCCTGTTTTATCGCTAGCCGAAGCGCGAGAGAAGAGAAACGAGCTTAAAAAGCTAGTGATGAGAGGTATCACCCTATCACAGAAAATAAGCGCGCCAAAGCTCAAAGGAGATAAGCGAGCACAACCTCAGTTTTGAAAAGGTCTTTAACGAGTGGCTAGAGTTTGAAGCCAAAAGCATACTGCCCCAAACGCTAAAGACCAAGCGCGGCCGCATTGAAAATCACGTAATGCCGATACTAAAAGACAGAGGCATAAAGAGCATTACTCACGGCGAGATAGCGGACATCCTTAAAGAAACGTCAAAAACCACGCCGCAAACCGCCGAGATAATCAACCAAATTTTAAACCGTGTCTTTTTATTTGCCGTATCGAGCGGGTATGCGGAGCTTAATATTATGGCGAATATCGACGCCAAAAGTCTAATCCCCAAAACCAAAGTCGAGCATTACGCTAAGCTAACCGAGCGCCAGGACTTAAAGGCATTTTTTAACGCCATTTATGATTATCCTCATTTTGAGACGATTAAAAACGCGATGAAGTTATGCCTACACCTGCCGCTAAGAGCCGCGCCACTGTCGCGCCTAAAATGGGATTACGTAGATTTCGATAAGAGGCTTTTAACCATTCCGCGCGCCGAGCAGAAAATCAAGCGCAGCGAGATAGGCGATTTCAAATTGCCGCTTAGCGATGAGGTTATGCGGATACTTGGGGACCAGGCGAAATTAAGCAGAGCATACGAGCATATTTTATTAACTCGCACTTTACGGGACATATCCACAAAGACACCGCCACAAACGCGATTAAGGGCTTTGACTTTAGAGATAGACAGACGGGGCGCGCCGTGACCCTGCATAGCCTACGGGGCATATTTATGACGCAGGCGTTTAACAATATGCAAAAGCACGGAGTAAGCAAAGAGGCTATCAAAAAGGCGCTAGACCACCTACACGGCGACAAAGTAGATTTAAGCTACTCCGAAAAAGCCGATTTTTTTGGACGAGCTTAAAATCTTGCTTGACTGGTGGAGCGGCTACATACTCGAAATAAAAAACAATTAGGAGGCAAAAAAATGGCAGATGTTAAAAAAATCTCAGAAAGCATATTATCAGAACTGCAAGAAAATCTATGTGAGAATAAAGCGGCAGGAAAAATAAAAAATTTCGATGAAGTTTTATTAAATCTGTATTTTTTAGACGCCTTAGAAATCGAAGCAATTAGCGAGCTAAAACAAATATTTTATTAGCAATTGACCTTTATTTATGGCAGTTGGGGTAACTAAAAAACCTATTAATTACCTAACATCAACGCCGCTAAAAAAGGTATAGAAGTGCTTGATAGCTTAAGATATTTTTATCAAAAATCAGTAATTGATTTATCTGAGTATCCGTCCGAAACTTTAATAAATGATATTATGTTTGAAAGTAAGGAAACACCAAATGTTAAAATTTTATTGCTTAGCGAAGAAGATGAATTCACTAAAAAGGGAATAATAGACAACATAAACAAACTTTCAAATGCCCTAGATAGGGACTTGAAAACCCTGATAAGAAAAACAACTTTATCAGAAATAAATAGGAGCTTTGACGATAGGGTTTTTGACCTTATTTTAGAGCAGACAAAAAATAAAATAAGTAAGACAACAACTATTAAAAGATATTCAAGCCCTTAGAATATTGATAAAAAAGAATTTTATTTTTTAAAAAACAATTACAATTTTTACATAAAAATAAATTTCTTACATAAAAATCGACATAAGAAATTTATTTTTTACATCTCAATCAATGCAAGTTTTTAAAAATATACATTAAAAGCCGTAAACTTTTTATTTTTTACATCTGTTCTCTGATAAAAATTTATTTCTAACATCGATTTTCACGCTATTTTTGCGCTAGATTAAAATTTTATTTTTTGCCATAATTCGCCTAATCTTTGCAAGGATAATCCAAATAATAAAGGCTAAGCAATGAGAAAAAGCGAAGTTAAACCGAAGTATCTAAGGGCGGCGCAGATTGCTAGTATCTACGCATAGGCTTAAGCACGGTTGTGGTATTTTGCTAAACAAGGCTTTCTAAGACCGATAAAATTTAGCAAAAATATCACCTTTTTTGACCCCTCTGAAGTAGAGGCGTTTTTTATGAGAAAGGCGGCGCAAGATGAAGTCGCTGTTTAATATAAAAAGAGGAAGTTAGAAAAAATTTTACTTTAAACGATATAAGCAAAAATATCATAAGCAATAAGAAAATCGCTTGGACTTTGAAAGATGATAATGAACGATATAAACGAGACAATGAGTGGAATAGATACTATTTTTGGAATACGTACTTTAAAATCAATTTTCCTAAAGACAAAAATATTCTAGTCCATTATAGCTAGTATAATATATTTTATATTAAAAACTCATATAAAATATCAGAATGTAAAAATAAACCTAAACTATACGATAGACTTAACGGAATATCCAAATATTGTACCTACACTAAAATAATTCAATTCCCAATTTATGAATATAAAATTCAAAGCGATGATTTTATTAATCTTCGTTTGATTATTATCATTCTGTACAATTTTTTCGATCTTATTTAATATGTCTATTTCGGTAAGATTTGAATCAAGTTCGTAAAAAATATCTTTTTTGCAATCGTCTATTCTGCTAAATTTTGATAAATAGCAGTCGTAGATATAATCATTAAATTGATCTTGGATAAAATTGTCTAAAAGTTCATCTTTGCTAAGCCATTTTAGATCGCCGAAGCTAAACCCGCTGTAATTAAGCGCGCCGACGATCACACAAATGCCGAGCACGGCGATTAGGGCTTTGGCTAGAAATTTAAGAGCTTTCAAAATTTACTCCTTTAACAAAACTTTAGTTAAAATACGAGCCTAACGGGCTGCGATGTTAACGTTTAAATTTAGCTCGCGCAAAGAGGATTAAATTTAAACCCGTGCCGCCTAAATTTAACCGAATCGTTTCCTACTTCCCGCTGAAAAACAGTAGATTTGCCATTATGATCACGATCGCGACGGGCGCTACGAAGCGCAGTGAAAAGTACCAAATTTTAAATCCCAGCTCGCCCATATCGGCGCCGAAAAGCCCGCGCAGGCGCTGCGCATCCATCACGAAGCCCACGAAGATCGCCGAGGTTAGCGCGCCTAGAGGCAGCATGACGTTTGAGCTTACGAAATCCAAGCAGCCAAAAAAGCTTGCGCCGAAAAGCTTAAACCTGCTCGCATAATCCACGTGCATCGATAGCAGCGAGCATGCGCCTAGCACCGCTATGGCGCACCCAGAGATGCAGACTGCGCGCAGGCGCGAAATTTTAAACCTGCCGATGAGATAAAAGACGAAGGGCTCGATCATCGAAACCGCGCTCGTGATCCCCGCGAAAAAGAGCGAGACGAAAAACGCGACTTCAAGAACCTGCCCCGCTAGCCCCATTTTTGCAAACATCGTAGTGAGCGAGACGAAGACGAGCCCCGCACCCTGCGCAGGATCGGCGCGGAATTCGAAGATGAAGGTAAAGACGATGAGCCCCATCATTAGCCCGATCGCGATGTTGATAAATACAATGTTTACCGAGCTTCGCACCAGCCGCACCCCCTCGCTAAGCGACGCTGCGTATGCCGCGATACAGCCGACGCCCACGCACAGGGTAAAGAGCGCGAGCCCGAGCGCGGATAGGACGGAGTTAACGGTGATTTTGCCGAAGTCGGGGTAGAAAAGAAATTTCGCCGCCGCGCCGAAGCCCTGCATCGTGCACGCATACGCAAGCATCGCGAGCAGCAGCACGAAAAGCAGTGGCATCATCACGACGTTTAGCCGCTCTATACCGCTTTTGATGCCGCGCGCAACGACACAGAGCGTCAGCACGAGCGCAAGCGCGTAAAAGCCCAGGCTCGTGGCTAGCGAATGCGAGATGAGATCGTCAAAGACGGCGCCCGCTTCCTCGGCGGTTGCGGGCAGCGGAGAAAAGCCCAAAAATATGTAGCGGATCACCCAGCCGAGGATGACGAGGTAAAAGGATAGCACCAGCATGCCGCCCGCGATAAAAACGCCTCCCGCGCGCCATTTGCGCCCGCCGCGCGGCGCCAGCGTCTCGTACGCGCTCGGTAGATCCCGCCCGCTTAGCCTGCCTAGCGCCATCTCGGCTAAAAATATGCTAAAGCCTACGCCCAGCGTGAGCGCGAGGTATAAAAGCACGAAGGCGCTGCCGCCGTTTTGACCCACGAGGGTGGGGAATTTCCACGCGTTGCCAAGCCCCACTGCGCCGCCTGCGACGGCAAGTATGAAGCCGATTTTACTAAATTTATCGTTCATTTTCGCTCCGATGATTTTTCAAATTTTAAAGCTACGGAATTTTAAAATTCCAAACTACCGCCGCATCTCGCTATGAAATTTGGCTCGCTACTTTTAGACTGCTTCAGCGCCAAATTTTAACTTCCATGTTATCCATCCGCTTTGCAAAATTTAAAAATTTAAAATTTTTAGCTGATTGAGCGCTATCACTACGATCGCGGCTGGCGCTACGAAGCGCAGTAGCACGAAATACCACAGCTTAAAGCCCATTCGTCCCATATATGGGCGCAGTAGAATTTCGACGGCTCGTTTTTTGATCACGAATCCTACGAAAATCGCCACAATTATGCCGCTAAGAGGCATTAAGATATTCGAGGTTAGGTAATCAAGCGCGTCAAAAAAGCTCTTGCCACCTAGGCTAAAATACTCGCTCGTGCCCCCGTAATAACCCAAAATGCAGCATATCCCTAAAACATACGTCACGGCAAAAACTAAAAGCGAAGCGCGCTTGCGGCTTAGCTTGCGGGAGTTTACGAGATAATAAATCGCAGGCTCCAGCATCGAAATTGCAGAAGTAATCGCCGCGAATAACAGCGAGGTAAAAAATAAAAAGGCTAGGATGTTTCCGATCGCACCAAGCTTTGAAAAAAGCACCACCAGTGAGACAAACACTAGCCCTGGACCTTGCGTTTTGGGATCGCCGCCGAATTCAAAGATGAAAGTAAAGACGATAAGCCCCATCATCACGCCGATTAGGACATTAATGCAGACGATATTTATGCTTGAGGTTAGGATATTGGTGCGCGCAGGCAGGCTCGCAGCATAGGTCATAATCGTCGTAACGCCCAGCGAAAGCGTAAAAAATGCAAGTCCTAGCGCCGAAAGAACGCTATCCTTATTAAGCTTGGAAAAATCTGGCACTAGTAAGAATTTTGCGCTACGTCCGAATCCATCAAAACTCGCGGCGTAAATTAGCATTAAAACCAGCAAAATAAATAGCGCAGGCATCATCCAGACATTAAGTCGCTCGATGCCGCTTTTGACACCTTTAGATACGATGAAAAAGCAAAACGCCGACGCTATGGTGAAGCACACCGCCGCGCTTGAAAAGTCGCTACCTAAAAGCGCTTTAAACGCTGCGCCGCTTTCATCTATACTTTTTGGCAGATACAAAGCGCTTGAGACTACGTATTTTAGGATCCAGCCCATTACGACGCTGTAAAAAGCATAGATCAAAAGCGCGCTAATCATAAAAAATCCCGCGTATTTCCATGCGCCTTTGTATGAGGGCGCGAGCTTTTCAAACGCGCGCACCGGATCGCTTTCGCTTAGCCTGCCGATGACGATCTCGGCTAAAAAGATCACGAAGCTAACCAAAAGCGTCAGCAAAAGATATAGCAAGATAAAGGCGCTGCCGCCGTTGGTGCCTACTAAAGTGGGGAATTTCCACGCATTACCGAGCCCTACGGCGCTGCCTGCGACTGCGAGAATGAAGCCGATTTTGCTGAATTTATCATTCATATTATGCCTTGTAGCGGAATTTGAAAGGGCAATATTAGCAAAATATAGCTTAACTCGCCAAGCTAGTCGGGTGGAATTTAGGCAAACCCGCTATAATGCCGCGAATTTTAAAGAAGATAAAATGAAATCGATAAAAGAAGTGATGCTCTCTCGCCACAGCTACCGTAAATTTTGCGGTGATAAACTAAATAGCGAGCTCGTGCGCGAGATACTTGATCTTGCGCGCTTAAGTCCTAGTTCATGCGGATTGGAGCCTTGGAGGATGATGATAATCTCGGATCCTTGCGAGCTAAAAGAGCTTTCTGTAGCCTGCAACAGCCAGCCACAAGTAGCCGAGTGCTCGCACGCCGTGATTTTAATCGCGCGTAACGATCTGCGCGTGGGCGAGGAGCATTTAGAACGAACCGTCCGCCGTCGCGCAAACACTCCGCAAAAATATGAAGCTGCGATGAATTATTTCCGCGCGAAATTTGCGGGCTTAGACGACGAAGCGCTGATGAACTACGCGACCAAGCAGCTTTATATCTTAGCGGCAAATATCGCTAATATTGCCGAGGGCTTTGACGTGCGCTCGTGCATAATGACCGGCTTTGACGCCACAGCTTTGGAAAAATTCTGCGCTTTAGAGACGAAATTTCGTCCTGCGATCGTCGTGGCTTTGGGGCGTGGTGAGCCTAGCAAATACCCGCACACGCGCTACGGGCTGGATGAAATTTTAATCTCTCGCGGCGGCGGCAGTGAAAAAAGATAAAATGGGGCGCTTCTGCTTGCAAAGCTATGCGTAAGCTTCGTTTATTAAAAGCATCGTTTTGCGAAATTTTATCGGTTTAAAAGTGCGATAGCGTTAAAATGCGCTTAAAATTTCAAAGGATAAACATGCAAGTCAAACTTCTAAATTTCACTCCGCTTTGGGTCTGCTCAAACGCCATCCGCACCTGCTGGCAGAGCTTTGAGCGCGGCGATTGCGGCGGCGCCAAAGACCTAGCGCTAATAGACCGCGTCGGCAACCAACTCAAGCATTCAAGCACGCTCGAGCATCTCTACTACAACTTCTACATCAGCGGTATTTCGCGCGCGCTGCTTCAGGAGCTGGCGCGCCACCGCCTAGCAAGCCTTAGCGTAAAATCCACGCGCTACACTCTCAAAGAATTGCGCGGCGAGGGTAGCTTCGCGCAAGGAGACTTCGAAAATGCCGCGCGATACATCGTGCTTACCGGCAACGAAGCGGTCGATAATGCAAGTATCGCAGCTCTTGAAAATCTGCGCGTAATCTTACAAACTCCAATCAGCCTTGATATCGCCAAATATTGCCTGCCTGAGTGTTACAAGAGCGAGCTTAGCTGGAGCATAAACGCTCGCAGCTTGCAAAACTTCCTCGCTCTACGCTCTAGCAAGGCGGCACTTTGGGAGATCCGCGAGCTTGCGGGTAAAATTTACGAAGCTCTGCCGCAGGAGCATAAATTTATATTCCAAAGCTGCATGGCGGGCGGCGAGAAGATGCAGGATGAGGAGTAGCGAGCGGGATAAAATTTTGATATAAGGGGCTTGCGATGATAAAACTTACGCAGATGAGAGCGGCTTTTGAAAAAGAGGAGCCGAACGCGCTTTATCTTAGCTACTTGGGATGGGCGGAGACCTTAATTCCGTTTTGGAGGCAGGCCGTTGCGAGGATCGCGGAGCTAAACGGCACGGCGGATGAAAAAAGAGACAAACATCTGCGAGTTATCGACAAATCTTTGCAGCTTTTGCAGGCTTGGCGATTTAAAAAGATTAAATACGTGCAAGCAAGAAGAAAAGAGATCGATAGTGCCATAAGTTTTATTCGAAACGGCGCCTTAACGCAGCAGGCATGCAGATACGCCTTTGCGCCGGTCTGCAGAAATTTAGCGAGCATTTTGCGCAGCTTTTTATACGTTTCAACTTTTGGCTATTCGGATGCGCAGCTTCCGACCGTATTTGCCCAAAAAATTTACGGCATTGCGCTATGCCATACTTTATTTCCCTTCGATACGGGCGATTTTGTGTATTATCTGCCGCGCGAAAAATCCATCCACACCGAAAACCCCGCCGATTTGGACAATTGGCATTTGATGATGGAGATAGCGGGCGACGATTTAGGGATTTCTGCGTTGATTGAGCGGCTAAACGAACGCGCGTATGAAATTTGGACGAATTACAAAACGCCGTTTGAATGGAAATACGACGAGGGGGGTTTGGAATTTGGAATTTGAGAATATTTCAAAAAGGCTGCACTATGCGGGCGTGCGAGCTTTTTCTAATTTGAATAAAGCAGAATAAAAGGCGCGCAAATTTTAAATCGCTTCTGAAATTTCATTCGTGGGCGGTAAAATTTATGCGAGTTTTTAACGCGAGTAAAATTTAAAATTTATTTGAGTGGGTTTTTGACAGTCTGCTGTATCAAAATTTAGCCGTCGCGTATTTTACGACTTGCCGCGCCGATAATTGCAGCGGCGGCAAACCGAAAGCTCATAGGCGAGCGATAAATTTTAAAGGACGGATTATGAAAAATCTAGCGCTTGTGATGTTTAGCGGACAGACGCACCTCGATTTTGTGGGATTTTACGATTGTATGCTAAGGCTCAAAGCTGTCCTCCCGCAGCTTGAGATGAGGTTTTGCTCGCGCGAGCGACAGGTTTCGGACAGCGGCGGTCTTGCGATCGATGCGGGCGAGATCACGATGGATCTAGGCGGCTTTGATGCGGTTTTTGTGCCCGGCGGTATGGCGACGCGACGCCTGAGGGGCGATGTAGGCTTCATCTCGTGGCTAGCGACCGCGCGCGATGCGAAGTATAAGTTTAGCGTTTGCACCGGTTCGTTGCTTCTGGGCGCGGCGGGGTTTTTGCGAGGTAGGCGCGCGACCACGCACCCGTTTTGCTACGATCTGCTGGCGCCTTACTGCGCGGATGTGGTGCGCGAGCGACTCGTACGCGAAAGCCTGCCCGAAGGAGGCGAGATCATCACTGCTGGCGGCGTGAGCAGCTCTATCGAGCTTGGTCTTTGCGTGATCGAGAAATTCGCGGGTGTCCAGGCGCGAGAGGTTGCCGCTGCGGCGATGGATTATCCTTATTACGGCCTTAGAGGCAAGCTCGTGCGATGAAATTTTAAAGCCGCTAAGGTCGGCGGCGCGGTTTATAAATACCGCAGTAAATTTTAAAATAGAGAGGAGATAAATCTTAATGCAAGCAGTAAAGATATTAAAAACATTGTGGAAAGCCATCAAGATCGCCATACTCGCAGCATTGATATTACCGTTTGCGGCATTGATATTGTTTGTTTTATTTATAGCCTTTCTATTTTCACCCCTTAATACGGATTTTTCATATATAGAAAATAAAAATTTGGCTAAATTTGAAGCTTTAACAAATACGAAGGGAGAAACTTTGCTTATCTATCGCAAAAAAAGTCCTCCTTTATCGTGTAGTGAAAAAATACAGACTTGTATCTGTTACGCACATTTTATAAAGGCGGATAAGCCTTTTATTTTGACGCAACAAAAAATGTTGCAAGAGGGCTATGAGTTTGTTTCCAAGTCCGATTGCATAGCTGAAACTACAAATTTGCACGAATTTAAACTATCGTGGGCGATGCCGTCCTATCATTATGCCGGCAGTCGGGAGTATTTGATATATGGTTCGATCAAAAATTTAAATATAACGGCAATAGTGAACGATAAAAGGCGAATATGGCACAAAAAAGAGCACGAATGGGGACAGCCGGACGATTATGATCACGAGGTTATTTTTTATCCGGAACTTAATATAGTTCAAATAAATACTTTAGGATATTATAGCGTGCGCTAAATTTACTTATGGTCGATTTAATATAACGTTGCGAACTAAATTTAAAAGCTTTTGGGATAAAATTTAAAAATTTGAAAGATTGGACTTTAGTCTTACGGACGTTTATCAAAGTAGATAAAATAATGATATAGTGGGTTTTACATAAAGTAGGAGATCACAAAGGCCGAATGAAACCGGCTCAAATTTTATCGCTGCTTTCGCATATATCTTTCGTAGCGGCTTGCGAGCGATACTATTTTTAAAATTTATTGTAAAATTAGAGCGTTAATTCATTAAAGCTTAAAGGGCTAGCATGCAGATAAACTTAGACGACGTGAGGATCGAGAGCGGCTGGAAAGAGGCGCTTAGGGAGGAATTTTTAAGCGAGTATTTTGCGAAGATCAAAGAAAATCTGCTCGCCGCAAAGGCGCGCGAGATCGTCTATCCGCCGGGAAATTTGATCTTTAATGCCTTCAATCTCACTCCGTTTGAGCGGGTGCGCGCGGTGATTTTGGGGCAGGATCCATACCACGGCGCGCATCAGGCGATGGGGCTTAGCTTTTCGGTACCGCGCGGCGTGCGAATTCCGCCTAGCCTCGTAAATATCTACAAAGAGATTAAGAGCGATCTGGGTATCAGCGAGCCTGAAAGCGGCGATCTGAGCTACTGGGCGAAGCAGGGCGTGCTGCTACTTAATGCGAGCCTTAGCGTGGGCGCGAACCGTGCGAACTCGCACAGCGGCTTCGGCTGGCAAATTTTTACCGACGCCGTGATTAAAATTTTAAGCGCGAGGCGGCAAAGCCTGGTCTTTATGCTGTGGGGAAATTTCGCCAAAGCAAAATCGGCGCTGATCGATGCGCAGAAGCATCTCATTTTAACCGCCGCGCATCCTAGCCCGCTTGCAGGAGGAGCGTTTTTCGGCTGCAGACACTTTAGCAAATGCAACGAATATCTGCGCGCGCACGGCCTAGGAGAGATCGATTGGGATCTAAATCACGGCACAGATTAAATGTATTTTAAATGAAATTTGCGTAAAATGCGCCGCAAAATTTCAAAGGTAAAGAAATTTTAAAAAAATATTGAAAGGAGAAGTGAGCGAATAATATACGACCGGCTTAAGACGGCTTGCCGAAGCGACGCGAATGCGCGGCTAGGCTAATCATTGTAATTAAAGGAACGATATGAAAAAGATAATTTTGGGAATTTTATTGCTATTTACAAGTAGTGTAGTGGCAAATACCCTATCAGAGATCAGGCAATCGGGCAGTGTGCGCGTAGGCGTATTTGAGGCGCAACCGCCTTTTAGTAAATTTGAAGACGGCAAATTTCAAGGATTTGAGGTTACTCTAGCCGAGGCGTTATCAAAAGATATATTTGGCGGCAAGGCGGGCAAGGTGGAATTCGTGCCCGTAAAGGCTAGTGAGCGTTTAAAAGCGTTGGAAGAAAATAAAGTAGATATGGTGCTTGCGACCTTTACGATCACAAATGAGCGTAAGCAGCTAGTCGATTTTACGACGCCGTATTTTGCAGTAAATATCGGCGTGCTAACCCGCGCCGGCGATAGGATCAAGACTGTATCGGATCTGCACGGCAAGCCGATCATCGCAGAAACCGGAACTACAGGCGAAGCGTATTTTAGAAAAGAGGGCTTTGAAATTGTAAATTGCGCCACCGCAAATGAATGCTATAAAATGCTAAAGGATGGTAAAGGCATCGGATATGCGACTGATAATCTGATAGTTTTAGCTTATGCTGTAATCGACAGCGACACTGAGGTAAATATAAAGAATTTAGGCGTTTCGGATTTCTTAGGCATCGCGGTTTCTAAGGGCAACAAGGATCTGCTTGAGTTCTTAAATGGCGAGCTAGTCAAGCTAAGCAAGAACGGCTTTATGAAAAAGACCTATGACGAGACGATTGAGCCGTATTACAAGGGCACTGCGGAGAAAAAATATTTCTTGTTGGATGACCTTTATAGCTTATTTTAGGCGGGCATAGCGGTACGGCTCGCCTGTATTTGCTTACAGCAAGCATAGCTGTGTGCTCTCGCCAGGTAAAATTTGAATAGCTAGTTCAGTCGCACTATTTTGTCCGACTTTGCGAGCTTGGTTTAGATTGTAAAATTTTACTAACGCGCCGTTATAGAATTTATAAAATTCCGTAGCGGCGTGCTATTTTTTACGGTGCTAATAGACGCACAGAATTTTATAGTGGAGTGATAAAATTTAATTGAGAGAAGGCAGAGCTTGGCGCAAGGCAGCAAAATTTAAAAAGCCTCTATCATTATGCTTAGAAATTTTAGTTGCGAAATTTTATCGCTAAGCTCGCAGTTTAGGGAATAGTTTCGGTTCTGGTAAAATGAAATTTTAAGAAAATTTACATTACAATTACGAAAAATTTAAAATTCAAGGAGGAAATTATGAAAAAGTCATTTTTTCTTATTCTATTGTCGGCGATCTTTGTTTTTGCGAATTCCTTAAGCGAGATCAAGCAAAGCAAAGTGATCAGAGTAGGCGTTTATGAAAATGAGCCGCCTTTTAGTAAGTCGAGCGAGAAGGGCTTTGAGGGTTTCGAAGTCGAGCTTGCCAACGCGCTAGCCGGTAAAATTTTCGGCAACAGCGGCGGCCGCATCGAGCTTATCCCGGTAACGAACGAGGTGCGCTTTCCGATGCTTCAAAACAATCAGGCAGATATGATAATCGCGGCTGCAAGTATCACTGAAGAGCGTAAGGGCAGCGTAGATTTTTCGATGCCGTATTTTACGGTAAATTTAGGAATTTTAACGAAAAAAGACTCAAATATTCACAAAATAGGCGATCTGATGGGCAAAAAGATCGGTATCATCCGCAAGACTACCGGCGAGGCGTATATCAAAAAGGACGGCGGTTATAATGTTTCCTACTGCAACGATTCGGTTGATTGCTACAGGAGATTAAAAAGTGGCGAGATCGACGGGTATTGCAACAACAACCTTTTTGTAATGGTATATCCGATCGTAGATCCTGCGGTCGAGGTCAATATAAAAAATTTAGGCGATAATGTATTCTTAGGCGTCGCGGTGCAAAAAGGCAACGCTGAGCTGCTAGAAGCGATCAATAAAGGCTTGATTGCGCTCAGCAAAGAGGGCTTTTTCAAAAAGGCTTACGAGGATACTTTCGAATCCTTCTATAAAGGCACCGTCGATAAAAAATATTTCTTGCTTGACGATCTTTATAGCTTTTTTTAATAAAAAAGGAATTTGAAATGAAAAAATCACTGCTTTTAATTCTTCTATCTTGCGTTTTTGTATTTGCGAATTCTTTAAGCCAAATAAAGCAGAGTAAAGTCATTCGTATCGCAGTTTATGAAAATGAGCCTCCGTTTAGCAGGGTTACGGATAACGGCTTTGAGGGCTTTGACGTAGAGCTTGCTAATGCAATCGGAGGCAAAATTTTAGGCGATACCGGCGGCAGGATCGAGCTCATACCGGTATCAGCGCAAGCGCGCTTTCCGTCCATTCAAAATAATCAGGCGGATATGCTTATCGCGGCTGCAAGTGTTACTGAGGAGAGAAAGAAAAGTTATGAGTTTTCGATGCCATATCTTTCGGTAAATTCCGGAGTTTTAACCAAAAAAAGCGACAATATCCAAAAAATGAGCGATCTGCGAGGTAAGAAAGTAGGCGTCATCCGCGGCTCAACGGGCGAAGCGTTTATGCAAAAGGACGGCGGCTACAATCTAGTGTATTGCAAAAATTCCTCCGATTGCTACAAGCGGTTAAAGAGCGGCGAGATCGACGGCGCGTGCGACGATAATCTATTCGTGATGGTCTATCCGGTCGCAGATCCTAGCGTCGAGGTTAATATCAAAAGTCTTGGCGAGAACGTATTTTTGGGTATCGCGATGCAAAAGGGCAACGCAGATCTCGCAGAAGCCGTCAATCAAGCGCTAATCTCGCTTAGCAAAGAGGGCTTTTTCAAAAAGGCGTATAATGATACATTCGAGCCTTTCTACAAAGGCACTGTCGATAAAAAATACTTCCTTTTAGACGATATATACAGCTTCTTTTAGAATTTTAAATTTGATGTGGGTTAGGATTTGAAGCTTTGCGGCTTTAAATTCTAGCCCACGCATAACCGGCGTGTCATTAAAATTTCATCTCAAAATTTTGTCCTAAAATTTCATTTCAAATTTTATTAGTCCCACTGCCGCGCCTAAGCCCAGCGTGCACACGGCGGTCGCAGTCTTTAGTATTCGCGACCATTTACGGCGCGCAAAATTAGATCGAGCTAAGCTTTAAATTTTTACTCCGAGCCCTTGGAATTTTTTAAATCCTGCATGCGCTCCTGCTGAGCTTGCACGAACGCGTCGTATCTGATAAAAAGATAATCTTTGATCTCAAAAATCATCAATGTAAAAATCGAAGGCAGCGTGAAAAATCTAATCGTCATAAACACCAGATCAAGCGCGCTTAGCTCATCCTCGCTTGCGCGATACCCTCCCGCACTTGCGGTTAAAATCCCATGCAGTGCCTCGTAGTTATAAAGGATGAAAATCGTCACGAAAAGCGTCGAGAGCTTCGATACGATCTTATTCATGATCTGCGCTACGTCCTCATCGGCGATCACCGACATCGCAAACCACACGAGGGTGAAAAACAGCGGAAAGACGATGTTAAAATTTAGCGAGTTATCAAGCTTCTGTGCGCCCGTAACCGCGATGATCGCAAATACCGCCGCAAAGGGGATCACAAATAGCGCGAAGGTCATCGCCGATTTTATCGCCTTAAAAAAGCTATACGTAAGCAGCGGCGAGCCCAAAGCGAGCAAAAAGAGCGTCAGCGCGTAGTTGGCTTTGGCAAAATCGTATAGGTTAAACAGCGCAAATGCCGATGCTACGGCAAGTAACGGCACGCTTAGCTTAAACAGTATCCCGTATTTGGCGTAAGCGCGTGATACGACGGCGTCGAGCTTGCTAAATTTGACGTTTAAGCTTTGCGCTCTGATGAAAAACAAAATGACGAATTTAACGATTACGTTTGGGCTCATACGCACCTTTCCGTTTAAATTTATGAAATTTTATCCACTCTAAATTTGCGAAATTTTATCCGCAGAGCCTGTCCGTAGAATTAGACTTTGCCGACGGCTTATGCGGCCTACGTTAAAATTTCATCGCGCTCTCGCTGCGTTGCTATCTTGCCGCCTTGTAGGCTTTGTCTTTTGGCTACGTAAGGCGGACCTGCGCGCTTTGGCTTGCATAGCGTCTCGTTGCAAGCCCCCTAGGTTGCAGCGTGTCGCAGCAGCGCTCATTCGGCTCGGCGCGCGATACTTTGCTTGCGGTATCCGCGTCGCGCCCGCGCATGAACATGAAAGCTTAGCGCCGCTAAAATTTTACCGGCTCTTAGCCCTATGCGATACGTCCTGTGCGCTGCGATAGAATTTTACGCGACGCAAGGACCTATCGGGCTTGGCTTTGCGCCGCATTGAGGCAAAATTTTAAAATTTGCGCCGCAAAGCGCTTATCTTGCCCACTAAGATGCGGCGCTAATGATTAAATTTTAACCGCACCGTCGCCGAGCCGTTTTAAAGCTCAAACGAATTTTTGAGCTGCTACGATACGTGAAATTCCAAAAATCGCGCCTTAGCGATCAAGCTCATTTGCGCTTGCTTGTGAGCCATGCAAAAAGCGGCGCACTTGCGCCCTTCGCCGTGCCCATGCAAAAGCAACGCGCCCCTTGCCGCTCAAAGTCCATTTTCGCTTGCTCGCGCCGCCCGCTAAACCGAGGCTAAGAAGCGCTCCGCCTCACATCCAATCTAAAATTTGCGTGATCTCGGTGGCGTGAAAAATTTTAAGCCCCTGCGTGTTTTGCGGCTTCATCGGAACGATCGCGTTTTTAAATTTCTGCATCGCAGCTTCTTTCAGGCGCGCATCGAGGTTGAAGATCTCTCTGATCTCGCCGTTTAGGCTCACCTCGCCGATGAAGACGCTCTCTTTACTGATCGGGCGGTTTTTGAAGCTGCTTACGATCGCTGCGACGACGGCTAGATCGCACGCCGTTTCGGTGATTTTTACGCCGCCGCTGACGTTTACGAAGACGTCGTATCCGCCAAGCCCGATCTCAAGCTTGCGATCAAGCAGCGCCAGAAGCATATCGAGGCGGTTTTTATCAAAGCCCGTGGCGCTGCGCTTGGGGTAGCCGCTCTCGCACACGAGCGCTTGGATCTCCACGACGAGCGCGCGCGTACCCTCCATCGTGATCGTGATCGCCGAGCCGCTTACCGCCTTGCCGCGCGTGAAAAATTTACTCGCGACGTCCTTGGCGCTTACGAGCCCGTGCGGCCCCATCTCGAAAATCCCCACCTCGCTCGTAGCTCCGAAGCGGTTTTTAAAACCGCGCAAAATTCTAAGCTGTTTGCTCGCATCGCCCTCGAAATACAGCACCACGTCCACCATATGCTCTAGTATGCGCGGGCCCGCGATCGAGCCCTCTTTGGTGATGTGACCTATGATGAAGATCGAAATCCCGCGCGCTTTAGCAAGTCGCATCAGCTCAAACGTGATCTCGCGCACCTGCGTGATCGAGCCCGGCGCAGAGGGGGCTTTATCGCTAAAAAGCGTCTGGATGCTGTCGATGACGATAAACTTATAATCCCTGCGCTCCACCTCTTCAAGCACGGCGCCCAGATTTATCTCGGTGAGCAAAAACAGCTGCTCGCTTATCGCGCCTAGCCGCTGCGCACGCATTTTGATCTGGCTAGCGCTCTCTTCGCCGCTTACGTAAAGCACGGCGCGGCCGCCGCTTGCTAAATTTGCCGCGATCTTAAGCAGCAGCGTGGATTTTCCGATGCCGGGGCTGCCGCCGATTAGCACGAGCGAGCCCTCCACGACGCCGCCTCCGAGGACTAAATTTAGCTCGCTATCCTTGGTGTCGATGCGCGAAATTTGCTCAATCTGTATCTCGCTGATCGCTTTGGCGCTTGCGGATGAGGCGCGGGCAAGCTCGCCCTCGATCTCTTTTAGCGCTTTGATCTGAGCGGGCTTGAGCTCGACGAAGCTATCGAATGCGCCGCAGTCTGGGCATCTGCCGAGCCATCTGCTTTGCTGATTGCCGCAGTGCTGACACTCAAAAATCGTGGTTTTAATCTTCGCCATTTTTATCCTCGCTCATTTTCGCTTAAATTTAGCCCCAAGCTTTGCGAAATTATACTTAAAATTTTTAAAATTTTAGCCGCCTTGCGCGCCGCTTGCGGGATCAAAAATCACGAGAGGGAGGATTTGCGGCTAAATTTGAGCTAAATTTAAATATGTTTTAAACATTTATAACTATAATACAAATTTCACTTTATTTAAAGAAGGTTTAAGATGAAGGGCAAGCTTAGTAGAAGCCAGTTTTTGACGATATCGCTTACGCTATTTGCGATGTTTTTCGGTGCGGGAAATTTTATTTTTCCACCGGGTCTAGGTAGGGAATCCGGGCAGAATTTTTATATCGCAATAATGTTTTTTTGCGCTACGGCAGTGCTTCTGCCAGTACTGGGCGTCGCGGGAATCGCGCGCGCCAAGGGGCTTCAGAGCCTGGTACGCCGCATAGATCCGGTGTTTGCGATCGTTTTTACCGCGCTTTTGTATCTTACTATTGGGCCGCTTTTTGCGATACCGCGTGCGGCAAACATGCCTTTTGATATCGCGATTAAGCCTTTTATTGCGGAAGATCGCCTTCAAATTTGGCTATTTATTTATTCCGCGGCATATTTTGCGCTGAACTATTACATCTGTATGAACCCTTCAAAGCTCGTCGATCTGCTAGGAAAATACCTTACGCCGATACTTTTAGCGCTTATTTTGCTACTTTTCGGCGCGGGATTTTTGTTTCCTGTCGGAAGCTTCGTCGCCCCTAGCGGCGAGTACGTTGATCACGCCGCGGCAAAGGGCTTCGTAGAGGGCTATCAGACTATGGACGCGCTTGCGTCGCTGGCATTTGGAATCATCGTAATTAATGCCATTAAAGCAACCGGCGTGAGCGACGAGAAGCACCTCGTCACCTCTACCATAAAAGCAGGAATGATGTCGGGCGTCATACTGATGACGATATATTTCATGCTGGGCTATCTGGGCGCGACTTCTGCGGAGCTTTTCAAGGATACGCCGAATATCAACGGAGCGGAGCTTCTGTCGCGAGTAAGCGATCATTACTTCGGAAGAGTTGGAGTCGTGATCCTAGGCAGCGCATTTTTTCTAGCGTGCTTAACCACGACTCTAGGTCTTATAAGCTCAGCTAGCGAATACTTTGAAGAGCTTACAAAAGGCAAGATTAAATACAAAACCTGGGCGATCGCTTGGTGCGTGATCGGCTTTGGAGTCGCAAATTTCGGCCTTACGACCATCATCAAAGGTTCCATCCCGGTCCTCGTCGCTATCTATCCGATCTCGATCATGCTGATAATCCTCTCGCTGATCAACCCGTGGATCGATTCAAGCAAGCTGATTTATCGCGCCTGCGTCTATGTCTGCGTAGTCGAGGGCGTCATAAACGGGCTTGATATTTTGGGGATTTCGGTGCCGCTTGTTACGTTTATTGTAAAGAAAATGCCATTTTACGACTCGATGCTCGGCTGGATCGTGCCTAGCACAGTGACCTTCGCCGTGACATACGTGCTGCATCTGATCTTTGAAAAAAGAGACGATAGCTTTTAAATCTCAGCTTAAAATTCCGCCGGATCCCGCGCGGTCCGGCTTTTGCTTTCCTTTTTTCTACATCGATTTATTCGCGCGGTTTCGTTTGCGTAGCCTTGCTTTTAAAATTTTACCGAATTTCTAATTCAAGCACCTGCTTTGTGCCCTATGCGCGGCCAGCAGGTCTCTTATCGCAGATACGTCGTGCGGCCACCTCTACATACGGTCGCGGTTTGGTGCGCGAGCGCGTTCGTCGGCTTTAAAATCAATCCGATACGATTGGATTTTTAAGAGATTAAATTTTATCATGCGGTGTTTCAGGCGGGCGCGGAGCAGAACAATACGGCGCGAAATTTAAAAATTTTAAAATTTCAATTCGATGGCGATTGCAGAGGCTGTCTAAGAATGAGCGTGATCTTTAAAATTCTATCTAAACGGCGAGCACTGAAATGCCAAAAGCGAATGGTTTTTAAATTTTATACTACTATTAAAATTACCTAGAGCGCGTAGAATTTAAAATTTTATCGAAGAACCGCCAATGTAAATGCCGCGGTTATCACCGGAAGCTGGTGCAAGGTCGTTTTAAAATCACATAAATGAAATTACAGAGCGACTGCGAAGTAGGGCGGTCGTGAAATAGAAATTTTAAAATTTGCGGCTTAAAGGCTAATCCTCGCCGTAAATCCCATCCACCAGCGTTTCTACGAACTGATCTGAGTTAAATTTCGCCAAATCCTCCATTCGCTCGCCCACGCCGACGAAAAGTATCGGCAGCCGCAGCTCGCGCGCTATGGCGAAAAGTGCGCCGCCCTTAGGCGTGCCGTCGAGCTTCGTGATGATGATGCCATCGAGCCTTACGATCTCGTTGAATGCCCTAGCTTGCGCGACGCTGTGATTGCCCTGAGTGGCGTCTAGAACGATGATCTTTCGGTGCGGTGCGCCGCTTTTTGCGCGGTCGCAGATGCGCACAATCTTCTCTAACTCCGCGGCTAAATTTTTCTGATTTTGCAGGCGTCCGGCGGTGTCGATCAGGACGCGATCGATGTTTTTGGCACTAGCTGAGCTAACGGTGTCAAACGCCACAGCAGCGGGATCGTGCCCTTGCGCGGTCGCTACGATCGGTAGATTTAGGATCTGCGCCCATTTTTTTAATTGCTCGACTGCGCCCGCGCGAAAGGTATCGCATGCGCCTAAAATCACGCTCTGGCTGCTATTTTTATATAAATTTGCAAGCTTTGCGGTTGTTGTAGTTTTGCCCGCGCCGTTTACGCCTAAAATCAGCTCAACGAAGGGTTTTCCACCCGCAGGACGGGCGATCTCGTAATCGAAATAGCTCTTCAAAACGCTCTTGAGATCATCTTTTGCGACCAGCTTTTTTGCGGGCAGTTTTTCTAAAATTTCCTCCACGAGCTCGTAGCCTACGTCGGCTTCAAGCAGCATCTCTTCTAAAATTTCTTTTGAAATTTTATCCTCGCCCTTTGCACCTCGCATCGCGTCTATGGTCTTGCTAAGCCCTTTTTTAAAAAATTCGAACATCAGAAAATTTTCTCCAATTCGGTCATTAAAATTTCTTCCGGCATCAGCCCGAAATACTGCGCGCTAAACTCGCCTTTTTCATCGTATATCGCCATATACGGCACTTCGTTTATGCCACCTAGCGCCTTTGTAAAAAAGTCCGTCCCTTCGCCGTAAGCGATCGCGTAATTTACTTCGTGTGCGCTTGCGTAATTTTTTGCATCGTCTAAATTCGCATCACCGATCATTACGCCGATTATGTCAAGCTTGCCAGAGTAAGCTTGTTTGGCGGCATTTAGTGCGCTTACTTGCACGGCGCAGGCGTCGCACCACGGCGTAAAAAATGCAAACAGCGTCACGGTGGAATTATTATCGATATGAAAGCCTTGCTTTGTCTTTTGCATATTTAAAATTTTGCCGTTACTTAGCTGAAGTGTAAAAGGAGCGGTATAATCGACCTGGATTACGGCTTCGGTTTCGGATTGCGGCTGCGTGGTGTTGGCCTCGGTCGGGGTATCGCTTGATTTTTTATCCTCATCATCGCTGCAACCTGCAAGAAATAAAACAGCCGTAAAAAGCGCTAGAAAAAAACGAAATTTCATAATAAACCTTAAAATTTAATCGCAAGATTATACAAAAACTAGCTAAAATAAGCGTTAAAATTTTATAAAAGGCTTAAGCTATGCAAAAGAATGAATTTAGAAAAATTTGCAAATCGCGCTTAAAATCTCACGCCGCGCGAGCGGCTAGATGCGAGCATTACGCACTTTTATGGCGGCTTGAGCGGCTGATAAAATTTTTAAAAGCACGTAAAATTTTGATATTTTTGCCGATGAGCTACGAGCCGAACGTTTTGATTTTAAGAAAAAAGCTATCAAAAAGCTGCGAATTTTACGTTCCGTTTATGGTGGATATTAGCTTAAAAATGGTAAGATTGCGCCAGCCTTTTAAAATTTCACGCTTTGGGCTGCGGCAGACGCTTCCGCAAAACGGGTATTTTAAAAAGGTCGATCTAGCCGTGGTTCCAGCTATCGGAGTGGATGGCGCAATGGCTAGAATAGGACATGGGAAAGGATTTTACGATATGTTTTTTTCAGGTCTGAAGCTTAAGCCCGCAATCGCGTTCGTGAGTATAAAAGACTGCTTTTGCAGCGAAATTTTATCGCTTGATCACGACGTAAAGGGCGATTTTTACATAACTCCGAGCCAAAATTACCTAAAAAGAGGAAAGTATGATAGAGATTTTAATCGCCTTGTGCGCTCTTGCGGTGGGCGCTGGCATAGGATACTTAGTAGCTAGAAAGATCAATAACGCCAATTACGATTTCTTCGTCGAACAAGCCAAAGCTAAAGCCAAAGCTATAGAATTTGAAGCCGAGGGCATTTTGCGAAATTCTAAAATTTCGGTGCAGGAAGCGGAGTTTGAAGCGAAGAAAAAATACGAAGATAAAGCAAGCAAACTGCAGAAGGAATTTAACGTTAAATTTGACGAGCTCGGTAAAAAGGAACACGCGCTTCTAACCGAGCAAGAAATTTTAAAAGACAGTAAAAAAGAGCTCGAAAGCGCCAAAAAAGAGGCGAAATTCCTCTACGAAGAGGGCTCAAATTTAAAGAAAAGCTATGAAGAGAAGCTAGCCGAAGCGCTTAAAGTTTTGGAGCGCGTGGCGGGCTTTACGCAGGATGAGGCGCGCACGCAGGTGCTTAAAAAGGTCGAGGAGCAAAGCCGCACCGACATAGCTCACATCGTGCGAAAATATGAAGAGGAAGCCAAAAAAGAGGCGCGAAAAAAGGCGAATTATATTTTGGCGCAGGCTACGTCGCGCTTTGCGGGCGAGTTTGCCGCCGAGCGACTTATCAACGTCGTAAATATCAAAAATGACGAGCTTAAAGGCCGCATTATCGGTAAAGAGGGGCGTAACATAAAGGCGCTTGAGATGACTCTTGGCGTGGACGTTATCATCGACGATACCCCGAATGCGATCATCGTAAGCTCGCACAATCTCTACCGCCGCGCTATCGCCGTTCGCGTCATCGAAACTCTTATCGAGGACGGCAGAATTCAACCTGCGCGCATCGAGGACATCTACAAAAAAGTAAGCGATGAATTTGAAGCTAGCATCGCCGAAGAGGGCGAAAATATCGTAATGGATCTAGGTCTTAGTAAAATTCACCCCGAAATTTTAAAACTCATCGGCAAGCTTAAGTTTCGCGCCAGCTACGGACAGAACGCCCTTGCGCATAGCCTTGAGGTCGCACATCTCGCGGGCATCATTGCCGCAGAAACGGGCGGAGATCAAAAGCTGGCCAAGCGAGCAGGCCTGCTTCACGACATCGGCAAGGCGCTAACTCACGAGTATGAGGGCTCGCACGTAGATCTGGGCGCCGAGGTTTGCCGCCGCTACAAAGAGCATCCGGTAGTGATAAACGCGATCTACGCCCACCATGGCCACGAGGAGGCTACCAGCGTGGAAAGTGCCGCAGTCTGTGCCGCAGACGCGCTAAGCGCCGCGCGTCCGGGCGCTAGACGAGAGGTGCTAGAGAGCTATCTAAAACGCGTTAGCGACATCGAAGCGATCGCGATGAGTAAAACCGGCGTCAAGCAAGCCTACGCGATCAACGCAGGTCGCGAGATTCGCGTCATCGCAAACGCCAAGCTTATGAACGACGATGAGGCGGTTTTGGTCGCTAAAGAGATCGCCTCTGATATCCAAGACAAGGTTCAATTCCCAGGTGAGATCAAGGTCAATGTCATACGCGAGCTTCGCGCGGTCGAGATAGCCAAATAAGGAGTGTGAAATGAAAAAATTTATAATCGCTTTATTTTTGCTTTTTAGCGCGGCGTTTGCCGAGGATGAGCTCATCATTGATAGCGCGAGCGCCTATTCGTCGGTGATGCGCACGAACGCGCAGTATAAATACCTAGCGCAGCAAGCCCGCGCGATAGTGATATTTCCGAGCGTCAAGAAGCTGGGTTTCATCATAGGCGGAATGTATGGCGAGGGGATCATCATTTATAATAATGACGGCGCGCGCAGCGTAAGTGGCGCAGAGATCAGCAGTGCCAGCGTAGGACTTCAGATCGGCTATGAGGATAATTATCTGGTTATTTTCGTAATGCATGACGATGTAATCCAAAAAATGCGAAATTCCCAAATCACGCTCTCGGGCGATGCGACGGCAGTTGCGGGTAACTACAGCGCCGATTCTGGCTCGTTAGACGTTCTAAATCAAGATATGTATGTCTTTACGAATAAAGGCGGGCTGTTTGCGGGCGTGAGCCTGGGCGGTTCGGTGCTGGAGACCAAAAATGACCGCGCTTTTGATCCAAATACTGAGGGCTATGCACTTTTGATGCGAGTAATCGGCGCAGATGAGTAAAATTTAGCTAGAAATGCTAAGGCGCATAGCTTAGCGAAAAATTTTGCTTTATGGGCGTTTTATTAGCGGCTTGGAATTTTGCTCGCGTGATTTCTGCAGAATAATAGACTCAGGTGCGTAATTTTATTGCAATTCGCGGGGTAGGAGGCATTTGAGGATATCGCGTAAATCCTGCGTAATTCGCAAGTTGCTTTGAATTCTAAAGAAGTCGAAATTTTGTCATTAAATTTAGAATTGCAAAATTTTACCGCTAAATTTTGCGGAGATTTTGCTTTATGTCTAGAAATTTTATTTTAAAATTTCACTTGATATTTTGCGGCGGAATTTTGTATTTTGCGACAGCCGTGCGGAATTTTAAATTTAATGTCGCAGCGAAATCAAGTAGCGTCGTGGGACGTTGGAGTGAAGTTTTCGCACTGAATTTTAAAGCTGCTTTAGTCAAATTTATAGAATTTTATACGATCTAATGAAAGGATTCGATGGAATCGATGTTTGCAAACCTCCATACGTGGGGGTATCTGATACTGTTTTTGTATTCGCTGGGCGGCGGATTTTTGGCGCTTGCGGCAGCGGGCGTGCTAAGCTCAGCCGGCGAGCTTAATATCATCTTATGCATTGTAATCGCTTGTATATCGAACTTCATAGGCGATTCGGGGCTGTTTTTAGTAAGCCGCTACAATAAAAAAGAGATCATGCCATATCTGCGCAAACAGCGCCGAAACCTCGCTCTGGCGCAGATTTTGTTTCGTAAATACGGCGACCGCATAATTTTAATCAAAAAATTTATCTACGGCCTCAAAACCCTCGTACCGATCGCGATCGGCATCACAAAATATTCGTTTTTAAAATTTAGCGTCATCAATGCCGTAAGCTCGCTCATTTGGGCGCTTGTGGTGGGGTTACTGAGCTACTACGCGGGTGATTTCGTGCGCGAGCTCTATGTGCACATTAAGGACGCACCGTGGATTGCTCCGCTGGCTCTAGGCGCGATAGTAGCGGCGATCGTGCTCTATTTTCGCTTCGCCACGCGCAAAAGAGGCTAGCGGTGGCAAAAAAGCTGATCCCGCTCGCAATTTTTGTAGCACTTCTTTTGGCGCTAAATTTCATCTCCAATTCGCGCAGTCCTACGACTAAAGATGAGTGGATTTTTACCTCCAAAACCCTGGATGCTGCGTCGCGTAAAAGCGGCGCGCAAAATTCAAAAAGCGGCACCGATCGTAAAATTTCAAGCCCCGAAAATCCTGCAAGCGGCGCCGACGCAAAAAATGAGAGCGGCGTAAGAAGCGCAGACGGCGGGGCAGGGCGCGGAGCAGACCTAGGAGATTTAAAATCTCATCCGCAAGCAAACGAGCGCGCCGCGGCAAATCCTAAAGATGAGGCAGACGCTCACAGGCGGCACAGCGCAGATTACGAAACTTCGCACTCGCAAAATCCCGCCGCAAATTCTAAAAATCAGCCCTCAGACGAGCCCTGCATAAGCAGGGAGTGCGTGAGCGCTCATATCCGCCGTACGGGCTCTTTGCCGCAAAATTTTATCACGAAAAAGCAGGCGGGCGAGCTTGGCTGGCAGGGCGGCGATCTGTGGCGATACGCGCGCGGCAAGAGCATCGGCGGCGATCGCTTCGGCAATTTCGAGCGCAGATTGCCTTATAAAAAGGGGCGGATCTGGCGCGAGTGCGACATCGAGTATCACGGCGGCCCGCGCGGCGCTAAGCGGCTGATATTTTCAAACGACGGGCTGATCTTCTACACCGCCGATCATTACGAAAGCTTCGAGCGCGTGCAATGAGTTTAAATTTTAAAACGTGCCGCGGCGCAAAGATCATCATCGACGGCGCAAAGATTAGGCGCAAAGATCAAATTTTTGCGCTGTTTGCCGCGGCGCTAAATTTCAAGCCCGAATACGTCGCAAATTTAGACGCGCTCTACGACGCGCTGGGCGAGCGAGGCGGACGGATCTTAGTCGTCATTAAAAGGGGCGGAATTTTAAAACTAAGGCTGGGCAAATTTTATGATATTTTGCTGGAGGTTTTGCGAAGCGGCAAGGCGAAAATTTTAATACTATAAGCTTTCGCGGCGCTCTCGTCGCCTCAAAGCTAAATTTCGCCGAGACTAAGGCGGATTTGTTTTGCAGCAGATTCGATCGCGCCGTTAAATTTTGCCGAATTTTAGAGCTTATTAAAAGAAGCGATTTTAGAAATTTCACCCACAAAGCTCACGCGGTCAAATTTAAACTCAAGCCCATACTGCCAATCTTTGCGGCGCGGGTTTTTAAACTCGTAAAGCTTAACCGTCTCCGTTTCGAATTTGATCTTAAGCGCGAGATACCAGCAGCTCCAGATCCCGCACGGATAGCTCAGCAGCACGACATCCCGCTCATCTTGCGCCAGATCAGCCTCAAGCACCGCGCGTAAGAATAGCTCCTCAAAATCGATCAAGCTGAAGTAGGCGTAGCCTCCTGCGATGCAGCCTTGCCCCTCTTTTGCCGCAAAGCTTTGCTCGCGCCGCTTAATCAGCTCAAGCAGAGGTTTGCCGTTTATCGTAACGACGACTTCGGTAAAGCTTTCACTCTCAATTTCGTAATCGTTTAGGTAAAATTTAATGCTATCCATGCGTCAATCTCGCTAAATGATCTGTTTTGCGCCGTATTTGCACCGGCCTGCTAAAATTTCGTCGCAGTTTAGCGAATTTGAAGTGAAATTCGGTTGAAGATCAAGAAATTCGCTGGTAAAGCGCAGATCAAATGGGTATTTTGTAAAATTTGGGATGCTGGGCCTGCAGAGCTTGTTTTTTAACGCACGCGAGCTAAAATTTGCAAAAAAGCTTGATTTGCGTAGATGAAAGTAGCGAAAATAAAAGATTAAATTTCATTGCAGATCAAAAGAGATCGAAACGAGGGTTAAATTTTGCTATGGATAAAGAAGCAGAATTAGAAACGAGGGTTAAATTTAATTCGCTTTTGCGGGCGCTTAAATTTAACCCCGCCGCGGCTACATCATTTCGCCGCTTTTGTGCTCGTGCTCGGTGTAGGTTACCGGAATATCCTTCTTGCCTTTGCCCGGCGTATACACTCCCTCTCCGCGTTTGAAAAGAAGCTCGATGCCTTCGTCGTTCGTAAGCATTATGCCGCTTGCGGAAGCCGCGCGTTTAAGATTATGCTTTTTACCCTTTTCATCGGTTAACACGCCCGTTGCGAACATATCGTTCGAGCTAAGGCTGATGCGCTTATCTCCGGTGTCTCCGAGCAGAAATACGATCGTATGCGCTACGGACTCTTGCTTTTGCTGCGGAGCCGTATCGGCCTTAGGTTGGTTGCATCCGCTTAAAATCGCGATTGCCGCTAATGACGAGAATACAATTCGTCTCATTTTTTCTCCTTTAAAAAAAGTTCGCGAATTATATAGCCAAAAAGTAAATCCTATATTTCGCGACTTTTTATTTAATCAAAGATTAACCCAAATTTAGTAAAATTCCAGCTGAAAACATCCCAGATAAGGAGAACCTTATGGCAGTAAAAATCGCAATTAACGGCTTTGGAAGGATCGGTAGGTGCGCGGCTAGAATTGCGCTAAGCAGGGACGATGTAGAGCTTGTGGCGATCAACGATACCGCTAAACGCGAGCTTACGAGATACCTGCTTCAATACGATACCGTTCACGGCGAGTTTCGTAAAAAAGTAGAAATTCTAAGCGACGAATGCATAGCCGTAGACGGCAAAAAAATCCGCGTCTATTCCACCAGAGAGCCTGCGGAGCTTGATTTTGCGGGCGATGGTGCAGAAGCTGTGCTTGAATGTACTGGTGCGTTTTTAACGAGCGAAAAATGTAAGCCGTTCATAGACAACGGTATCGGCGTAGTCGTAATGAGCGCGCCTGCCAAGGATGATACGCCTACTTTTGTAATCGGCGTTAATGAGGGCGCTTATGCAGGACAACGCGTCATCTCAAACGCTAGCTGCACCACTAACGGTCTGGCTCCGATTGCAAAAATTCTAGACGATGAGCTTGGTATCGAAAAGGGTCTGATGACGACCATTCACGCCTATACACATGGACAGAGCCTAGTCGATGTAAAAGCCAAGGACTTCCGCCGTTCGCGTGCTGCGGCTCTTAATATCGCTCCGACTACGACGGGCGCGGCAAAAGCAATTAGTAAGGTACTTCCGCAGCTAAGCGGTAAGATGCACGGACAATCTGTGCGCGTGCCGGTAGCTAACGTATCGATGGTTGATCTAACGGTGCTAACGCGTAAACAGACGAGTGCTGAGGAGCTAAATGAAATTTTCCGCCGCTATGCCGCTAAAGATATGAAAGGAATTTTGCTCGTAGACGACGATAGCCGCGTCAGCAGCGATTTTTGTACTTCAGAATACTCCAGCATCGTAGCTAGCGACTGCACGCAGGTAATTGACGGCAATCTGATAAAAGTGATGAGCTGGTATGACAACGAGTGGGGATATAGCGAGCGCCTCATCGATTTAGCCCTATATGCGGCAAAAAGAAGGAAATAAGATGGGCGAAATTCTTTCGATTAAAGATTTGAAATTTAAAGAAGGCGCGCGCGTTTTTATCAGGTGTGATTTTAATGTGCCAATGGATGAGTTTTGCAATATTACGGACGATCGTCGCATCCGTTCGTCTATCCCTACGATTAAATATTGCTTAGACGAGGGCTGCGCGGTAATTTTAGCCAGCCACTTAGGACGCCCGAAAAACGGATACGAAGAAAGACTTAGCCTAAAGCCTGTAGTAAAGAGGCTATCTAGGCTTTTGGAGCGCGAGATAAAATTTATCTCCGACGTCGCGGGCGAGGAAGCTGGAGCTGCGGTAAATTCACTTAAAAAGGGCGAAGTGCTTCTGCTGGATAATCTGCGCTTTGAAAAGGGCGAGAGCAAAAACGACGAGGCGCTAGCTAAGAGGCTCGCAAGCTACGCGGAATTTTATATCAACGACGCTTTTGGTGTATGCCACCGTGCGCATGCTTCGGTAGAGGCGATTACGAAATTCTACGATGAGGCACACAAGGCAGCGGGATTTTTGCTACTAAAAGAGATAAAATTTGCCAAAGACCTTATTAAAGATCCTGCGCGTCCTTTCGTAGCCGTAACGGGCGGTAGCAAAGTAAGCGGCAAGCTTCAGGCGCTTAAAAATTTACTTCCTAAAGTCGATAAGCTCATCATCGGAGGCGGCATGGCGTTTACGTTTTTAAAAGCCGTCGGATATGACATCGGCAAATCTTTGCTCGAAGAGGATCTAATCGAGGAAGCAAAAAATATTCTCCGCAATGCTCGCGAGCTTGGGGTTAAAATTTATATCCCCGTCGATGCCGTCGCAGCTCCGCAATGCTCGCAAGATGCCGTTACAAAAAAGGTTACCGTGCAAGAAATTCCAAGCGATTGGATGGGGCTAGATATCGGGCCTGCGACCGTAGCGCTTTTTAAAGAAGCCTTAGACGATGCGCAAACGATCTGGTGGAACGGACCGATGGGAGTTTTTGAGATCGATAAATTCGCTCGCGGTAGCCTGCATATATCGCACGCGATCGCAGATAGCGACGCCACAACCGTAGTGGGCGGCGGCGATACTGCAGATGTCGTCGAACGCGCTGGTAACGCCGACGATATGACTTTTATTTCTACCGGAGGCGGCGCGAGCTTAGAACTCATCGAGGGCAAGGAGCTGCCGGGCGTGCGAGTGCTTACCGCTAAAACGGAGCTGCGATGATACTGGCGGCGAATCTTAAATGCAACCATACCCGTGCTAGCTTTGAGCGGTACGCTAAAGCTTTAGATGAAGGCTTAGCGGGCGAAATTTTGCGCGAGAATGAAATTCTAGTTTTTCCTCCTGCTAGCGCATTTTGCGCGAAGGTGAAAAATTTTACCCAAGGCGCGCAAAATTTCTACCCGTGCGAAAGCGGCGCTCACACCGGCGAGATCGGCAAGGCGATGCTGGACGAGTTTGGCGTAAAAAGCGTGCTGATCGGGCACTCCGAACGGCGCGAGCTGGGCGAGAGCGAGAAGCTTTTGCGAGCTAAATTCGACTTCGCCGTAAAGGCGGGCTGGCAGACCGTCTACTGCATCGGCGAAAATTTGAGCGTAAACGAAGCTGGCGGCACGAAGGAGTTTTTGGCGGAGCAGCTAAAAAATATCGAGCTTGGCTACGAGCGGCTGCTGATCGCCTACGAGCCAATTTGGGCGATAGGCACGGGCAAGAGCGCGAGCGCGGAGCAGATCGAAGGAGTTTTAAATTTCATCCGCGAGCAGACGAGTGCGCCGCTACTTTACGGCGGCAGCGTAAACGTCGCAAATATCGGCGGGATAGCGGGAATCGCGAACTGCGACGGAGTATTAGTGGGGACGGCGAGCTGGGACGCATCGAAGTTTTTGGAGCTTATACGCGTTGTCTCGCATCGCTATACTTCGTTGTCTTAAAATTTTGCTCGGTCATTACCTGCGTGGTAACTCCCGTCGCAAAATTTTAAGTCGCCTAGTCTAGCTTCGCGATACTGCCGCTATCAAATTGCATTTAAAATTTGGCGTTTTGCGAAATTTTGCAAATTTTAATTTATAGAATTTTAAGTCAAATTGCGAAGGATTTTGAGATGATTTTTGGGGCTTTGCAGTTAAAATTTTGCGTAGGCTAGACGGATGGTCTGCCGAGCAAAATTTTAACAAAATCGTCAAAAAGCGCTCAAAAACCAAGCAAAAATAGAAAGGAGAAATAATGATTTTAAAAGGCAAAAAGGGCCTCATCGTCGGCGTCGCTAACGCCAAATCTATCGCTTACGGCATTGCCGAAGCTTGTCACGAGCAGGGTGCGCAGATGGCGTTTACCTACCTAAACGACGCGCTGAAAAAACGCGTAGAGCCGATCGCGGAGGAGTTTGGGAGCAAATTTGTCTATGAGCTCGACGTAAACAACCCTGCCCACTTGGACGGTCTTGCGGATCGTATCAAAGCAGACCTTGGCGAGATAGATTTCGTTGTGCACGCGGTAGCCTACGCGCCAAAAGAAGCGCTTGAGGGCGAGTTTGTGAATACTACAAAAGAAGCCTTTGACATCGCGATGGGCACGAGCGTGTATTCGCTACTGAGCCTCACGCGTGCAGTGCTGCCGGTGCTAAAAGAGGGCGGCTCTGTTCTCACGCTAACTTACCTCGGAGGGCCGAAATTCGTGCCTCACTATAACGTTATGGGCGTTGCAAAAGCAGCGCTTGAAAGCTCAGTGCGCTACCTCGCTCACGATCTTGGCGCGCGCGGCATCCGCGTAAACGCTATCAGCGCGGGCCCTATCAAAACGCTTGCCGCAAGCGGAATCGGCGATTTTAGGATGATTTTACGCTACAACGAGATTAATGCGCCGCTAAAACGCAACGTCACGACGCAAGATGTGGGCAAGAGCGCAATGTATCTACTTAGCGACCTTGCTAGCGGCGTGACCGGCGAGGTGCACTACGTCGACTGCGGCTACAACATCATGGGCATGGGCGACGTGGCTACCGACGCCGAGGGTAAGACGATCCTTGCGTGGGATGCGGCCAAGGCTGAATAAGCGACGTGCAAAAGGGAAAATTTGACGCGCACGGTATATTACGAGGCTAGGCATAAAGCCATAGCAGAGGGCGGCGTAGAGGGCATCGCCGCCGTTTTGCGAGGTGATGACGAGGCTAAAAAGGCCTCGCTTTCTTGTGTCTAGATTATTACCTTGATCCCTATTACGGCTGCACGCTGGCGCATGAGAGCGAAATTTTCGCCCTTTTGCAGGAGCTACTTCTGAGCGAGCGCTCGCAAGCTATCAGAGACGATATTTTGCAGCTTCTGGGCGATTACTGCAGCGATTTTAGCGTGTTGCGAAGCAGGATTTGTGAGGCGTCCGGCGAGCTTTTGCCCGATATCAAGCGCTTGATCGAAGGATAAATTTAACGACCGGCGCGCTTTTGCGCACGGTAATTGCGTCGCGGCGAGCGGTAGCGAAATTTGCCGCGCCTCCGCATACGCCCCTTTTTGTTGCGGAAATGCGGCAGCGTAAAATTTTAAGATTGAAAGCGGCGATGAGAACCTCGGATGAGCGAGGAGTTCTATTAGGCGCGTACCTAAAAACGGCATGAAGATAGAGGATTATTTAAGAGCCGTTTTTGAAAAAAGCGGTAAAAGCCGCCAGAAAGGAGCTTAATGAAAAAGGATTATATCTGCGTATTCGACTGCGAGACGATCCCTGACGTAGCGGTGCTGGTGCGGGTGCTGGATGAGGATGCGATCGCGGGCTGTTTTGAGCCTTTCGATAAAAAAAGCTTCGCAAAGCTTCTTGACGCGCAGCTCTCGCAAAAGATCGGCGGCGAGAAACAAAACGCGTCTTTAAATTTTGCTGTAAATTCAGCGGAGCAGAATTCTAAAATAGAAAATTCCGAGCAAAATTCCGCACCTCAAAGCTTTACACAGCAAGACATCGCGCTTCAAAGCTTCGCCAGTGAAAATTCCGCTGAAAATTACGCGCAGGGAAATTTTACGAGCGAAAATTTCATGTCGCAAAATACGGCGCCCAAAAATTCCGCATCGCTAAATTTAACCTACGACGATACCGCGCCTAAAAGCTCCGCAGCACAGAGCTTCTCAACGGAAAATTCTACGCTCCAAAGCCCTGCGCCTCAGAATTTCGCGGCGGAAAACTCTACGCCTCAAAGCTCCGCATCCCAAAGCTCAAATAGCGAAAATCTCGCTTCAAATTCCGTGCAAGATCCCGCGTCAAACGCGCTAAATTTTAAAATTTACGGCGAGCAGCCGATCTTTAACGCGGATAAAAGCAAAATTTTAAACCACAAATTGCTCTCGCTTAGGGCGATGGAGATTTTCAAAGAAAAAACCGGCAGCGAATTCCTGCCCGTCTGCTTCCACCGCGTCGTTAGCATTAGCGCCGTGGTGGCGGACGGATTCGGCAGATTTTTGCGCGTCTCTACGCTTGATGGCGAGAACGAGCGCGATAAAATCGCAAAATTCCTAGCCTTCATCGAGGATTTTAATCCGAGGCTAGTGAGCTTTAACGGGCGCGGGTTCGATCTGCCGATGATTATGGCGCGCGCGATGTGCTACGATCTAAGCGCCGCGGCGTATTTTGAGACGAACAATCGCGATAACAACAAGAGCAAATGGGAGAACTACCGCAGCCGCTACGACGGGCGGTTTCATCTGGATTTGCTCGATCACATCAGCGATTTTGGTGCCGTGCGTGGGCTCAAGCTCGATCATATCTGCGCCAGCGTGGGCCTTCCTGGCAAATACGACGTGCACGGCGATCAGGTCTTGCAGCTGTATTACGGCGGCGAGCAGGCTAAGATCGACGAGTACTGCAGATCCGACGTGCTCAACACCTACTGGCTGTTTTTGAAATACGAGCTTTTGCGCGGCAAGATCACCAAGGACGATTATTTGAATTATATCGCGGTGATGGGAGAATTTTTGCAAAAAGAGTGTGCGGGCATGAGCTACACGCCCGTTTTTTGCGACTTTATAGAAAGGGAGCTAGCGGCATATGCGAAGTGAAATTTTTAAAATTTTAAAAGGCGCGGTTTTTGGCGCGCTGTTTTTGCTCTGCGGCGCGGTCGCGGACGAGGCTAAATTTAAACCAATGCTGCTTAAAGAGTACGTCCCGGGCATGAATATCACGGGCTGGGTCATCAGTGAGAAGCTAGACGGCGTGCGCGCGATCTGGGACGGCAAAAATCTGCGCTCCAGACGAGGTAAGATCATAAACGCTCCCGAGGGCTGGAGCGCGGGCTTTCCGCCGTTTTTCGTAGACGGCGAGCTATACACGGCGCGCGGGGAGTTTGAGCAGCTCGTCTCGATCGTCTCTTCTAGCGTGCCGGATGAGCGCTGGAGCAGGGTGAAATTTTACGCGTTTGACCTGCCGAAGGAGCAGAAAAACCTAAGCGCGAAGATGGAAATTTTAAGAAATTTTATCGCCTCAAGCGGCGCGCAAAATTTACTCATCGTGCAGCAAACCCCGGTAAGCACGCACGCCGACGTGCAGGCGTATTTCGATCGCGTCATCGCAGCAGGCGGCGAGGGGGTCGTGCTGCGCGATCCAAACGCGCTTTATGAAAGCGGCCGCAGCGATAAAATTTTAAAATACAAAAAGATGCACGATAGCGATTGTAAGGTCGTAAAGATCAACCCCGGCTACGGCAAAAACGAGGGCAAGATGGGCTCTTTAAGCTGCGTAGATCTACGTAGCGGAGCGAAATTTAAAGTAGGCACGGGCTTTAGCGACGAAATGCGGGCAAATCCGCCTAGGGTGGGCACGATCATCACCTATCAATACCAAAACCTAACCCGCGAGAAAAAGCCGCGCTTTCCCGTATTTTTGCGCGTGCGACCGGCGATTTAATCTAAGGGGCTATAATCGCGTATTTTGATAAATTTGATCCGAAGGAGAATAGATGAAAATTTTAATTACAGGCGGCGCGGGATACATCGGTAGCCACGTCGCAAAGGCGCTTTTAGAAGCGAACCGCCACGACGTCGTCATACTGGATAATCTTTGCAAGGGTTCGATGCGAGCGATCGAGGCGCTTCGCAACGCGGGCGAGTTTGAGTTCGTACAGGAAAGCCTAGAAAACACCCCCGCAATCGAGAAGCTTTTTAAACGCGAGAAGTTTGACGCGATCATTCATTTTGCGGCGTTTATCGAGGTTTTTGAAAGCACGCAAAATCCGCTAAAATACTATCTAAACAACACCGCCAACGCGATGAATTTGATCGCTCTTGCGAACAAATACGGCGTGAAAGACTTCATATTTAGCTCCACTGCGGCGACCTACGGCGAGCCGGACATCCCGCAAGTAAGCGAGGAAACTCCGCAAAATCCGATCAATCCGTACGGCAGAAGCAAGCTGATGGTCGAGTGGGTACTAAAAGACGCGGCAGCGGCAAATCCGAATTTTAAATACGGAATTTTGCGCTATTTCAACGTTGCAGGAGCCGCAAGCGACGGCACGATCGGGCAAAACTACCCGAACGCGACGCATCTAATTAAGGTAGCTACTCAAACGATCGTCGGTAAGCGCGATAAGATGAGCATTTTCGGCGATGATTACGACACCAAGGACGGCACCTGCATACGCGATTATATCCACGTAGAGGATCTCGCAAGCGCGCATCTGGCGGTGCTTGATTATCTGCAAAGTAATGACAGCGCGGTTTTTAACGTAGGCTACGGTACGGGCTTTAGCGTAAAAGAGGTCGTTAATGAAGCTAAAAAAGTAAGCGGCGTGGATTTTAAAGTGGAGATCGCTCCGCGCAGAGCCGGCGATCCTGCCTGCCTCATCTCAAACGCGGATAAAATTCGCACCAAAACCTCTTGGCATCCCGAGCACGAGAGCTTGGATGAGATCATCCTAAGCGCGCTTAATTGGGAAAAGAAGCTCTAGGTTCTAGCGTGAAAGTGCGATTTGAAATTTTAAAATTTTACTCCGCCGCGTTTAATAGCGGCGAGCAAAAGGAAGCCTTGTTTGCTTAAAATTCTAAACGCCCCCGAAGCCGCTCAGCGTAAGCTCGGCGTCGTGCTATCGTATGTAAATATCTTTGTTTCTACGATACTTACTTTGGTTTATACGCCGTTTTTTCTGCGGGCGCTGGGGCAGAGCGAGTTTGGGCTATATTCTTTAGCGAGCAGTGTTATCGGCTATTTAGCGATTTTGGATTTAGGTTTTGGTAACGCTGTGACGGTCTATACCGCTAAATACGCCTCAAGCGGCGAAGTGGAGCGCACGCATAAGCTGCACGGCACGATCTTTAGCGTGTATCTGGTGATGAGCGCGGTGATCGTGCTTGCAGGAGCTGCGCTGCTAGCCAATCTGCATGCAATTTTTGGCGCTAAGCTAAGCACTAACGAGATGAGCGAAATTCGCATTATGCTAATGCTACTAACTGCGAATTTAGCGATTAGCTTTCCTTTTAGCATCTATTCATCGATCCTTACGGCGCATGAGAATTTCGTATTTATCAAGCTAATTGGGATCTTTCGCACGATTGCCCTGCCGCTAGCTGCGGTGCCTGTGCTACTTTTGGGACATAAGGCTATCGCGATCGTAATCATCGCTACGGTGGTAAATTTAATCTGCGTCGCGGCAGATTTCATCTATTGCAGGAGCAAAGTCTCGCCCGTGATAAGCGTGCGAAATTTCGACACCCCCACGCTTAAGCAAATTTTTGGCTACTCGTTTTTTATATTTTTAGGCATCGTAGTCGATCAAGTAAACTGGAACGTCGATAATTTTATCTTAGGCGCGGTCGCAGGCGCTACGGCGGTCTCCACGTATGCCGTAGCAAGCACGATAAATGCCACTTTCGTCACGCTTTCGCTTACCATTAGCGGCGTAATGCTTCCTAAAATCGCCAAAATGGTCTCTGCCAACTCCACCGATTCCGAGCTTAGCGCGGAATTTATCAAAATAGGCAGGTTGCAATTTTACGTGATATTTTTTATCGCGTCGCTTTTGGTGATTTTTGGACGTGAGTTTATTGTGCTCTGGGCTGGCGCAAATTATGAAATTTCATACACGATCGCGCTTATTTTGGTGCTTCCAGTAAGCGTGCCGTTGATTCAAAATTTAGGCCTAGCCGTGCTTCAGGCAAAAAACAAAGTCAAATTTCGCTCAATCGCCGCATTTTGCGTCACGCTCGTAAACATCGCTATTTCCATCCCGCTAGCTAAGGCTTACGGTGGCGTGGGTGCTGCGTGCGGTACGGCTTTTGCGATCACCTTGCTAAATATCTGCGTGATGAATATCTACTATGCTCGTGTAATCGGACTTGACATCGCTAAATTTTGGCGAAATATCGGCGCGATGGTAGTAAAATTCGCTCCCGCAATCGCAGCAAGCCTAGTGATAAATTATGCACTAGGCTTGCATGGAGTAAGCTTTTTGCTAATTTGCGGCGGGCTTTATTCGGCTATGTTTGTGCTAAGTGCGTATTTTTGGGCGATGAATGATTATGAACGCGCGATTTTTGGCGGCATTGCGGCTAAGATAAGGAGGCGGGCTTGAGCTTCAATGTAATTAGCGAAGTGGTTACGAAAGACCGCTGTATCGGCTGCGGCGTCTGCGCGAGCAGCTGCCCTTTTAGCGTGCTAAAAATGCGGCTTGGAGGCAATGGATTTTACGCGCCCGAGGAGGGCGAAGGGTGCCGCGACAAATGCGATATCTGTCTAAAAGTCTGCCCGTTTTACAAAAAAGACACGCTTGAAAACGAGCTAAATTCTAAATCATACTCAGAGCTGGAAAGCTTTAGCCCAGATTTTGGCAGGTTTTTAGCCACTTACAAATTCTACAAAAAAGATGAAGCGCAGCGCCTAAGCAGTGCAAGCGGCGGCGCGGGAGATTATATTTTTCGCGAGCTTTTTGCGCGCGGGCTCATTGATTACGCGATTTGCGCCGTGCCTGCGGACGAAGGGGATTTCATAGCCCAAAATTCCAAGCGGGATTTTTCCGCCCACGAAAATTTAGTGGTGGCTCAGAATTTACAAAATTCCGCAACTAAAAATTCCGAGCAGAATTCAGCAATACCGAATTTAACGCAGAATTTGGCGGACGATGATTCTATAAATTTTACGAGTGCGCAAAATTCTTTTTGCGGAAATTTGACGCAGAATTCCGTGCAGAATTTTACAAATGAAAATTCCGCGCAGAATTCTAAAGCTTCTTGTGAAAATTCCGTATCAACGCAGAATTTTGCCTGTGAGAATTCCAAAAACGCGCGAAATTATGCGGGCGAAAATTCCGTGCCGATATTTAAATTTAGCGTGATAAAAAATGCCGATGAGCTTACTCGCGCTCGCTCGTCCGCTTACTATCCGCTCACGCTTGAAGCAGTGCTAAAGGAGATGTCGCGCCGTGAGGGTAGATACGCGATCAGCGCGCTGCCGTGCTTTGCTAAGGCCTTAAGGCTTGCTGCGAGCAAAAATTCGCGCCTTAAATCTCGTATAAGCTTTATTATCGGGCTGGTTTGCGGACAGGGCAAGGGTGCTGGTTTTACGCATAAGCTGGCAGATCTTGCGTTTAAAGAGCGTAAGCAGCTCGCGGCGGTTAATTACAGATATAAAATCGCGGGCAAAAGCGCGATGAGCTTTGGCTTTGAATTCCGCGCTACAGACGGCAGCGAGGCGATAGACGATCGCAGTAGTAGCGCCTTTGCGTACTGGAGTTCGCGCGCTTTTACGCCGCTTGCGTGCAACGCCTGCACCGACGTTTTTGCCAAATGCGCCGACGTCGTACTGATGGATGCGTGGCTGCAAAGCGAAATGAGCGAGTGGCGCGGCACATCGCTCGTAATTACGCGCGCAGCTCAGATCGACGCGCTATTTTCGCAGCCTACGAAGCAGGCGCGCGAGGAGATTTTTTGCGAGCGGATATCCGCAGCAGAGGTGCAGCGCTCGCAGCAAAGCCAGGTGGAGTGCAAAAACGAAATTTTCTACGGCGCGAAAAACCCGCTTAAGCGTTACATATTGTGCCAGAAGCTTCAGATCCAGCGATATAGCGCTACGCATTTTGATTGCGATGATTTCATCGCTGCTAGGCTTAAAAAAATTGCCGCTGCGAATAAAGTGCTAGCGCTTTTGGCGCTACCAAAGATCGTGGCATATAAAATTTATAGGAAGTTTGCATGAAGATCGGGATTTTTACCCTACCGCTAGTGAATAATTACGGCGGAATTTTACAAACTTACGCGCTAAGCCGCGTGCTAGTGGGGCTTGGGCATGAGCCGTGGCTCATAAACTTGCGCCTGCAAAGAAGTAAACTATCACTTGCGTATCTTAAATTTTTAGTGGCATGCGCGCTTAAAAAGGAGCTTTGCGGCGCGAAATTTAATCCCTCTTACGAGCGCGATACTAGCGAGTTTGTGGCGGAAAATATCCCTTTAACCGCGCCTGTTTGCACGCCTGCGGATTTAAAAGCGCTGTGCGAGAAAGAGCGCTTTGAAGCGGTGATTTTAGGAAGCGATCAGGTTTTTCGCCCTAGCTATTTTGCGGATTTTGCAGATTGTTTTAGCCTTGGATTTTTGCCGCCTAACTGCACGCGGATCGCCTATGCTGCAAGCTTTGGCGGAGATAGGCTCTGTGGGCTTAAAAACCCCGCGGATTTAAAAATCCACGCTGCAAATTTGGCTAAATTTAAAGCTATTTCGGTGCGCGAGCGCGACGGCGTAAAGCTTGCGCGCGAATGCTTTGGCGTATATGCGCACTGGGTGCTAGATCCTACGCTTTTGGCTAACAAAGAGATTTACGATAAATTTTTAAGCCTTGCGCCGCAGCGCAAGGGCTTTGCCTATATCCTAGATCCATCGCCTCGCTCCGAAGCGGCGATAGAGCTATTAAAGAAGCAAAGCGGACTAGAGATAGATGAGGTAAATGATCGCGGCAACCGCATCGGCATAAAAGAGTGGCTAAGTGCTATTGCGGGCGCGGAGTTTGTGCTAACCGATTCATTTCACGGCTGCGTATTTTCCATAATCTTTAATAAGCCGTTTTTTGTGCTCGTTAACGCTAGTCGCGGCGCGTCGCGCTTTAGCTCGCTTTTGGGCTTATTCGGACTTGAAGATAGGGCTTTGCAAGATCCAAAAGACGCGCGGTTGGACGCGACTATCGATTGGGATGGCGTAAATGAGGCGTTGCGCCGCAAAAGAGAGGACTCGATGAAATTTTTAAAGACAAGTTTAGGCTCATAAAATGAAAATAGCTATGGTGATTTCTGCTTTAGGCAAGGGCGGTGCTGAGCGCGTACTAAGTGTGCTGGCAAATTTTTTCTGCCGCGAGAATGAAGTCTGTGTGATAAAATTTGACGCAGACGAGCCGTTTTACGCGCTAGATCCTAAGATCGAGCTTATTAGCTTGGATTTGGGAGTGGGCGATTTGGGAGTATTTGGCAATATAAAAAAGCGCTACGATAAAATTTTGGCCTTGCATAGGCTGCTAAAAAGTCGTAAATTTGATATCGTGATCTCGTTTTTAGATAATACCAATGTCCTTACGCTTATCGCAAATCTTGGAGTTGGGCAGAAAATCATCGTCTCCGAACACACTAATCATCGTTTTTTAAAAAGTCCGATTTGGCGCGCGCTAAAGCGGATCTTTTATCCGCGAGCTGCAGGTCTTAGCGTGCTTAGTAAATTTGATCTGGATCATTACACATATGTGCAAAATCGCGTGATTATGCCTAATCCGATGTTTGAGATCAGCCATGCTAAAGATGCTCGCCCGCCTAAAGAAAATATCATCTTAGCAGCCGGCCGGCTCAATGTCTATAAGGGCTTTGATATCCTTCTTAAGGCACTTGCGCTTATAGATTTCAATCTTTTAAAAGAGTGGAAGGTGGTGATCGCAGGCGACGGAGAGGAGCGAAAGAGCCTTGAGAGCCTAGCTGCGAAGCTGCGCTTAAATGTGCAGTTCATCGGCTTTGTGCGCGATATTGAAAGCTTATATGAACGCGCTAAAATCGTAGTTGTAACCTCCAAGATGGAGGGCTTTTGCAATATTTTGATGGAGAGTATATTTTTCGGTACCGCCAGAATTTCTACGGATTGTATCGCAGGTCCTAGCGAGCTTATAAGCGACGGCGTAGATGGGTTTTTGTGCCCTGTAGGCGATAGCGCGAGCATCGCAAAAAAGCTTGAAATTCTAATGAGCGACGAAAAGCTACGCGAGCGACTCGTGCAAAACGCCTCCAAGCGCGAAGAGAGCTTTAAAATTGAAACGATCGGGCGACGCTGGCTGGATTTCATAGCCGCTACGATACACAGGGAGGAATAATGAGCGAAAATCCCCTAATCTCGGTCATCATCCCCGTTTATAATGTCAAAGAATTCCTGTGCGCTTGCGTGGAGCGTATCACGGCTCAGACCTATACGAATTTAGAAATTTTGCTCGTAGATGATGGCTCAAATGATGGCAGCGAGGCGATTTGCGACGAATACGCCGCGCGCGATCCCCGCGTACGCGTGCTGCATAAATCAAACGGCGGGCAGGCTAGCGCGCGAAACGCTGCTTTGGATGTCGCTCGCGGGGAGTTTATCAGTTTCGTAGACAGCGACGATTTGATAAGTCTTGATTTGATTGAGACGCTTTTTCGTCTGACGCAGAAATTTTGCACCAAAATCGCTATGTGCGGCTACACAGCATTTAGCGACGAGAGCGAAATAAATAATTTCAAGGCGGCTTTGAATTCTAAAGAAAATCAAAATTCTAAAGAGATTAGTAATCCAGGAGGAGCTGCAAATTCAAATGCCAACGCAGGCGAATACAAAATATCGCCGCAAGAGCTTTTTAGACGCAGCTGCACGCAGGATCCGTATTTTAGCACCGCGGTTTGGCGCGCGCTGTTTGCTCGTGAAATTTTCGCTGCTTTGCGCTTTCCTGCGGGGCAGATCTATGAGGATGTGGCGATATTTTTTGATATTTTTAACGCTTCTATTGCGGCGTGCACGGATGAAATTTTATATTTTTACCGCGTAAGGGCAGGCTCGACCGTAAACTCATTCGCGCGCAGGCATCTTGCGGTCATCGCTGCGGTGCGCCGCTATACTGAGGCGATCGCTGCGAATTATCCAAGCTTGGCGCGTGAGGCTAATTTTACTCGCTGCGAATCCGCGCTGAATACGGCGTTTTTAATTATCAAATCGAGCTTTGACGCTGCAGGCTCGGATGGAGATGCAACTTCTCCTCTCGAGGCTAATACGTGCGGTTTGACAAACGAGGCGGATTTGCATGGCGCTGATAGTTTATCTTGCGCATGCGGTAAAAATTCTGCAGTTAAAAATTCCGCCAAGCAAAATTATATGCGAAATTCCGAGCAAAATTCTGCGTCGCAAAGAAAGACCGCAGATCCCCGCTCTCCTTTAAGCGCTGCAGAAGCTGCGGATCAGATCCGCTTACTGCACGCTTTAGTGCGCGAGCGGCTGGATTTTGGATTTTTCGCAGCGCATGCAAGCCGCACGCAGACGCTGATGATGATTTTGTTTTACGCTAGCCCCGCGCTTTTGCGGCTATTTTATAAAATTTATCGGAAGCTAAAATGAAAATTTTATTCGTCATCGCGGCTCTTAGAAACGGCGGCGCAGAGCGCGTGCTGCAGGTCTTGGCGAACCATTTTGCGCGCGCAAACGACGTTACGATCGCGATTTTGGAAAACGACGAGGGCAGGTATAAATTTAGCGAAAAGATAAAATTTTTGCATCTGGATGTTTATAAAAATGGCGGCAGGTTCGATAAATACAGAATTTTGCGCGAGTGTTTCAAGCGCGAGCGCCCAAGCGTCATCATCAGCTTTATGGACTGGACGAACGTAGCGTGCGTGATCGCAAATTTCGGACTTAAAATTCCACTCATCGCGACCGAGCACAACGCGCACGATTATCTGCAAAGCGGGCTTTTTAGCCGCGTGCGCGATCTGTGCTATAAAAAAGCGGACGCGCTTACGGTGCTTACGCGCTCGGACTTTGAGTACTATTCGCGATTTGTCAAAAACTGCTTCGTCGTGCACAACCCCTTTTTCGGCGAGATCTGCGATACCAAAGGCGCCAAGCGAAACGTGATCTTAAGCGTCGGCAGACTCGAGCCCGTAAAGGGTTATGAAATTTACTTTGACGCGCTAAGCAGGATTGATAAAAGCCTGCTTGCGAAGTGGGAAATTTTAATCGCGGGCGATGGCTCGCTGCGCGAAAGCTTGCGCGAGCTTGTGGCGCGACTCGGGCTTGAAGTGCGATTTTTAGGGCACAAGCAGGACGTGAGCGAGCTGTATAAGGAAGCCAAAATTTTTGTGCTAAGCTCGCTTAATGAAGGGCTTTCGAACGTGCTGATCGAGTCTGCATTTTACGGCTGTGCACGGCTTAGCAGCGACACGGCGGGCGCAAAAGAGCTCATAAAGGACGGCTTTAGCGGCATTTTGTTTAAATGCGGCGATGCGAATGAACTTGCGAGCAAGCTTGAAAATTTAATGCGTGATGAGGCGCTGCGAGATGCTCTCGTGCAAAATGCAAATGAAAGTTTAGACGAGTTTTCGCAAGAGCGCATCGTTGAGCTCTGGCAGGGCTTGATCGATCGGTTTGCGCGTAAATAGCAGCCGCTTATCGATGCCCTAGCGGCGCGCAGAGATAAATTTAAACTTCGGTGTGCTAAGATAGCGTCTTGCGCCCGAGCAAAACGGCGCGTTTAAATTTACAAGCCGCGTTGCGCGATGAAATTTAGCCGCTTGGGCGCGGCGAAAAACGCGCTAAATTTAAAACGGAGTGCGCGGCGTGTGTTCGCTAAAAAGGCGTAAGCAAATCTTTAAATTTAGGGCGCGGCAGCGGTATTTAAAAGGTAAAGGGATGAAGAAATTAAGCGTATTTATATATTCGATGGGCGGCGGCGGCGCCGAGCGCGTCGTAAGCAACCTTTTAGGTGAGCTTACGGCACGCTACGAAGTGCATCTGGTGCTGATGAACGAGAGGATTTTTTATGAAATTCCAAGCGGCGTGCAGATCCATTTCATCGAAAAATCAGCCCCTTTTGAAAACGGACTGCTGAAGCTCGCAAAGCTGCCGTTTTTGGCGCTTAGGTACAAAAAGCTATGCGAGCGCCTAGGTATCGACATCCACTTCGTTTGGATGAACCGCCCGTGTTACGTGGCGGCGCTGGCGCGAGTTTACGGGCTGCGCGGAGCGATGATTTTTAATGAATGCTCGACGCCGTCGGTGCTGTATAAAGAGCCGAGCTTTAAATCCAAAATTTCAAAGCTTCTGCTGCGTAAGCTCTATCCGAAGGCCGATTTTATCTTCCCCAACTCGCTTGGAAATCTGCGCGATCTGGCGGATAATTTCGGAATTGACGAGCGCAAGATGAGCGTGCTATACAACGCGATCGATCTTGATGAGATCAGTCGCAAAGCAAGCGAGCAGGTCGCGCAGGAGCGGCCGTTTTTCCTAAGCGTCGGCAGGCTCGATACGGGCAAAAACCACGCACTTTTGATCCGCGCATATGCAAATTTAAAAAATAACGACAAAGACCTGCTGATCTTAGGCGACGGCGTGCTGCGAGCCGAGCTTGAGGCTCTGATAGAGGAGCTAGGCTTAGGCGGCCGCGTGAAGCTTTTGGGCTTTGACGCAAACCCGTATAAATATATGGCCAGATGCTATGCGTTTGTTTTTGTAAGCCTTTTTGAGGGCTTTTCAAACGCGCTTATCGAGGCTCTTGCATGCGGTAAACTCGTGATTTCAAGCGATCATCAAAGCGGTGCGCGCGAGCTTTTGGGGCAGAGCGAATGGGGCGTGCTAGTAGGCGTAAACGATCTAGAAAGCACCCAAGCGGCGATGCAAAAAGCGCTGGATGATGAAAATTATGTAAAATTTTATGAGAAAAAGGCTAAAATTAGAGCCTCGTTTTTCGATAAAAAACGGATAGCAAGCGAGCTGATTGCAAAAATAGAACAAATCGACGAAGGAAAATAGGCGTGGGTGAAGAAAAAAAGGCTTTTAGCGTCAGAGAGATCGACGAAGGATCGGAAGGTCAAAAAGGCGCGCAATCAATGGGTGCCGACAAAGCTGCCTTAAGCGAAAATTTCGCTAGTGAGGGAAATTTTGACGCAGAGTATTCCGCAGGCGGCGGAGAGAATTTTAATGGCGAAAAGGCCGAGATTGAGGGTAGCGAGGACGCCGTACTTAAAAACGATAAAAATTCCGCGCACGCCGGCGCTAAAAATTTAAGCGACGATCAAGCGCGCGCTGTTTCTGCAAAAATGCGAGTACAAAAAAAATCCAAAAAGGCTAAAAAATCAAGCGGACGAAATTCTACCTCGGTAAATTCTGAAAATTCCGCAGGCACAAATTCTACAAACTCAAATTTAAAAGACACTGCAAATTCTACTAGCAAAAATTCTACAAATAAAAATTCCGCTGGCACTGCGAACTCTACAAATAAAAATTCCGCAAAAGCCGCTAATTTGGCTAAATTTAAAAATGCGAATTCCGCAAGTGCTTTAAATTCTACAAACGGCATAAATTCTGATAATTCTAAAAGCCCCACAGCAGAAAATTCCCAAAATTCTAAAAATCAGGCAGCTGACGCGCTTCCTGCTAGGCGCAGAATTTTTGGCTTTATAAAAAATTATGAGTTCTCCAAGCATATTTTGCTGATGATTTTGTTCGCATTTGCCTTTAGCGTGGCGTTTCGTATGTGGTGGGTACACTGGGCGAGCGGCTTTGTGAACTACTTTTTTTGGGACGGCGAGCTGATGATAAACACTAACGACGGCTACGCCTTTGCAGAGGGCGCGCGCGATCGCCTCGCTGGCTTTCATCAGCCCAACGATCTTAGCTATTTTAGCGCGCCGCTTTCGATCGTGACTGCATTTTTGGCTGAAATTTTGCCCTTTAAAATCGAGACGATCTTCGTTTATCTGCCGGCTTTGTTTAGCTCGCTCATTGTAGTGCCGATCTTGCTTATCTCAAGTGAGTTTCGCTGCATGCGCGCGGGCTTCATCGGCGCGCTTGTCGCGAGCGTGGCGAATAGCTACTACAACCGCACTATGGCTGGGTATTACGACACCGATATGCTAAATATCGTGCTTGCGATGTGCATTTTGTGGGCACTCATCCGCATTTGCACGCGCAGCTCGCGCAGCACGCTGTTTTGGCTGGGCGCGTTTGTGATATTTTATATGTGGTGGTATCCGTCCAGCTTTTCGCTAAATTCCATGATGCTCGCCGTATTTTTCGCTTACACGCTGATTTTTAAGCGAAAAAGTGCGGTAAATTACGAAGCGATGATTATCTTTTTGATCGCGCTTTGTTCCACGCCTTTGGTAGCTAAAATTTTAATATCGCTTGCGCTATTTTGGCTCTTTGCGTTTAGAGGAAAGCTATTAAATTTTAAAATTTTGGCGATTATCGGCGCGTTTGCCGTAGTCTTTTTCGTCGCAAACGGAGGTCTTAGCCCGATCATATTTCAGGCGAAATTTTATATCTTCCGCTCCTTTGCGGACAACGCCGATACGGCATTTCATTTTTTCAACGTCAATCAAACGATCCAAGAATCGGGCATCGTGCCGCCTAAGATCTTTATGGAGCGCATCAGCTCACACGTCGCGGTATTCGTGATCGCGGCGATCGGATATTTAGTGCTTTGCTTTAGGCATAAGGAATTTTTACTCTCGATCCCACTTCTGCTTTTGGGCTTTGCGGCGAACAAAGCGGGTCTTAGATTTACGATCTACGCCGTGGGTGTGATGGGACTGAGCTTCGGATATATTTTGTATTTTTGCGTAAAGCGCTTGGATCTGCCAAAGATCGCAGGGCGTGCGATACTGCTTATTTTGACGGCGCTTGCGATCTATCCCGCGTGGCAGCATATCGTCTCGTACAAGGTCGATACGGTCTTTTATCAAAGTGAGGTACGGGTGCTAGATGAGCTCAAAGATAAGGCGCAGCGCGAGGATTACGCGCTTTCGTGGTGGGATTACGGTTACGGCATACGCTATTACAGCGATGTAAAAACCCTCATCGACGGCGGCAAACACCTAGGCAACGATAATTTCCCCGTTAGCTTCGCACTTTTTAGAGATCAGATGAGCTCCGCAAATATGGCGCGCCTAGATGTCGAATACACCGAGCGCGGATATAGTGAAAAAATTCCAAACAAGCTAAAGCAAATTTTAAAAGACTATAACGCGACTGATGTAAATGATTTTATCTTAAGCTTGGGGCTGGCCGATTTTAAGCCGCCAAGGCCTACGCGCGACATCTACTACATCTTGCCCGATCGCATGATGAATATCTTTCCCGTCGTCACGCAGTTTTCAAACATCGACATCACCGACGGCAAGCAGCTAAGTGAGCTGTTTTTCATAACGAGCGATAGATTTATTCAGGATCAAAGCGGCGTGCATATGGACAACGGCTTTTCGATCTCGCCGAGCCTTTTAAATTTAGAGTATAGCGGCAGAAAATTCGCGATCAATACCTTTTACGAAACGAGCTACGACGCGAACGGCAAGCTAGCGGTCAAGGAGCTTAATATGGACAGCAGCGCGCAATTTTACGTGATTTTCATGCGCGATTACGGGCGATTTTTGCTGCTAGATAAGACGATGCTAAACTCAAGCTACATTCAGCTTTTTGTATTTGAGCGCTACAAAAGCGATCTGCTTGAGCCGGTTATCTTAAATCCTGCGGTGAAGGTGTATAAATTAAAGCGTTAAATTTTGCCGCCGTGCGTGGATTTGAGATTAAATTTAGGCTAAGTTTAAAGGAGAGCGAATGAAATTTTTTCAAACGTCACGAGCGCTTTTATCGGCGGTAAATTTTAAAAAAGAGCAGGGGTTTTTTGCGGCGCCGAATTTCAAAGTGCAAAATTTCATGGTGCAAAATTTCAAAGCACTAAATTTCTCGCAAAATTCTAGAGTGCAAAATTTCGCGCGAAATTTTAATCGAGACGGCGAGAATTCTGCGTGCCGCGCACAAAATCATATAAATTTTAAGCCGCAAAATTTTAAAACGGAGCGTGAGCCGTGGCGCGCATAGGGTTTCTTTCGCACGAGAGCATGAGCCTGTATTTCTTTCGCGCGCCGATAATGCGGGCTCTTAAAGAGCGCGGGCATGAAATTTACGCCATTGCGCCCGCAGGCGATTATACGCAAAAGCTAGCGAGCGAATTTCACGTCGCGACCTACGAGCTTGACAAGGCCTCGATCAATCCTTTCAAAGTGCTTAAAAACAGCGAAGATCTGGCCGCCGTTTTGCGCGATCTAAACCTAGATATGCTTCAAACCTCCGCGCATAAATCAAACGTCTTCGGCACCTTCGCGGCGAAAAAGGCGGGCATCAAAACCGTGTTAAATTTAGTCGAGGGGCTCGGCAGCTTCTACGTAGATAGCGACCTAAAATCGCTTCTGATTAGAGCCGTGATCGAGCGGCTTTACAAGCGCTCTTTGACGCTTAGCGACGGCTGCATCTTCGTAAATGACGCAGACCCCGATTATTTTTTAGCCAAGGGTTTGAGCCGCGAGGATAAAATTTACCGCATCAAAAGCGTTGGCGTGGATGCGAGCTACTTCGATCCAGACGCATGCGAAGGGGCGGATCTTGGCGAGCGAAAAGTCGTTTTGATGATGGGGCGCGCGCTTTGGCACAAGGGCATTAGGGAATTTTACGAAGCGGCCGAGCTTTTAAAAGATCGCACCGACGCAAGTTTCGTCTTCGTAGGCAGCGGATATGCGGGCAATCGAAGCAGCGCGGACGAAGCCTTTTTAAAAAGCCCGTTCGTGCGCTGGATACCTTGGAGCGAGCAGGTTCGGCAGTTGTATAAAAGCGCGTATATGTTCGTACTGCCTAGCTACAAGGAGGGCTTTCCGCGCACGGTTTTGGAGGCGATGAGCATGGCGCGAGCCTGCGTGGTAAGCGATTGCAGCGGCTGCGTCGAGGCGGTGCAAGATGGCGTCAACGGCTTAATTTGTCGCACTCGCGACGCGGAGGGTCTTGCGCGAAAGATCGAAATTTTATTAGACGATACCGCGCTTTGCGAAAGGCTTGGACGAAACGGGCGCGAGATGGTGCTTGCAAATTACGACGAAAAGATCGTCACGGAAAAATATTTAGAGGTTTATAGGAAATTTATCGATGTATAGGGGCTTTTTAAAACGCGCGCTCGATTTTACGGCGGCTTTGATTTTGATTATTTTAGTTTCGCCCGTGATGGCGCTTACGTGGTTCTTGATCCGCAAACACATTAGCAAAAGCACGATTTTTACGCAATCTCGCCCGGGATTTGATGAGCAAATTTTTAAAATTTACAAATTTAAAACGATGAGCGACGAGCGCGGCGCAGACGGCGAGCTTCTGCCCGACGAAGAGCGGCTGAACGATTACGGCAAAAAAATCCGCGCGCTAAGCCTGGATGAGCTGCCGCAGCTTTTCAACGTGCTAAAGGGCGATATGAGTTTCATCGGACCGCGCCCTTTACTGATCGAATACTTACCGCTTTATTCGCCGCAGCAGCGTCTGCGGCACAGCGTGCGCCCTGGCATCACGGGGCTTGCGCAGGTAAACGGTCGCAACGCGATCAGCTGGGAGAAAAAATTTGAGTTCGATACGTATTATGCGCAAAATTTAAGCTTCGCGCTCGATCTTAAGATCGCGCTTTTAACGATAAAAAAGGTGCTTGCAAAAGAGGGCGTGAATAAAGAGGGCATGGCAACGACGGAGAAATTTAATGGGCACAACTAAAATTTACGTTTACGGCGCGAGCGGACACGGGCTGGTAGTCGCGGACGTCGCGCTAGCCGCGCGCGGGGCTAAATTTAGCGAGGTCGTTTTTTTAGACGACGCCGCGGGGCTGAAATTTAGCGAGGATCTGCCGAAGCACCTCGTAATAATCGCAATCGGCGATAATGAAACCCGCGCAAAGATCCAAGAGAGAGTAGCACGCGCAGGTTTTGAGATAGCGACGCTAATTCATCAAAGTGCGATCGTAAGCCCAAGCGCCGTCATCGGCGAGGGCGCGGTCGTAATGCCAGGCGCCGTGATAAACGCGCGAGCTAAAATCGGTCGCGGCGCGATAATCAATTCAGGCGTCGTAATCGAGCATGAGTGCGAGATCGGCGAGTTCGCGCACATTAGCCCAAACGCGGCGCTTGCGGGCGGCGTGAGGGTGGGGGCGTTTTCGCACATCGGTATCGGTGCCAGCGTCATTCAGAGGCTAAGTATCGGGCAGCGCTGCATCATCGGCGCGGGCGCTGCGGTGGTGCGCGACATAGCTAGTGACAGCGTAGCCGTAGGCGTGCCTGCTCGCGTGATTAAAAAAAATAGCTGAATTTAAAATTTATAGCATTAAAAGTGATAAAATCCGAGCATTTAAATTTTATGCTGAAAGTTAAATTTAGCCTTGCGACGCGCGAGGTTAAATTTAAAGATCAAGGAAGGATAGAGATGGCAAGAGTATTTTTAAGCCCGCCGAATATGGGTGGCAATGAGCTTGAGTATATAAAAAAGGTATTTGAAAGCAACTATATCGCGCCTTTGGGCGAATACGTTAATCGCTTTGAGGACGCAGTGAAGTCCTATACTGGCACGCGCGGCGCGCTGGCGCTAAACGCAGGCACGGCGGCGCTTCATCTAGCGCTTCGCTGCAGCGGCGTAAAGGACGGCGACGTGGTGCTCGGCTCCACGTTTACCTTCATGGCGTCGCTAAATCCGATATTTTACGAGCGCTGCGTGCCGGTGCTGATAGACAGCGACGAGAGTTGGAACTTAAGTCCGAAGCTACTTAAAGAAGCGATCAAAAAATCGCCGAAAAAGCCAAAAGTGCTCGTCGTTACGCATCTTTACGGACAGGCTGCGAAGATGGATGAGATATGCGAAATTTGCGCGAACGAAGGTATTGATGTTATCGAGGATGCCGCAGAGGCGCTGGGCGGATTTTATAAAGGTAAAGCATTAGGCGGCATCGGAAAATGCGGCGCGTTAAGCTTCAACGGCAATAAAATCATCACCACTTCTGGCGGCGGAATGCTGATTTCAAACGATGAGGGGCTAGTGGCTAAGGCTAGATTTTTAAGCACCCAGGCGCGCGAGCCGCTGCTTCACTACGAGCACAAAGACTATGGCTACAACTACCGCTTAAGCAACGTTTTAGGCGCTATCGGCGTAGGTCAGATGGAGGTCTTGCCACAGCGCGTAAAGAGAAAGCGCGAAATTTTTAAAATTTACGAGGATCTCTTTAGAGGCACCGACGTGGAGTTTATGCCTGAAGTCGAAGGCGGCGAGGGCAACAGATGGCTTAGCACGCTATTATTTAAGAAAAAAGACGCTCATCTAAAGGTAATCGATGCGCTAAATAAAGCCGACATCGAATCTCGCCCGCTTTGGAAGCCGATGCATCTGCAGAGCATCTTCGCAGGCGCGCTTAGCATAGTTGACGGCACGAGCGAGGATATGTTCAGTCGCGGCATCTGCCTTCCTAGCGGCACCGATATGAGCGACGAGACGATCGAACGCGTCGTAAAAATCGTAAAAGAAAACATCTAATGCTGTTAAAACCCACTAAATTTAGCCGCTTTGCGTTTTTTTTGCTAGGAGATATTTTTATCTCGATCCTCTCCGTTTATATAGCGTTTTTGCTGCGATTTAGCGGAGATATACCGAACGAATTTTATAAAGGCGCGCTGCTTAGCGCCTCGAGCCTGACGGCGATTAAAATTTTCTACTTTTGGTTTTTGCGGATCTATTTAGTTCCGTGGAGATTTTTTGGACTATACGAAGCGAGGAAGCTCTTTTATGCGCACGTGATGGCAGCGCTTACCTTTTTGATCCTGTTTTTTCTAGCGAGTAAAATTTTTAACCCATTCCCGCGCTCGGTCATCATCATAGACGCGGCGATCTCGTTTATTTTAATCGGTGGGATTAGAATTTCAAAGCGGATGTTTCTAAGTGAGAAGAAAAATATCACGAATAACGAGCCTTGTATCGTCGTAGGCGCTACGAGCAAGACCTTTCACGTCCTAAAAGGGATGCGGCAAAAATATATCAACTACTACCCCGTGGGCGTCGTGGACGGGCGAGCAGAGCTTGTGGGAACGTATTGCGAAAACTACGTCGTCAGAGCCAAGAGCGAAATTCCGCAGATGATCAAAGACAGCGGCGCTAAAACCGCGATCATCGCGCTAGCGCTGTATCCGGACGAGCTAAAGCAGCTCTACGACGAGCTTTTTGCATACGGGCTAAAGGATATCAAGCTCTTTTCGCTTTTGGAGGATGAGAGCAAAAAGATCCGCGACGTATCGATCGAGGATCTGCTCGCGCGTAAACCCAAAGACCTCGACACTAAGGCGATCGAAAATTTTATCAAAGACAAGATCGTGCTGGTAACGGGCGCGGGCGGCACGATAGGAAGCGAAATTTGTAAGCAATGCTTGAAATTCGGCGCAAAGCGTCTTATCATGGTCGAGCACAGCGAGTTTAATCTCTACTCAATAAATGAAGCTACGGGCGCGGACGCGCGTAACGAGTTAAAGATGATAAACGTCGTTTATCGCCATGAGCTGGAGGAGGTTTTTGCAGAATTTCATCCCGAAGTAGTCGTGCACGCAGCGGCGTATAAGCACGTGCCGCTATGCGAGTTTAATCCGCATCTAGCGGTCAAGAACAATGTCATCGGCACAAAAAATGTAATAGATCTATCTAAAAAATACGGCGCGAAAAAGGTCGTTTTGATCTCGACCGATAAGGCGGTGCGACCGACGAACATTATGGGCACGACGAAGCGTATCTGCGAGCTTTATGCGCTAAATTCCAACGACGCGGCAAGCGACACACAGATCGTCGCGGTGCGCTTTGGAAACGTGCTCGGCTCAAGCGGCAGCGTCATCCCTAAATTTAAGCGCCAGATCGAAGCGAACGAGCCGCTTACCGTTACGCACCCCGAGATTACGAGATATTTTATGCTCGTTAGCGAGGCGTGTCAGCTGGTGCTTCAAGCAGCCTCCATCGCGCAGGGCGGCGAGCTTTTCGTGCTGGACATGGGCGAGCCCGTAAAGATCGCCGATCTTGCCAAGCGAATGCTGCAGCTTGCCGGCAAGGAGGAGCTTGGCATTAAATTTGTAGGTCTGCGTCCAGGCGAGAAGCTTTACGAAGAGCTTTTGATCGACGAAAACGACAAGAGCACGAAGTACCAATCCATATTCGTAACCCACTCCGCAAAATACGACCTGCAAGAGCTAAGCTCGCAGATTGAAGAGCTTTCGGAGTGCGAGGACGCGCAGGTCGCGGATAAGCTAAAGCGTATCGTGCCCGAGTTTTCGCACCGATTGAACGGTGCGAAGGAGCCTGTTTGATCGGTATCGTGGATTACGGCGCGGGCAATATCCAAAGCGTGATGAATGCGCTTAGCTTCTGCGGCGCTAAATTTACTCTTGCGCGCAGCGGGGAGGAGCTTTTGAGCTGCGATAAAGCTCTGCTTCCGGGCGTGGGCGCATTCGGCGAGGCGATGAACAGGCTTCGCGCAAGCGGTATGGACGCCGCGATTAAAGAGTTCGTCGCAAGCGGCAGATATTTTTTAGGCATCTGCCTAGGGATGCAGCTTCTGTTCGAACAAAGCGAGGAATTCGGCGCGCGCAGCGGGCTTGGAATTTTACCCGGTCGCGTCGTAAAATTTGACAAAACGAAATTTAATATTCGGGGGGCGGAATCTGGGTCCGAAAATATAAAATTTAGATCGGACGGGGCGAAATTTAATCCAGACGGGGCAGAGCCCGGCGAGCGCTGCGGGCAAAATTTCGCTTGCGCCGAAAGCCTAAAGATCCCGCACGTAGGCTGGAACAGCGCGCACTTTATCAAGCACTCGCCGATAAATGCGGGCCTAGGCGAGTTTGAGTATCTGTATTTCGTGCACTCCTATCACGTCCTTTGCGAGCGCGAGATCACGCTTGCGAGCACGTTTTACGGCTATGAGTTTGCAAGCGCGATCTGGCGCGAAAACGTATTTGCCTTTCAGCCGCATCCCGAAAAAAGCCACGATGCCGGCATAAAAATCATTAAAAATTTTACGGAGCTGTGATGGAAATTTTCCCTGCGATCGATCTGAAACAAGGATGCGCCGTGCGCCTTAGCAAGGGCGAGATGCAAAGCGCAAAAATTTATTCCAAAGACCCCTGCGAGCTAGCCAAAAAATTTGAAGATCTCGGCGCTAAATGGCTGCATCTGGTTGATCTCGACGGTGCGTTTGCGGGCGAGGCGGTAAATTTCAAAGCGATCGAGCGGATCGTAAAAAGCACGCGCCTGCGCGTCGAAGTGGGCGGCGGTATCCGCGACGAAGTGCGCATAAAGGAGTATTTGAGCTTGGGCGTCGATAGATTTATCCTCGGCTCGGCGGCGCTTAAAAATAGAGATTTCGTAAAGAAAATGGCGAAGCTTTACCGCATCGTCGTGGGCATAGACGCAAAAGACGGACTCGTAGCTACCGAGGGCTGGGCGGAGCTAAGCCGCGTAAAAGCGACCGATCTGGCGCGAGACTACGCGGACGCGGGCGTTTGCGCGATCATCTGCACCGACATATCGCGCGACGGGATGCTAAGCGGCGTGAACGTAGAATTTAGCCGCTCTATCGCGAAAGCTTGCGGCATCGATACTATCGCAAGCGGCGGCGTGAAAGATATGAACGACATAATCACGTTAAAAAACGCAGGCTCCATCGCAGGGCTCATCGTCGGCAAGGCATATTACGAGGGTACGCTCGATCTTAGAAAGGCGTTTGAGGCTCTATAAAAACGCCCGAGCGTAAGCAAAGTTTGAACTAAATTTTAGTAATATGCAAATTTTAAAATTTAAAGGCGATGTGAGGCGATGAAAGATTTTTTTTATGAGATGATCGTAAAAAGCACGAATGCAAGCGAACTTTTTAAAAACTTTGCGTTTGAGCTCGGCGTTACCTGCGTCGAGGAGGATGGCGAGCGTTTCATAATCCGCGACGCAGAGGATCTGCAAAATTTAAAATTTGCGTTTGAAGAGTTTAAAAAGGCGCTCGCGCGATCTCTCAATTTAGACGCCGATCTGCAGATCGAAATTTCAAAAAAGCCTAATATCGATTGGATCGAGCAGTATAAAAAAGGCGTCACGCCCGTAGCGGTCGGCAAATTTTACATCCGTCCGAGCTGGTGCGAAAGATCGCAAGATCGCGCGCTAATCGATCTGCTGATCGATCCTGCGCTGGCGTTTGGTTCAGGTCATCACGAAAGTACCAATATGTGCCTGGCGCTACTTAGCGAGCTTGCTCGCGATGGCATGAGCGCGCTTGATGTGGGCTGCGGCAGCGGAATTTTAAGTATCGCGATGAAAAAACTGGGCGCAAAGGTAAGCGCCTGCGATACCGACGAGCAGGCGGTGGCAGCTACGCAGCAAAACGCCGAGAAAAACGGCGTGCAGATTGATAAAATTTGGCTCGGCAGCGTTTCAAACTTGGGTGAGCAGGCGTCTTCTAGTTTAAGCGGGCGTGCGCTCTGCAAAGACGCTCAGTTTGATCTCGTCGTCGCAAATATAATCGCCGACGTGATTTTGATCCTAAGCGCGGATCTGAAAAAAGCGCTAAAACCGGGCGGCAAGCTCGTGCTGTCGGGAATTTTAGAAAAATATAAAGATAGGATTGAGCAGGCCTTTTCGGATTTGAATTTCGTGCAGATGAAAAAGCAAAACGAATGGCTTAGCTTCGTTTATGAAAGGAAAATATGAATAACAACCCAAATAATCAACCCCCTCAAAACGGCGGCGGAAACAATTTTTTCAATAAAAATCCGATCGGCGTTTTTATAATTTTTGCGCTTATTTTGATAGTCGTGTTTAAAGCGATATCGCCAAGCGGTGGATTTGATAGCGGCGGAGTGCTAGGTTCCGTTTCAGGCGAGAGTAGAAACGTAACTTACTCCGAGCTAAAATCGCAGATCAAAAACTCTCAAGTAAGCATGGTTTCTATCGGGAGCTCCACGATTAAAGCGCAAGTCGGCAATGTAATCTACACCGCTAAGCGCGTGGATGATCCCGAGCTAGTTCAAATTTTAGAATCGCGCAAAATTCCATACGGCGCGTATAACGAGAGCAATTTTTTGACCGATCTGCTCTTTAGCTGGGTCTTGCCGCTCGTGATTTTCTTTGGAATTTGGATGTTTTTAGCCAACCGCATGCAGCGTAATATGGGCGGTGGCGTGCTTGGCATCGGAAGCTCTAAAAACCTAGTAAGCGCCGAAAAGCCGAAGGTTAAATTTAGCGATGTCGCGGGCGTCGAAGAGGCAAAAGAGGAGGTTAAAGAGATCGTAGATTTCTTAAAAAATCCGGAGCGATACATTAGCCTCGGGGCTAAAATTCCAAAAGGTGTGCTTTTGGTGGGGCCTCCAGGTACGGGCAAGACGCTGCTAGCCAAAGCGGTTGCGGGTGAAGCGGACGTGCCGTTTTTTTCGGTATCGGGCTCGAGTTTCATCGAGATGTTCGTAGGCGTGGGCGCCAGCAGAGTGCGCGATCTATTTGATAACGCTAAAAAACAGGCTCCGGCGATCGTTTTTATCGATGAGATCGACGCGATCGGTAAAAGCAGAACCGCAGGCGGTATCGGCGGAGGCAACGACGAGCGCGAGCAGACGCTAAATCAGCTGCTTGCTGAGATGGACGGCTTCGGCTCGGAATCAAGCCCGGTAATCGTCCTTGCGGCTACCAACCGCCCGGAGACGCTGGATGCGGCGCTTTTGCGTCCGGGCAGATTCGATAGGCAGGTTTTGGTCGATAGACCTGATTTTGACGGCAGAATGGCGATTTTAAAGGTGCATATGCGCGACGTTAAATTCGCTCGCGATATCGATATCGAAGAGATCGCGCGCCTTACCGTAGGTTTTGCGGGAGCAGATCTTGCAAATATTATCAACGAAGCCGCGCTTTTAGCGGGTCGCGAGGCAAAGGCGGAGGTCGAGCAAAAAGACCTGCTCGAAGCGATCGAACGCGTCGGTATTGGACTGGCTAAAAAATCGCGCCGCGTAAGCCCGATCGAAAAGCGGATCGTCGCCTACCACGAAAGCGGTCATGCGCTCATCGCCGAGCTTACTAAAGGCGCGATGCCGGTATCTAAAGTAACTATCGTGCCGCGCGGATTGAGCGCCGCGGGATATACGCTAAATTCTCCATTTGAAAATAGATATCTGCACCAGCGCCATGAAATTTTTGCCGAGATCGATACGTTTTTGGCGGGGCGCGCGGCGGAGGATGTATTTTTAGGCGAGATCACCGACGGAGCGGGCAACGATTTGCAGCGCGCTACCGATATGCTTAAATTTATGGCTACTCAGGTCGGAATGACCGATGCGCTCGGGCTTGCGGTGCTCGAAAAACAGCAGTATTCCTTCCTAAACGGCGGACAGAGTATCAAGGATTACAGCGAGGTAACGGCGGTTAAGATCGACGAATATGTCCGCAAGACGCTGGATGAACGCTATGCGGCGGTAAAAGAGACGCTAAGGACCTATGCTCCGGCGATCGAGGAGATGGTGAAGGCGCTGTATGAGAAGGAGACGGTCTCTGGCGAGCAGATCGTAGAGATCATCTCTAAATTTGAAAAAGATAACGGCATGCCTACCCGTCTGGTGCGAAATTTAGGCGCTAACGACGATATCGAAAGCGCAAAGAGCGAGGCTTAAATTTAAAGCCTCGCGCGCAGAGCAAGAGCTTAGGGCTAAATTTTAAGGCGATCGCACTAAAATGCTTTATGCGCGATCCGCGGCACCGAACAAAAAGCGGTGCGAAAATAAAATTTAAAGAGTAAGAGATGGAAGAGGAAAAGGGAAAATTAATCTACATATTGCCGAATCTTTTCACGGCGGCAAGCGTATTTTTAGCGGTTATCAGCATAATTTCTACGATCAAAGGCAACTTTAGCGCCGCGATCTTTTATATCATTTTATCCTTGATCTGCGACGGGCTTGACGGCCGCGTGGCGAGGCTAACGCATGCGACATCGAAATTCGGCGTGGAGTTCGATAGCCTTGCAGATATCGTTGCTTTCGGCGTCGCGCCGGCGCTACTATTTTATTGCGCGGTCGGGCACGATTACGGTAAGGTCGGCTCGCTCGTAGCAGCACTTTACGTGGTTTTCGGCGCGATTAGACTGGCACGATTTAACGTAACTACGGGCACCTATGAGCCTAGTGTTTTTATCGGGCTGCCGATTCCTACGGCAGCGATTACGATGGCGTTTTGGATCGGAATTTATCTAAAATATGAGCTCTCCAAAGGATTTGGCGTATTTTTGATCATCGCAATGGCGGCGCTATCGTTTTTGATGGTAAGCAACATACGCTTTCCGAGCTTTAAAAAGATCAGCCTAAAGCGCCCCAACGCGATTAAAATTTTAGTGCTTCTAATCGTCGTATTTTTCTCGCTTTTATATCTTTTCAGGCTGGAATTTCCGGCGGTGCTCACTTTGGTTTATATCGTTTACGGTTTGGTTCGCGGAGCTTTAAATTTAAGCGCGGCTAAATTTCATAAAAAAGACAAACCCGAGGAAACGGCGAAATAATCTCAGATATGTTTATCGCCGCGATTGTTTTAAGCTTGCGCGGCTATAATTTCGCCAAATTTTAACGATTTGAAAGGATTTGTAATGGACAAAAATAAAATCATAATCTTCGATACGACGCTTCGTGACGGCGAGCAAAGCCCCGGAGCATCGATGAATACGGACGAAAAGATCCATCTTGCGTTGCAGCTTGAAAAGCTGGGCGTAGATGTTATCGAGGCTGGCTTTGCGGCGGCGAGCCCAGGGGACTTTGACGCGATAGAAAAGATCGCTGGCGCCGTTAGCAAGGCTCGCGTCTGTTCGCTTGCACGCGCTTTAGAAAAAGATATCAAGGCCGCAGGCGAAGCGATAAAGGGCGCGAAGCTCGGGCGCATCCACACCTTCATCGCCACAAGTCCCATCCATATGGAATTTAAACTTAAAATGCAGCCGCAAGAGGTCATAAAGCGCGCCGTAGAGTCTGTGCAATACGCCAAAAGCTTATGCGATGACGTGGAGTTTAGCTGCGAGGATGCGTGCAGAAGCGATATGGGTTTTTTAAAAGAGATCTGCGACGCCGCGATAAGCGCAGGGGCCTCCACTATAAATATCCCCGATACGGTGGGCTATCTCTATCCGGATGAGATCACTACGCGCATAGGCGAGATCGTTAAGCTTATCGGCGAGCGCGCCGTAGTTTCGGTGCATAACCACAACGATTTGGGAATGGCTACCGTAAATTCCTTGGCTGCTATCTTGGCAGGAGCCAGACAGGTCGAATGCACGATAAACGGTATCGGCGAGCGCGCGGGCAATGCGGCGCTAGAGGAGATCGTAATGGCGATAAAGACGCGCAGGGATAAATTTGCGCCGCTTTATACCGATATAAATTTGAAAGAAATTTATCCATCCAGCCGCCTAGTCTCGAGCATTACTGGCATCGAGCCGCAGCCTAATAAAGCGATCGTGGGCAAAAACGCCTTCGCGCATGAAAGCGGCATCCACCAAGACGGCGTGTTAAAACACAAAGAAACCTACGAGATCATGCACGCAGAGGATATCGGGCTTGATAAAAACTCGCTCGTGCTGGGCAAACACAGCGGGCGCCACGCCTTCAAAGACAAGCTGGTGTCTTTGGGCTATGAGCTTAGCAACGAGCAGATTGAGATCGCGTTTAATAAATTTAAAGCGCTCGCAGATAGCAAAAAGGACGTTTTCGACGAGGATATTAGAGAGCTCGTAAACGACGAGTTCGTAGGAGCCGAAAAGACCTACGAAGTGCTTGTTTTAAGCTCCAATAGCTGCAATAAAGGACACGCTAGCACCGCTCTTACGCTAAGGTATAAGGATGAAATTTTAAGCGACAGCGCACTTGGAAACGGCGGCGTGGATGCGATATTTAAGGCGATAGACCGCATTAGCGGCATTAGCGGTAGCCTGAAGGATTATCAGGTTAAAGCGGTCTCGCAGGGCAAAGACGCACTAGCAAAAGTAACCGTTAAGGTGGAATTTGCGAGCGAGGGCGCCATCATCGGTAGAGGACTTGACGTAGATACGATGCTAGCGTCCGCAAAGGCCTACGTTGCGGCGCTAAATACGTATCTGGACGCTAAACGTTAGACCTGCTCGGCGGGATTTGTTAAATTTAACGCAAATTCCGCCAGATTAAACAAATCAAAAGCAAAATTTTAATAATATTTTAGCCTTGAAACGTTGGAGTAGGGGTATTGATCCGAAACTCGTTTTAAAATTTATTATTGGAGACTTTTATGAAAAAAGTTCTTGTATTGTTATTTGCGCTTTGCGGTGCGGCTTTCGCTAGCGAGCAGCTAAGTGCTTACACTCAGATCGTTTCTTATTCTGCGATCACGGTCGGTATCGTTTTAGGCTTGGCCGCCTTCGGTGGCGCTATGGGTATGGGAAATGCCGCTAACGCTACAATTACCGGTATTGCTAGAAACCCGAGCGTAGCTAGCAAGCTATCGACTACGATGTATATTTCGCTTGCGATGATCGAAGCGCAGGTTATCTACGCGCTAGTTATTGCTTTCATCTTGCTTTTTGCTAACCCTTTCGTAACAGAAGGTCTTACGGCTGCTGCAAAATAATCCTAAGCCCGAGAAATCGGGCTTTAAACTCATATAATTCAAGGCTTGAGATTAAGCTTTAAAATTTATGCGACCGTGGTGGAATTGGTAGACACGCTATCTTGAGGGGGTAGTGCCGCAAGGTGTACGAGTTCAAATCTCGTCGGTCGCACCATCTATCAAAATTTTCCCTATTTTTTAGTTTTTTTGAATTTTTAGATAATTTTTTAAGCTCTATTTTTGGGAATTTTAAAATTACTCTTAAAAAATTCTTAATACTTAAAATCATCGATTCACACATATATTTTAAGAAAACTACTGTATATTAAAAAATTGTATAGTAGCTTTTTCTACGCTCCCGCCTTGTTAATCCTTTGAGGAAATTCTATAATCTGCCTAAAATTACTATATAAAGGAAGAAAGATGACAGAAGTTTTTACCAAAATTAAGGATAATCCAATTTTTAAATCAGATCCTGATAAAGTAGTTAGGAATTTTATTTTGCCGCAGTATAAGCGCACTATGGTCGAAGTATTGGATGATTTTATAGCCGTTAAATTTTATAGCTCACCGGCTAGAGACGGAACGGTTAAAACACACAGGCACTATCATTATACGCAAGGCGGTAAGTTAATCAAGGTCCTAGGCAATGCCGATGAAATAACATTCGAAGGGGCTAGAATATTGTTAAAGAAATTAATATCAAATAGCCATATAATGGTTGTAGCAGCTCCAAAGAATACGCTAGCGAGTTTACTGTGAATATAACGCTTTTGCCGAGAAGACGTTAAGGAAATTGCGATTTAGATTTCAATCGAGGTTAAAGTGCGTTAGTGATAAGGATATCGGAAAGATTACCAAAAAAGAGATAATGCAGATATTAGATCCTATTTACAAGAATGGAAAATTTGCACTTTTAAAAGATTTATTCTATTTTATCAGTTCTTTATTCAGGTTCGCGCGAGATATAGGTATAAACGATAATCTTTTATTTTGCGATACGCAATTAAAAAACCTATATAAGATACCTAAATCTAAGGGCTATTCATATATTTCCGCGAATACTGATTTGAAGTTGTTGATAAAATATATCATGAGTTATCCTAACCAAATAGGCGTTAAGAATGCTTTGATCTTTGGACTACTTACCGGACTAAGAAGCTCAAATGTAAGGAATTTAACCCACGAGCATTTAAAAGTAGGCGATGACGAAGAATACTACTTACTATTTCCGCAAGATGAGAATAAGGTAAAAGGCAACGGCGACGAATATTTGGGTCTTCCAAAGGAGGTAGGTAAGTGGCTAGAGAGCATAAAAACAAAGTCTTCTATATTTTTTGCAAATACGGAAGGAAGCGCTTTGAGCGAGGCAACACTTGTCAAGGCCCTTAGCCCAAGTAAATACCTAATGTTATAGCACCAACAGCCACTGCACCCCAACCGGCAGGATTTGAACCAAAAACCCAAACATATAAAGCAGTTGTTGCAGAACCAACCGCAAGGTCTTATACTACATCACTGGCTCCCCTTTGCGATAGCTTCGCCCCACTCTTTTTTCCCAGCAGCCGCATCAACGATAGGAATAACCATATTTAGCCCACCTGATTTGATTTTGACATAGTTATTAAAAACCTTAACATTATCAGGATCGGCTAAAATATTTACGGGAATTCCCTTCAAGAAATCGATTGTATCCGAAGTAGGCTTGACATACCAAGCAACGCCTTGATTTGAATTGTTAGAAGTATTGTTATCTTCTGGCGTAATTTTCTCTTATTTATAAAATTTGTAGTTTTTATCTAAATTTTTAATTTGTAAATTAAAATTTTGTAGTAAATATTCATTTACTTGTTTATAATCTTGCTTTGTCGTTAAATAGACATTTACGGCATTTTTTTGATTGTCATAAAAAACTATGGTGCAAAATAGCATAAATTTATAATCTTTGTTAATTAACAAGGCAAATAATTTTACTAAACAAGCAAACAAATTTGATAAAATCAAAAAAAATCCTGCAATAACAAAACCAAGTGGTGCAAAAATTTTTTGAACCGAGTTATCTGGTATCTTACCAATCATAGGATAAATACTTTTTTTAACCCAAACAATATTTTGTTTTTCTACTGTTGTATCTCGTTTATCCCAATAAACTTTATCATTATATAAATATACTTTTTCGGGTTTTCTAAGTTTTCTAATGAAATCAATAAAAGCCCAAATATTGGCTATTGGAAATGCTATAACCACAAAGCTAAATCTTGGATTTCTCATTTCATTTTTTAAAATTTCAAAAAACTCGCCACTATTCCAATCGACAACACCAGTAAAAAATACAATATAAATCATTATAGTGTTACATACAAGCAAAAATGTAAAACCATACATTATCATTATAAAGTTATTTTTAATGATGAGTGGAGCTTTATCATAATCTCTCATTTTAATCCTTTTTATTAAAATTTTTTATATTTAAATATGCTAAGTTTTTTCTTATTTCGTTTTCTTGTTCAGAAGTTAAACTAAGAATTAATATTGTTGGGGAAATTTTAAATCTTCTTTTTCTAAAAATAGCCATTAATTCTGTAACTCCACAATATCCATACGAAAAAAATCTATCAATTTGTTTCGTATGTAATATAATTTTAAAACCAAAAATATCCTTATAAACCATTTTATCTTCATAAATTTCAAAATAATCAAAAAAGATTATCGAATATAAAATCTGTAAAACTATAAACGAAATATAGGCACAAAACATATTTAAAATTAGACTAAATATGCCAATATCAAAAACAAAATTTGGTATAGCAAATATTATCGGTATCCAAGCTATCAACAAATAAACAATTAAATCAAAAGCCACATAAAACGGATTTCTTTTATCAAGTCTATAAAGTAGTTTTGGTCCGTTTTGATTTTCCAAATTCGTATTTTTATCTAAATTTTGATTATTTTCTGAATTTTCTTCTAATTTTTCCAAATTTATCCTTTTTATAAGATTTCATTGCAAATTCAATTTCGGTCAGTATCGCTAATACTGAATTTTATGAATTCACAAATTTAAACTTGCTATTGCTTTTGAATTCAAGCAATAAGTAAATTTAAATTTGCAAATTTGATATTTGGATCTGTTTGATTTGAATTAGCCCTCAGTTAAACCAAAAGAATATAGCAGTCTTTTTTCTGCTTTATCCAACTCGTTTGTTGCCTTATTAATTCTACTTGAATTACTCATTTTTTGTCTCCTTATTAGAAAATTTTTATTTTAAATTATTGTCAATATCTCTGTTAAATATAGTTAAAATATACTGCCTCAACTCGTCGTGGTTTTTTTGATTGAAATAAAACATATTGATAGTCGGAGTAATTTTCCATCTTTCAATCGAAGCCCACTCTATGTTTATTTGAAATTTCCTAGCATATTTCCAGAAATTTTTAAGAGTTTTGTTTGATTTTTTATAAATTCCCATGAAAACTAAAATTTCTAAAAATTCAGCTAAAAATAATGTAAATATTGTAATAAGCACGCACAACAAGGATAGTTCGAAACTATGCCTAGAACTAAGATTTATTATCGTAAATGCACTCAAAAATGCCCAACCAAAACCTGTTGTTGTAATTATTCGTATAAAAGAACAAAAAACCATTTTGCCTTCTTCTTTTTTTTACATGCGAAATATCGTAACCAATTGGATTGTCAAATGGATTATGAAACACAATTCTATCTCCCATAACTTGGAAATGTATTGTTTCATCAATTTTATTGTTATGATTATAAAACACAACTTTTGAATTGTAAAAATGAGTATAGTGTGGCTTTATTGATAAAATATTTTTAAAATCTAATATTAAAATAAGAGTTGTTATAAAACCAAAGGAAATGGCTGTTTGTATAGCTATTCCGATTTCTAAATTTCCATCTTCAAATTCATCAAATTTATTCAAAACGAATGCTGAAACAATTACCCAAAATGCAAAAATTAATAAAAAATGGATAAATAAAGCCCAACTAGTATAATTCCGTAAAATTAATGGTTCTTTATCATAATCTCGTTGGTTTTTGTTTTTATCAAAAATATCGTTTTTAAAATTTAAATTTTCCAATTTTACTTCCTTTTTGCGAGTCTGCATTATACAACAAATCAATCTTAAATTTGATTTGTTTTAACCTTAAATTCACTATTTTTGTAAATTCAGGTCATATCGTTTAAATACGATACAAAATTCTTAAATTTACAAATTTAAACTTACGCAACAAGTAAATTTAAATTTGCAAATTCTTTTAACGCTTCAGAGCCGTTATTAGCTAAGCTTACATCTCTTAGTAAAGTATAATTTCCAAATAGTTCGCTTCCGTTTGTTATGCTATTCGCGATTAAGGTTTTATTTATTAAAATTCCGTCATTTTTATCTATCCAAGAGGTATTTTCTGCGAATTTGTTATTATCTAGGTCGAAGTATGTTTTACTGTTTTTTTCTTGATATTGTTTTTATGCCGTCACCATTTAAGTCAATTTTTGGCATTGCCGTCTCCTTGTAAATTTAGATTTTTATTGAAATTGTTATTTTTTAAAGTTTGGTATTGCTCTAAAATCGCATTATAATAGTAATCACCATTATATGAAAAATCATTAAAAACGATATTTTGGAGTATAGGTCTATTAGTAGGAATATATTTAAAATAATATTCTCTCCCATATGTTTTTTCAAAAAATCTTTTTTTGTTAGTTGTCAGTAGATTATGGGCAACGCAAAATTCTGATATTTCTTTATTGACAATAGCATTTGCTAAAAGCCAAGAAAACATAATATTTGATACAATGACTATGTCGTTTTTTGTATCGTGATATTTTAAGATTTTTTTGTTTATAAATACAAAATCTGAAAAAAGTATATGCTTATTTTCGCCAATATAAACGAAATTTTCCAAAAATTTACTATTTTCATCAATAATGTATTTTTCATTGAATGGATAAAAAGGTTCTATTTTTAAAATTTCATCATTATCAATTATCTCTTGTGCGTTTTGCATAGGCGTGTCGGCATTACAAATTTTAGAACCTAAATTTAGTAAATATTCTAAATTTAATCTTTTATCAAGCTTGAAAAATTCGCATTTGTCATCAGGGTATTTGTCTCCATTGCAAAGATAAAATCTTGTTTCAGCAAAGTCATTTATATCCCTATGGATATTCTTCATCTTTTTTATATCTTTTGCTGGATAATTGTCTAAATAGTGAATTTTTTGTAGAAAATCTTTTATATAAAAATTAATTTTTTCATGCTGGGTTGCTGTTTTAAAATCTATCTTGTTTTCCAAATATTTTACTTTATCGTATTTGTCAAACATAGCTTCTAATTCGGCAGTATGCCTTTTGTCGTCTTTATAAAGTTGATAGGCAAATGAAATAATAAGACACAAAATAAATAAAATAAATATTATAAATAAAATTTTAAATACTTTTTTCATATTTTTCCTTTCAAATTTAAAGTTTAACTTGCGAATTTAAACTCGGTCAGTATTGCCGATACTGGATTTTATGAATTTACAAATTTAAACTTACTTTGCAAATTCACACAATTAGTAAATTTAAATTTGCAAATTTGATATTTGGATCTGAATTAGCCCTCAGTTAAACTCAAAATCCATGGCAGTCTTTTTTATACCACGGCTTGTTAATTGTTCAATCCCCTATACCTCGCCCAAGCTAGCTCTGCATATGTTTTTAGCGCCTCAAACTTTCTCATTTTCTATCCTTTCTAAAAAATTCCTCTATCATCTTTTGATTACACTTTTCTATCGAATTAGTTTCATTTTTGTTACACATCCAAAACTCACCGCTAGATTGCGGACCCAAAGCACTCACTAGAGCTTGCAATATCCAAGTGTGATAAGACTCATAGATGTATATATTGTCGGCTAGTATCTTGCCCGTATTTATATCTTTTATGACTCCACCGTAGTTAAATCCCATTCCCAGCATCTTATCGAATATAGTTTTTATATTAGGCTTTGGTTCTAGGAGATGATATGGATCTTCCACTATAAGCTCGGCAGGCGCTATTTCATCTTTGGAGATTTCTTTGCGAGCTACGCATTTGTCTTTATAAATTTGCTTGTAGTATTCCATTTTTTTATCTACGTCTTGTAGCCCATCTATAACCCGCTTTATTTGATAGTCGTCCCATGTAAATACCTTGCCGTTCATATTAATAGGGTTCAGGCTTCTATATCGTTCTTGCACTATTTTTATCATTTTGTCCACTACTATTCTTTGTTGCTGCGGGTAACTTTTTTTTCTCTCTTCGTTATCAAACCAAGCATCATAATATATCTCTTTATACTCGCCAGGTTTTGAGCGGTACTCGTCGTAAAGCTGTTTAAATTCAGAGTAGGGTATTTTTTTATCGGACAAGTAGTCCTTTAGTTCTTCATCTACCGACATAAAGCATTTATTTGAAGTATTGTTATCTACGTAAATTCTAAAAAATTTACCATTATTGGCACTATCTTTCGCTTGAACTCTATAATCTATATAGTCCAAATCGCCATTTATCAACATCGTAAAAGCAATGTCTTTAGTATAATCTTGCGATGAGAATTGATTTGCTTTGAGAAATCCTAGATCAAATTTCTTTTCTCCGGCATAATATGCTCTGATAGCGGGCTTTTCATAGACGTTTATTTTGCCGTATAGATATCCGTAGCAGTGAAATATGGCAGAAACTATAAATCCGTCACCAAAAAATACGACAAACCAAACAAAAAGCCAAAAACGTTTGCGTTTGCCCTTTAGGGCGATTAAGGTGACAAAAAAGCTTATGGTAAAAAAAGCGGGTATTATGAAAAGAAATACTATACTGCGCATATCTAACCTTTATAAAAATACATATGCAAATTTGTAAAGTCAAAAGAGCTTCTTTAGTAGCAATATTTTATTGCTCTATATCTTAGCTCGTCATTAAATTTCATATAAATTCAAGTAGATGAATTTATATGAAATTTTAAAAACTAGCTTGAGTATCTTAAAATTATTTTCGGTTTTTAAGTCTTTTTAGCTCTTTAAGCTTCTGTTTTAATTGGGCTCTTTATAAACGGAATTTCGATGCATTCTATACGAAAGGGGATTAAAATTTTATAAAACAGCGGATGAAATTTTAGTTTTGCCGTCACGATAAACAGGCGGGTTGATCTGCGATTTTAAAACGCAAAAAAAGCGCTTCAAAAGCCCGCGAGCCGAAGCGGAATTTAGACGCAACGGCGGCGTTTTGCTTTGCAATTTGAGTTAAAATTTGATATGATTGTGCGAAATTTATATTGAACGGCTTTTCAAAATGAATAAATTTATAACCCAAAAAATAGGCGCACTCGCGGGTTTTAGCGATGAAATTTTAAAAATTTTAGCATCGTTTGACGCGGACGTTTCGGATGTCAGGCTCGCTTTGCAAATTTCAAAAAACGCCCCTCTTGCGGATAAAATTTTAGATTTGGCCTTTTGCGGTCTGTCTAAATTTAGCGCCGAAGGGTTCGCGAGGCAAAATTTCGCCGCTACATATGAGCGGTGCGATTTACAAGGCGCAAAGTCCATAGAATACGGCTTGCAAGACGCCGTAGACGAGTGGCAGCAAAACGAGTGCGCCTCGAGCGAGCAAAAAGGCGCAGACCTAGTAGGGCAGGGCGATAGTCTTAAATTTAATCATCCAAATGACGCAAACGGCGTGAACTGCAGCGGCGAGAATTTTAAATTTAACCCCTCACAGGCCGCGAGCGATACGCCGCCACAAAATCAACGCGTTGCCGCGAGAGCTGATTGTGCGCTAGGTTCGAGTATCTCTACGCAAGCCGCACAAACGCAACAGCAAGAACGAGAGCAGGAGCAGGGGCAAGCGCAGCAGCAAAAACAGGGGCAAGAATGGGGCAGAGCGCAGGAGCAGGGGCGAGAGCAGGGCGCTGCGACACTAAAGATGCTAAAATTACAGCGAGCGCTTGAGCTTTACGGGCGCGAGCAGATGCGGGCGTTTTTTCTATTCGCGGTATTTGATGAGATGCTCAAGCCGGATTTGCAGGCGTATCGCATCGACCGCGAAAAGCTTACGCAGGTCTCGCTACTGCGAAATCTACTTATGTTTTCGTGGATCAAATCCTACCCGCAGATCGAGCAAAGTATCCTTTCAAGCGTGATTTTAGTGGAGTTCGGGCGGGTTTTTATCGACGAGCAGGTGTGCGCGGCGGGCAAGGCGGAGGAATTTTACCATGCCATCAAGGGCTCGATCTTTCCGCAGGATTTTACCGATGTGGAGATGGAATTTAGCGGCACGAACCGCGAAAGCGTCTCGCACGCGCTATTTGCGCATTTCGGGCTAGAGCATATCGCGCAGGACGCGCTGTATTCAAACGCCCCCGACGACGCGCCTTTTGAGAACAAATCCCGCTACGCGATGCTAAAGATCGCCAAAACCGCGGTCAATATCTACCATCATTTCGACGAGCTTAGTATCGACAACGCTTTAAATTTACTAGTCGAGTTCGGCTTCGAGCAAGAGGCGTTTTTAGAGGCGAAAGGTGAAATTTCGATATGAGAGAGTTCCTGCGCGCCTTTAACTCGGGCGTATTTGAAAAGGATCTTAGCGGAGAGCAAAAGGAGCTCGTGCGCAACCTCCTAAATATCGGCGCTATCAGCGCGCACAAGGGCAAGCTCTATCTGAACGACGGCTATGTTTTCGGCAGGCTCGACATCGCGCGCGACGGCACGGGCTATCTGCAAAGCTTCGACGACCGCTTAAAAGCCGATCTCATCATCGAAAACAGATATTTAAGCGGCGTGCATCTGGGCGATCTGATCCTAGCAAAAATTTTAAGCTCAAGAAAGTCCCGCCTGCACGCAAAAGTGCTGATGTGCATTAAGCCCGCATTTTTAACGAGCGTGGTTTATACCAAAAGCTTCGGACGCGAAATTTTAGGCGTGAACGTTAAAACCGGCCTCGCAAATCCGCTCAAAGCCACGCAAAAATCGCTCAAGCAGCTGCCGTCAGACACCCTTTTAAAGATTGATAATCTAACGAACGAGATTACCGAGGTGATCGGAAACTTATCCGATCCCTTCGTCGATGAGAAAATTTCTTTAGCGATCTACGATAAAAATGACGAATTTAACGAAGCGTGCAAGCAGCAAGCCGCGAGCTTCGGCAGCGAAGTGGACGAGGCGCTGTATCCGCAGCGCGTGGATTTGCAGCATCTGCCCTTTTGTACCATCGATCCCATCGACGCCAAGGACTTCGATGACGCGATCTATTTTGACGTAAAAGAGCGCACGCTTTACGTCGCGATCGCCGACGTGAGCGAATACGTAAGCGAATACTCGCCGATCGATAAGGAGGCGAAATTTCGCGGCTTTTCGATCTATTTCCCGCACAGATCCGTGCCGATGCTGCCGCGCGAGCTTAGCGAAAACATCTGCTCGCTGATGCCAGATCTGCCTAGATTAGCCTTTGTTTTTAAAATCGCTTTGGATGAAAATTTAAACCCGCAAAAGCAGGAGCTTTTCGAAGCGATTATAAGATCAAAACGCCGCTATAATTACGACGAGGTCGATGAAATTTTACGCACCCGCAAAGCGAGCGAGCCTGAAATTTTAAGCTGGCTCTTGCCGCTTAATGAAATTTGCGAGCGCCTGCGCCGCGCGAGGCTAAAGCGCGGATTTGATTTCCGCACCAAGGAGCTTCGCATCACGCTTGATGAGCGCGGCCTAATAAGCTCCACTCGCTTTGAGACCGATACTCCGTCGCACAAACTCATCGAGGATTGTATGCTGCTAGCCAACAAAGCCGCTGCGGCGCGTATCGAGCGGGGCGTTTTTAGAAATCACGGCTCGGCGGAGCTTAAAAAAATTTACGCGCTGCTTGACGATCTGGCGTTGTTCGGCATCGACGCGCCGTATCAGAGCAACCTTGCTAAGATGATCGGCGAAATCCAAGCGCAAGCCGATGCTATGGGGATCCGCGAGGAGGTCGATAAGCTCATCATTAAGGCTCAAAAACGCGCTGAGTACGGATCCGAATCGCGCGGGCATTTCGGGCTCGGATTTGATAACTACACGCACTTCACAAGCCCGATCAGACGCTATTCCGATCTCATTTTACACCGCCTGCTAAAGGCGCAGATGAGGGGAGATGAAAAATTTTATAATTACCTGCTTTTAAACATCGATGCGACGTGCGCGCGGCTAAACGAGCTCGAGCGCGAGGCGGATAAGGTCACGTTTGATTTTATGGATCGAAAATTTGCGCGCTGGGCCGCGGAAAATTTGGGCAAAAAATTCCGTTGCTACATCGACGAAAACGGAAATTCCGTCACCGCAAAGCTCGATGACAAGCTAAAGGGGGCTAAAATTTTAGTTTCAAATTTCGCCGGCGACATTTTAACGCCCGTGCTGGTAGAGCTTACGGATGCAAACATCGCTAGCGGAGTGATTTTAGGCAGGGTAGTAAAGAAGATCTGATGTATAGGAAAGAATTTGACGGGCTTATCGCAAGCGGCAGGGTGCCGAATTTCGTGCTTTTGCGCGGCGGAGACGATTTTTCAAACGAGCTTTACGCGCAGCGCCTGAAGCAAATTTACGTCGCGGAAAATTTTTTGAGTTTGTATTTTTTGGAGTATGATTTTGAGCAGGCGCGAAGCTTCTTGGAGCCCTCGCTTTTCGGCGGCAGCAACACGCTTCACATCAAAACCGCCTCGCTTATCAAAAAGGAGGAGCTGCGAAGGCTCATCGCGCTGTGTAAGTCGGACGCGAATAACCATCTGATCTACGAGCTAAACGATAGCGAAATTTCTGTAAGCGCGGATTTTATCAAGGAATTTGAACGAAATGAGGTTAGATTTTTCAAACCCTCGGGCATGAATGAAGCCATAGCGCTACTTGCGCAAAAATGCGAGATGTGCGGGCTTTTTGCAAACACCGCCGCGCTTAGCAGGATCTACGCCATACACAACGAAAGCCTGAGCCTAAGCGCGAGCGAGATAGAGAAATTTGCAAGTCTGGGGCTCGAGCTTAGCCTGCAAAACGTAAATTTGATGGTTTATGGCCTTAGCGAGGTGAGCTACGACGAGCTTTTTGATAAAATTTTCAGCCTTTGCGATTTTCGCGTAGATTTTTACAAAATGGCTCTGGGCGGCGGATACAACGAGATGGAGCTGATAAATTATTTCTACCGCCTGATTTATAGAATTTTTCGCCTGCATGCTTACGTGAAAATAAACGGCAGATTTGATTTTAAGGCGGTTTTAGGCTATCAGCCGCCACCTTCCGTAGCCGCACAGATGCAGCGCTACGCCACTAGCTTTTCGACGCGGATGTTTTATAAAATTTTCGCTCACTTAAACGATTTGGAATTTGAACTCAAAAGCGAAAAGAACGCGGCAAAGGATGAGCTTTTGCTCGCGTCGTTTTTGAGGTTGCAGCGCATGCTGTTAAGTTCGCTCCGGCAAAAAGCAAATATTAAGTGAAATTTTAGTAATATCTCTTCGCATTTTTTGCAAAATCCTTGCCCGCAGACGCTGTTTGCGAGCTAAAATCCATAAGGAGAATTTATGAGAAACTACGAGGTTTTATTCATCGTTAAGCCCACGCTTACCGACGATGAAGTTAAAACAAAAGTCGATTTCGTCAAAGAAATCATAACCAAAAACGGCGGAGAGATCGCTTCTGTGATCGAAATGGGCGCTAGAAAGCTTGCCTATAAGATCGACAAATATGAGCGCGGAGTTTATTTCGTAATCTATTTTAAGGCCGAGCCGAGCTTGATCTCCGAACTTGTTAGAAATCTGCGTATCACCGAAGATATCATTAGATTTTTGACCGTCAAATATGAAACTAAGCGTGAAATTTCCGCTTGGGACAAGCTAAGCAAAGGCATCAAGCTAAGCCCTGCGAAAAAAGAGCGCGAGCCAAAAGCACCGGTAGAGCCAAAAGCGCCTGAAGAAGCAACCAAAGAGGATGAATAAAGGATAAAATATGTTCAATAAAGTAGTTTTGGTAGGTAATTTGACCCGAGATATCGAGCTTAGATATCTGCAAACGGGTACCGCCGTAGGCAAAACCGGCATCGCCGTCACACGCAGATACAATAGCTCAAACGGCGAGAAACGCGAAGAAACGTGCTTTATAGACATAGATTTTTTCGGTCGTACGGCCGAGATCGCAAATCAATACTTGCGAAAAGGCAGTAAAATTTTGATCGAAGGTCGCTTAAAGCTAGATCAGTGGCAGGATCAAAACGGACAGAACCGAAGCAAGCACTCCATCAGCGTAGATACTATGGAGATGCTAGGAAGCAATCAAGGTGGAAGCGGCGGCTATAATCAAGGCGGCAATTACGAGGGCGGCAATTATGGCGGAAGCTCCGGCGGCTACGGCGGCGGAAATTCTAACTATAGCGGCGGTAATTACGGCGGCGGAAATAGCTATGCTAACAGACAAAACTCAAATTCAAGAGGCGCAAAAAACGATTACAATGCGCCTAAACAAAAAGAGCAGAGTTACGAAAGCACGATTCCGGAAGTCGACGTCGATGCTGATAAGTACGATGACGGCAACGACACGATCCCATTTTAATTAAGGAAAAATCATGGCAGATAAGAGAAAATATACTAGAAAGTATTGTAAATTTACGGAGGCAAAGATCGAATTTATCGATTATAAGGACACGGCGCTGTTAAAGCACTGCCTAAGCGAGCGCTTTAAGATTATGCCGCGCCGCTTAACCGGCACTAGCAAAAAATACCAAGAGATGGTAGAAAAGGCTATCAAGCGCGCGCGCCAAGCAGCCCTTATACCTTACATCGTCGATCGCAAAGATGTAGTCGTAAATCCATTCGAAAATCTTTAAATTTTAGCGGTACAAAGCCGCTAAAATTCCCCCTATTTTAAACTCTAAATTTTAAAATTTAAGCCCGCTCTTATATATATAATTCCACCTATATTTTTTCAAAGGAGAAATTATGGTAGAGAATGAACATCCGGATCATTTAATGTGTCCTTTTTGCGGCAAAGACGACATCAAATACGGTGCGGTCGTATGCGGTGGGTGCCAGGCGGAGATCTCTTATAGCAGACCCTGGCTAAAGACGCTTCTTATTTCTATACTTTGGCTGTTCTTTGGAGGGGCTTTTGCCAAGGATAGTGGTATTCTATTTTATATCGTCTTGGGTATCGGCGTGTTAGGTATCATTGGGTCTATTTTTATGGCGCAAGATCATAGTCCGCAATTTCATAGGATCATGAAGCACGTTAAGTAGCCTATGTTCCGCCGTCTATTGGCGGGGATAAATTTTGTAATTCTCCGATTAAATTTAAATTTGGAGAATTACATTACTTAAATTTTAAAAGATAAATTATGAATTTTTTCCTAGGCTTTCTTGCCGGTAGCGGTTTGGGTGAGGGGCTTGTAGCTATTATTTTAGTCTGTATGCTCGTATATGTGATAGGTGGTGGCTTCAATGCTGTTCTCGCTTTTATTCCAGGTTTTATAGTGTTTTGCATTGCAAAGGCATTTTTGGAAGGCTTGACTTCTAGCGTAAATAATAGATTTGTTGCGTCTGTCGTATCAATTGTGGGAGGCTTAGTTCTAGGATATTTAGCGGGTGCTTCCGTATATGAAAGTGAGCAGGCAAAAGATGCCGAGCACGAAGTGCAGAAGCAACAAAATATGACACAGCAAGATAAAGTCTATTATATCCAACGTAGTTTGATGTTTAGCGGCTACGGCGTGGCAATCGACGGTAAGTGGGGCAAAAAGACTATGCAAGCGGCGCAGAAATATTCGGGCTCGTCCGCAACCTCGATCGATGAGCTTTATGAAGCGGTCAGGGCTAAAAAAGAGGGCGAAAGATAAAATTTAAATCGCAAGCCGAGCCATCCGCACTAAATTCTTAAATTTACTCGCTTTATATACGTCTTATCGGGCGCGCTTCAAAACAGATTATGTCGTTTGTAAAATATCTTAAGTCCGCTGCTTGGGGCGTAAAATTTAAAAATGGGACTTGGGCGTTTTTGAGGTAAGCAGACGAAATAAACTTGCTTGTGCGCGGACTATGTAAATTTAATAAATTTAGCTGCAAGACACGACGGAATTTACGCTGTTTACGGCTTGCAAGCGGGATAAATTTAAGGGCGCGATCTTTACGGGCAAAATTTTATGCGCGACCGATTGGGCGCGCGGTTTTCTATGAAAGTTTCCATTTCTTAAACTCGCGGCTATATTTTTTCTGCGAAATCACGTTAAATTTAAGGCTATCTATACTGGAAAAATTAACGGCGTATTCCTTCAGGCAGGTAGGGATGAAAGAGAGGCGGTAATTGCCATTTTCGTAAAATATCTCACTCGTTATTATTTCGCCGGGCGCCGCGTCGCATCTTTGATCCGAGCTCATAACGCATTTTAGTTCATAATATCCATTTTGCAAATCTTCGATGTAAAATTTCAAATGCAACTTTTCATTGATTTGTTTTTCGGGTAGTAATAGCGCATCGTTGAAGTTTATGCCCGAAAAAATTCTTTCTAGTGTATGCATATTTTTATGCAGCCCTGCCAAATACGCCTCGTACCGCCGCTGCCTTAAGGCATATTCGCTATCGTTTATATTGCCCTTGATCCAATCTAGGTCGAAATATAGCACTTCAATCTCTTCGGTTTTAAATTTATCGCTGTCTGTTCGCTACAGCCCTAAGAAATTCTCATCGTTTTTGATCTTTTCGATGAGATCAAGCGTGGCGTAAAACTCGTCGTAGAAATATGGCATCTCGAGCTTGAAAAATTTAAAGCTTAGCCCTTCCAGCACCTTGAGCGAGTGTTTGTTTTTGAGCAAAAATATGAAAAATACCCCATCTTTTTCCAGCGCGTTGAGGTAGTTTATTTCGCTTATATTTGCGCGCAGGATCTCGGCGTCAAGGATGACGACGTCGGCTACGTAGATGAAGTCGTTTAGATGTCTCTTCGCGCTCTCCCAGTTGGAGTTTGGCATCACGTCGCAACCAAGCCCGCTCAAAAAATCTCTCAGCTCCTCAAAGATCGCGCGGTTTTTATGCGTGATTATGACGTTGTAGTCGTATTTTTTGGCGCTAAAACTTTGCTGCGCGAAGCAGCTAAGCACAGCATCCATTTTAATAAAGGTTCCGCGCCCGTCAGCTCCAATACTCGGATGCGAACCGAGTGCACGCAAATGGGTCTGCGCCGAAGTAAGATACTCATCATCCGTGCTAGCAGCGCTTTCCAGTGCACTTTTAAGCGCATAGGTGCGCGGATCCTTTAGCTCGCGATCGATGCCTACGCGAACGTCGAGCTTGATAGAGCTCATATTCGCTCTAAGTTCCTTGCTACTAAATTCCACGCTTACGCGGATTGGTTCAGCGATATTTTGCAGGAAAAACTCGCACGCGTCAAAGACCGCGCTAGTGAGATTTAGCACCTCGCCGCCGTAGATACGCGGCAGCTGCGGCGGGAAGCTAAGATAGAGCGTGCTGTCGTATTTCGTGCACTCCTCAAATAAAATTTCGCTTTGGAATTTTAAAATTTTTAAAATATCGATCTGCGCGATATCCTCGCGTCTAGGCACGACAGAATCACTTTCTTTGGCTTTAGGCGCAGCGGAGAAAATTTTGCCGCTTACGGCGGGCTTTTTAGCAAAAAGTTTTCTTGCCGCAAAGCCTGCCGTCGCAGCCAATATTGCTAGTGCGCCTAAAACCACGGCTTTCATAGCACAAGCATCCCATCGCCATAGGAGTAGAAGCGGTATCTTTGCTCTACTGCGATGCGGTAGAGTTTAAGCGTGCGCTCAAGACCGATGAAGCTCGCTACGAGCATTATCAGCGTGGATTTGGGCAAGTGAAAATTTGTAAGCAAAAAATTCTGTCTTATCGGCGGGTTGCCCGGGTGTAAAAATAGCTCGCAGATTCCGCTGCTTTGCCCGTTACGTGCAAAATTTTCGATCGTTCGCGTAACGGTCGTACCCACGCCTAAAATTTTTCGCTCGCTTTTTAGAATTTGCGCGGTCTGCGGCGGGATAGAGTAGAGCTCGCCGTGCATCTTGTGATCGCGCAGATCCGCTACTTCCACGGGCTTGAAGGTGCCCGCGCCCACGTGCAGCGTGATAAAATAAATTTCGTGGTTTTTGCGCAGGTCGTTTAGCATCGCATCGTTAAAATGAAGGCTCGCGGTGGGTGCGGCGACGGCGCCTTGCTCGCGCGCGAAGATGCTTTGATACCAGCTCTCGTCCTGCTTGGTATCGGCGCGCTTAATATATGGTGGCAGCGGTACATGGCCGATACGTTCGCAAATTTCAAAAACATCATGGGTGTTTAAAGCTTTACCGCCCTGCTCAAACTGCACAATGCGAAGCCCGTCGTCCATTACCTCGCAAACGCACGCTTCAAGACCGCTTTGAAATTTTAATTCGCTGCCCGCTTTGACGCTGCCGCGAATATAGGCGCTAAATTTATTACCCTCAAGCGGCGAGTTTAGCAGAAGCTCGATCTTGCCGCCGCTGTTTTTATGACCGAAAAGGCGCGCCTTAATTACTCGCGTGTCGTTAAAAATAATATCGCAGGGCGGCAGGACGTCCGCCAGATCGCCGAAGTGCGCGTGGGTGATCTGCTCTTTAGCGCGGTCATAGATCAGCAGTCGCGCGCTTTGTTTGGGCATCACGGGCGCGCTTGCGATGAGCTCGCTAGGAAGCTCGTAATCGTAGCTGCCAACTAAATTTAGATCCGCCATCTCACGCCTGCGCTACGTCCGTGGAATTTTCGCCTTCGTCATCCTCGGGCTTATATGGATTTATCATTTTGGCGATGAAGATTGAAAGCAGATAAAGCGCAATTAACGGAGTTGCGAGCATAAACTGACTAAGCACGTCCGGCGGCGTCATGATCGCTGCAAAGATGAAAATAATGACGATTGCGTAGCGAAAAAAATCGCTCAGGCTTTTATTAGTTACAAGCCCGATTTTAGCGAGGAAAAAGGTTACTACAGGAAGCTCGAAGCTGATACCAAATGCGACGACGAGCTTAGCGAAAAAGCCTACATATTCGCCGATTGTAGGCATCGCAGTAAATTGCTTGGCGCCAAAATTTACCAAGAAATTAAACGCGACGGGGATTACGAAAAAATAGCAAAACGCCGCGCCTAAAAAGAACATAATGCTCGCGCCGCTAACGAAGGGGATGACGTATTTTTTCTCGTTGTCGTAAAGCCCGGGTGCTATGAAAAGCCACGCCTGCCAGAAAATTATCGGCATTGCTAGAAGTAGCGAGGTAAAAAACGACACCTTCATCGCGGTAAAAAACGTTTCGCCAAGCTGGGTAAAGATGATCTCGCTGCCTTTGGGAAGCACGCGCACCAGCGGACGGGTCATAAAACCTAAAATATTTTCCCAAAAGCCGAAGCACGCGATAAAAAGGACGATGACGGAAAGCACGGAGATAACCAGGCGCTTGCGAAGCTCGGCTAGATGGGGTTTTAGCTCTTCAAACATTAAATTTCTCTCTCATTATGATTTTTGCGTATCGCTATTTTGTGCGGAATTTTGCATAGAATTTTGCGCATCGCCGTTTAAATTTGCGTTAAAATTTTGCGCGGCGCTTTTAGCTTCACTGCTTGCATTGGTATTTTGTGCGGAATTTCCCGCGCCGCCGTCCGTGCTCGGCATAAAATTTTTGCCTTTGTTTCCAGTGCCAGAATTCGCGCTTTTGCTTTCAGCGCCGGAATTCATTGCGCCGTCGGCGGAGTCTTGCGTAGAGTTTGCGGCGCGGGCAGAGCTTTGCGCGGAATTTTCGCCGCTCGAATTTGCTTTTAAATTTGCCGTCTCATTCTGTTTTTGTGCCGAGACCTCCGCAGAATTTAGCGTATCTTTGGCGGCGTCCGAGTTAAGCGTTTCTTTAAGCGAACTTTCCGCGCCTTTTAGCCCCGCATTTAGCGTCTCTTTGACTGAGTCGATACCGCCTTTGATCTCGTCGAGTTCCTCAAATGTGAGCTTTTTGCGCACGCCCTCGCTTGCTTGCGTGATACTCTCTTTATATTTTTTGGCGTCCTCTTTGAGCTCGGCGATGCGAAGCTCCTGATCGAAGCTCGATTTTGCGTCGTTGATGGTTTTTTTGATGACTTTGAAGTATTTCGCGAGCTCGACCAGCACTTTTGGAAGCTTTTCGGGCCCCAGCACGATTATCGCGATGATTAAAATGACCGTAATTTCAGGCATACTGATACCAAACATAAAATTTCCTAACGTAAAAAGTGGCGTATTTTAACTAAAATTTCATTAATCTTAAATTTAGCGCCCGTGGCGGCTTTCTTGAGTGATAAAAAGCGCAATCTCGTCGGCGAGCAAAAAGTTGAGATTATAAAATTTACCCTCGGCAAATTTCAGCTTTTTTTCGCGTACGAGCAGCTGCGCGTTGCTTAGCTCTGCAGCGTCTAAAATTTGCGCCTCAAACCCCAAAACGCAGCGCAGCCCGAGAAATATGCGCTCAAGCTTTTTATCCTGCGCGCTTAGAACTTCGCGCTGTTTTTGCAGCGGATCTGCGATGTAATCTCGCAAATTTTTAGGCGAGCTAAGGCGCACCTGTCCGCTAGTTCCGACCGCAAATGCCCCAAATCCAGCGTAATCCTCGCCGCGCCAGTAGGCGAGATTGTGCTTACAGCGCAGTCCGCGCGCGGCAAAATTTGAAATTTCATATTGGCTAAAGCCGCTATCCGCCGCAAGGGCGAAGAGAAATTTAGCTAGAGCCGCGCTTTCCTTTTTAAAGCTTTTGCGCCCGAAAAAGGGCGTGTTTTCCTCGAGACTTAGCGCATAAGCGCTTAGATGCGGCACTTCACAGCGCGCAAGCTCGTCCATTTCAAATTTTAAATTCCTCTTATCGTCAAATTTGCTCGCGTAGATTAGATCTAAATTTATATTATCAAAGCCCGCTGCTTTGGCATTTTGCACCGCGAGAAAAATCTGCGCCGCGCTGTGCGCGCGACCGAGGAACTTTAGCTTGGCATCGTTGAAGCTCTGCGCGCCGAAGCTGATGCGATTTACGCCGAGCTCGCGCATCGCACTAAACCAAGCGGGACTAGCGGAGTTTGGGTTGGCTTCCGAGCTGATTTCGGCTTTAGCGGCGAAATGCGGCGCAAGCAGCGCAAAAATTTCGTCGTAAAGCCCCGCATCTACGGCGCTTGGCGTGCCTCCGCCGATAAAAAGCGTCGAAATTTGCGCGTGCGGATTTTTTGCCAAAAAGTCGCGCACTTCAAGCTCTAGCGCGCGAAAGTAGCTTTTTGCAAGGCTAAACTTATCGCTGAAGGAGCCAAAGGCACAATACGGGCATTTGGAGGTGCAAAACGGCACATGGATATAGATGTGCAAGGGGCGATCCTATGGGCTAAATTTATGTCGCAAAATTTAGCGAATTAATTTGAAAATTTATATAAATTTTAAGCCTCTTAACGCAAATTTTAATATTTTTAGGTAGAATTTTAAGAAATTTTTTGTGAGAAAACGAGATGGAAAAAGAGAAGAATTACAGACCAAATGTCGCTGCAATCGTACTTTCGCCCTCGTATCCGTTTAATTGCGAAATTTTGATTGCGCAACGAAGCGACATCAAAGGCGCTTGGCAGTTTCCTCAAGGCGGTATCGACGATGGTGAGACGCCTAAGATGGCGATCCGCAGAGAGCTCGGTGAAGAGATCGGAACAAGCAAAGTCGATATCATCGCTGAGTGCCCGAAGTGGCTTAGCTACGACTTTCCCGATGGGGTAGCTCAAAAGATGCGCCCATACGACGGGCAAATTCAAAGGTATTTTTTGGTGAGATTGCGAAGCTTAGCCGATATAAACATCAATACTAAACTTCCGGAGTTCGACGCATTTAAATTCGTAGGCGCGAATGAGGTTTTAAAGCACGTAAATCACTTCAAAAAGCCCATTTACGCGACGGTTTTAAAATATTTTAAGGAGGAGGGTTACATTTAATGCTGATCGTTCAAAAATACGGCGGTACGAGCGTCGGTACGCTAGAGCGGATCGAGGCGGTCGCGCAGCGCGTGATAAAGACTAAAAACGAAGGGCACGATGTCGCGGTAATCGTCTCTGCGATGAGTGGCGTTACCAATCAGCTCATCGAGCAGGCGGAATTTTTTACTAAAACTCCCGTAGGCAGAGAGATGGATGTGCTGTTAAGCTCGGGCGAGCGCGTTACGAGTGCACTTTTAGCTATCGCGCTAAATGCCAAGGGCTATGCTGCGATCGCGTTTAGCGGGCGAGGCGCGGGTATAGTGACGGATAATTTTCATACCAAAGCTCGCATCGTCTCGATCGATCCAAAAAGCATGCAAGAGGCGTTAAAGCAGGGCAAAATCGTCGTCGTCGCGGGCTTTCAAGGTATTAGCACCGCAGGCGAAGTAACGACGCTAGGGCGAGGCGGAAGCGATCTTAGCGCAGTCGCCGTCGCAGGAGCGCTGAATGCTGATCTGTGCGAAATTTATACCGACGTAGACGGCGTATATACGACCGATCCGCGCATCGAGCCAAAAGCCAAGAAGCTTGATCGTATCAGCTACGACGAGATGCTTGAGCTTGCGAGTTTGGGAGCGAAGGTTTTGCAAAATCGAAGCGTCGAGCTTGCGAAGAAATTAAACGTAAATTTGGTGACGCGAAGCAGTTTTAACGATCACGAAGGAACACTCATAACAGGAGAAGAAAAGATGGAAGATGCGGTAATTAGCGGCATTGCACTGGATAAAAATCAAGCAAGAATCACGATTAGAAACGTAGAGGATCGCCCTGGCGTCGCGGCTGAAATTTTCTCCGCGCTCGCGAGCAAGGAGATCAACGTCGATATGATCGTGCAAAATATCGGACGAAACGGCGAGACGAATTTAGGCTTTACCGTGCCGCAAAACGAGCTGGAGACGGCCTATAAAGTAATGAAAGAGGTAAATCCAAATCCGAATTCCATCATCGAATCGGACGCCGATATCGTAAAGGTTTCTTTGGTAGGCGTGGGTATGAAAAGCCACAGCGGTATAGCCAGCAAGGCGTTTAAGACGCTTGCGGACGAAGGGATAAATATCCAGATGATCTCCACGAGCGAGATTAAAATTTCGATGATCGTAGAAGCCAAATACGGCGAGCTTGCCGTGCGCGCGCTGCATAAAGCCTACGATTTGGATAAATAATGCAGGATCTGCACACTTGGAGCGTCACGGCGATGCGCTCCGAGCCAGGACTTGAGTGGCTCGAGGATCGCAAGGAGGACTGGACGCCGCTTTTGGCTTCAAAGCTAAAATTCCTCCACGACGGCTTTGCTTTCATCGTCATCTGCGACGATGAGCGAAGCTGGTTTAGCGAATACATCATCAAAAAGATCAACTCCTCTACCAACTCTCGCCCGCTGCTACCGTTTTTTTCTCTGCGCTCGCTCTACCGCGGCGGCGTAAATAGCCTAGAGGACGCGCTGCTGCTAAACGATATGCTAAGCCTCGCGTTTGCCAACGGCTTTATATATTTTTACATCGGCAACGGCAACCATCCGCTAGCCAAAATCGCCAAAAGCCACGAGGACAGCTATCTGTGGCTCATCGACGAGAGGCTGCAAAACAGCTTTTATATGAGCGAGAGCGATCCGAGCCTGGATCTAAAACTGATCCAACTTTTTAAAATTTTAGACAAAAGCATCGACGCCGTGCTTTTTGACGAAGTGGTGCTTTGAAAATCATAAATCAGATCGTTTTAACAAACGATTATGAGGGCTTTAAAGATAAAATTTTAGCCGAAATTCCGCGCAAAAATTTAAGGTTTTTTGAAAGCGTCGAGCTTAAGATCGACGAGGCGCGAAAGATCATTGACGAAGCCTACGTCGCCGAGCGCGAGGATAAAATCATCGTCATCGCCGCTACGAAATTCGGCGAGGAGGCGCAAAACGCTCTGCTTAAAATTTTAGAGGAGCCGCCTAAAAATACGGTGTTTTTCCTGATCACCCCTTTCATCAATGCCCTGTTGCCCACCATCCGCTCGCGCCTGATCGTGCAAAACCTCTGCGTGCGAAAGCCCAGATACCGCACCGGGTTAAATTTAGTCAGACTCAGCTTAAAGGAAGCGGTGGAGTTTATCGACGCACAGATCGCGCTGGAGCGCAAGGGCGAGCTGGACAAAACGGCGCTAAAAGCGCTCATCGGCGAGATCGCGCTAGAGTGCTTCGAAGCGGACGTCAGTCTAAGCAGCGATGAGCTGCAGCGGATTGACCGCTTAAGCTACCTCGCCGAGCACAACGCCAAAGCCCATGCTGTGCTTACTCCGCTACTTTTGATGATAGAGGAGAAAAGATGAAAATTTATAAAATTTCAAACGAGGCCGATTTTGCGCTGATTTGCGAGCGCATCGGCGTGCGAAATGCGGGGCGGGCGATAATGCAGAAAAAATCGCGCCTAAACTTTTTCTATCTAAAAGATCTGCGAGCGCCCGCGGCAAATATTTTAAAGCAGGATGCCCTTAGTATCGGCGCCGAGCTTGCGTGCAACGAAGGGGTGATCCTAGGGCGCGAAGGTACGGATGCGGTTTTGATTGCAAACGATCGCCAGATCGAAGCTTTGGCGCAAAAAGAAGCGCTGCAGGATTTCGGGCTAAAAGAGCTCGCGAAATTTCTAAGCGAGAAATTTGCTAAGCCGCAAAGCTGCGAAATAATGGGCGTAGTAAACATCAACTCCGATAGTTTTAACCCCGCAAGTCGCGCGGCAAGCTTAAAAGAGGCAATTTGCAAGATCGAAAAGATGATCGAGCAGGGTGCCGCTATCATCGACATCGGCGGCGTGAGCTCGCGCCCGGGCAGCCAGTACTGCGGCAGGGATGAGGAGTTTGCGCGCATAAAGGACATCGTGAACGAAATTTATCGCCTGCGTCTGCACGAAAAGGCAAAATTTAGCCTCGATAGCTTCGATGAGTATTGCTTGGAATTTGCGCTAGATCGGGGCTTTAGCATCATCAACGACATTAGCGCGAACCTCGCTCTCGCACCGCTTGCGCTTCGCTACGACGCCGCTTACGTGCTGATGCACATGCAAGGAAAGCCGCAAAATATGCAGCTTGCGCCCAAATATGACGATCTGATGGGCGAGATCGATGAGTTTTTTGCGCAAAATTTGCAACAGCTTCAAAGTGCGGGGCTTAAAAAGATCATCCTTGACGTGGGCATCGGCTTTGGCAAGACCGCCGAGCAAAATTTGGTGCTGATTAAAAATTTGCAGCATTTCTTACACTTCGGCTGCCCGCTGCTCGTGGGCGCGAGCAGAAAGAGCGTTATCGATTTTTACAGCCCCTCTGCGGTCGAGGATAGGCTCGCAGGCTCGCTGTATCTGCACCAGGTTGCCGCTTTAAACGGTGCTGCGATCATCCGCACGCACGACGTTTTTCCGCACGTTCAAATGCTGCGGCTAATGCGCGCGATGGACGCCGCTGCGGTAAAATTTTAAAATTTTGCGGAATTTTCACGAAATTCCATATTTTTCACGAGATTTTTGTAAATTTGCCTTATGCGGAATTCTAAAATTCCTCAAGGAGATATTTTAATTCTTTTAAAATTTTGCAAAAGAGCTTTTGCGGAATTTTATCCACATTTCATTTTGTGCCTAAGCTTTCGTGCGCTTGCTCGTCGAAACTTATAAAAATTTATAAAATTTCGCTCGATTTATGAGGCGCGTCAAAACAGCGAAGCAGGACGGTATAAATTCTAGCGACGATTTGCACGGATTATTTGCTGCGCGAGCCGAATTATTTCATTTTTGGGCGAAACGAGCGCTTTACGTCAAAGCCCTTGCTAGCGATTTTTATATTATTTGGTATCGTGCCCGTCGGAGCAGAGGCGTCCTTTTTGGCGGATAAAAACTCGACTAAGCTTTGCCAGACAAAGTCGGTATCCAGATAAAACCCCATCGCGTTAAGCTGTGGATTTATCGCCGCGGTGTGAATGTTCTGTGTGAGCTTAAAAAATACGATTGGGGCGCTCAAAATTTCATCTTTGCTTATATCGTCGCGAACAATATTTTTTAGTGTCGTTTTGCGGTCGTCTTCTAGCGCCACGAGCTGCAAAATTTCCTCGCGCGTAGCCTGCTCGCCGACTTTGCTGAGCCGCGAGACGATATGGGCGCGAAATCCATCGCTAAAGCTCAAAGTTCTGTCCTTCTGATACTGCCTTCTTAGCTCCGTCTCGTCAAACTCTAGGCTTGTGTAAATTTTACCTTGCGCGGCGAAAATATGGATCAAATTCTTACCCACGAAAATCACGGAGTGAAGCAGGCGCGGCAGTTTATTTACGTCAGTTTTGCTCCAGTTTATAAATTTACCGCCGATAAAGCGGTATCCGCTAAGCTTCCTTTCAAACTCCTTTTTATCGCCCTCGTCAAGCCTCCATAGCTTGTCAGCACCGACTAGAGTAGAGTTTCTGCGGTCATAGACCAAAGTCTCGTCAAGCCCGTATTTTGACACCATAAAATCGTAATTATCTTTAAATTTCGAGATAATTTTCATGTTCGTCCCTTAAAATTTTATCTTCCCTAAGCTTCTTAATCGGCGCGCTTTGCGCCGAAGCCAACGCAAAATTTTATCGCTGCAAATTTGCGCTGCGAACCTCGCAAATTTTACTAAAATTTACTGCTAAATCGCCAAAATTTATATCGTAAGCCCACGGCTCGCTCAATTTTACCGCGTGTCGGTGAAATGGTAAAACTGAACGAAAAGCGTGCGGCGCGGCAAATTTTAAATTTATTTTACGCGGCGTAGAATTTTAAAATTTATTTTCTGCGATGGCGCAAAATTTCAAATTTATCTGCCGTAAAAACAGAGGCCGCTACCGCTTAAAGTCATGGATTTCGATATTCGCGCCGTATTTTTTGCAAAGCTCGCTCACCTTTTCTTTCAGCTTCTCCTCGTCGTAGCAGATGAGATCGATGTATGCGCGCTTCTGCCCGGTTGCGCCGCCGATTATATCTAGAAACGAGCTGCAGCTTTCTAGTTCCTCGTCCTCAATCTTGTTTCGCAGATCAAAGCCCGCCTGCACGTCGCCGTCGTTATCAATGCTAAGAAAGCAAAATTTGATGCCGAGCTCGAAGGCTTCGTTGTAGATGTCGCGCTCGCCGTTTAGGTACTGATTTACGATGGCCGTTAGGCAGGTGGTGCCCACGATCACGTCCTCGCGCACCTCGCTTCCGCGCGGCTGCATCTCATAGCTGAAAAAATTCTTTAGCGGTTCACGCGCGGCTTTTTCGCCGAATTTCTCATCGACCAGATCGGCAAATTCGCTTAGCGGCACGCCGTTTTCTTTGGGCTGGGCCAGCACCTCAAGCTCGCCTAGCGTATTTATGACCGCCGTTTCGCCGATCATATTGTCAAGCAGGATAAAGCTAAGGTTATAGGCCTTGCCTTCGTCCTGCGCGAGTAGAGCCGCTAGGTTTTCGTTGTAAATTTTAATATCCACGTCGCTTTCGTTAAACTGCGCGTAGATCATCGACTCCTCGGCGTTTACGTGCGTATCGTACATCTCGATCCCGCCGATACCTCGCGGCGCGCGCGGCTTTCCGAGCGTGCAGAGCATTTTGGATTCAAGCTGCCTAGGCATAGCGTTTTTGATGAAGCTTAGCCAAAATAATCGGTGCCTCATACCCTCGGGAGTTAGCACCAAATCAAGCTTATCGCCCGCAAGCCCCGTCATAAAATAGGGCTCCGCAAGGCAGATGCGAAGCTTTTCGTCGGTCTTTTGCATCGCCTTTTCAAACTCCTTCGCCGCCAGATCAGCCTTGATCTCGTCTATCACGCCGCTAAATTCCGCCCAAAATTTATCCACTCTGCCGGCAAAAGTGCTTGGAATTTGCGCCTTTTCAGCTTTTTTACCAAAACCAAATAACCCCATTTTTTCTCCTTAAATCAAATTTTGCTTGCATTATAGCTAATTAATTTGCCTCACGTGCACTGAAAGCAACCGCCCAAAATCTCGCATTTTTCGCAAATTTGCACGTATATGACCCCCTCGCCCTGCACCAGCTCGCCGAATGGGATCTGCGCTAGATGCTTCATCGTCCCGCCACAGCTAGGGCAGGCTAGATACTCGGCGTCCTGCACCCACTGCGGATAGCCTCCCACGGTCGTATCAAGCTCGCCAAAGCAGCCGTAAAATGGCGAAACCTCGCCGCTTAACTTAAATTTCATACCACTCAGCCGCGCCATATCCTGCTGCGAAAAGTAGCTTTTCTCCATCCCTTCGCCCTCGCATTGCATCTGTAGCTTGCCGTCCGCGCCGCATTTGCAAAAATACATTACCGAGCCGACGGAGGTCGGGCAACAGCGAAAGATCGCGTCGTGCTTTAAATTTAAAAACGCAAGCTGCGGCTCGGATGCTTTTAGGCGCAGCATATCAAGTATCTCGCAGCCGCAAAACTCGCACTTTTGTCCCGTAGGCTCGCCGATCTGTACAGACTCATCCGTGTTTAAATTTACGCCGCTATTTGCGAGCTCGCGGTTTTCATCCGCGCCATTTTTTACGCGCACTGCTGTGAGGCATTTATCGAAAACTAACGATTTGCGCTCGCCCGTCTCGTCAAAGCTCCAGCCGCCAATTTTCGCGTAAAAATCTGTTCCTACGTAGAGCTTTTTGCGCCACGGCCTCGGGTTTTTATACAGCTCGTAAAATAGCTCCGCCGTTTTCTCATCGCCCTGCCATGCAAGCGAGCACAGAAGGTGATTTAGCGCGTTTTTGGAGTTATCTTGTAGCGAGTCTAGTTTTGCTATGAGCGCGTCTCTTACGTCATTAGGCGCGCCGAAGTAGAGTTCGGGCGGATAGTAGATTTCCCTCGCCGCCGCAGCTCGCGCGATCCTTGGATCGTGGATGTCGTGCAGGCTAAAAAACGCCCAAAAATCGTTACAAATCTCATCCCATTTTTCGATCTCATCGATTCTGTCCACGATTTTTAGGATCATCGCCTCCGCTTCGTCCGCGCTTAGGTTTAAAATCTTCTCTCGCCTCTGCCTTTGGCTGCATGAGTGGCAGATGCCGTCGAAATAGATCGTGTTTTCGCCGCACTGCGGGCATAGATGGGCTTTGCTTTGCATCTTATCTCCTTAAATTTGGATTTAAATTCCATCAAATTTTAGCTAAATTTTACCGCTTTTCAGTGAGTAAACGCGGTTTAGAATTTAATGTCGCATTGAACGAGAGGCTTTATAATACACCTAAATGCGTTATTTTTAAATGGAATTTAAGCTAAAAAGAGATGTGAATTTTAAATTGCGATAGAAATAAGGCGGGTTTACGAGATAAAGCGGAATTCATCTTTGAAAAGACAAATTCCACTTTTGTGCGCTTAGGCGCAAATCACTTTTCAATGTGATGTTTGACTAGATACTCGATGATATTTACCGCATTATCGATGCCGCAATACGATGTGTCGATGCAGATATTGTAGTTTGCGGACGCGCCCCAGACTTGGTTGGTGTAGTATTGATGAAAGCTCATCCTGCCTGCGTCGCTGTTTTCCATATACTCGCGCGCGTCAGTATGACCCTCTTTTTCTAATCTGGCAAGCTTAAACTCATCGCTAGCGCGCAAAAATACCGTCAGCAGATCTGGATGTCCGCGCAAGAAAAACCCCGCGCAGCGCCCAAGCACTATAACGTTGCCGCCCGAGACGATCTTTTCGTAGATTGCTACGATGCGATCGCGTTTTTGCTCATTGGCTAGCTCGTTGTGCGATATTGCCTGAAGTAGCGTATTTACGGGCATTTCGTTGTAGAACTCATACATCTGCTCGAAGCAGCCAAGCTCGTCTGCTTTGCGGAGCAGATCCGCCTTGGCTAGATAGGTGTAGCCTAAGCGCTCGGCTAGTTTGCGCGCGGTTTCGCGTCCGCCTGCGCCAGTTTGTCTAGCGATCGAGATTATCATATTTTCTCCTTAGATGAAATGTGCAAAAATACCGGCACCGATGACGGTAAGAAGCCCCGTAACCGCCATTGCTAAAGACGCCATTGCGCCCTCTACGTCACCGATTTCAAGAGCGCGCGCCGTTCCCATCGCGTGGCTCGCGCAGCCTAGGGCGATACCTTTTGCCATCGCCTTTTTGATGCCAAAAATTTTAAGTAGTGCCTCGCCAAATACGCTACCGATGATACCCGTAGCGATGATGCAGGCCACCGTTAGTGTCACGATGCCGCCTAAGCTTTCGCTGATACCCATACCGATTGGCGCCGTGACGGATTTCGGCAGTAGCGTGACATACATTGTGTGATTTAGCCCAAATATCACGGACATCGCGTAAATACTGCCTAGTCCTGCGATCATACCCGAAATCAGTCCTGCAAAAATAGCTAAAAAATTACTTCGCAAAAGCGCCAGCTGCTCGTATAGCGGCACAGCTAGACAAACGGTAATCGGCGTTAAGAAAAAGCTAATGTGCGAGGCGCTGGCGTTAAATTTTTCGTATGGAATTTTAAAGAGTAAAAGCACGCAGACGGTAAGCACGATACCGATTAGAAGCGGGTTGAAAATCGTTAGCTTAAAGCGCTTTTTTAGATAAAGTCCCAGCTCAAATGAGCCCAGGCACAAAAACACGCCGAAAAAAGCGGAGTTCATTAAAATTTCTCTCATTTTTTGTCGTCTCCGGATAAAATTTCGCGCTCCAGCTTCGCATCCACACCCTTTGTATTCACGCCGTCTTGTTCATGTGCGGCTGCGTAGAGTCTGCGCTTAACGCGGGCGAGGGCGATTTTATAAAAAATTTGCGTTACCGCGCCGCTTGCACCGATGACTACTACCGTAGAAACTACCGTAATCGCGATGATTGCGAAAAGATGCTGGCGTAGTGCGTCGCCTGCGATGATGATCGCGGCACCCGCCGGGATGAAGATCACAGGCATAATCTGCATAAAAAATGACACGGTTTCTCTGATCTGCGATACTTTGATGAGTTTGAAGATCAGGGCTAAAAGCATAATGACTAGTCCGTAGATGCTAGCGGGGATCGGCACAGGCACGAGCGCCGCCAAAATCTCCGCAACAAAAGATATTCCTAAAATCACACTAAATTGGATTAAGTAGTTCAAAGCTTACCTCGGATTAAAATTTAGCGCTAAATTTAGCACTTTGCAGTTAAAATAGATATTAATCTTGCGGGTTTTGGGCGAAATTTTGCGGCAAAATTTAAAATTTTGATCGCAAGCAGGAGCGCGGGATTTCACTTCTAAAATTTCAAATTTTAATCGCTAATTTGTCGCCGCTTGAGTGAATTTTGATTGGAATTTAAAATTTTAAGCCATTAGAATAAATTTTGATCGGAGTTCAGAATTTGGAGCCGCCGGTTAAGCTATCTGAGAGCCAGCTGCGTGAATGAAATTTTATACACAAAATTCTGCGCCGAACTCTGCTCCAGACTTCACGGCGCAAAAGCACATCGCGTGGAGTAGCCAGGCGCACATTGGATAGTACGAGTTGTTTGGAAGCTGCGCGAGCTGATGCTATCGTGCGGTAATTTTTAAAATTCCTGCGAGCGAGCGTTTAAATTTGAGTTAAATTTCGGCGAATAAACAAGCGCGCTTAATTTAAAGAACGGGCAAGCGGGTGCTTAAATTACGAAGTTCGAGCCGCTCGAGTTTAAATTTCACGATCCGCGTCTCGCGGATATGGGTGCTGTCGCTACTAAATTTTACGGCGCCGTTAAAATTTAATACCGCGTAAGACACGCCGCTAGCAAATTTTGCGGCGGGCGCGGTCGTATGAGCGACGGCTCGTTTTAGCCGACTCGAAATTCACGTGTCGCAAATGACAAGCACGGCGCGAATGCCATGCGCTGCGTATTCTAAGGCCAAGAGCGGTGTCGCGGCTCGCGATACGATCAGCGTCGCAGTGCAAAGCCAAATTAAATAAAATTTCAAAAACCGATTTAGCGCCGCCGCTCGAGCAAAAAGCGCAGGCAAATCCCGCGCAAAGCTTAGCCTAGCTCGATTTTGATACCGAGCACCCTGCAGACTAGATCAAAAATTTCAATATCGACGTTGGGCGCGTATTCGTCCAAAACCGCGTAAACTTCGGCGCGCATATCCTCGTCGTGGCCCGGGTGCGAGCGCGAATACAGCTCGTCCGTGCGGCGCACGAGCGTGAGATTGTCGATATCTCGCTCGCGCATCGCCTGCTTGAGCCGCTTTGAAATTTGCCATTTGAAACTTTGCATTTTTTCTCCTTTAAATTTTATTTCGGCTTAAACGAAAGCCCAAATTCCGTGCTCGTGATGGTAAAACTTGTCTGCGAGCTTCGGCGGCGGCATTTTTTTCTCAAGCTTTGATAGCAATTAAATCTTATCTTTGAGTTTCGACGACGCTAAATCTTGCTCGTAAGCTTTAGCGAATTTATCGCGCCCCGGTTTTAGTGCGCTAGATTTTGGCTGATTGGGCTTTCGCGCGCCGAGCTCAGTCCGCGTAATTTTATTAAATTTTACGTGAAATTTCATTAAATTTAGTGCAAAATCAACATAGAAATTGCAAAAAATTTCGTTAAATTCTACGCAAAGCCTTACACAAAAATTTGGCGCAAAACTTGCGCGAGTTTGGCATTTGAAATCTCTCACTTAAAATCTTACTTGCTAAATTTCATACAAAAATCGCGCTTGAGATTTAAGCCGAGCCGTTCTCGCGCCTTGTCATGAAATTTAAAATTTCATACACTCGCCCGCCGTGAAATTTCACGCCCGCATGCGTAGTTTACGCAGGCGCAAGTTAAATTTACAGCATCACGATTAATTGCGCGTCGCTGGATTAAATTTTACGAGCCGTCGCGATGCGCGCCGCGAAAGAATTTTGCAAGACTACGCATCGTCGTGTGCTCTTAAAATTTTAATTGCGCTTAGTGTATGCGCTCTGCGCCGATTGATCGCCGCAAGATTAAAATTTTACGCGTAACATTGCATCGTAAATTTTACGCTGCCATATACAGCGCCATATTACTGCCGCGAGTTTTAGATCGTGCCACACTGCGCTGTTGTTGATTTTAAATTTCGCGCCGCGCGCTCTTTAAAAATCTAGACCATCAACCGCGCAGCAGAGCATTTGAAATTTTATGCGAAAGGCGAAGGTTCGCGGTGCATTATGTCGTGCATCAATGTAGGTTAAATAAATTTCATTGCCAGCGAGATTGGTGAACTGCGTACGTTGCATGCCGCATCCCGTATAATTTGTCAAGCCGCTGCGAAAGGTTCGCACCGTATTTACCGCGCTCGCCCATGCATGATGCCGCATGTGTATTGGCGCGCTACACTAGATAAATTGAAACCGAGTTTGCACTAAATTTAAACTCAAGTTATCGCTATGTCGTAAATCTGCTGAGATTAAATTTAAATAAAGGATCTGATCTTAATTTAAAACTAGGCGCAAAAGGGTAAAATTTAATAAGACCCCGCAAATTTATCTTAAAATTTAGCGGGATCAAATTTAGATTTACGCCGCAGGCACACTATTTTCGGCGTGAGTATCGCTAGAGTCTTTGGGTCTTAAAAACCACTGCTTAGCAAAAATTAGCACGTAGATCGCAGCGCCGATGCCGTAGCTTGCGTATTCACTTGGGATAAACTCTATGAATTTCGCGCAGATATTAGGTACCAGCATTAGCGGTGTTACTAGCAGCAATAGCAGGCGCTCTACCATATTGCACTTGGTTACGAACCAACCCTGCAGCGAGGAGCTGAAGGCAAACATACCCACGATCGCCGTGGCAAAAATCAGCACGATTTGCAGTGGATCACTGATCCAAACGATACTTTTTGAATCCATCGGATCGCCGATGCTTTGGATCAAAAGCAGCTTGTTGTTGAAAAAGAACGCAAACGGAAGTACCGCGGTGCGCAGGTCATACACGAAGCCCTGAAGTCCCACAGTTACGGGATTTGCCTTTGCAATGCCCGCGGCGGCGTATGCGGCAATACCCACAGGCGGGGTATCATCGGCTAAAATTCCGAAATAAAATACGAAAAGATGCACTGTGATCGCAGGGATCAAAAAGCCGTTTTTGCCCGCTAGTATCAAAATCACTGGCGCAATCAGGCTTGAAACGACGATATAATTCGCCGTCGTAGGAAGTCCCATGCCCAAAATCAGGCTCATTATCGCAGTCATCAGAAGTATCAATACTATGCTGTTTCCTGCGACTGCTTCTACGAGCTCTGAAAGAACCTGTCCCAGCCCGGTAAGCGAGATCGAGCCGATGATGATGCCCGCTAGCGCGGTGGCAACGGCTACGGTGACCATGTTTTTAGCAGCGCCCACCATAGCCCAAAAGATATCGACAAAGCCGGCGATAAAATCGGACTTGCCAACTTTTTCGCCAAATATCGTTTTTTTAGCAGGCTCTTGTACGATCATTATCAAAAATAGCACGCAGATTGAGTTAAACGCCGCAGAGATCGCGCTTTCTTTCAGAATCAATAGAGTAAAAAGAAGCACCAAAATCGGTATTATGTAATGAATGCCGCTAAATATAATTTTTAGCTTTGAAACCTTGGCGTAATCGCGGCTGCCGCGAAGCCCTAGCTTGCAGCTTTCCAGATGCACGATAAAAAATAACCCCGCATAGCAGACGAAGGCAGGGATCACCGCTGCGATCATTACGTTGGTGTAGCTCATACCTAAAAATTCTGCGATGATAAACGCCGCAGCACCCATGATAGGCGGCATGAGCTGTCCGTTTACGCCCGCAGCGACCTCGATAGCGCCCGCCTTAGTGGCGGTAAGCCCTGCCTTTTTCATTAGCGGGATCGTAAAAGTGCCCACTGTCACGACGTTTGCGGTCGAGCTGCCGCTTACCATGCCGGTTAGCCCGCTGGCGATTACGCTAGCCTTGGCGGGTCCTCCGCGGAAGCGACCTAAAATTGCAAACGCTACGTTTATAAAATACTGCCCCGCTCCGGCTCGCTCCAAAAGCGCGCCGAATAGCACGAACAGATAGATGAAGCTGGTGCTGACCCCTACCGGTACGCCGAATACGCCCTCTGTCGTTAAAAACATATGCCCTGCAAGCAGTTCAAAGCTTGCGCCGCGGTGCGCGATGATATCTGGCATATAGGGGCCGAAGTAACAATACAGAAGAAAGGTAAAAGCGATAATGCCAAGCGCTGGTCCCATCATACGACGACCTGCTTCAAAAAGGATAAAAATACCTATAAAGGCTGCTACGATATCTCTGGTTAGATAATTTCCCGGGCGCTGCGCTAGCCCGTTAAATTCTATCGCAGGATACAAGATCGCGGCGACTCCGACGATTAATAAAATATAATCGTAAAACGGGATATAAAAATGCGCCTTAGAACGCGGGCGAAATGGAAAAAGCGAAAAAATTATAAAAATGGCGAACGCCAAGTGGATTGAGCGCGCGATATTTGTATTTAGCGTAAAATACGCGATGTAAAGCTGAAAGACCGACCACGCGAAGCAGACCAGCGTCACGAGCCAGAAGAGCTTTTTAGAGGTAAATTCTCTACTTTTTACCTCTAAAACCTGCTCGTCGTTTTGTGTAGATTTCTCCATCAACTAGCCTATTTCAGCAGTCCGGCTTCTTTATACACCGCCTCTGCCGCAGGATGAAGCGGCGCACTAAGCCCCTCTAAAAGAGATTCTTTGCTTACCAAATTTAACGCAGGGTGTAGCTTTTTATATTCGTCAAAATTATCAAGTATAGCCTTAACTACCGCTCTAACCGCCTCGTCGCTTTGGCTAGCGTCGGTTACTAGCACGGCCTTTACGCCGATAGTCTGCGTATCGTGATCTACGCCGTCATACATTTTTGCAGGGATTACGCCTTTGGCAAAATACGGATATTTTTCTAGAATCTTTTTAATATGCTCATCGTCGATGCTAACTAAGTCGATAGGAAGCGAAGTAGCCGCATCGGTGATATTTGCGGTCGGATGTCCTACGACGTAGAAGTATCCGTCGATTTTCTTATCTTTTAGCGCCATAGGGCATTCTTGCGCGGTTAGGACGCCGTGCTGGGCGAGCTTTTTAAGATCGAAGTCGTAGTTTTCAAAAACTATCGTGCTGGTTAGCTCGTTGCCGCTGCCCGGGTTTCCAATATTGATCTTTTTGCCAGCAGCGTCGCCGTAGGCTTTGATGCCGCTCTCTTTAGAGACGACGAAAGCCAAAAGCTCCGGATAGATCGAAATTACGGAGCGTAAATTTTTATCCGCCGCGCCTTGGAATTTGCCCGTACCGTTGTATTTATCATAGACGACGTCGCTTTGAACGAAGCCGAAATTTAGCTCTTTTTTAAGCACGTTATTGACGTTATACGTCGAGCCGCCCGTCGATTGCACGGAGCATTTCATATTTTTATCCATATTTACCAAGCGGCAAATCGCGCCGCCTACTGGATAATAGGTGCCGGTCATACCGCCGGTGCCGATATTGATGAACTCCTTAGCGCCTGAAACGCTAGCTAGTAAGGCCAAACCGGCCAAAGCAACAGAAAATTTTTTCATCTTTGCTCCTTTTTGAGTTAAAAGTTTGAAAGTATTGCTAAATTTCTATAAAATTCTAATAAAAACAGATCGAATTTCGCGCAAATTTACGATTTTACACATCGCGACGCAGGTGATTTAATATCAAAGTAGCTCGGTGATCTGCTCTGATATGCGGAATTTTACCGCGATAAAATTCTAAGCTTGAAATCCAAACGCCCGTGGATAAAATTAACGCTATAAACGCTATAAATTTAAAGCCTTAATAACTCACGCTGCTAAGATACAGCCCGTTTGGCGGAAAGGGGATTCTGCTAAGCGCTCGCGAGAAGCTAATCTTGCGCCCGCTCTGCACGGATTTTAGGGCGTTTGCGACCATCAGCCGCACCTGTGCTCGCAAAAATCCGTTGGCTTTAAAATTTATCAAGGTCAAATTTCTAAAAGAGTAGGCGCGCGCGACGTAGAGCTCGCGTACGGGGCTTTTTATGTCGCTGCCGCTTTTCATAAACTCGCTAAAATCGTGCTCGCCGATAAAATTTGCAAGCGCAGCATTGAGCGCGGCAAGATCTACGCGCGGATAAAACACGCAAAAATCGCTAAGAAAGGGGCTAGGGCGTCCGTGGTTTAAAACGTAGCGATAGGAGCGCGCCACGGCGTCGTAACGCGGATGAAAATCGCGCGGCACCAGGCTGATGTGTTGCACAAAAATATAGGGCGCGCAGTGGCGGTTGATAAGCTCTTTTAGGCGCGGTAGCTCCCAATGCACGGTGCATTCGACGCAGCTTACCTGGCGCAGCGCGTGCACTCCTTTATCGGTACGCGAGCTGCTGATGAGCGGCGCAAAGATCCCTACTCGCCCCAAAGCCGCGCGCAGCACGTCCTCGACGCCGCGCCCGTGAGGCTGAGACTGCGAGCCGCTAAATTTCGAGCCGTCGTAGGAATAGACGAGTTTGAGCTTTACGCGCTCGGAGTTCGCGCTCGCGGCAAATGCGCACGCATCTGAGGGGGTATTTGGCGCGGCGCTTATTTTGCCGATGTGCGCAAGCTCGCTCGCTGCGAAGTCGCTTGCGGGCGCGCTTTTGATAATATTTTTGAGTTCGGACGCGCTTGCGAGGGTTTTTGCGGAAATGCCCGCTTTGTAGGCGGCGTCTGCTTTGAGAGAGTTTGCGGCACGGGCGTCTGCGGGACTTGCGCAAATCTCTTCTATGCCTGCCGCGCAAATATCGGAAGCGGCGGTATCGGCGGAATTTTTGCGGGCGGAATTTAAATTTGCCGCGCACGTAGTCTTTTTAGCGGAAACGGCGTCCAAATTCCGCCTGACACTTTCTTGCTTTAAACCGCAATCGGGCACAGTATAGGTAGCCGTATCGCTCGCCGAGCTTGCGAGAGCGGAATTTTTAAAATTTGAAAACCCGTCGTTTAAGATCAAAACCTGCTCGCCGTTTTGCGTTTCGCGTTTTAAATTTACGCTACGCAAAATTTTAGACGCGCTAGGCTTACTTGTCGAAATTTTATCCGCTAAATTTCGAGCGGACGAGCTTTTGTTTAAAATTTCGCCGCCGCAAAGCTCGGAGCCTTTTTCAGTACCTCGGGGCAATTTTGATCCTGTAGTAAAGCAGCGAGCCGATAAGCGTAACGCCGAATGTCACGGGAAGCGCGATGCTTGGGTATTTAGAGAGCAGCATGATCATCGCGAAGTAGCTAAAAAGCACGCCGAAGATCCCCGCGTAAACGAAGCCCTTTTCGTAGCGATAGGTCACGATGCCGAGGCTTAGCGCAAACAGGAAGCTCGCCAGCGGAAAGAGCGAGACGAGGGTGTAGATGCTAAATTCTTTCCTGCGCTTCTCGCTGCCGCTCATATCGCTCCAGTATCCGATCACGCCGCCTCCGCCGCGGATATTGCGGTCGCTTTGCGTGCGCAGGGTTAAGCTTTCAAACTCGCTTACGTGCCACTGCTCGCCGCCCATCGTGTAAATTTTGCCATCGTGCAACATCGCGGAAAAGCTCGCGTTTTCGTTTTTAAACTCGCCGCTGCGCGCTACGATCATCCGCTCATGATCCTGCGAGTTGCCTGGATTATACAGCACGAGATCCTTATACAGCGTGCTTGTGCCGTTGTTTTCCTGCGAGTCGATAAAAACGAGCCAGTCGGAAAATTTCTGCCCGAATTCGTTGGATTTGATATTTAGCGTCGCGCTAATTTTTTTATAATCGATGAAATTGTCCTTTAAATTTTCGGCTATCGGCATCATAAAAAGCGATACGAAAAGTAGCGCCAAGGAACACAGCGCGGCGCTTATGCCGAAAAATAGCGCGATCTTGCGCGTGGCGTAGCCAATGGTAAATATGACGATGGTTTCGTTCTCTTTAGATAGCCTAAAAAGCGAGATGCTAAGCGCTACGAAAAACGCGATCGGCACCGTAAATATGAGGATGCGCGGCAGCATGAAAAGATAGAGCTTTACTAGCTCTGAAAAATTTATCTCGATAAACGACGTAATGCGCGCGATCTGAAGGAAAAAGACGATCGACATTATGATAAAAAGCGTGCTGAAAAGCGACGCGAAGGAGCCGACGAAGTTGCTAAATAAATAGCGCTGCACCCTATCCATAAATGACGTCCAAGAGCCTTAAAATTTGATCTCTAAAAATAAAAGTAAGAAGCAGCCCCATCGATAAAAACGGCACGAACGGCAGCTCATAGCCCTTTTTGTGCGCGATGAGATACGCAGGCAGCGTCAAAATCGCGCCAATGTAGATCGAGATGCCGCCCAGCTTCCAGCCCAAAATCGCCCCCATAACGCCCGCGATAAAAATATCCGCGCTGCCCATAGCTTCGCGCTTTAGCACGAAGGTGACGATGAGACGCAACACGAAAAATATCGCCGCGTATCCCGCCGCCGCACCCACGCCGCTAAGATCAAAATCATACATCAGCGTGTAAGTAAGCGAAAGCGCCGTAACTACGTAAAGAAGGCTCTCCGGTACGGCTTTATACTCAAAATCGATCGCCGAAAGCGCCATAAGCAAGATGAAGCAAAGCCCTAGTACCGTGGCTTTTGCAAGATCGGGCTCGCTGAAATACGCTGCAAGCGCAAGCGCGCCGCCTAAAAGCTCGACGATCGGGTAGCGGATCGAAATTTTAGTTTTACAAAAGGCGCATTTGCCGCCCAAGAAGAGCCACGAAAGCAGCGGAATGTTGTGGTAAAATTTTAAAGCGTGAGAGCATTTTGGGCAGTGCGATGCGGGGAAATTTACGCTCTGTCCGCGCGGCAAGCGGTAGATCAGGACGTTGCAAAACGAGCCTACGCAGGTGCCGAATATCGCAAAAATCACGCCGTAAACGATATTTAAATCCATCTTTTTCCTTTGGAGCTTTAACTTTTTAAAATTTAATCAAACGCTTTATGGTAGCGAGAAATTTCTTAGTTTTCATTGATTTTTTGCCTCTCGTAAGGGAAAAATTTTACGAAAATCGCCGCCGCGCCCACGCAAAATAAAATGGCATGAGCCCTGCGATTAGCGGCTCGCCCCATGCCTCATATAATCCGCCGAAAATCAAAAATCCCGCCACCAGTATCACGGCGTCCAAAAGATCGAAGTTCAAAGTATCTACGATCCATAAAAACATAATATATGCGCCTATCCCGCTGCCTGTGGATGCCAAAATCCCCATTTTATCGGGGATGAGGGCAAACGCTAGCATAAAAAACAGCAGCAGGCAAATGTAGACCGCCAGTATAAATTTCTTAGGTTTTTTATACACGCTGCCGCATCTTGGGCATCTTAGAGTTTTCATCGGCTTTTTCGTAAGCTTTTTGCCGCAACCACATTGTATGTAGTAGCTCATAGCCCTTCCTTTCGGTCTTTGCATAAACGCGTGGCGTGATTTTTAAAATCCTGCCGCGTTAAATTTACCGCGCCTCGTAACACGGCTCGCGCTAGAGTTTTAAATTTAAAAGGCGTGAAATTTTAAAATTTCTATAGCACCGCGCGCCCGCGAATTAAAATTTTAAAATTTCAAGATGTCGTGAGTGCCCGCGGATTAAATTTTAAAATTTACTGCGTTGCATGTGGTTCTTGCGAATTAAAATTTTAAAATTTAAAGCGACCGTTAGAGCGACTGCGCCGTAGCTCAAAGACCGCCGAAGCGGCGCTGTTTGCGGCGGAAATCATCCACTATGCGCGCAAGCTCCTCGCGCGTGAAATCCGGCCACAGCGTCGGCGTAAACGCAAGCTCGGCGTAGCTCGCCTGCCAGAGCAAGAAATTCGACAGCCGCTGCTCGCCGCCCGTGCGCACCAGCAGATCCACGTCGCCGCTGTGCGCGGTATCCAGATGCGCGCCGATGCCCGCTTCGCTTAGTCGTTCGCCGCTTGTAAGCAGCCGCTCGCACGCTCGCACGATCTCGTCTCGCGAGCCGTAGTTGATTGCTAGGTTAAAATTTAGCGCTCGCCCGTTTTGAGTTAAATTTGAAAGATATTCGATCTCGCTTCGCAGATCGCCCTCAAAAGCCGATATGTCGCCGATCGGATAGAATTTTATTCCGTTTTGGATAAATTTTTCGCGACGCGAGATTAGAAATTTTTGAAGCAACTTCATCAAAAATTCCACTTCGCTTTTCGGGCGCTTCCAATTTTCGGTGCTAAAGGCGTATAGCGTGAGGTTTGCGATACCTTCGTCGATGCAAAACTCGCAGATCTGCTCCACGACCTCCGCGCCCGCTTCGTGCCCGCCAGTGCGCAGCAGACCGCGCTTTTTCGCCCAGCGCCCGTTGCCGTCCATCACAAGAGCGAGATGATTTAGGCTATTCACGGATCAGATTTTTTTCAGCTCAGCCGCGATTTTTAGGGCGACTTCGTCCTTCGGCGCGGTGTCGATTACGACCTGATCGTTTTTTGTGATGAAAGTGACCTTAAGGACGTCGCCGCCGAGCCTAACGATGTCGTCCAGCACGTTTAGGCAGACGGCGTCGAGATGCTTTTCATTTAGCATGCGTTTGGCCTCGCCGACGGCGTTTTCGCGGTCGGTCTCGAGCTTGAAGCCCACCTTTTTGATATTTCCGCGCACGGAGCTTAAGATATCCTCGTTTTCGCCTAGGCGTAAATTCCAAATTTCGCCGATCTCCGCCTTTTTCACCTTGTCTTTATAGCGCACTTTCGGCGAATAATCGCTTACCGCGGCGGCCATTATCAAATATGAGCCGTCCGGGAATTTTGTGCTGTCAAGCGCCGATTTTAGCCCGATGGTGCTTTCAAATTTAACGAGCTTGTACGGTAAATTTTCATACTCGTTGCTAGAGATCAGCGTTACGTCCGCGCCCAGATAAAACAGCGCGTCAGCGAGCGCTTTAGAGGTTTTGCCGCTGGAGAAATTCGTAATGCCGCGCACGCTGTCGATCTTTTCGATCGTCGCGCCTCCAGTGATGATGACGGTTTTATCCTCCCAAAATTTATCGTTATAAAGCGCGCGCTTTAGCGTCTGCATTATCGCCTCGGTGCTCGCTAATCCGCCTTTGCCGGTATCGCCGCAAGCTAGAGTTTTTTCTATCGGATCCACAAAATACGCATTGACGCTCGCTTTTAGCATATCGATGCAGTTTTTTGTGATATTGTTTTCAAGTAGCGCTGGATTTGCGGCCGGCGCGATGACCACCTTGGCGTGGGCGAAAGCCGCGTTTAGCACCTCTAAAAATACGTTGTCGCAGACGCCCCAAGCGAGCTTGTTTATCGTATTTGCCGTCGCGGGTGCTATCAAAACTAAATCCACCTTGGAATAAGCGATGTGGTTGATGCCCGCCTGCCAGTTTTCGTTGGCTTTGCAAAGCACGGGGTGATCGCACAGTGCCTCGAACGCCTTGTAGCTGACAAACTCCTGCACGCCGTCGCTGAGCGCGACATAGACGTCGCAATTCGACTTTTTCAGAGCGGATAAAATTTCAAACGCTTTGTAAAAACTGATACTCCCGCAAACCGCGAGTAAAACCTTTTTCTTATTCATCTTCGCTCCTAAAAAATTTATGGAAAAACCCATCTTTGTTGATTTGTTTGCTTCGGCTGATCGCTAGAGCTCCGCTCGGAACGTCGCTCGTAACAGTCGTGCCCGCGGCGATTATGACGTCGTCGGCCACCCGCACGGGCGCTACTAGCTGCGTGTCCGAGCCGATAAAGACGTTTTTACCGATTATCGTTTTGTATTTTTTCTTGCCGTCGTAGTTGCACGTAATCGTGCCGCAGCCGATATTGCTGCCCTCATCGATCTCGCAATCTCCGAGATAACTTAAATGCCCCGCCTTGATCTTGTTTACTTTCGCGTTTTTAAGCTCGACGAAATTTCCGATATGGGTGCCAATAACTTCGCATTTTGGGCGCAGATGTGCCATCGGACCGATGTCGGAGTTTTTTACGACGCTATCTTCGATGACGCAGCCGCTTTTGATAAGCGAGCTTTCGATCACGCAAGGACCGATAATGCTTACGTTTTCTTGCAGCTCGCACTCGCCGATAAATTTCGCCCTGCTATCGATGTAGATGCTTTGCGGTAGGCGCATTAAAACGCCTTGCCTCATCAAATTTTCTTTGATCTCGTTTTGCATTAAATTTTCGGCGATGCTGAGGGCGAACTTATCGTTTATGCCCATGAAGCTTTGCTCATCCACCCACACGGCGGCGCATTTTAAGCCCATATCTTTGGCGATTTTGATCGCGTCTGTGAGGTAGTACTCTTTTTGCGCGTTATCTGGTTTGATCTGCGGCAGAATTTGTTTCAATGCCTCGCTTTTGAAGCAGTAGCAGCCGGCGTTTGCGTCTTTTACCGCCTTTTCTTCCTCGCTCGCGTCCTTCTGCTCGACGATCTTTAAAATTTCGCCGCCGCGGGTGATTACGCGGCCGTATCCGAACGGATCGCGCGCGCTAAAAACGCTTAGATTTACTTCCGCGTTCCCCTCGCAGAGTTTGCGAAGCTCGGCGCTTTTTACCAAAGGCATATCGCCGCAGATTATGAGCGTTTTGGCTCCGCGGATTTCGACCTCTTTTAGTCCGCCCGCAGTACCGGGGAAATGCTCGTGGTCTTGTTTGTAAATTTTAGCGTTTGGAAAGTGCGCTAGAACCGCGCTTTTAACTTCGTCAAATTGGTAGTGTAAAATCACGCTCACGTCGTTTGAAATTTCGTAAGCTTTCTTTAGGATGTGGATTATCATCGGCTCGCCGCAAAGCTCGAAAAGAACCTTGGCTTTTTGCGACTTCATCCGAGTGCCCAGCCCTGCGGCAAGAACTATAACCGAAACGTCGTTCATTTTTACCCTTAAATTTTCAAAAATTGGATAATTTTAACACATTTAAAATAAATAAAAACCTAAATTTATGCCGCGCGGACGAAATTTAAATCCCAAATTCAACTAAAATTTTATAAAATTCCGCCTAAATTTTAAAGCTTAGGCGGACGTTTTGAAAAAACTGATTTTGGTTACTTGTATTTGGGCTTTTAGTTTCTCGCTGATAGGCGAGTTTTTGCGCGGCATAGACAGCGCGTATTTGGCATTTTCGCGTGTATCATTAGCGCTAATTTGCTTCCTGCCGTTTATGAAATTTCGCGGCGTAAATCCCGCTCTGGCGCTTAAAATTTGCGCCGTGGGCGCAGTACAGATCGGCGTGATGTATATCTTCTACTACCGCAGTTTTGCGTATTTGAAGGTCTATGAGGTGGCGCTTTTTACGATATTTACTCCGTTTTACGTGACGTTGCTTTACGACGCGCTTAAACTTAGATTTCGCGCGTTATACCTTTTCAGCGTCACAGTCGCGGTGCTTGGGGCTTTGGTGATAAAATTCGGCGCGATAAATTCCAAGTTTTTGACGGGCTTCTTGCTCGTACAAGGCGCAAATCTATGCTTCGGGCTCGGACAGAGCGCGTATAAATTTATGCTGGAGCGCCACGGCTTTAGCGAGCAGAAGGAGCTTTTCGGCTACTTTTTTGTGGGGGCCACCGCGGTTACGGCGATTGCCGCGATCGTGCTTGGGGATTTTTCTAAATTTAATCCTAGCTTCTCGCAGGGCGCGGTGATCGTGTATCTGGGCACGGTAGCCAGCGCTTTAGGGTATTTTTTGTGGAACAAAGGCGCGTGCGAAGTCGATAGCGGCGTGCTTGCGATTATGAATAACGCGCTCATCCCCGCAGCGATCGTCGTAAATTTGGTATTTTGGCAAAAGGATGCCGATCTGGCGCGCCTACTTGCGGGCTCGGCGCTGATTTATGTTTCGCTAATTTTACATAAAAAGATTATGAAATTTTACGCCGTGCGCGAGCAAAGAATTTAGTATTTAACTAAAATTTTATATTTTTACATTAGAATTAGCCCTTATTTTATTTGAAGTTGGCAAAATGAAAAAAACCTTGAAATTTATCGTCTTTATCGTACTTGTCTTTATTGCGATATATTTTTTATACGGTAAATTTTTTAAGCAAGAAGAGGCGCCGAAGGCCCTTACCACAAGGCTTGAAAAGGGTGATATTAGAGGCACGGTGACGGCTGCGGGAGAGGTTTACGCCAGGGATTTGGTCGATGTGGGCGCGCAGGTAAGCGGTCAGATCAAAAAGCTCTACGTCAAAGTTGGCGATAAGGTTCAAAAGGGCGATATGATAGCGCAGATCGATTCTGTCACGCAAGAAAACGAGATTGCGCAGCAAAAGGCGCAGCTTCTGATCCATGAGGCAAATTTAGCTTCGGCAAAGATCGCCGCGGCAAACGCTAAAACGCAGTATAACCGCGAGCTTGAGCTGTATAAAAGAAACGCCGCTTCTAAAGAGGCTGTGGAAAACGCCAAAAATAGCGCCGCTTTAAAAGAGGCCGAGCAGAAGCAGATCGAGGCGCAGATCGAGCAGACGAAACTTCAGCTAAGCACGGCGGAGACAAATTTCGGCTATACCAAGATCACGGCTCCGATAAGCGGCACGATCGTTTCAATGCCGGTAGAGGAGGGCAAAACGGTAAATTCCAACCAAACTACGCCTACGATCGTAAAGATTGCCGATCTAAGCAAGATGGAGATCAAGATGCAAATAGCCGAGGGCGATATATCCAAAGTAAAGGTCGGAATGGACGTAGAATACTCCATACTATCGGATCTGGATAATATCAAAAAGGCTAAAATTTACAAGATCGATCCGGGTCTTACCACGCTTAGCGACGGAACTTACGATAAAACTTCCAGCGGCTCTTCATCCTCCAGTAGCAGCGACAGCGCGATCTATTTTTATGCAAAGATGCTCGTAGACAATGAAAATGATTTTTTAAAGATCGGAATGACGACCGAAAACAACATAATCGTAAGCGAAGCGAACAATACGAGCTACCTACCTACCTCCGTTATCAAGCGCGACGCGAAAGGCGATTACGTCACGGTGCTTAACGGCAAAGAGCCTGAGCAGCGATACGTAAAAACGGGCGTCAGCGACGATTTGAATACAGAAATTTTAAGCGGTTTGGATGAAAAAGATGAGGTGCTTATTGCCGACGGAAAAGCCGCGCCGTTAAATATGGACGGGCCTCCGATGGTGTTTTAGTTAAATTTTATGGTGTAAAGATGCTAGAGCTTAAAGATATAAACAAAAAATTCATTCTCGGCGATAACGAAATCCACGTATTAAAGGACGTAAGCTTAAATATCGAAGCGGGCGAGTTTATATCGATAATCGGGCAATCCGGAAGCGGAAAATCGACGCTGATGAATATAATCGGCTGCATCGATACGCCAAGCAGCGGAAGCTACAAGATCGAAGGTCGCGAGACTGCAAATTTAAGCGGCGACGAGCTCGCTGCACTTAGAAGTAAAAAATTCGGCTTCGTCTTTCAAAAATATAATCTCATCGCCACGATGGACGCGACCGCAAACGTCGCGCTGCCTGCGGTGTATGCGGGCGTGGGGGCGAGCGAACGGACGAAACGAGCGGTGAAGCTTTTGAATAAGCTGGAGCTTGGCGATCGCACCAAAAATTTACCGAGTAAACTTAGCGGCGGGCAGCAGCAGCGCGTAAGTATCGCTCGCGCTCTGATAAACGGCGGCGAAGTGATTTTGGCAGACGAGCCTACCGGCGCGCTTGATAGCAAAAGCGGCGAGACAGTGATGCAAATTTTAACGGCGTTACACAAAGAGGGACATACCATCATCATCGTTACGCATGATGCGCATATTGCGGAATTTGCGGATCGTATCATCGAGATAAAAGACGGCAGAATTTTAAGCGATAAAAGAAAGACAGAACGGGTTTTCGAGCGCAAAAAAGAGCAGATCAAAACGAAAAATTCCTTTATATTTTGCAAAGATCAGCTCATAGAAAGCTTTAAAATGTCGATTAGCGCGATATTTTCGCATAAGCTAAGATCGATTTTGACGATGCTAGGTATCATCATCGGCATTGCGTCTGTTATCTGCGTAGTAGCTCTCGGTAAGGGTTCGGAGGAAAAAATTTTATCCGAGATCCGTAAAATTGGCACCAATACGATTGATATCTTTCCCGGTAAAAATTTCGGCGATGTGCGAGCGGGCTTTGTGAGCACCCTTACGATAAGCGATTCTAAAGTTTTGGCGCGCCAGCCCTACGTTGATTATGCCACACCAAATGCTTCTGCAAGCGGTACGGCAACCTATGCGAATTTAAGCTCTAAAGCCCAGATGCGCGGCGGCGGCGTGAATTCTTTGGCGGTTAATGGCATAGATATAGAAGATGGTAGAAATTTTAGCGACGATGATATTAAAAATTCTGCCTCTGTCGCGATTATTGATCCAAACACTAAAAAAACATTTTTTAAAAATTCAGATCCTATCGGCAAGACGATTTTATTTTCGGGTAAGCCACTTAAGATCATAGGAGTTTCGGGCAAGGATAAAAACGCCTTCGGAAGCAACGAAAATTTAAGAATTTACGCGCCGTACTCAACCGTGATGAATAAAATCACGGGCAATCGAAAAATCAGCTCTATCACCATCAAAATAAAAGACGATGTCAATACTCAAGTGGCCGAAGAGAGCCTAACTCAGCTGCTTATTCAAAGACATGGCTCGCGGGATTTTCATACGATGAACGCAGATACTATCAAACAAACAATACAAAGCACTACCGGCACGATGACGATTCTGATCTCATCAATCGCGGTGATTTCGCTCGTCGTCGGCGGCATCGGAGTGATGAATATCATGCTCGTAAGCGTTACCGAGCGTACGCGCGAAATCGGCATCAGAATGGCAATCGGCGCGAAGCAATCCAATATCTTGCAGCAGTTTTTGATAGAGGCGATCTTGCTTTGCTCGCTGGGTGGAGCTTTAGGAATTTTAATCGCTTTGGCGCTTGGATTTGCGTTTAATACCATAAGCCCGGATTTTGCGATGAAATTTACTACCGCGCCTTTCGTGATCGCCTTTGCGGCATCGTCCGCGATCGGTATAGTTTTCGGCTATCTGCCGGCAAGAAACGCCAGCAGATTAAATCCAATAGATGCTTTAGCACAAGAATAAACAAGGAGAGAAAATGATAAATTCCAAAGTAATTTTAAGCGGCATTTTAGCTGTTTTTATCGGCGGTTGTGCCTCAAATCAAAGTGAGGTCGAATTTAAACCTGTAGAGCATTTCAAGGACGAAAATGCAAGCTATGAAATCGATACGCTGTGGTATAAAAAATATGGCGAATCATATCTAAATAAGCTTGTAGATCAAGCCCTTGCGAATAACTACGATCTAAAAACGGCGGCTTTAAACGTTGAGAGTGCTTATGCAAATTTAGGGCTAAGCAGGGCTGATCTTTTTCCTACGCTAAGTAGCTCGTGGAGTGCGGGCGCTAATCGCGGCATAAGCACCGGCTCGAACTGGAACAAAACCTATAGCTCGGGTTTTAATGTAAGCTATGAGCTTGATCTTTTCGGCAAGATCCGCTCGGCGGTAAATGCCGAGGGCTGGAACGCCAAAGCTAGCGAGTTTGACCTTGAAAATACTCGCCTGACTCTTATAAATTCCGTCGTAAGCGGCTACTTCGAGATGCTTTATCTAAACGATTCGCTAAAATGGACAAAACAGAATTTAAGCGATTACCGAGAGATCGAAAAAATAATCAAGGCAAAATACGATTACGGCAAGTCCGAGCAGCTAGATTACAGGCAGATTCAAAATTCTATCCTAGGGCTTGAAAACAAGGTCTTAAGCATTCAAAAAAATATCGAGGATAATCATAAATATATGAGAAATCTCATCTCCTCCAGCTTGCAGTTTGATGATAACACCGATTCGATAAATTCCATAGAATTCCAAGGCGTTGATCTAAATGTGCCTTACACGGCGCTTGCTAACCGTCCAGATATTAGAGCTGCGATCGCTAGGTTGAATTCCAGTTTTTACGACGAACAGACCGCTAAGTTAAATTTTTTTCCTAGCGTAAATTTAGGTGCAGGGCTTACTAACGGGCAAGGTGTGAGCGCTAACGATAGCTTCAAGCTAAATTTTTTAAGCGGTAACGTAAGCATAAGTCTGCCGTTTTTGGATTATGCGAGGGTTGAAAACCGCCTTAAAATTTCGGAGATCGCTTTTCGCAAAAACGTCGTAAATTACGAACAGACGCTCTCTAACGCTACTAATGAAGTGCTAAATTTATATAGAATTTATCAGATCAATCTGGCTAGCCTTAAAAATTTAAGTGCCGCTTATGACGAAAAGGCGCGTATTGCCGATCTTTACGCTGCGAAATACGAAGCAGGCTCAAGCGAGCTAAAGGATATGCTAGAAGCCCGCACCGACGCTGTAAATGCTAAGATAAACGAGCTAAATCAAAGATATTTGACGCTTCAAAACGAGGCGGCGATCTATCGCGCGATGGCAGGCAAATTTAAACGCAAATGAAAAAGGCTTTGATATTTTGGCTGCTTTGCGGCGCTATATTTGCTGATTCCACGGCGTTAAGAGCGCAAGATGACGCAGTAGACCTCGGCGTTAGCGTATATGCTGCGAATGATAAACAATCAGAATTTGAGAAAAACCATAGTGAAATTTTGTTAAATCGTCAAAAAAATGAATTAGATAGGCAAAGCCTGCAAAATAATTTACAGCGTGAATCAAAAAGCGTAGGCGACCACGATGGTTTTTCGATGAAAAAACAGCCGATGCAAGATATCAAAGAGCGAAACAATAGAAATGAGAAGGACTTAAAACTGCGCCGTAAAAAGCTTCAAGGCGACGCTTATCGACGCTAGGGCTGCTTTTGTTTATCGGTTTTTAAGTAAAGTTTCTATAAAATCTCCGCTTTACATTTTCTTAAAGGAACAGTTATGAAAAGAACGTACCAACCCCACAATACCCCTAAAAAGCGTACTCACGGCTTTCGCGTCCGCATGAAAACAAAAAACGGCCGCAGAGTTTTAAGTGCAAGACGTGCTAAAGGCAGAAGAAGATTGGCTGCGTAGGCGAATTTGCTGCGATAAGCGATAGCAGGGTTTTTTCGGAGGTTTATAAAAGTGCGGCAAAGTGGCATTGCGAATGCGCTGTTGTGTATTTTTTAGCTAGCGAACAGCGTAAATTTAGCGCAGTCGCCAGTAAAAAAATAGGCAATTCGGTCACGCGAAATTACGCTAAAAGACGTTTACGCGCAGCGTTTTATAATCAAAAAGACGTCATTGTTAGCGGAATTTTTATATTAATCGCAAAAAAACGGATCATAGATATGAGCTTTGAAGACATTGAGCGAAATTTAAAATGGGCGTTTAAAAAGATCGGCGCAGTAAAATGAAGAAATTTTTTATAGCCGCGATCGGGTTTTATCGAAAATTTATTTCGCCTTTGCTACCGCGCTGTTGCCGTTATTATCCGAGCTGTTCGGAATACGCGCTTTATGAGTTTAAGTTTAACGGCGTCTTTGGCGCACTATGTGCCGTAACGGCTAGAATTTTAAGATGCAATCCGCTCTTTAGCGGTGGCATAGATTATCCTATAATCGCGCGAAATTTCAAATTTTGCGTATTTTCTAAAATCCGCAGTAGCAATGCCTCTGCGGATAAATTTAAGCTTTGGTTTATACCATATAAAAAAAATAGATATTACGTCATACGACTAGGAGAAAATAGTGCTAGATAAACTTCCCCAATCAAAGCGCCTTGCTATCGCAATAGCAACTGCGCTCATATTTTTTGTAGCTTACGATCATTTTTATTTATCAAAAATTCGCGCCGCAATGGAGGCAAACGCAACCGCGGCGCAAATCGCGCAAAAAAATACCGCCAAGTCTGCTCCGCAAACTTCCGCCGCTGGCGTGAGCGCGCAGGGAGCAAATTTAAATACCGCAAATTCCATCTCTGCACCGTTAGTACGCGTAGTCGGCAAAGAAGCAAATTTTACGATCGACGGACTTGGTCGCATAAGCTCGTATGCGCTAAATGATGCTAAATTCCGTGACGAAAACGGCGATGCGATAAATTTAATTGATCCTAAATCACATTCTAAACCGCTTGAGATGCGCTTCGAGGACGCGGCGTTGAATGCGATGGCTTTCGATACTCCTTACAGCACTTCATCTAGCGAGCTGGACGTACGAAACGGAGAGGCTAGCGTTACATTAAGTCAAAGTTTAGGCGTCGTTAGCATAAATAAAATTCTTACCTTTTATCCAAATGGTAGTTATAAATTGAATCTGAAATTAAGCGGCAATGCGCGTTATTTTATCAGCCCCGGCTCGCGCCCGAACGTAGAAGTAGATAGCTATACGGTTCACGGCGTCATCGTTGGAAAACCGGGCGAAGCAGGAATTTCAGATAAAATCGCTTCATTTTTTACGGGCTCGCAGGCTATAAACGAAAGCGTAGAAATTTTTAAAGATGGCGATGTGGATAAAAACGAGCGAATAAGTGGCGCAAATATCGCTGCGAGCTCGGATCGTTATTATACGACGCTATTTTACGGAGAGAGCTTGAATGCGACCGTGACTGACGCAGATAAAATTTCGCAGGTTTTCATAGGCTCAGACGGTGATTTTAGTCTTATGGGCTATATCGGCGCGAAAGATCACGCGACGCTAAGCTCGATAAATCCTGCTCTTACGCACATTATCGAATACGGCTGGTTTACCTTCATCGCCCGCCCGATGTTTAAATTTCTGAACTGGCTGCACGGCTATATCGGTAACTGGGGCTGGTCGATCGTCGTGCTCACGCTCATTATCCGCCTAATCTTATTCCCGCTAAGCTACAAGGGAATGCTATCGATGAATAAGCTAAAAGATCTGGCGCCCAAGATGAAAGAGCTTCAAGAAAAATACAAGGATGATAAGCAAAAGCTGCAGATGCATATGATGGATCTGTATAAGAAAAACGGTGCCAATCCGATGGGCGGCTGCTTACCGATCCTGCTTCAAATACCGGTATTTTTCGCGATCTACCGCGTGCTGCTTAATGCGATCGAGCTAAAGGGCGCGGAGTGGGCGCTTTGGATACACGATCTGTCGCTTAAAGATCCATATTACATCCTGCCGATTACGATGGGAATTTTGATGTTTTTGCAGCAAAAGATTACGCCGACTACATTTACCGATCCGATGCAAGAGAAGATGATGAAATTCTTGCCGCTCATTTTTACGGTATTTTTTGTGATGTTCCCTGCTGGTCTTACGCTATACTGGACGGTAAATAACTTCTGCTCCATTATCCAGCAATACGTCATTAATAAAGCCTTTGCTAGGCATAAACAAGCTCAAATAGCGGAGAAAAAATCATGATAATTGAAGCAGAAAATTTAAAAGACGCATATAATAAAGCAGCAGCTGAGCTAGGATGCTCGGTAACGCAGCTTAACGTGCGCGTGCTGCAGCATCCAAGCAGCGGATTTTTGGGCTTTTTTAAGAAAAATGCTGTAATAGAAGCGGTTTTGGAGGGAGAAAAATTTAGTGAAAATCCGGAATTTAACGCCTCGCAAAATAAAGTCGGTAAGGCAGAGAAAAAGCATAGCGATAAATCAGAGCCTCAAAGTCCGCGCGCCACGCATTCTAAACATCGCAAAGAAAAGCAAAAGGGCGTTGTGACGGATGAAATTTTATCCGATATCAAAGAGAAGCTATCTGCACTTTTCAGATCAAGCGAGTTTAATATCGAAGTTAGCGATGTTAGCAAAATAGACGAAAATACTGTCTATATCAAGCTGCAAGGCGAGGATAGCGCGCTGCTTATCGGTAAAGAAGGACACCGCTACAAGGCACTTTCGTATATGATTTATAACTGGATCAGCATCAGATATGATCTTGCCGTAGTTTTTGAAATCGCGGAATTTTTACAAAATCAAGAACGATTTATCGATTCTTATGTAAATGCACTCGTAGAGCGCTCTGGAAATGAGCGTATCGTCACGAAAGCTTTTGATGGCGCATTTATCAAAATCGTAGCCGACAAGCTAAAACAAGCATATCCGGATCGTTTCGTGGGCATCAAATCCACGCGTAGCGGCAAAATCGTCATCGTAGACGAAAAAAGCTAATCGTGAGCGAGACTATCGCCGCTATCGCTACGGCTCACGGCATCGGCGGAATTTGCATAGTTAGAATTTCAGGCGAGGAAGCGCTATCTATCGCTTTAAGCCTTTCACATCGCAGTTCTTTGCGCCCTCGCTATGCCACGCTTGTGAATCTTTTTGACGCAAGCGGCGAAGCGTTCGGCGAGGCGATTTTGATATATTTTAAAGCTCCGCATAGCTTTACCGGCGAGGATGTCGTAGAAGTGCAGACCCACGGCGGCTTTACGGCTTCGTCCTTGGCGTTAGATGCCGTGCTGGCTCTGGGTGCGCGCATAGCAAATCCGGGCGAGTTTAGTAAGCGAGCGTTTTTAAACGGTAAAATGGATCTTAGTAAAGCCGAAGCCATAAGTGATCTGATTAATTCTCGCTCGCAAAGTGCGGCTAAAATTTTAGCTAGAAACCTGCGGGGCGAGCTGGCAGACTTCGTTGCAAATCTGCGCGCAGCTCTGGTTAAGACGCTGGCCTTCGTCGAGGTTTGCATCGACTACGCAGAGGACGATCTGCCTTCTGATGTGCTGCAAAACTCGCAAGAAATGCTTAGCCAGAATATCGCTTCTCTAGAAAAAATCACTCGCATCAGCCGCAGCCGAAAGGGGTTGATCGAGGGCTTTAAAGTAGCGATTGTGGGTAAGCCCAATGTCGGTAAATCAAGCATTTTAAATTCTATGCTGAGCTTTAGTCGCGCTATCGTGAGCGACGAAGCGGGCACTACGCGCGATCTCATCGAAGAAAGCCTGCAGATAGGCACTCATCTAATCCGTATAGTCGATACCGCAGGTATCAGACACGGCGGCTCAAAGCTTGAAAGTATCGGCATTTCATATTCGCTTCGCGCTGCAGGCGAGGCGGACGTGATTTTGGCAGTGTTTGATGCAAGTCGCGAATGGGACGCCGAGGACGCGCAGATCCTAAAAATACTGCGCGAACAAAAAGACAAAAAAATCATCTACGTTTTAAATAAATGCGACTTGTCGCGTAAATTTCATCCTAGTGTGGAGGATCTTGACGAGGATTTAGAGGTTTTTTCTGCAAAAAATTTAGCATCCGAAAATCCCATACCAGAGAATTTCGCAGCCGAAAATTTAAAGCAAAGTCGGACCTGCGATGCTTCTTTAAATTCCTACGCGCAGAATTTAAGAGCTAAAAATTTAAAGCGTGACTTAAGCGCGCAAAATTTTACTTCCACAAATTCCGCGCCTACAAGCCAAATAGCCCTTGTGAATTTTATAAATCCGATGGAGCAGAATTCCGCCGCAAAAGCGGGACTAGCGTCGCCAAATACTGAGCGCGCTACTGTAGGCTGTGCTGCGGAGGATTTTATGCAGGATAATTCCAAACAAAATTCTGCAAATTCCATCGCGCCTAATAGCTCTGCAATAAATTCCGTTAGGCAAAACACCCAGGCAAATTCTATTTTTACGCCACTTGAAATTTCTGCAAACGAGGGCGTAGATAAAATTTTAACCGCACTTGAGAGCTACTTAAATTCTCAAAATTTCGATGGCCTTATGCTAAGCAATGAGCGGCAAATTATATCTTGTGAGAGCGCGCTTGCGGCTCTTAAAAATGCGAGCGAGCACCTAGTTTGCGGCGAGCTTGAGCTTTTTGCATTTGAGATAAATCGCGCGATTGAGGCGATTGCACGTATTTCGCGTCCTTTTGAGCGAGACGAAATTCTAGACGAAATGTTTAGCAATTTTTGCCTCGGCAAATAGCGTTTTAGCTACTAATTAGCCAAAATTCAATATAATCTCGCATTTAAAACGAGGTCTTTATGAAGGAAAAAATCCAATATTTTTTGGCGCTGGGTCTGATAAAATTTGCAAAATTCGCGCCGAAAAGTTTCATATTCGCATTTTTCGACAAGCTCGCACTTTTTGCATCGTGGAAGCTTAGCAGGCGCGTTAAAGTCGCGCAGGATAACCTTTGCGCCGCCTATCCGCAAAAAAGCGAAAGTGAGCTTCACGCTCTTGCGATCGAGAATTTTCGCAGTATCGCTAGGACGCTTACCGACACGCTTTTATTTTACAATGGCAGACTAAAATTTGATGATCTGATTTCAAACGGCGAGCAGGCGCTAGAGCGCGTCCGAAAGCTAAAAGGTGATAATCCGCACGGGATTTTATTTTTTACGGCGCATTTTGGAAATTGGGAAATTTTAGCCAATTTTTTCGGCGCCAACGGCTTTCCCGTCTCGGTAGTCGGGCGTCGCAGCGATAATGAGTTGATCGAAGAGCGGCTCGTGGCGCCGTTTCGCGAGCGCTACGGCAACGACCTTATTTACAAGGACGATGCGATGCGCAGGCTCGTGCAGGCGCTAAAGCAGGGGCGCAATGTAGGCATTCTACCCGATCAAAAGCCGGGCCCTAAAAACAGCCTGATTACGACCTTTTTTGGACGGCAATGCTACACCACAAAGACCATCGCGTCGCTTTATTTGAAATTTCATCCCGTGCTGATCCCGATCTTTGCGCGGCGCGGCGCGGATAATCGCTATGAGATCGTCATAAAGGACTTCCCGCCGCCGCCCGAGGGGCTAGATAAAGACGAGGCAGAGTTATTTATCACGCAAAAGTGCAACGACATTTTCGAAGAGGTCGTGCGAACTGCGCCGCAGCAGTGGTTTTGGATACACAAACGATGGAAGATGGACTGATGGCGCGGCAAATTTCAAGAGTCGAGAGCAGACGGGGTGTCATAAGAAATTTATCCGCGCCGCAGGGCTCGCGCCTTTTTGCAAAAGAGCAAAGCGTCGAAAATTTAAGTAGAGCTGCGCGAGAAAGTAAAATTTTAAATCGCGAAAGCTATATAGCGATCGCCGCCGCGCGAGATGGTAAAAATTCGGATTTCAAAAATTTCATATCGATTTGCGGCTGTCCCTCTTGCACTTTGCGGCGCGAAAGCTTTAGCGATAAAAATTTAAGAGCGGACGCTCCAGATTGCGCGTGGCGCGCAGGCAGCGGCTCTCTAAATTTAAACAGCGAAAGCTCCTGCGCAAATCCGCCCGCAGCAAAAAATTCGCATCGAAAAGCACTCATCTTAAGCGACAGCCGCAAGGGACACGAGAATCAAAGCATCGCATTTTGCGAGCTAAGAGGGCTTGAGTTTTGCATTTGCAAGATCGCTTACGCAAACAAGTTTCTTAAACTCTGCTCCTACGCGCTTGATTTTTTAGGGCTTTATTTTAAAATTTTTAAGTGCGATCTCGGTGGGGGTGGCATAGCGGCGGACTACAAAAACGGATCGAATTTAAATAGTTCCGCTCTAAACAGCTCCGTCGCGCCGAATGGCACCAATTCAAACGCCGTATCATATAGCGCAAGTTTAGACGCTGCATCAGATCGTAATTTAAATTTCGCAGATTTCGATCTGTTCGTAGGCGCGGGCTCTACGACCTATTACGCGCTGAAATTTTACGCGCGCAGATACGCAAAGCCGAGTATAGCGCTGATGTATCCGAAGGGCTACCGCAAGGATTTTAGCGTCATCATCGCAGGCGCGCACGATCGCCCAAAGCCGCGCGCAAATCTTAAAATTTCGCCAGTTTCGCTTAGCTTTTCACGTCCGCAGGGGCTGTATAAGCCGCAGCGCAAGGCGGTAGGATTTATCGTCGGCGGGCCGAATTCCTGCTTTGAGATGGGGGATGAAATTTTAAATCAGATAGAGGGCGTAAGAGCGCAGTTTGTGGACTGCGAGTTTGCGCTAACGACCTCTCCGCGCACGCCGAGGGCTACCGAGAGCGCGCTAGAAAAGCTTGGCTGGGATTACAGCGTGATTTATAGCCGCGAGCCCGTAAATCCGATCGGCGATTTTTTGGCGCAGTGCGAGTGGGTCTTTATCAGCGAGGACAGCGTCTCGATGATAAGCGAGGCTGCATCTAACGGGAGCGCGAGCGTGGCTATTTTGAGTTTAAAACGCAAAGATGCTCATAATAAATTTGATGATTTTATAAGCGCTCTCGTTTCTACGGGTCACGCTAGGCGCTACGATGAAGCGCTAAAAAAGACTGCGAAGTACGATCTTAAGGCGTTTGTGAGGGAGATAAAAATATGAGGGTCGTGCAAATCCTGCCCGAGCTTAACGAAGGCGGCGTCGAGCGCGGCGTAGTCGAGCTAAATAGAGAGTTTGCGCGGCGCGGCATCGAAAATTTCGTTATCAGTAACGGCGGCAAATTGGCGCCAAAGATAGAAAACGAGGGCGGCGTGCACGTACAGCTCGACGTTTGCTCCAAAAATATCCTAAGCGTTGCGGCGCGCGTTTTAAAGCTGCGTAAAATTTTAAACGAAATTTCTCCAGACATCGTGCATGTCCGCTCACGCGTGCCGGCGTGGCTGGTTAAATTTGCTCGCCCGCGTGCAAAGATCGTAAGCACCGTGCATGGGATAAATTCCGTAAATTTCTACAGCAAAATCATGACGGATGCGGACGCGATTATCTGCCCTAGCGGCTATACGCGCGATCACGTGGTGAAAAGCTACGGCGTAGACGCAGCCAAGATCATGATCATTCCGCGCGGCATTGATCTAGAAAAATTTAATCCCAAAAATTTAGACGGGCGCTTCATTGCAGAATTTCGGCAGAATTTTAACCTCGCGCAGGATGATTTCATCGTCTCAAGCATTGGGCGCATCACGCAGATTAAGGATTACAAAACTCTGATTCGCGCCGCGGCTTTGGCAAGCGAACAAAATCTTAAAATTTTGATCGTAGGCGGCGTGAGAGCGGATCGCGACGAGTATTTTTCCGAGCTAAAATCGCTCGTAGAGGGGCTTGGACTGGGCGAGCGCGTAATTTTTGCAGGCTCGCAGAGCAAGGTAGCCGAAATTTACTCGCTCTCGTCGGTCACGGTAAGCGCCTCAAGCAAGCCCGAGAGCTTCGGGCGGTCGATGGCTGAGGCGATCGCGCTAAACTGTCCCGTGATCGCGACCCGTCACGGCGGCGCGCTCGATATTATCAAAGAGGGCGAAAACGGCTATTTTTTTGACGTGGGCGACGCGCAGGCGCTGGCGGGGCTGTTTGCCCCCGCGCGCGAGCTGAAATTTGACGGCTACGGCTACGTTTCGCAAAACTTCAGCCTAGAGCAGATGGTAGAAAAAACGATAAAGGTTTATGAGAGTTTAATATGAAAAAATTTTTTTACGAAAACGGCGCGCCTAGCGGCTGGAGGATCACATTTTTAACGCTGCTGCTTCTTTGGTGCGCGTCGCTGTTTTTCAAAAACGCGGTCTATCAGATCTCTTTTGCAGCGCTAAATTTACTCTTTTTGGCGCATCTATTGTATTTTAAAAACTACGAAATTCTAAGCGAAATTTTGAAAAAAACGCGATTTATTGCGATCTGCTTCGTCTGCGTCGTCGCGACGCTAGCGATCTCAAACCTCCTAAACGAGGCGGTTATCTCAAAAAAAGCATGGCAGAGCACCATATTTTTCGTCCTTCGATACGGCGCGATATTTTTGGCGCTTTGCTATTTTCACAAGCTTAAATTTTTTGATGAAAACGCCGTTTTCGCCTTTCTGTTCGTGGGGCTTGGAATTTTATCAGTGAGCGTGATCTATCAGTTTGCAAGTAGTCCTGACGCGATCGTCTTTTCAAACAATTCCACTCGCGGAGGTCTTAGTGGAGCGCTTTCGAACCGCAATATCTTAGGGCTTTTTATGGGCTTTGGGCTCTGCCTTAGCGCGGTGGCGATACGGCGGCCTTTGGCGCTTAAATTTGCGGCTCTATTTTTGTTTGCGTTTTTTATGATCTTTTCATTTTCCAGAGCAGCGTGGGTCGGCGCGTTCTGCGCGCTTGCGTTTTACGGCGCGCTAAATTTAAAGAGCCTAAACAAAAAATACCTACTTTTCACGGTGGGTTTCATCGCGATTTTTGCCGTTTTACTCGCGCTTTCGCCCTCGTTTGAGCAAAGGCTAGCAGCGCTATTTAGCGGCGATTCTTCGGGTAGGACCGTGATTTGGAGCTACATTTTAGAGATGGCACAAGAAAAGCCTATCTTGGGCTATGGGCTGGGCTCATATATAAATTTGCCGGGCTCCCCGGTCCTTGAGCATCCTGAATACAACGCGCCGCACAATCTATTTTTAGAAATTTTACTTTATAGCGGCGCGCTCGGCCTCATCTTTTACTGCGCGATCCTATTTAGCGTTTTTAAGGAGTGCATTCAAAGCAGGCAGTTTGGGGTTCTCACGCTTCTAATCTATCTTTTGATAGATTGCCAGTTCGATCACGGCGCGTATCTGTCGAAAGAAGCGCTAAGTCTGGCTACGATTTTGAGCTTTTTAGCTTATCGCATGAGGATCGAGCGATGATCTACGCGGCGCTTTTGGCTTTTGCGGCGGCGGCGCTTTTTGCGTGGTTTTGTCTGCGCTTTGCGTGGTGGGCAAAGGATCTGTCTTACGAGTATCCGCGCGTGCTGATGTATCATATGATCCGCGAGCATCTGCCAAAGCGCGCCTCTAAATTTAACCGCCTGCGCGTGATCCCCGCCGCGTTTGAAAAACAGCTTGCGTGGCTGAAGCAAAACGGCTTTACGAGCTACACTCTAAGCGAGCTTGCGAGTTTGGATAGCAAGCCTGCAAAGGCGGTTTGTATTACCTTCGACGACGGGTATCGCGATAATCTCGCGAGCGCCCTGCCGATACTTCAAAAATACGGCTTTAAAGCGACGATTTTCATAGTAAACCGGCGCTTTGACGGGAACTGGGCGACCGATAAGGATCTGAAAAAATCAAGCGACGAGCTAAATCGCGAGGAGATGTTAAGTGATGAGGAGGTCCGCGAGCTTTTGCAAAGCGGGCTCATCGAGATCGGCTCGCATACGCTCGATCACGCAAACTTGCCTAGCTTAGACGCGCAAGAGCAGCTGCGCCAGATGAGCGAATCAAAGCAAGAAATAGAGGCGAAATTTGAGATCTCTTGTAGCGCTTTTGCCTATCCGTTCGGCTTTTACGACGAGATTAGCGTGCGCTGCGCGCGCGAGGCGGGCTTTAGCTGTGCCGTTACGACGCAAAACGACGTGTTGCGCCCGCACTACTCAAATTTTGAAATTCCGCGTATCATGGTTAGCGGCAGGCAGGGGCTTTTTAGCTTCATTTTGAAGATGAAGAAGGGCAGAAATAGATGAAAATCGCCTATCTTTGCTGCTCCAGATTTTACGGCGGCGTCGAAAAGATCGTAATCGACTCGCTAAATGAGCTTTGCAAAAGCGAGCATGCGGCGCTAATCGTGCCCGATAGATGCGAGTTTTTGCAGCGCTTGGATGCTCGCGTGCAAATTTATCAGTACAAAAGCCGCGACAAGCGCTACAATCCGTTTTTGTTCGCTGAAATTTATCGGTTTTTGCGCTCGGGCGGATTTGAAATTTTACATTCGCACGGCGCCAAAGCCGCGCAGATCGGCTTTGTAGTTGAAAAATTTTTAAGCCTTAAGCTTGTCGCGACAAAACACAACGACCGCAAGGCGCCCGTTTTCGATCGCGTGCGAAACGTCATCGCAGCCTCGCGCAAGGTCGCAACCACGATAAATCACGCCGCGAAGGTGATATATTTCGGTATAGAGCCGCGGCGGGAGTTTGTAAATCATGAAATTTTCGCGCGCTGCAAGGACGCGGAGGGCGCCGCAAATAGGGCGCTTGAGGGGGAAAAAGATACGTGTGGCGACTCGGCTAGCGGCACGTTCGCATCACAAAACATGGCTGGCGCTGTATTTGCGTCGCAAGATACGCCTAGCGGGGCGCGCGTGTCTCAAGATAGGGTTTTCGATGCGGACTCATCGCAAAATAAGACTAGCAACGTATTCGTATCGCAACAGGGCGCAAGCGCGGCGGCGGAAAATTTTAAATTTAGCATCGTCGCGGTCGGCAGGCTCGATAAGATCAAGGGTTTTGATCTTTTGATCCGCGCCGTAAGCGAACTGAAATTCGATTTCGAGCTTAAAATTTACGGTCATGGCGGCGAGAGGCAAAATTTGCAAAATTTAATCGATTCGCTAAATTTGCAGGACTACGTGCGGCTATGCGGCTTTTGCGACGACGTCGCGGCGGCTCTTGCCGCGTCGCACCTGCACGTCATCAGCTCGCGCAAGGAGGGCTTTCCGGTGATTTTGATCGAAGGTATTTTTTATTCACCCGTGCTGATATCCACCCGCGTGGGCGGGATTTCGGAAATTTTAAGCGAGGAGTTTTTGTACGAGGCGGCGGATTTGAGCGCTAAGATCGATGAAATTTACCGCACTTACGGCAAATACGCCAGGGTTTTTGCGCAAAAACACGCCAAGTTCAAGCAAACTTTGACGCTGCAAAATTATATTAGCTCGCTTAAGAATTACTACGAGGAGCTGTTATGCGAAGCCTAAAGATCGTGCATTGTGGCATTTTCAACGAATACGACGACGGCAGTTTTTTCTACGGCATGGAGCGTAAGATCAGCCACGGGCTTATCCGCGGCGGACACTTCGTCTATGATTTTAGCTACCGCGATTGGGAGCGGAGCCTGCGCTTTTGCGGGCTGAAAAACAGCGGCTTAAAAAAGATGAACGCCAAACTCGTTAGCGTATGCGAAAATATCGGCGCCGATCTGCTTTTAATCGGCAAAGGCGAAAAGATCAGTCTTGGCACGCTGCAGGCGATAAAATCGGCGCTTCCTAAGATTAAAATCGCGATCTGGTACGTCGATCATCTGCAAGAAAAACGGGAATTTTTCGAAAAGCTAAGCTTCATCGACGTGTTTTTTTGGGCGAATGCGCTGAAGCTGCGCGATCTTTCGGCAAGATACGGCGCGAAATTCGCCTTTTTCCCAAACATCTCCGACGCGGCGTTTGATAGACGCCTAGACGCCGCTAAAACGACCGACGTGATCTA
>NZ_JAHAFS010000024.1 GCF_018374135.1 Campylobacter gracilis | reverse complement strand
TCCGCAGCGCACGAGCGACGTGGAGGCGATGTTTGACGAAGCGAGCGCGCAGCTTTTAAAGCGCCTTGCGGATGCGGGTAAGGTTGTTTTTGAGGACGGCTACTATAAAATCGCCAAGAAATAGCGGCGGAATTGCGAGGTAGAATTTTATTTCGTAATTTAATGGCAAAATTTTATCGAGATTTCGCAGGTGGAATTTTCGTCCAAATTTGCCGACAAAGTGGTGCGCCTAAGACACGGCAAGCTCGATCGAATAGAACTTTTGGATCAAAGCACGATGAAGCATAATCTCGGCTCTCAGGATAAAATTTCAGATCGCGATCCAAACAAAAGCGCTTCGCAAAGCTCTAGCGCCGAAGCTGCGAGCGAGCAAAACCCCGCTTCGCAAAATTCCGGCGGCGAAGATCAGGGTGCTAAAAATTTAAGCGGCGAAAATCAAGGTACCAAAAATTCGGGCGCGCAGAATTCCGGTGCGTAAAATTTAGCTCGCACGATGAAAAATAAAGCTACGTTAAAATTTAAAAATTTCGCTTCCTGTCCGCGCTCTTTTTGGATCCGCCCAAAGCTCGCGCTAGCAGGCGCGGCTATTTGCTGCGCATGTCTTACCGAAGTTATTTGTCTCGAAATATCAAGCGCTGATGCGAAGCCAATGAGTAAAAATTTTAAAAGCCGAAATTTTAAAAGTCTAAATTTAAAAACCGAAACGCTATGAGTACGAATTGCGAGGCAGGTCGCGCCATATAGATTTTAACTTTTAGCACAGAATTACAGCACGAGTCGCGATATACGCTTCAGCACAGATTACGGCGTGGGTTATGGCATACGCCTCGATAATAGATCGCAACATAAATTTCAATGCATACCGCGATATAAATTCTAGCGCGGATTACGACATAAATCTCGTCAAGGGTCACGGTATAAACCAAAGTATGACTTGCTACGACATACGCCCTAGTGCAGATCGCGACATAATTTCTAACGCAGATTACGATATAAATTCTAATAGGCATCGCGCCATAAATTTTAAAATTTCAAACGCAAACTTAAAACGAATTTAGCGGATTTGGAAGCAAATTTAAGGACGGATTTTAAATGATAAAATTTTTAAATTTAAAAGTTGCTACCGCCGTGTTCGCGCTGCTACTCGCAGGCTGCGACGGATGGAAGCACCATCTAAGCAGCGACGGCACCTCGCTTGCCTCCAAGTTCGACCCCTCCGAGCGCACGCTAAAGATTGAGGGCAACGACAAGCCGTTCGTGCTGTTTTTCTATGCAAGTAGCCGAATTTAGAAATTCTAAAATTTTAAAATTTAGATAAAATTCTACGATTTGGAATTTTGATAAAATTCCGTAACTACCAGCTTCCGCTAGCACCGCCTCCTCCGAAGCTTCCGCCGCCCCCACTGAAGCCGCCTCCGTTAAAACCGCCATTTCCTCCAAATCTGCCAAAATCCCCGGATGAGCCGCCTCTCATGCGCGATGAGCGCGCGATTTCGCTTATGATGTCTGCGCTCGAGATTATATCCTCGTCGCTTATTCTGCGACGCGTCACGCGGCGGCTTAGTATCGCAAAAAGCAAGACCGCAAAAAGCACCATAAAGATCGCAAAGTCCTTGTTGCTCGGATCCTGCTGCGCGTTGGCGTTAAGCGGATCAAATTTTATATCGCCGCCTTCGATCGTGCCGATGATCGCCGAAATCCCACTAATGACGCCACTTTCGTAATCTCCCTGCCTAAAATAGGGCAGAATTTTATTGCTGATGATGCGCTTGGCGCGCATATCGGTTAGCACGCCCTCTAGCCCGTATCCGACCTCGATACGCACTTTATGCTCGTGTGGAGCGACAAGCAGCAGTACGCCGTTGTCGTGCCCTTTTTGCCCGATACCAAGAGCGCGCGCCTGCTCTACGCCGATTTCCTCGATAGAGTAGTCTCCAAGCGATTTTAGGCTTACGAACATGATCTGGTTTGTGGAATTTTTATCGAAAGTCGTTAAAATTTCATTCAGGCTCTCTCTTGCGGCTGGGCGTAAAATGCCAGCCTCATCGATTACAGCGGTGCCGTTTGGATGGGCTAGATACTCGCTGGGCGCGGCAACGCTTGTTATAAATAGCGTCATTAGGGCAAAAGCAAATCTCCAAGCCACTCTCATTGCAGCTCCACCAAGGTCTCTTCTATATCGTTATTTTCGCTATCTTTAGGCACTCGCATGGCTAGCTCGCACAGCGCGTCCATCGCCTTTAAAACAGCAGGCTCAAGGCCTTGCGTGCTAGGGTTAAATTCCATCGTGATACGTTCAAAATCGCCCTTAGAGATAAACTCCGCCGCTCGCGCGCCGCAGATGATATGAGCGCAGCGCTCGCGGACGCAGACGCAAAACATTATCGCTTCTTTTACGCTGCCGTAGCGCTCGTAAAATTTTGGCATCGCAAACTCGCCTGAGAGCCGAAGTCTGCGGGATTTAGGCGTGATTATAGTTAAAAGCGTGGGGCATTTAGCTAGCAGAGTTTTAATCGCAATGAAACTAAGCGCTACGATCTGCAGTAGCTCAGCTTTACTTATTTGCGGTACGAAGCACAGAATGATGCCGATCACAAACGCCGTCACTGCCGCTGCGCCATAGCTAGCTTCGCAGTCCTCGCTTGCTTCGCGCGCGACCACGCAGACGATCTGCGCGCCGCTTGCGGCTTCGGCTTTCGTGATTAGCTCGTGGATTTTTTGCTTGCACTGCTCGCTTAGCATTTGCCGCCTTTAGCGTTATTTAAACGAGACGCTAGGGGCTTTTTGGCTTGAGCTATCAGCGCTAAAGCTAGGTTTGGCGCCGCCTAGTCCTACGATGCGCGCGATAATATTTGTAGGGAAGGTTCTAATTAGCTTGTTATATTCCTGCACCGAGGCGATGTAGTCCTTGCGCGCTACGGCGATGCGGTTTTCCGTGCCTTCGAGCTGATTTTGCAAGTCGGCAAAATTCTGATTTGCCTTGAGATCCGGGTAGCGCTCGACTACCAGCATCAAGCGCGATAGGGCCGAGCTAAGCTCACCTTGGGCGCCGTTAAATTTCGCAAACGCTTCCGGATCTTGCGCTAAGCTTTCTGCATTGATATTGACAGCAGTTGCCTTAGCGCGGGCATTTATAACGCCTTCTAAGGTATCTTTTTCATGGCTAGCGTAGCCCTTGACGGTTTCTACGAAATTTGGAATCAAGTCGGCGCGGCGCTGATATTGATTTTGTACCTGGCTCCACGCGGCCTTAACTTCTTCGTCTTTGCTTACGAGCTTGTTGTAAACCGGCACTGCAAATATCGCAAACGCAATCGCCGCAATCACTAAGACGATTATAGCTTTGATTAAGATATGAAGCCCTCCTTTTTGGCGCGGATACTCTCCTCCGCCAAAGCTCTCGCCTCGCGCGGATAAGCCTTTATCGTCGTAACCTATACGCTCGTTATTTTCTCCTTGCAGCTCTTTCATTGAAATCTCCTTGGGATGTTGGAATTTAATTTGACTAAAATTTCATATTCGATCGTGCCGAAGTGTTTTGCCCAGGCTCGCGCGTCGTCTAGCACACAAACTCGCTCGCCACCGAATTCCGCGCAGAAACTATCCATCGACATTTTTCCGAGCATTTTTTGCCCGCTTGCAAGCGCTAACTCGCTCTCGCCGTCGTGGCGAAATAGCCCGTCTGCGTAGCCCAGGTCATAGGTGCCGATCCTCATATCGCGCGGCGCTTCAAATTTCGCGCCGTAGCCCACGCGCTCGCCTTTTTTCAGCACGCGCGAGCTGATCAGATCGGCATAGAGCTTTAGCACAGGGCGTAAATTTAGGCTCTCGTCAAATTGCGGATAGCCAAACTGCGCCATACCCACGCGCACGTATTCGTCCTCAAAGCCCGCACTTCGCTCGATAGCTGCGGAGTTGCTCGAATGAAATTTTAAATTTTCAAAGCCCGCGGCGGCGGCTTTTTGCCTCGCGAGACGCTTAAATTCTATGAAATTTTGCCTCTGCGCGAAAAAATCGCCGCTTAGCTCGTCGCTTGCGCGAAAGTGTGTGAAAAAGCCACGAAGCTTAAATCCGCCCTGCTTGCATAGCCTAAGCGCCTCATCTAGCTCGCTCACAGCGATGCCGTTGCGGTGCATAGCAGTATCTGCAGCGATATAAATTTTAAGCCCTCGTTTAAGACGCGCAAAGTAGCTCAGATCATTTACTGCGTAGCAAAACCGCTCATCCTCGTCCCCACGCGGAATATGCGAGAGCACTAAAATTTCATCAAATAAATCCTCTATCTGCGCAGCTTCCACAGCACTTCGCGTTACGGCGCGTACGAAGCCTAGTTTTGCCGCTTCCTCGCAGCAAAGTCTGCAGCCATGGCCGTATGAATTATCCTTGGCTACTAAAAATACTCGCTCCGCTCCACCTACTTTGGCGGCGATTTGCGCTAGATTGTGCACATAAGCGGCGCGATCTAAGATGATCTCAGACATCGAAATTTAGTCCGTAAGTGCGGTATAAATATGGCAGCAGCTTACGCGCAGCGTAGTCGTATCCGTAGAATTTCGCATAAACTTCTTTCAAACTAGCCGCACCTGCACGCTCGAAATCAAATACGTCGGTACCTGCGATCTTTGGCACGCGCTCATCTAAGAATTTAAAAAATTCCACTCTCGCAGCCAAAAGCTCTTTTATATTTTTCTCAACCTCTTGCTTTTCAGATTCGTTCATCTCTGGTCCTTTAAATTTTCTAGTTTGCCTAAAAATACGCGCTGCATTTCGTCGCGAAACCCGGGGCTAGAGGCCTCGAAGCGGGTTACGATCACAGGCGTGGTGTTGCTTGCCCGTACGAGCGCCCAGCCGTTATCAAATCGCACTCTGATGCCGTCGATCTCGATAATATCGCGGATAGGCGGTAGCTCCGCGATACCCGCGTGGATTTGAGCTTTAAGAGCCTCGATGATCTTAAATTTTGCCTCCTCGCTCGTATTAAATTTAATCTCGTCGGTGCTAAAAACCCGCGGCAGCTTGTCTAGCTCGGCGTCTAAATCATATCCTTTAGCTACGAGCTCAAGCACGCGCATCATCGCATATACGCCGTCATCGAAGCCGAAATATCGCTCCTTAAAATATATATGCCCGCTAACCTCGGCGGCAAGGTCGATGCCAAGCTCCTTCATCGCCTTTTTGATATTGCTGTGGCCGGTCTTGCCCATGAAGCTTTTGCCGATCTTATCGATGGTATCATACATCGCTTGAGAGCATTTGACTTCGCCTAGGATGCGCGGGCGGTGCATATTTAAGGCAAGCAGGCAGGCTAGCTCGTCGCCTTTGATGTTGCGGCGCGGCGTAAGCACGGCGATCCTATCAGCATCCCCGTCAAAGCCGAAGCCTAGAGCCACGCCGTCTTGCTTCATCGCAGCTTTAAGATCCGCTAAATTTTTCTCCTCGCTGGGGTCTGGGTGATGATTTGGGAAATTGCCGTCCGGCTGCGGAAATAAAACTTTAGCGTTTAGCTCTAGCCTTTCGACAATTTTAGTAGTCGTAACGCCCGCGGCGCCGTTTGCGCAGTCGATTATAAAAGGCGCGGCAAAACCCTTAAGAGCCGCAAATTCCTTCTCAAAATATGCTAAATACTCGCTTAAGATGTCGTACTTCTGGGTGCTTGTATCGGTTGGAATTTCAAAATTTGAACTCATCAGCTCTCGCACCTGCGCGCCCAGACGCTTCAAATCCTCGCCAAAGAAGCTATCCGTGCCGATCGTGATCTTAAAGCCGTTGTAATTTTTGGGATTGTGCGAGCCGGTGATCATTACGTTTGCGTCAAATTTATGCGCAAATACGCTAAAATAGCCCACCGGCGTCGGTAGCAAGCCGATATCGTAAACCCGCAGAGCTGCAAAATTTAGCCCGCTTACGAAATAGCCGAAAAGCTCGTCCGCGCTAAGACGGGCGTCGTATCCCACGCTAACGCGCTCAAGCCCGAGATTTGCGATATGTTTACCAAGCGCGAAGCTGATCGCTTTTACGCTGCGCTCGTTTAACTCCTCGCCTACGATACCGCGAATATCGTATTCTCTAAAGATATCTTCGATCATAAAATTCCTTTAAATTTAAATCGCGGTATTTTATAAAAACTTGCTTAATATTTATATTATAAATGATAAAATCGCCGCTAAAATTCCAAAGGATTATTATGAAAAAATTTATTCTAGCAGCGATTTTAGCGGCTTTTGCTTTTGCGGGCGATTACGAGCTCGTAGGTAGCGTAAATACTTCGTTTAGAATTTTTGGCAAAGACGATCGCATCGAAGTTATCGCGGTTAAAGATCCTAAGATCGACGGCGTGACCTGCTACGTCTCTTACGCCAAAAAAGGCGGCGCCAAAGAGATCATCGGCGTGGAGGAGGACCGCTCCGAAGCCTCTGTGTCGTGCGTACAGACAGCGCCTAAGATCATCATCAAAGAGGAGCTGAAAAAAGAGGATATTTTTGAAAAACGCAGCTCGTTAATTTTCAAAAAGACCCACGTAGTTAGGCTTTACGACGCGGTGCAGGGCTCGCTAATCTATTTGGTTTATTCAGACAAAGTGATCGATGGCTCGCCTAATAACTCGATCTCGGCAATCCCGTGCCACCAAGCCGTGGGCGACGTGTGCGAGCTCGCATATACTCAAGGCAAAAAATAATAAGAAAAAATTTCGCAGAGATAAAATTTTATCGCAGCGGAATTCTAAATTAGAAATTATACGATGAGATGGCGCACAAATTTAATAGAATTCGCTAAATTCCGCAGCATTTTATAAAATTTTATCCGCGCCGTTAAATTCCTGCGCGAATGCTTAAGATGAGAATTTTACCGCTTTATCAAAGCATCTTAACGCATATTCGCGCTACGCTAGTAGGCGTGCGCTTGCAGGTCGTAAAATGAAAAATTAAGCAATTTTTGCTAAAATCTCGCGATTTTGAAAACCCTCGTAAATCTAAAGGAAATCAATGAAGACATTTTTTAGTATGGAGTGCGCGTCAGTGATGCTGCTGATTTTGGCGCTAGCCTGTGCGATCGCCACTTTTGTAGAGACCGCTTACGGCACGGAAGTAGCTTGGGCGATGGTTTATTCTGCTGCGTGGTTTGGCGCGCTGATGGTGCTTTTGGGAATAAATTTAAGCTACAATATCTATCGCTACCGCATGATTAAGCTTCGTACGCTGCCTGCGCTAATCTTTCACGCAAGCTTTTTGTTTATGCTTGTTGGAGCAATTTTGACTAGATATTTCGGCTTTGAGGGCAATATCCATATAAGAGAGGGCGGCGAAAGCTCGATCGTAACGACTAAAGACGAGGTCGTTCAGCTCCTTACTTTAGGCAGTGACGGCGAGTTTATATCTGCTGACGAGAGTAAATTTTTAAACGGCGCAGGACGGATGAACTTCGATCTCAATCTAGACGTAGAGGGCAGGATCGCAAATTTAAAATTTAAAGAGTTAATAGAGCACGGCGAGCTAAAATGGGTGCAAGATCCGACCGGACAGGCTCCTGCGCGCGTGGAGCTATTATTTTCAAACAATGTCGGCAGCCAAAATGTCTCCTTGCAATCAGGCGAAAGCATGGAGATAGGCGAGCTTAGTATCACTTTTAATGCAGAGCCTAAAAGTAAGAATTTCATCTACATAAAATCTAAAGACGGCAAATTCTATCTAAACTCAAGTCTTGATATAAACGCCACTAAAATGGCTGATATGAGCACTGTGCCGCTTAAGAGAAACGAGGATAATCCGCTAGGCAATCTCTTGCTTTACAGCTTCGACGGAATAAATTTTGCCCCCGTTAGCCTGCTTAGCTCCGCGGTCGAGAAATTCGTCCCGGTCGATGCGAATTTACCGGGTGAGCCCGGAGTCGTCGCTACACTAAGCTTTGCGGGGCAGAGTCGCGAAATCTACGTGCCTAGGGATTCGCATGGCGCTAGCTACAAGGTGGGAGATAAGAATTTCATCGTAGCCTTGGCGCCAAAGATGCTTCATCTGCCTTTTAAAATCGCGCTTCGCGACTTTGTGATGGATCGCTATCCAGGCACCAATTCGCCCTCTGGATATAAAAGCGAAATCACGCTAAGAGATGGCAATAAGAGCTTTGATTATGATATTTTTATGAATCACGTGCTCGATTACGGCGGATACCGATTTTTCCAAAGCTCATACGACACGGATGAGCGCGGCACCGTGCTTTCGGTCAATAAAGACCCTGGCAAAGTTCCAACTTACATCGGCTATTTTTTGCTTTGCGCGGGGATGTTTTTTAACTTTTTCAACCGGGGCTCGCGCTTTTTCAAGCTCTCGCGCTTAATCAGCGAAAATACACATCTTGCTCGAGAAAAAGATGTAAATTCTAAAAATTCCGCATCCAACCCAACGCCTGCGAGCCCCATAGAAAGCTCTGCATCAAAACGCACCAAAAAATCGCGACGCGGTACTAAAGGCGCAGCATTAGCATTAGTAGGCGCGTTGGCTTTGAGCTTGGCTGCATTGTATCCTAGCGCAGCAAATGCCGAACAAAACTCCACGACTCAAAATTCTATTTCGCAAAATTCCGCACCGAATTCCGCCGCTAAAAATTCCAAGCAGGGCTCCGCTTCGCAAGAATCTGCGGCGGAGCAAGACTCCATCCCGCCGCATAATTTTTCTACTATGGGAGGCGAGCTGGCCGTGCCGAAATTTGATCCTAAATTTAGCGAGGATCTGGCCAGCCTCGTAATTCAGGGATTTGATGGGCGAATGGAGCCTTTTGATACTGTTTCCAGGGAGCTTTTAAATAAAATTTACCGAGCCGACAACTACAAGGCGCCAAATGGCGAAATTTTAAACCATAACGCCGCTGCGCTTTCGTTTATGCTAAATCAAAGCTACTGGAGGCGTGCGCCGATCATCAAGGTTAGCGAGCCGGAGCTTAAGAAAATTCTAGGTATGGATGAAAAGCAAAGCCACGCCAGTATGATGGATTTTTTTGAATTTAAAGGCGGCGAGAGCTACTACAAGCTCGATAAAATGGTCGAGGAAATCAACCGAAAGCCTTTGGGCAATCGCGGTGTGCTAGATAAAGAGATCATCAAGGTAAATGAGCGCGTAAACGTCTTTTACTCGGCGTTTATGGGGGATTATTTTAGAATTATTCCGGTTAAGAACGCTAAAAATAACGAGTGGCTTTCGCCGCTATATCTAGGCGATGCGCTGGATCAAAACGAATCAACTGAAGTTAAAAAGATGATGGGGATATTCGTTTCGTCCGTAGTTTATGCTCAAGAAAGCGGGGATTGGAGCGGCGCAGAAAAGATGCTAAGCTACGTCAAAAAATACCAGGCACAAAACGGCGCAAATTTAATGCCTAGCGAGAGCGCGATAAAATATGAAATTTTATTTAATAAGGCTAAAATTTTTAAGCGCCTCTTTCCGATCTACACCGTCTCGGGATTTTTGCTTCTGATCTTTATCTTTTTGCGGATGATGAAGCCCGCTCTTCGCTTAGGCGGCGCGTTTAAGCTCGTTTACGTCGTAAATATCGTCGCTTTCATCGCACATACTGCAGGTCTTGCGCTGCGCGGCTACGTCTCGGGGCACGCGCCGTGGAGTAACTCCTACGAATCGCTCATCTACATCGCGTGGGCGCTGTCGCTAAGCGGAATTTTTTTCTCGCGCAAATCCGCGATCTCGCTGGCGCTAACGTCGATAATGGCGGGCATAACGCTGATGGTGGCGCATCTTAGCGACATCGATCCGCAGATCACCAATCTCCAGCCGGTTCTAAAATCGCACTGGCTTACGATTCACGTCTCGGTAATCACCGCGAGCTACGGATTTTTAGGCCTTTGTATGCTGCTTGGAATTTTTACCCTCGTGATGTTCCTGTTTGACAAGAAAAACCCCGAGATCGCGCGCAACATCACAGAGGCCACGCACATCAACGAAATGTCGATGATCCTAGGGCTTTGTTTGCTGACGGTGGGCAACTTCCTAGGCGGCGTGTGGGCGAACGAAAGCTGGGGGCGCTACTGGGGCTGGGATCCGAAGGAGACCTGGGCGCTCATTACGATTTTCATCTACGCGGTGGTAGTGCATTTTAGATTTATGCCTAAGCTCAACAATCAATTCGCTTTTGCCGTAGCCTCGATGTTTGCGTATTTTAGCGTCATAATGACCTATTTTGGTGTAAATTTCTACCTAAGCGGAATGCACTCATACGCTAGCGGCGAGCGCATTCCGGTGCCCGGCTGGGCGTATGTGATGGTTGCCTCGATGATAGCTCTTGCGATCGCGGCGTATTTCCGCTCGGGCAAAGCAGCTAGGCTTTAGATAGACGGGCTCAAATTTTAGAATAATAATTTTGAAATTTCGCCCAGATTTCGCAGCTTGCCAAGGCTTTAGGGATTTATGAAATTTATCTTTAAATTTCGGCTAGGCTTTGAAGTCCTGCAAAATTTTATAGAATTTTACGACTCGCGATTGCGCTAAATTTTAAAATTTTGCATCGCGACAGAATGCATCGCGACAGGACTTTGATGCTTAAAATTTTTAAGGCGTCGTAAAATTCTAATGATTTGGAATTTGCGCTTCTATGGGATTTTAATGTTTTAAATTTTACTTCTAGCGGAATTTTTTCATGCGATAGAAGCTCGACGAATTCTAGAATTTTAAAATTTCAGCTAGCGCGCTAGCGTAAAATTCTGCCCTGTTGCCGCCATGACCGAGCAGTGAAATTTTAAAATTTGATTTTATAAATTCTATGCTCGTCTTTAAATTTAAAATTTAAAATCTCGCACTTTATGAAATTTTATTTATGGCGTCGAGATTTTAAAATTTCGCATGTTCTTGCCATAACGAATTTTGCGCGACAAAATTTTAAATTCCGCGCCATGATGGAATATGATAGAATTTGAAAATTTATAAAATTTTAAACCGCGAAAACGCCTCGCTAGGCATTAAAATTATCTTAAAATATAATTTAGCTTGCAAGGTTAAGCTAAATTTCTGCTTATAATCATATTGATTTAATCTTTATTTGGCTAAAATTGACGCTTGTCAATTTCTTAATTTGAAAGGATAAAGATGTCTGATCTAAAACAGGATAGACGAGGCTTTATCGGGCTTACTTTCGGCGCAGTTGCCGCTGTGGGTGGTGTTTTCGCGCTAGTGGGGATGAAGAAATCGTGGGATCCGCTACCTAGCGTGCGCGCCGCCGGCGTCACTACGGTAGATTTAAGTCCGATCAAAGAGGGCGAGCTGTATCAAACGCAGTGGCGTAAAAAGCCGATTTTCGTGCTTAAAAAGACCGCCGATATGCCTAAAAACGATGCCCGCGACGTCGTCGTAGGAGATGCTAGATATACGCTTTGCATAGGGCTTTGCACGCATTTGGGCTGTATTCCTAGCTACAAGCCATCGACGCAACAATTCATCTGTGCATGTCACGGCGGGATTTTCGATGCTAACGGCGTAAACGTGTTCGGTCCGCCGCCGCGTCCTATGGATATACCGCCCTTTAGAATCGACGGAACGAAACTCGTTTTAGGCGAAGAGGGCCCCGAATACCAAGCCCTAAAGCAGAAAGCATAGGAGGCGCAGATGGCACATATCAGAAAGGCTACGGGAGTTTGGGATTGGTTCGACCAAAGGCTCGCCGTAACGAAATTTTTTAAAGTAATGGTAAGCGAGTATTGGATTCCTAAAAATATCAGCTTCCTTTGGGCGATGGGCGTTATTTTGATGACGCTATTTATAGTTTTGTTCGTTAGTGGACTAATGCTCGTGATGTATTACAAACCAGATGTAAATCTCGCATTTGATAGCGTAAATTTCACGATTATGAAAGAGGTCGAATACGGCTGGCTATGGCGTCATATCCACGCAGTATCGGCATCGGTTGTATTTTTGATCTTATACATTCATACTTTAGTAGCTATATATTACCGCTCGTATAAGCAAGGGCGAGAGATGATTTGGGTAAGCGGAATGCTGCTTTTCATCATCTTTTCGGCTGAGGCTTTCAGTGGCTATATGCTTCCGTGGGGGCAGATGAGCTACTGGGCGGCTATGGTTATTACTAATCTTTTTGGAGGAATTCCAGTAGTTGGCGATGCAATAGTCGAATGGATTCGCGGCGATTACGCTGTTAGTGATCCGACGCTGACGCGATTTTTTATGCTTCACGTCTGTTTGCTGCCTCTTGTAGTGGTTGCGGTGCTGGCGGTGCATTTTTATTCGCTTAGATTTCCGCATGTAAATAACCTAGACGGCGAGGAGATTGACTTTGAGCTCGAGGGCGAGAAGTATCTGCAGGGCAAAACGGGCGAAAGCAAGGTAATTCCGTTTTGGCCGGGCTTTTTGGCGAAGGATTTTTTCTACGTCAGTATCTTTATGATATTTTTCTTTTATCTGGTCGGCTTTCACTTCGATTTTGCGATGGATCCGATAAATTTCGAGCCGGCAAATAGCCTCAAAACCCCAACGCATATCTATCCGGAGTGGTACTTCCTTTGGGAGTATGAAATTTTGCGCGGATTTTACTTTGATGTAGGACCGCTTAAGGCCGCCGACATCGGGCTTATCGCCTTTGCATTCGCCGGAGTTTCGCTGTTTTTTATCCCGTTATTTGATCGCAGCAGCGTAGTAGCGCCTGCGCACAAAAACAAAGCGTTTTTCATTTGGTTTTGGATTTTAGTAATCGACATGATCCTGCTTAGCCTTTTCGGCAAGCTCCCTGCAGACGGCGCAGAGCTTGGTATCGAAAATAAATACTGGGGCTTTGCCTTATCGATCATCTATATCGGATTGCTCGTCGTAGTGCTTCCATTAATTACAATCGCAGAAAGAAAGAGGGTCTAGCCATGAAAGAGATAAGAACCCTAATCTTAGTGCTTTTTTGTGTGGGAATTTTATACTGGTTTATCGAGCCGTATGCTCATACTAAGCTTAGTCCGCACACTGATCCGGCAAATTACGACTTTGCGGCAGGCGATACGGCTTTAGCCGCGCATAACGTAGCCGCAGCAGAAAGCGCTTTGGCCGCAGCAGAAAAGGGCGGGGATGAGACGATGATAAAAAATTCTAAAAAAGCCCTTACTGGTGCGAAAGAGCAACAAGACAAAACGGTGCTTTTTTGGGATGAGATAAATAAAATCGATCTTAGCAAAGGCGATGCCGTACGCGGCGCTGAAACCTTTACAAATGCAGGCTGCACCGCATGTCATGGAGTAAAAAGTGCAAATATCCCCGCTCCTATGGACGCGGCAAGCGCTAGTGCCGCATACGGCGTAAATCCTCCGGATCTTAGTAGTGCAGGCTATCTATATACCGATAAATTCTTAGCTGCGCTCATCAAAGATCCGATCATGGCTCTTAAGCTAGATCAGAAATTTGGCGATGAAAAGCCTTTTCCGATGCCTGGATTTTTCGGTGCGGGCGGTGATTTAAATCAAGAGATCGCCGATATCGTAGCCTATCTAAAATCGCTCGCTCCTAGCGAGGATAAGCTAATCGCCTCTGAGGCTGCTGCTAGCGGCATCAAACAAGGCACTGAACTAGACGAAGCGCAGAAAAAATTCCTTTTAAGCAAGGCAGTTTTTGAGGATGCTTGTCTAAGATGCCACGATGTCAAATATGATAAGCTCTTTGCATCCAGCGACAAGGCTAGCTTGGCTGCATATATGGGCTCGACGCCTCCTGATCTTTCGATGATGATCCGTTCTAAGGGCGCCAACTATCTGCACGAGTTTATCAATGATACGCAAAAGAAGCTTCCAGGCACTTCGATGCCGCGCGTAGGCTTGAACGAAAACGCCGAAGCCAAGGTCGTGGAATATCTAGCTGACGTAGGCGATAGCAAAAAAGCCGAGCGTGAAGCTACAACCATAAATATTATGATTTATTTCTTGATCCTTTCTGTTTTTGCAGGTCTTTGGAAAAGCAAAATTTGGTCGAAACTTCACTAAAATTTTAGCAGTCGGAGTAAAATCCGACTGCCTTTTAAAATTCCGCCATATCCTAAATTCTATTAAATTCTATCTATCAAAAAGCTCTTGCAATTGAGAATTTAGCCGCTTTCGTGCTTTATGATAACCGCTTTTTTTATTACTTTTTAAGATTTTTCTACATATAATTGCCGCTCGATTTTGAAATTTAATGTATGAATTCAACTCAAGAAGGTTCAGATGAAATTTTTTAAATTTGCGGTTTTAGCTCTAATTTTTCCGCTTGCTATGCTTTTTGCGGATACGGATTATCGCGCCGAAGCAGCGACGATAAAAGAGAAATTTGCTCAAGCGATCAAGCTTTATGTTGATGGTAACAATTCTGAAGCTAGAAAAATAACCCAAGAGGCTTATTTTGGGCATTTTGAAAATCTAGAAGCTGGCATCCGCATAAATTTGGGACAGAAAAAATCCTACGATATGGAGAAGCAATTCGGCGATATCCGTAAAGCGATCAAAGCTGAAAAGCCGCTAAATGAAATTCAAGCGATGATCGATAATCTAAATCGCGAGATTGATGAGGTTCTGCCTGCGATCGAATCTGGTCATCGTCTCGTAGCTGAGTATCAAGACGGAGGCGACGGCAGCACCTCTGCGCCAGCCTCAGGCGGGAATTCCGCAGCATCCGGTACAACTTCGCCTTGGATGAGCGTCTATACGGAATTTAAAACTGAGCTGGATAACGCTAAAGATGCGTTTGATAAAAAAGACACTGCTGCGCTAAAAGCTGCGCTAAATCGCGCGAAATTTGATATCTACCGCAACGAACGCCTAGAAGAGGCGGTACGAAAATATGTCTCGTCTCAGACCGATCAATCAATCCAGCAGATCATCGGAAATCTATTGCGCGAGGATTCGGATACGGACAAATCAAAATTTGACGAAGCGATAAACGCCCTAGATAATCTAGCATTAAAAGCTGTAAATGATTTGCCGCAAGAAAGCTATTCCATAGCGCCGCAGACTGCGTTAGCACAAAGCGATACTAGTGAGGATGAGGGTAAGGATTTTACGCCGATTGTGCAAAATATCAAGGATAAGATGGCTAAGGTTTTGCAGCTTTACGAGAGCAGCAAGGTTGATGATGCGATCGACGAGAGCGGCAATATCTACTTTGATGAATACGAAGAGAGCGGTATGGAAAATATCGTCGGTGCTAAAAATACTCAGCTTAAACTAGATACAGAAGCAAGTTTTAATAAAATTTCGGCTCTTATGCGCGCGGGCGCTTCCAAAGAGCAGATCGTAGCGGCGCAAAATAAGCTATTTGATCAGCTTACCCAAAGCCTAGAGCTAACGAAAAAATCAAGCAATTGGGATCTATTTTTATACGCGTTTATCATCATCTTGCGTGAAGGATTTGAAGCGCTCATCATCGTAGCCGCAGTCATCGCTCTACTTATAAAATCCGGTAACTCAAAGCACCTAAATATCGTTTACAGCGCTCTTGGCGTCGCGGTTGTGCTAAGTATCGCTACGGCTTATGGGTTGAATTATATCTTCGGTAGCGAAAATGCAGGACAAACGCGCGAAGTGATGGAGGGCGCGGTGATGTTAATCGCCGTAGTTCTGCTATTTTACGTGGGCTTTTGGCTTCTTTCAAATGCAAGCTCCAAAAAGTGGAGCGCCTATATCCAAGGTCAAATTTCAAACAGCCTAAGCTCGGGCGATAGCAAGATGCTTTGGTGGACGGTGTTTTTAGCGGTTTATCGCGAGGGCGCAGAGACGGTGCTATTTTATCTGGCACTACTTTTCGATGCCAAAAGTCCGGCAGCTACCAGCATGGTAGCAGCGGGCTTTGTAGCTGGTCTAGCGGCTCTTATTATAGTTTATATCGTCATCAAAAAATTCTCGCTTAAAATCGCCATCAAGCCATTTTTCATCGCTACATCAGTCATTATCTTTTATATGTCCGTCGTATTCGTGGGCAAGGGCGTGATGGAGCTAGTCGAGGGCAAGGTATTCGTGCCTACCGTAATAGATGGGCTTCCAACGATTACGTGGATTGGATTTTATCCTTACGTCCAGAGCCTCGTGCCGCAAGCGGTAATGATCGTGCTTCTAATCGTAGGAATTTTAATCTTAAAAAATAAGCAAAAAAACAAATCTTAATAAGGAGAGAAAAGATGAAAAAGATTTTTTCAGGTATGTTGGCACTAAGCCTAGCCTCTGTTATAGCAATGGCGGGAGAGCATCCAATCGGCGAGCCGATTGAGCAAAATGGAATGGAGATCGCTGCTGTATATCTTCAGCCTATCGATATGGAGCCTAAAGGCATTGATCTAGCTCCTAGCAAGGCAGACATCCACCTAGAGGCAGACATCCACGCTATTAAGGGCAACGCAAATGGATTCGGCGAGGGCGAGTGGATCCCTTACCTAAAGATCGCTTACGTGCTTAAAAACCTAGACACCGGCAAGATCCAAAAGGGAAATTTCATGCCGATGGTAGCTAGCGACGGCCCTCACTACGGCGCCAATATCAAGATGGTAAACGGCGTAGGCAACTACGAGCTAACCTACAACATCGAAAATCCAAGCGCCAATGGATTCGGTCGCCACGCGGACAAAGCGACCGGCGTAGGCAAATGGTGGGAGCCGTTCTCGGTTAAATACACCTTCCAATACACAGGCGCTCCTAAAGAGTAAATCGTAGCTGAGACTCCGCCGAGTCCGTTTTCGGCGGAGCTCTAGCGGTATTGGGTTTAGCCGCACGCTTTAAATTTAAGACGGTTAAATTTAGCCCATTTAAAATTTAATCGCTACGCCGCAG
>NZ_JAHAFS010000023.1 GCF_018374135.1 Campylobacter gracilis | reverse complement strand
GCGCACTAAATTTAGCCGCGCTTACATCAGATAAATCACCGGCACTATGGTCGGATATTTTTTGATCTTTCTAAAGATATGCTTTCGCACGGCCTGGCGGATCTTGCCCTCCAGCGCCCAGTGATCGAGCAAAATTTCATCTTTTAAATTTGCCAAAAACTGCTCGATGATGCCCTGCATCTCCTTGGTAAAGTGCGCCGTTTGGTTATCGGCGACGAGCCCGTAGGTGATGACGCGCGTCTGAATGAGCCTCTTTTCGTTTTTGTCGATCTGCGCAATGATGACTGCGACGCCCGCATCGGCTAAATTTTGACGGTGCTTGACGATCTCGTCGGAGATCTGCTTGTTGATCTGGTTGTCGATGAAGACCTTGCCCGTCTTGACCGTCTTAACGCGCTTTAGATATTTTTCGCAAACCTCCATCTGATCGCCGTCGTTCATCAGATAGATATTTTTCTCCTCGATGCCGCACTCCATCGCGGTCTCTTTGTGTTTTACGATGTGGTTGTACTCGCCATGCACGGGTAGGAAAAATTTCGGCTTTATTAGGCGCAGCATGAGCTTTTGCTCTTCGATCGAAGCATGCCCGCTTACGTGTATCTCGCTGAAGTCCTGATACGCGACCTTTGCGCCGCTTTTTAGCAGGTAGTTAAGCACGGTCGAGACGCTGCTTTCGTTGCCAGGGATCGCTTTAGCGCTGATGATTACCTGATCGGTGGATTTGATTTTAATGTATTTGTGCTCGTCCGTCGCCATGCGATACAGCGCGCTCATCGTCTCTCCCTGCGAGCCGGTAGTCACGATCAAAACCTCATTATCGGGGTATTTGGAGACCTGATCGGCATCGACGAAGATTTTTTTGTCTAAATTTACGTAGCCAAGCTCCATCGCGGTAAATAAATTTCGCTCCATGCTTCGTCCGATGACGCAAACCTTGCGGCCGTATTTTACACCGCGCTCTATAGCCTGATAGACGCGGTGGATGTTTGAGCTGAAGGTGCTCATTATCACGCGCCCTTTACAGCTCGAAAATATCGTATCAAAAGTCCTGCCTACCGAGCTTTCGGACTTTGTGATCCCCTCTTTGTGCGAGTTTGTGCTATCGCTCATCAAAAGCATAACGCCGCGATCGCCGTAATACGCAAGGCGGTTCAGATCGGTCGGATAGCCGTCGATCGGCGTGTGATCGATCTTAAAATCGCCCGTATGGATGATCGTACCCGCCTTCGTCGTGATCGCAAGTGCGCTTGCGTCGATAATCGAATGCGTTATGTGGATAAACTCGACCTCAAAATCGCCGATCTGATAGAGCTGGCGCTTCTGCACGGGGCGGAAGTAGCTACGCTCGGCTTTAAGGCCGTGCTCTTCAAATTTATTGCTTATCATCCCCAAAGGAAGCGGCGTAGCGTAGATCGGGAATTGAAATTCTTTGAAAAAATATGGCATCGCGCCGATATGATCCTCGTGCGCGTGCGTGATAATGATGCCCTTGATCTTGTTTTTTATCTTGCGAACATAATCGAAGTCGGGGATTAAAATGTCCACGCCTAGCATGCTCTCCTCTGGAAAACTCATACCCACGTCCACGATGATTGCGCTCGTATTGGTCTCAAAAACGGTCATATTCGCGCCGATCTCGCCCAGTCCGCCAAGCGGCGTGATACGCACCGTCTCATCGCTGCGGTTAGCGTTTTTAAGCGGATGCAAGCGCTCCTCGTGGATCAGCTTATTTTCTGCGATCGCCTCTTCCATCGCCTTTTGCCATGGCTCGTTGCCGGTAAGGCTCTTTGGCATATTTGAGCGCTTTTTATGCTTTTTCTTTTTCTGAGCGTCTGAGGAGCTTGCATCGTCTGCGGCGCTAGAATTTACGCTTTTTGCGTTATTGCCGCCTAGTTTTGCGCGGCCGTCTCGGTTTAAATTTGAACCGCCCGCGCCGTTTTCGTTGCTTTTTGGATATGCACCGCCGAAATGCGCACCACTCGCGCCGTTCGAATTGCCGTTTGACGAACCGCTAGCAGAATTTGATCCGTTGCGAGAGCCGTTTTTTGAACCCTTTGAACGAGCGGAATTTTGCCCGTTTTTCGCGCCTTTGTTTTTGTGAGAGCCGTTTTCATGCTCGCCGCCGAATTCCGCGCCGCCCGCAGAGCTTTCGCTTGCGATAGATTTTTTTAGATTTTCCTTGCGTTTTTTATAGCGATTGCTTTTTTTGAGTCGTTCGACGCCGTTTTCATTTCTGTTTTCTTCCATCTTTTGCCTTTAAATTTTTAAAAATTTCTAAAAAAAGGGTGGAATTTAACTCGTGCGCCCGAACCGCGGGCGGAATTTTCAAATTTAAAAAGATCTCTTCGGCTAAGCCTCTATCAAATTTTGCGCTTAAATTTTTAATAAGCGTCTTTCGCGGCGCGCTGAAAGATACGCGCAAAAAGCTTTTAAATTTCTCGTATTCATCGAGATTTTGGAAGCGGGCGCAACTTTTTACGCTAAGATCATCTGCGTTTATCTCGACACCTGGCTTAAAATTTTTGCCTTTTACGAGCCTGATCACCGATGAGGTCACCTTCGGCGCGGGCTCGAAGCAGCCGGGCTCAACGTCAAACAGAAGCTCGCAGCCGCCCGCAAGATCGGTCAGGATCGAAAGGGCGCTAAAATCGCTTTGCCCTGCTCTAGCGCAGAATTTTAAAGCGACCTCCTTTTGGATCATCACCAAAAATCCACTGCATAGCTCATCGTCAATCGCCTGCAAAATCATCTTTGTAGCGACATAGTAGGGCAAATTTGCGACTAAAAAATATTCGCCGCGTTCAAGACCCCGCTGCTGCCAAATCCGCAAAGCATCGCCCAAAACGAGCTCAAGCTCGCCGCTAGCGATCTGCTGCGCAAATTTAGCGCTTAAAATTTGATATAAATCTTCATCTATCTCGAAACTTTTTAATCTGTAAAATTCCAAAAGCTTACGAGTTAAATCACCTAAGCCAGCCCCGATCTCAACGACATTCTGTACATTCTCGGGAATCGCTTGGATGATCTTACTTAAAACGGCTCCGTCTTTTAAAAAATTTTGCCCGAACTCTTTTTTCGCCCTAATCATCGCGAGAGTCTAGCCAAATTTTACTTATAAAGTCATTATGTTAAGTAAAATTTGGCTAAAATCATAAAAAATTTTATTATGAAGGGCTGCTTTGAATAGATTCGCAAAACGCATAATCCCATGCCTAGATGTCAAAGACGGACGAGTGGTAAAGGGCGTAAATTTCGTAGGTCTCGTGGATGCGGGCGATCCGGTCGAGATAGCCAAACGCTACAACGAGGAGGGCGCGGACGAGCTGTGCTTCCTCGACATCACAGCGTCGCATCTGGGGCGCGATACGATCGTGGATGTCGTAGAGCGGGTCGCGCGTGAGCTCTTTATCCCGCTTACCGTGGGCGGCGGCATACGCACGATTGACGATATCTCGCGCCTACTAAACGTCGGCTGCGATAAAATAAGCCTCAACTCGGCCGCGATCAAAAATCCGAATTTAATAGACAAAGCGGCGAATAAATTCGGCTCGCAGTGCGTCGTGGTAGCGATAGATGCGAAACGAAATTCTAGTGAAATTTCGCGCGGCAATTTATATGGTGCGGCAAGGAATTTGAGCGAGAGTTTGCACGACGGCGCACGGAATTCGGATGCGAATTTACGCAATGAGGCACGGAATTTTGGAGAGATCTCACGCGGCTCGCAGGATGAAATTTTAACTAAAAACGGCGAACCTTGCGGCTATAGTGTGTTTATAAACGGCGGTAGGCTGGATACCGGCAGAGACGCGCTTGCTTGGGCAAAAGAGGCGCAGGAGCGCGGTGCGGGCGAAATTTTACTCACATCGATGGACTGCGACGGCGTTAAAAACGGCTTTGAGCTAAATTTGACGCGGATTTTTAGCGCGCTCGACATCCCCGTCATCGCAAGCGGCGGTGCGGGCAAAATGGAGCACTTCAAAGACGCATTTTTAGCGGGCGCGGATGCATGCCTGGCGGCATCGATTTTTCACTTCAGAGAAATCGAAATCAAGGCGCTAAAAGCATATCTGCAGGAGCAAGGCATCGAAGTGAGACTGTAAATTTAGTCAGGTTTATACCGTGGGGTTGAAACTTAGCCGCCAAAGCGACCAAATAATTAATTTTATTTCAGCCCTTCGTTATCTTGCAAGTTTTTTGACAAGTATTATTTTGCTTAGATAAAATTTCTTCGTTTTAGCTAAATAATAAGCTTTTTTATGATACTCTTCCATCTTCTACCCGCCACCTGCACTACTACCATTATGGAAGGTAAGAGTACAGTTCTCATAGATATTTGCTTAAATTGATTTTAATTTTATCAGATAATTTACCGCGATAAAATTTCAAAATTTAGCCTTAAATTTATAGTCATTTTGCTATGATTAGTGAAAAATAATGAAAGCGTGAATGCGTAAATGATAATCTCTGCCGGACGAAATGAAATTTTTGATTTTGCCCTGCCTATGGGCGTGGGGCTAGTGGATGTGAGTATAAATTTAACTAAATTTTTATGCGAAAATAGGCAAAACTTGCCGAGTGAAATCATTTTCGTGGGTTCTGCGGGGCTATATAAAGAAGGTAAAATTCTAAAAATTTATGAAAGCAGATCGGCTGTAAACTGCGAGATATCAGCGCTTTATGAGCTTTCATACTCTCCGATTAGCTATGAAATTATAGCTAGGAATTCTGCCGATGTTTCATATGAAACAATAACCAATAGCTCAAATTTTATCACGACCGATAAAAAATTCGCGCTAAAATTCTTTGAACGAGGTTATTTTTTAGAAAATATGGAATTTTTTGCGGTTCTCAAAGTAGCACAAAAATTTGAAATTCCCGCTTACGGAATTTTTTGTGCGACGAATTTCTGCGATTCAAATGCTCACACGGATTTTTTAAAAAATCACGCCGCTGCAAAAGAAAATTTAACTAAATATCTAAAAACTAAGGCATTAATTTGAAAAATATCTTTGATTTTACGATGAAAGAGCTTGAAAATTTCGTCGAACCAAAATTTAGAGCCAAGCAAATTTACGAATGGATTTACAAAAAGAATGTGGATGACTTCACACAAATGCTAAATCTACCAAAAGAGATCCGTCAAAGCTTAGCTCAAAATTTTTATTTAGATCCGCTTGAATGCGTCAGATCCGAAACAAGTAGCGATGGCAGTATCAAATATCTTTTCTCTCTCAAAGACGGCAAGACGATAGAAAGTGTCCTGCTACCGATGAAGGATGAGCTGCGAGATGAAAACGAAAAAATTATAAGACACGCGCGCTACTCAGTCTGCGTAAGTTCGCAAGTGGGTTGCAAAATTGGCTGCACCTTTTGCCTGACAGCAAAAGGTGGCTTCGTACGAAATTTAACTCCAGGCGAGATCGTGGCTCAAATTTGGCTCATCAAAAAAATGAACGCGATCCCGTACGAGCGCCGCGTCAATGTCGTATATATGGGGATGGGCGAACCGCTTAATAACCTAGACAACGTTGCCAAAGCCGTGCAAATTTTAAAAGAAAACGACGGACTCGCCATAGCGCCGCGTCGCCAAACGATAAGCACTAGCGGACTTTCTACGCGGATAAAAAAGCTTGGCGAAATGGATCTTGGCGTGCTACTTGCAATCTCGCTGCATGCAGTGGATGACGAACTGCGTGAAAAACTAATGCCGATAAATCGCGCCTACAATATCGCATCGATCATGCAGGCGGTGCGTGAGTTCCCAATCGATCTGCGAAAGCGCGTGATGTTTGAATACCTAATGATCGATGGCGTAAACGATCGCCCAAGCGATGCCAAAACGCTAGTGAAGCTTCTGCACGGCATCCGCGCAAAAGTAAATCTGATCTATTTTAATCCGCACGAAGGCTCGAGCTTTGGCAGGCCAAGCCCTGAAAATATGGTGAAATTCCAAGACTATCTCTGCGCGCACGGTATTACCTGTACGATCCGCCAGAGCAAGGGGCTAGATATCAGTGCAGCGTGTGGACAGCTCAAGCAAAGAAACGAGTAAGGTAAAATTCCGGCTCAAAGTGGTATCTGTACCGATAAAATTTCGAACAAGTAGAGGAAAAATTCGAGGATTATTTCCAGATCACAAAGCAAATCGGCAAAAAATTTATAAAGGAGTAGGAATAAACGCGCAAAAAATAATGGATGAGATCGGCGTTTTCTTAGACAGATCGCTGCTTAAAAAATCCAAGATCACAAAGGCGGAAATTATCCGCTTTATCGAGGCAAAATGGGCGGAGGCGGACGATGAGAAATACCGCATCTACGCCTCATACATCTACGCGGCGCGCATGGTAAATGAGTACAAATGGGCGGGCGACGCCCCAAATATGCTGCGCTGGCTAGGCGAGATGGACAAGCACGCCAGAAGCAATGAAAATCCGCCCTACGTGAGCGATTATTACAAGGGCGAGTGCTGCTTGGAGTGCGGCACAGAGCAAGAGGCGCTTAAATTTTTGCGCAAAAGCTACGAAGCGAATGAAGAGTATCTTTTCACCCGCAACCCAAAGGTCGCCGAGTTTTTTAATGCACGTCTTGCGGAGCCTAAAATTTTACCTAAATATGAAGATGAGGAATACGAGGACTTTGGTTTCCCGCTGCGGCTGGAGTATTTCGGTAAAGCTTTAGAGCAAGAGGGCGAGTTTCGCTGCACCTTTTTAGATGAAGACGGCGAGAAGACGGACGAGCCAAACCAGGCGCAATCGGACGCACTAAAGTTTCTAAAGCAAAATCAGGAAGAAATTTTAACGGGTATCTTGGCTGAAATTTTAAAAAACTACCCAAAATGGCAGGAGATCTACGACTATCCGAGCGAGACGAAAAGCGATTTCATGCCCGATATCTACACGCTGCAGGAGCTTAGCGAACTATTGGAACTGCAAAATATCTATATCCTAGGCGGCGCGAAAATCGGCTTTGAGTTTAGCTGCTCGTGGGATATAGAGCACGGCTTGGGCGTTATGACGCGCGAAGGCAAGGTCATAAATATCGGCGAAGCAGAAGTAGCGTTTATAGCTATTTGAATAAAATAAACCAAATTTTAAAGCATAAAACAAATTTTTATAGTTACTTTTAGGCTACATTTTACGCATTTTTTTATCACTTTTACCATATGCAAATACAAGAAGCCGAAATAATAAAAATTAGATGTCATAGCTCAATCTCACGCAAATTTTATCGATCGAATTTCATACTAATCTATAATTATGATTGCACAAATAAATAGATATAGAATTTTATCAATACAACGAGGAATATAGCATTCTCTTTGCTGTTTATAAAGTTTCGCGCTTACAATATATATGTCGCCATTCAACTTCTATATTACATACCAAACCAAAACAAATAACTAAAACAATCCACAGTTCTTACCTCTCCCTCTGTCTTTCAAGTTTTTATACTATAGATACTAAAGAATAATTATAGCCCAAAGCCCATACCTCTGCTTGGTGGTGTTATCTCTATTGTACGCTCTTGTTTTTTACTATTCTCCAGATGAAGCACCCTCTTGCAATATTCCCCAAAAGAAGCAACTACCGTTTTGCTCCCCATGCTTGCTATTAATGCCGAGCTTTCTAAATTGACAGAGCTTCCCACTCCGTCCTTTTGCTTAAATAGAAAATTAGCGTATTCGTCAAATTCTCTTTTAAATATTCCATGTTCTTGATCGTATTTTTTAAAAGAATCAACATCGGATTTAAAATCTTTTATACTACCACCTAACTTATCTTGAAGCATCCAATATTTATGCGCTCTGAGCTCAAATTTACCGTAATCTTCGCTACCGAAAATAAATATATAAAATCCACCGTCTAGCCAAGCTGAATTATGTGCTTTTATAGCTGTAACGCTTTTCCCAATATAGCCATCGCAAAATAAAATCATCTTAAAATTTTCAAATAACTATAGATGAGAAATTAATAAATTAATGCCGTTGTAAGCACAAAATTTTATAAAAACCAGCAAAAGCAAAATCTTCGTCATAAAAATAATCATCGCCGCTTCAAAATTTTATTGAGTTGCTTAAATTTTACCTATTTTCGCGAGATTATAAAACTCTCTTGCGGCATCGAATTTGCTTTTTATCTCGTATCGTTCGCCGCTCAGTTCAAAGCAAATCGCATTCGCGTGCAGCAACAATCTCGGCGCTCCCGTCGTTCTGATCCGCTCCGTCTCATCCATCTTTTTATCCAATATCCGCTCCGCTTGCTCTCGCGAAAGCCCATACAGCGGCTCTCCCAATATCGACGCACCCGCGGCAAATAGATGCAGCCTGATCTGATGCTGCCTACCCGTCAGCGGATAGCACTCAATCAGGCTAGCGTCCATGTCCTCAAAATATCGTAGCGGGCGTATCAGCGTGATTGCCTCCTTGCCATCGCGCGATATTTTCATACGAATTTTAAGATCGGCAAACTCGTCGCTAGGAGCAATCGGGGCATCAATCACAAATCCCTCAAAATCCTTTAAAAATTTCAGTTTCTCGCTAAATTTTGCGTATTTTGTAGGCTCAAATTTTTTAAAATTTACGTAGCCCGTAGAAGTAGCCGGCATAGATTTAGTCGCAGACAAGGTGCAAGGTTTATGTCCGTTATCCGCGCTACTCATCGCGATAGCAGGTTTAAGCTTATCACTCACGCCGCAGGATAAGGCATCAAATTCAGATCCGCTGCCAACATCGCCAGTAGGAGCGCCAGATTTAAATTTAGCTTGCGCGCCGCCATATAGAGTGCTGCACCATAATCCCCTACTCGCACCATTAGACAAGATATTAAATCCAAATTTATCGCCTGCCCCTTTTAAAGCTCGCATATCGCGCAGATCTGATACGCTACTTGGTAAACTCACAGCATCGCCCGCAAATTTTGATCCGCAAATTTCATCAAAGCCTAGCGCATAGCAATCCTCTATCTCGCCATTGCAAGCGGCACCTTGCAAATCACCTCGCAAGCCCTCTCTCAAATCCCCTCGCACGAGCACTAGATAGCTTTTCATCACCCTACGCTGTTCGAAGCACTCTTTAAGCTCGCGCGCCGCGTCTTTATCCTTAGCGACGATAAGAATTCCACTGGTTTCTAAATCAAGCCTGTGCGCCACGCACGCGTCCTGCCCGTATAGCGACCAGATCTCGTCATACATATTATAAGGCGAGTTACGCCCGCTCGGATGGCTTAAAATTCCACTCGGCTTGTCAAATGCCGCAAACGCATCGCACTCAAAGATCGGCTTCAGTCCGCGCGGCTCGCATTTGTAATCGATCAAAAAAATTTCTCCGTGCGCGACGGAGTTTTTATGCAAATTCTGATCCTCTGCATCGGTTACGCGATGCTTGTCACAGATGCGCTGCGCGGATTTCATATCGTATCCGAGGCTAAGCAGAATTTCGTAAATTTTGCGCTCCTCAAAGCTTCCCAGGCTTCTTTTCTCATAACCCATATTAAACTTTCAGCCCCATTTTTATATAATTTTTGCCATCATTATACAAGAAATTCTAACCGAAAGGCTACTAAAATGGTCGAAAGATACGCAAGAAAAGAGATGTCTGAAAAATGGAGCTTACAAGCCAAATACGACGCGTGGCTAAAAGTCGAGCTCGCAGCAGTTAAGGCGTGGAATAAACTAGGTCTAATAAGCGACTGCGATAAAGATAAAATTCTACAAAACGCAAGCTTTAGGATCGAGCGGATAGATGAGATCGAAAAGACCACCAAGCACGACGTGATTGCATTTCTAACGAGCGTGAGTGAGAGCCTTGGGCAGGAGAGCCGCTTCGTACATTACGGCATGACTAGTAGTGACTGCATCGATACCGCCGTCGCGCTACAAATTAAAGAAAGCATGGAGCTCATCATTGAGGATGTGCAAAATTTAAAAGCCGCGATAAAATCTCAAGCCATGAAGCATAAAATGACGCTGATGGTCGGGCGCAGCCACGGTATCCACGGCGAGCCGATCACTTTCGGACTCGTGCTTGCGGTCTGGTATGATGAGATAAATCGCGCGCTAGAGCTTTTACAACATGCAAAAAGCATCATCAGCTACGGCAAAATAAGCGGTGCGATGGGGAATTTCGCCCACGCTCCACTAGAGCTGGAAGAGCTGGTGTGCGAATATCTGGGGCTAAAGCCCGCTCCCGCGTCCAATCAAGTCATCCAGCGCGATCGCTACGCGCAGGTAATGAGCGCACTTGCGATCCTGGCTTCCAGCTGCGAAAAGATCGCTATCGCAATCCGCCACTATCAACGCACCGAGGTTTATGAGGCAGAGGAATTTTTTAGCCCAGGTCAAAAGGGCAGCTCTGCGATGCCGCACAAACGAAATCCTGTGCTTAGCGAAAACGTAACGGGACTATGTCGTATGATCCGTAGCTTCGCAATACCCGCGATGGAGGATGTAGCGCTATGGCACGAACGCGACATCAGCCATAGCTCGGTCGAGCGATTTATCCTCCCTGATGGCTTTATAACCGCCGATTTTATGCTAAATCGCTTGACAAGCTTGATCGAAAAACTGCTCGTATATCCCGAAAATATGATGAGAAATCTAAATTTAACCGGTGGGCTCGTATTTTCGCAGCGTGTGCTACTAGAGCTGCCTAAACGAGGAGTTAGCAGAGAGGATGCCTATAAAATCGTGCAGCGTAATGCGATGAAGGTCTGGGCGGATCTGCAAGAGGGCAAAAAAGCTATAGATGAGCAAGGGCATAGCTTGTTTTTACAAAATCTGCTCGCAGATACAAAGCTACGAGAAAAACTAAGCGAAAGCGAGATCAAAGAGTGCTTCGACTACGGATATTACACTAAAAATGTGGATGCGATTTTTAAAAGGGTGTTTGAAGAGTAATGTTGGCAAATCAAATTTTAAATCAAACTCAGCTATTTTATGATAGCGAAATTTTAAGCTTAAGCCCGAAAAAAGATTTGTTTTTAAATTCACTCAAAGGCGAAAAGCTAAAATATAAACGCTATACGAAATCGCCACTACGCTATCCCGGCGGTAAATCTTTAGCGGTCGGTCTGATAATAGAATATTTTCCGGATAACTTAAAACGGCTTATTTCACCTTTTATCGGCGGCGGAAGCGTAGAAATAGCCGCCGCCGTAGAGCTTGGAATAGAAGTAAAAGCATACGATATTTTTGATATTTTAGTAAATTTTTGGCAAGTTGCGATAAAAGATAAAAATTCGCTTTGTAATGAGCTTTTAAAATTAAAGCCGACGAAACAAATTTACAAGACCATAAAAGACGAGCTAAAATCGCACTGGACTAAAGAAGTTGCGCTCGATAGTTTAATGTTGGCGCGAGATTACTATTTTAATTTCAATCTAAGCTATGGACCCGGATTTTTGGGCTGGATGAGTTCAATTTATGAGGATGAAGCTAAATATTTAAAAGGCGTCGAAAAGATTTCAAGTCTAAATTTAGAAAATTTAAGCGTTGAATGCGCTAGCTTCGAAAAGGCTTTTAAGCTATACCCGAGCGACTTTTTTTACCTTGATCCGCCGTATTTTTTAAGCGGCGATTCAAAAATGTTCCGCGGAATTTATCCGCAACGAAATTTCCCGATACACCATAACGGCTTTAATCATGAACTTCTAGCCAAGCTCTTAAAAGCCCATAAGGGTAAATTTATACTAAGCTACAATGACTGCGGATGGGTTAGAGATACCTATAAAGAATTTAAAATTTTGGAGCCGAAATGGCAATATACGATGGGGCAAGGCGAAACGCGTATCGGTAAAAACCGTATAGAACGCGGCGACGACAATAATATAAAACAATCTCACGAACTTTTGATAATCAAGGATTAAAATGGCAAAACGAGCAATGAGTAGCGAGCACGCTTCGCGCGTTAAATTGAGCGGGCATCAAAAAGAAAAAATCTTTGCAAATTTAATTGGACTGGATGACGAATATAAGCACGATAGGCAAGCCAAAAAAGATGTCATAGATTTTAACGGCGATGGGCATAGCGTAAAAAGTGGTACTTGGTGGCAGATATTTTTATATTCTATTAAAAGAATTAAAGACGATTACGGATTTTTAGCGATGAATGGAATGGGGCAGCTTATTTTAGATTGTCTTGAAATCTTCCCACAAAATCGCGCAGATTACGAATGCGAAAAGCAAAAATATAAAGACGCGCTAAAAATTCCGATGATTGCGCTTTGTGAAAAACTAAAAGACAAAAATAGATTGAAAGCATTTTTAAGCAAAGCGATATTTAACGGCGGTGAAGTGCAATTTTTAAGCGTTTTTCCAAACGACGACAGTGGCAATATTTACGTTTTTTATTATCAAGATGTCATTGATGTTCTAGCTCAAAATTTAAATGTAGAGAATTCTCGCGCTAGAATGGCAAATCAAACGGATGCGCAAAAAGTTATTTTTAAGCACGATGTCAGCGTCGGCGAAATAGAAGTCAGAAACGATAGCGACATACACTATAAAGAGATAAAATTTAGATTAAATTCCAAGAAAATCCTAGATATTTTAAAAAACGATATAAAAGATCGCGATAAGCCCAAGCTCATCAATAATGTAGAAAACACGAGAATTTATCGCTACGGCAAGGCGATTAAGAAATTTAACTAATTCGGATAGATAGATTTTATACCAAGTGCGATTATGAGATGTTTTAACATTATATCGCTCTGCTTAGAATAATTTTAAAATTTAATCAATCCCAAAAGGCGCAAAGCAGCAAATAGTACTTCCACAAAAATTTATCGGGGCTTTGAAATTCGACCAAACTAAGAATTATTTGGAATTTAAAATGGATGGAGCGGGAGTTCGTTCGCTCCATCCTGCGCTAGCACGTTAGAATTTTTAGAATTTAAAGTTATATCCTAGATATAGCCCGTGGTTGGTTTCATATACTTTATCTAAGTCTTCATCTAGTTTGCTAGCCTTGTATCTCGTATAGTCCGCCTTGTAGCCAAACTCGATCTCGTTATGCTCATCAAAGCTATATAGCCCGCCCAGTCTTGCGCCAATGACCCAACCCGGTGCGGTCTTAGATGCGGAGCCACTAGTGCCGTCAAAGTCGTTATAAGAATCTTTGTATTTCAAAAACGAAACCCCCGTATATGCGCCCGCTACAAGTTTAAAGCTATTCGTAATCTCAGGCGTAAAATCTCCGCCTACTAGCAAGCTATGCTTATTCCAAGAGTGTTTAAAATCTCCATCCTCATCACTACCATTTTTTGTAACCTTAAAGTCATACATATACTCTCCGTATGCTCTAGCTATACCAAAATCATAGCCAGCTTTAAAACCTATCGCAGCTTGCCCCTTATGATCTTTAACGGTGCCAGAGTCTCCATCCTCCGACCATTTGGCTGTAAGACTAGATTTGAACGAGTAATCCCCCTCGATGCCTAAAAGTAAACCCTCGCTAGAGCCTACGCTAACGCAAGCCGCAGCGGCAAATGCCGCGATTAAAATTTTGTTTTTCATATTTTCTCCTTACAATTTACGATTTCAAGGCTTCTCGCCACAGCCGCTCTTACCGTTTTATAACTTACGATCTTTAAGCCTCCTCCACCGGATTCGCTTACGAATCCGTTTAAAATTTATTGATTATAATAGCCCCCCCCCCACTTAAATTTCGATAAATTTTTGAGGTAAGACGCAGAATTTTATCTCACTCGCCTTGGATAAAATTTTATCTCGCTTGCTAAGGACAGAATTCTATCTCGATTGCCAGCACGGAATTCGACGAAATTCTACGCCACCTCCCTTGGGCAGCTAGCAAATTTAAATGCCAGAGCCATTAAAAAATAATCTGTGATAAAATTTAAAGCGCTTATTTAGTTGCTCGTTTTTATCTACAATTCAAAATTTACACAAGAGATAAGTGCCGTGTTACCGATAGTAACTGCACTTTTAAAAATTTAAGACGATTTGATTTGGAATTTATAAAATTCCCGCCTCATTTTTGTATCATAAGCCAAATCCAAAAAAGGAGTATCTATGGAAGAAAACAAAGTGGAATTACGCAACTCCCGCTTACAAGGGCCGCTAGACTCAGACGTAGACGAGCTGGGTTTAGACAGGCTCACCGACACCGTGCCGTTTCCTAAGCGCGGCGTCATCATTATGGCGATTGCCGCTGCAGTGGGCTTTGCGCTATATGCCGCACTACCGTTTGAGCCCAATGTCAAAAAAGGCCTTGCGCTACTTGCTTTCATTGCGATTATGTGGCTTACAGAGGCCGTGCATATCACGGTAACCGCGCTTATGGTGCCGGTGCTTGCGGTAGCTATCGGGCTTGGTAAATTCGCTAAAGATGGCACTTTCACGGCTGCCACCATCAAAAGCACGCTTGCAAATTTTGCAAACCCTACGATCTTTACCTTTTTCGGCGGCTTCGCGCTGGCAACGGCTCTGCATATGCAAAAGCTCGATAAAAAAATCGCGATGTGGCTAATCGCCCGCGCAGGCGGTCGCTTGGGTGTAGCTGCGATTTTAATCTGCCTTGCTACGGCGATCCTTTCGATGTGGGTTTCAAATACCGCAACTGCTGCTATGATGCTTCCGATCGCGCTTGGAATTTGCGCCAACATGGACGAGAGCAAAGATCGCGGCACGCTCGTGTTTTTGCTTTTAGGCATCGCGTATTCTGCAAGCATCGGGGGTCTGGGCACGCTCGTGGGATCTCCGCCAAATTTAATCGTGGCTCAAGCCTTGCACTACAGCTTCGCAGACTGGATGAAGGTAGGTTTGCCGCTAATGTGCGTGATGCTGCCGATAATGCTTGCGGTGCTTTATATAATTTTCAAGCCGAATTTAAGTCATAAAATAGAGATGGATTTGGAGCATATCCCTTGGACGCGCGAGCGCATTATTACGATCATCGTATTTGCTCTAACAGCGCTTGGTTGGATATTTTCGAAACAAATTTCAGCCCTTGTGGGCTTTAAAGTAGACGATGCTTACGTCGCTATCTGCTCGGCAGTCGTAATCGTCATACTAGGGCTTGCCAAATGGCACGATATCGCAGAAAATACCGAGTGGGGCGTGTTGCTGCTTTTTGGCGGCGGACTTACGCTAAGTGCGGTTTTAGGCGATTCCGGAGCCTCTAAGGTGCTTGGCGATCTAGTCGCGCACACTTTCGGTGGAGCGCCTACTTACATCGTACTTTTAGTAACAGCGGTTTTCATCATCTGCCTTACGGAATTTACAAGCAATACCGCCTCCGCTGCGCTTTTGGTGCCTGTATTTGCGGGAGTAGCGGCGCAAATGGGGCTACCAAAAGAAACTCTTACTATAGTAATCGGTGTGGGCGCAAGCTGCGCTTTCATAATGCCGGTAGCGACGCCGCCGAATGCTTTGGTTTTCGGCACGGGACGCATTCGCCAGGTGGAAATGGTACGAAGTGGCGGAATTCTAGCGATATTCTCCGCGTTTTTGGTTTCGGGATATGCGTATATTTTTTACTCGTAAAATTCCGTCAAAATTTTATAGTCCGGGTATCTGCTCGGACTAAATATATTTATAAGATATATTTTTAAACTCCTAAATTTTCGGAATTTTTATAAAAAAATTCTAATTTAATACTATTTTAATCAGTTATCTGTATAATATGCATATTTTACGGAAAGAAGAATTTATGGATTTTGATTTTATAGCTAAATTTAGCCCGATGTTCGTAAAGGCGGGAATTTTAACGCTGAAGCTCGCATTTTACGAGATTTTACTATCCATCATCATCGGTTTTATCTGCACGCTGATAAAATATAAAAGATTGCCTCTGTTAAGCCCGCTCGTGAGCACATATATCGAGCTGTCGCGCAATACTCCGCTTTTAATTCAGCTATTTTTTCTATACTACGGCTTGCCGAAGCTGGGCGTTCAAATTTCGGGCTTTACCTGCGCGATCGTGGGGCTTGCGTTTTTGGGCGGAAGCTATATGAGCGAGAGCTTTAGGCTCGGTTTCGAGGCGATAAAAAAATCCCAGATCGAAAGCGCGATGAGCCTAGGTCTTAGCGAGGCGCAGATAGTATTTTACGTCGTGCTGCCGCGCGCTTTTGCGATCGCCCTACCCTCCATCAGCGCAAACGTAATCTTTCTGCTTAAAGAAACTTCGATCGTTAGCATCGTAGCACTCGCCGATCTCGTTTATGCCGCAAAGGACATCATCGGACTGTATTACAAGACGAACGAGGCGCTATTTATGCTAAGCGTATCGTATCTGATCATAATCCTGCCGCTTTCGCTGGCGCTTACGCTGCTTGAAAAGCGCCTTGCGTATATGAGAGGCTAGCGATGGAGATCTTAAACGGCGAAAATTTAATCAGGCTTCTTGGCGGGCTCGGAGTCACGCTGCAAATCACGCTCATCTCGATCGCGGTTTCGCTCGTACTAGGCTTGGTGCTTGGAATTTTAATGGCCTCTGGGCGCAGAGCCTTATACATCCCGCTTAAAATTTGCCTGGAGATCGTGCGCATAATGCCGCCTATCGTTTGGCTATTTATCGTATATTTCGGCGCGAGCAAGGCATTTGGCATCCACATCTCAAATATCGCGGCTTCGATAATCGTCTTTAGCGTCTGGGGCGTTTTTGAGATGATGGATCTGGTGCGCGGCGCCGTGCTTAGCATCCCCAAGCATCAGTTCGAAAGCGCCGAAGCGCTCGCATTTAGCAAATTTCAAATTTATCTCTACATCATCCTGCCGCTTGCAATGAGGCGCCTAGTGCCCGCAACGATAAATTTATTCAGCAGGATGATAAAAACAACCTCGATCGCCGTACTAATCGGCGTCATCGAGCTCGTCAAGGTTGGACAGCAGATCATCGAAGTAAACGTCTTCCGCGACAATTACGCGCCGCTAATCATCTACGGAGCGATATTTTTCGTATATTTTTTGATCTGCTATCCAATCTCGGCGCTTTCGAAAAAACTAGAAAACAGGTGGAACTGATGGGAATTTTGGAACTTCATAAAATCAATAAATTTTACGGCGAGCTACACGCGCTAAAAGATATAAGCTTCGACGTGAGCGAAGGCGAAGTCGTAGTCATACTGGGCCCTAGCGGCTGCGGCAAAAGCACCCTACTTCGCACGATCAATGGGCTAGAGCCGGTACAAAGCGGAAATTTTATAATCGAGGGCGAACGTATCGATCAAAATTTTAAAGAGTGGCGTAGGATCAGACAAAAGATCGGTATGGTCTTTCAAAGCTATGAGCTCTTCGATCATCTAAGCGTGCTGCACAATATAATCCTAGGCCCGATGAAGGTACAAAACGTTCCGAAAGAGGAAGCGATAGCTCTAGCACGCGAATGGCTAAAGATCGTAGGTCTTGCGGATAAGGAAAATTCCTATCCCAAAGAGCTTAGCGGCG
>NZ_JAHAFS010000022.1 GCF_018374135.1 Campylobacter gracilis | reverse complement strand
GCGCAGAAATTTCAGTGATTTTGTTAAATTTGAAGCTAAGCGAAAACTTTATCCGCAAAATTCAAAACTACATAAACCAAACTATGATAAAATAAGGTTTTTAAAGGAATTTTATGATAAAAAAGAGCAAAACCGCCGAAGTCATCATCTCTGCGCTGCCCTATATCCGTAAATTTAGAGATAAAATTTTCGTCGTTAAATACGGCGGCGCGGCGCAAACCGACGATGCGCTCAAGCTTGATTTTGCCCGCGACATCGTGCTTTTGCATATGGTCGGCATCAAGATCATCGTCGTGCACGGCGGCGGCAAAAAGATCAATCAGACCCTGGATAAGATCGGCGTGCAGAGCGAGTTTAAGGACGGTCTTCGCGTAACGAGTAAAGACGCGATCGAAATTACCGAGATGGTGCTAAGCGGCGCGGTGAATAAAGAGATTACGGCACTTTTGAACCAAAACGGCGCGCCCGCGATCGGTATCAGCGGCAAGGACGGCGGGCTTTTGAAGGCAAAATTTCTCGATGAGAAAAAATACGGCTTCGTAGGCGAGATCACCGAGGTAAACACCAAGCTGATAAACGACCTGCTGCAAAAGGACTATCTGCCGGTAATCGCCCCGCTTGCGGGCGGTGAGACGGACGAAAACGTGAGCTTTAATATCAACGCCGATCTCTGCGCCAGCAGGATCGCAGCCGCGCTAAAAGCGAGCAAGGCGATATTTTTAAGCGACATTGACGGCGTGCTTGATAAAGATGGAAATTTAATCAGCAAACTCGATGCCGCACTCATTTCGAAGCTTAAAAAGGACGGCACGATCGCAGGCGGCATGATCCCAAAGGTCGATGCGTGCCTGCAGTGCGTGCGAAACGGCGCAAATGCCGCGCATATCATCAACGGCAAAATTCCGCACTCGATCCTGCTTGAGCTTTTCACGGACGGCGGCATAGGAAGTTTGATAAAGGAAGAAATTTAGGCGCGAGTGCGGAGGCGGGAGGCTTAAAACCGCAATGCCGCGAGTCCGCGCAAAAAGTCCAAACGATCAAATTTAAAGCGCCTAGGCGGGCGTAAATTTTAAAAAGGAAAAAGATGAAACTGGTTTCTACGAGAGATTTTTCGCAAAAAGCCGATCTTAGCTACGCGCTGCTAAATCCGAGCGCGAGCGGCGGCGGTCTTTTCAGCCCCGAGCGGCTGCCGCTTTTGAGCGAGGATTTTTTTAAGCAGTGCGAGGATCTGAGCTACAAACAGATCGCGCTTAAAATCATCGAGAGTTTCGATTTTGACGTAAGCAGCGAGGTCTTTGAGAGTGCGCTAAAGCGCTACGATAAATTTGAAAATCCCGCCTGCCCCGTCCAGATCAAAAAGCTAAGCGAAAATGCCTATATTTTGGAGCTTTACCACGGCCCGACGCTTGCGTTTAAGGATATGGCGCTGCAGCCCTTCGGCGTGCTTTTAAAAAGCATCGCAAAAGCTAGAAATGAAAAATTTTTGATAATGTGCGCTACGAGTGGCGACACGGGGCCTGCGACGCTGGAGGCTTTTGCGGATGACGAAAACATCAAAGCGGTCTGCCTCTACCCACAGGGCGGCACGAGCGAGATACAGCGCCAGCAGATGGTCAAACAAAGCGCGGCAAATCTTAAAATTTTAGGCGTATGCGGCAACTTCGACGATACGCAGCGCGCGCTAAAATCGCTGCTGGCTGACGACGATTTTAAAAACGAGCTCGCGCGGGCAAATTTAAATCTAAGCGCCGCAAACTCGGTAAATTTCGGCAGGATTTTATTTCAGATCATCTACTACATCTATGCTAGTATCTATTTCTCAAAGCACGGCGTATTGAGCCCCGAACAAAATTTAAACCAAAGCGATCAGTGCCAGGCGTGCAGTCAAAATTTAGACGCCGCAGCGGGCGCAAACAGCGCGCATAGCGTAAAACCGAGCGCTAAATTTAACACCTTCGACGTCATAGTGCCTAGCGGAAATTTCGGCAACGCGCTGGGAGCGTATTTCGCCAAAAAAATGGGCGCAAAGATCGGCAAAATCAAGATCGCTTCAAACGCGAACAATATCCTAACCGAGCTTTTTACGCGCGGCATCTACGATCTGCGAAAGCGCGAGCTCATCCGCACGATCAGCCCTGCGATGGATATTTTAGTTAGCTCCAACGTCGAGCGGCTGCTTAGCGATATGTTCGGCGATGCGCGCACGAGCGAGCTGATGCAAAGCCTGGCGCGAGATAAATTTTATAAGCTTAGCGCAAGCGAGCTTGCGAAGCTGCGCGAGGTCTTCGAGGCGGATTTTTGCGACGATGCGCAGTGTGCTAAGTTTATCAAGCAAGAAAGCAGCCGCGGCGTGCTCGTAGACCCGCACACGGCGACCTGCTTTAAGCTGCTTGACGAAAGCCGCCTAAATCTCGTCATCTCGACCGCGAAATGGATTAAATTTACGCCGTCGATGATCGGCGCGATCAAAGGCAGGGCTTGCGAGGACGAAAGGGCCGATATGATCGCGCTTTCAAAGGAATTCCGCAGCGACATTCCGCCGCAGATCTCGCGCCTTTTTAGCGCGCCGCAGGTACACTCCAGCGTCGTGGAGCAAAGCGAGATCAAAAACGCCATAATGGAGTGGATAAAAAAATGATAGTAATCCCCGCGCGCCTTGCTTCGACGCGCTTTAAAAATAAAATTTTATGTGAGTTCGGCGGCGTGCCGATGTTTATCAAAACGGCTCAAAATGCCGCCAAGGCAGACCGCGTGCTAATCGCCGTAGATGAGCCGCAAATTTTAAAGATCGCGCAAGATTACGGCTTTGACGCCGTTCTTACTGCGCGCGAGCATCAAAGCGGCACCGATCGGATCAATGAAGCGGTCGCAAACGCAGCGCTTGCGGAGAACGAGATCATCATCAATATCCAAGCCGACGAGCCATTCTTTGAGAGCGAAAATTTGATTAAATTTAAAGATTTCGCCAACGCCATGATCGCGCAAAATGACGCATTTATGGCGAGCTGCTACAAATATATAAGCCCTCAGGCGGCGGAGGATCCGAATTTAGTCAAGCTAGTGCTCGATAACGCGGGCTTTGCGATCTATTTTTCGCGCTCGCTCATCCCCTACCCGCGCGCGGCATGCGAGTGCTACCTCGGACACATCGGCATCTACGCATACAGCGTGCGAAATTTAAAGCGGTTTTGCGCCCTGCCCGCCTCAGCGCTGGAAGATACCGAAAAACTCGAGCAGCTTCGCGCCATAAGCGCGGGCGAGAAGATCGCGATGCTAGGTATCGAAACCAAAAGCATCGGCATCGACACGCCGGCTGATTACGAGCGCGCGCTAAAGGAGTTCGGCAATGGAAATTAAAATTTACCCGTTATGCGCCGCAGTGTTTGGGACGCAGAGACCTGCCGCGGAGCGTAAAATTCTAACGCGACGTAAAATTTTAACGGAGCGTGGAATTTTAAAATTTAAAGATGCGAGCGCAAGATGAATTACGATGAATACAGATCCGCGGTAGATACGCTAAATGCGTGGGCGCGGGCATATTACACCGACGATCGGCCGATCGCAAGCGACGAGGAGTACGACGAGCTTTATTCGCAAGCGGAGAAATTCGAGGAGCAAAACCCCGCGCTCGCGCTGCCCTACTCGCCCACAAGGCGCATCGGAGGCGCGATCAGCGAGGGCTTTTCCAAACTCGCTCACGGCGCGCAGATGTGGTCGATGGAGGATATTTTCGACGACGCGGATCTTTTGGCGTGGCTAGCTCGCGGCGAGAAGAGCGGCGCGCAGTTTTACGTCGAGCCGAAATTTGACGGCGCGAGCTTAAATTTGACCTACGAAGGCGGCGTGCTAATAAGCGCGGCGACGCGCGGCGACGGGCTTATAGGCGAGGACGTGACGCAAAACGCAAGAGCGATCAAATCGGTGCCGCTACAGATCCCCTACGCGGGAAGGATCGAGATCCGCGGCGAGACGCTGATCGCAAAGAGCGATTTTGACGCGCTAAACGACGAGCGCGCCGCAAACGGCGAGAGCCTGTTTTCAAACCCGCGCAACGCCGCCGCGGGAAGCCTGCGCCAGCTGGATAGCGCGATCGTAGCGAAGCGGAAGCTAAAATTTATCCCGTGGGGAGTGGGCGAGCATTCCTTAAGTTTTGCGCTGCACTCGCAGATAATGGAGTTTGTGCGCAGTCTCGGCTTTTTGCGCGATGAGTTTTGCCGCATCTGCTCGGGCGCAAGCGAGATCAGGGCTGCGTACGAGGCGCTGCATAGCATGCGCGCGAGCAAAGACCTGATGCTAGACGGCATGGTAATCCGCGTAAACGAGCTTTCAAAGTGCGCGCAGATGGGCTATACGGTGAAATTTCCGCGCTTTATGGTCGCGTATAAATTCCCCGCGGTCGAAAAGGTAACGCGGCTGCGCGAGATCAATCTGCAGGTCGGCCGCACCGGCGCGGTCACCCCCGTAGCCGTCGTAGATAGCGTAAATATCGACGGCGCGAACGTTTCAAACGCGACGCTTCATAATTTCGACGAGATCGCGCGGCTGGGGCTGATGAAAAACGATTTCGTAGGCATCATCCGCAGCGGCGACGTGATCCCGAAGATCACGAGCGTTTACAAACAGCGCAGAGACGGCACGCAGAGCGAAATTTTGCGCCCCGATCGCTGCCCGGTTTGCGGTGAGAAGCTACTTGACGAAGGCGCGCTCATAAAGTGTCAAAACCTCGATTGCAAGGCGCGCGTGATAGGCTCGCTGATCTATTTCTGCTCCAAAAAATGCATGAATATCGAAGGGCTAAGCGACGCGACGATCACGCAGCTTTTTGAAAGCGGCAAAATTTCAAAGATCAGCGACATTTACGCCCTCAGCGCGCAGGATTTGGCGGATCTTGAGGGCTTTGCGGATAAAAAAATTTCAAATCTTTTGGGCGCGATAAATGCGAGCAAAAACGCGCCGCTTGAGCGCTTCATCGCCTCACTCGGGATCGAACACATCGGCGAGGTGGCCGCGCGCAAGATCGCCGCGGCGTTCGGGCAGGATTGGCTGGATGCGAGCGAGGATGGAATTCTGCGCCTGGAGGGCTTTGGAGAGGCGATGGCAAGGAGCCTAGCGGAGTTTTGCAAGATAAATCGCGAAAAAATTCTAAATTTAAGCAAAATCATCACGCCGCGCGCGCCCCATATGCAGACCGTCAAAAGCGCCTTCACGGACTGCAGCGTCGTCATCACCGGCACGCTCAGCCGTCCGCGCGACGAGTTTAAGGCCAGGCTTTTGGCGATGGGCGCGAAGGTGCAGGGCTCGGTATCTGCCAAGACCGACTTCGTGCTTGTGGGCGCGGACGCGGGCTCCAAGCTGCAAAAAGCTCGCTCTCTAGGCGTACGGATAATCGACGAGAGCGAGTTTGAAGCGCTTGCGAGCCTGGCGACGCCCGGCGTAAATTCGCCCGGCAAGAGCGAGCCCGAAGCACTTGCGGAGAGCGGCGAGTGAAGAATTTTTGCTTGGTGCCAAACCTGCACGCAAACGGCGTGGGATTAAATTTTAAAAGCGGCTTCCGCCCTGCGGCGCTTATATCTTTTACAAGGCGCGAGAATTTTAAAAATTTTATGGCGCACGAGCAAGTGGCAAAAGCAATAAATCGAGCGGTCGATGTAAGATCGCTGGGCTCTAAGGCGTGCGTAAAAACGGCAGACCGAGAGGCGGTTTCTGCGAGGCACGCGGGCTATACTTGCCGCGGCGCCAAGACGGCGCGCACGATGCCCATAGATGCGGCTGTAAGCAAGAATATCTCAAATTTTGCGGCGCTAAAACACTGTGCCAATAGGAAAAATTTTAAAATTTTCGCTAGCGGCAAGATAAAATTTGCAACGCACGGCGAGCAGAAACCTGCAACGCGCAGTATGGCTAAATTTGCAGCACGGCGCGGGCTAAAATTTGAGCCTTGCAGCGCTGCTGCACGCGACTTTGCTATGCGCGATAAAATTTCAAACTCAAGCTCGCACAAAAGCTGCGTAAGCTTTAAAATTTCATCGCCGCGCGGAGAAAAGATAAAATGAGATTCGATCTGCTCGTCGCAAATACGCTTAAAATCAGCAGAAATCAGGCTGCCGCGCTGATAAAGCAGGATAAAATTTTGCTGCGTGGCGCCGTGCAAAACAGGCCCTCTGTGCAGATCGCGCCCGAGCAGAGTGGCGAAATCAGCGCGATTGATCAAATTTACGTAAGTAGGGGCGCACTCAAGCTTGCGGGCTTTCTGGACGAGCTCGCCGAAAACGGGCTTTTAGCAAGCTGCGGCGCAAATTTGCCTAACTCGGCGGCAGAAATTTCAAAACCGTGCAGCGGCGCAAAGAGCGCGGATAGCAAAGCGGCAGCGACGCAAAGAGTGGGCGAGGTAACGACGCAAATTTCAAGTGCAGATTTTGCGGCTACGAATAAAATTTTGAGCGCGAACGAGGCTGATAAAATTCCAAGCGCGGCTGCCGCGACGATAAAGGGCTCCAAAGCGACTACCGAGGCGATCCGTACCGCAAAAACTAGCGCCGAGACGGCGGAGCTTTCACAAACCGGTACAAGCAAGCAAACGGTGAAATTTTTACAGACGAGCGCAGGCGCCGAGACGACAGAGATTTTAAATGCGGCGAAAGCCTCCAAATCGGGCGGCAAGGCGGGCACGTGCCGCAGAGAAAGCAGCGCGGAGCTGGTACAAACAAAGCCCTCGCAAAAAGATATTTTAAATTTAGCGGGAGCCGATGTTTTGGACGTAGGCAGCAGCACGGGCGGATTCGTGCAGATTTTACTGCAGCGCGGCGCAAAGAGCGTGACCGCGCTTGACGTCGGCAGCTCGCAGCTAAGCGAAATTTTGCGGCACAACCCTCGCGTGATCGTGCGCGAAAAGACCGACATCAGGGAGTTTGCAAGCGAGAAAAAATTTGATCTCATCACCTGCGACGTGAGCTTCATCTCGCTAAATTTGATCTTAAAAAGTCTCGCTAGCCTCGCAAAAAACGCTCTCATCGTGCTATTTAAGCCGCAATTCGAGGTGGGCGCGGAGATCAAGCGAAATAAAAAAGGCGTGCTCAAGGACGAAAAAGCGGTGTGTGCCGCGCGAGCGAAATTTAAGCGGCTATGCGCCGAGCTGGGGCTTGCTGTGCTGCACGCTAGCGCCTGCAAAATCACGGGCAAAGAGGGAAATAGGGAATTTTTCTATCTTCTAAAAAGGATGAGCGATGAAATTTAAAAACTTAATTATATTGGCGTTTTGCGCGCTATTTTTGGGCTCATGCGCCAAAAGCCTAAGCCCGAAAGCGCCGCTGGTAAAAAACTTCGACATCGCTAAATTTAGCGGCGGCTGGTATGAGATCGCCCGTATAAAGGGCGGTAGCGAGCTGCAAAACACCGCGTACGAGTGCTTCGTCGATAAAAATTCTACGATCAATCTTCTAAAAACCGCTAAAACAAGCTCTGGCAAAATCGAAAACGAGCAGCACGTGTTGGAGTTTGCGGGCGATAAAAGCGTAGGTCTGCTCTATCAAAAAGGTCTGATTTCCGACTCCCTCTACCGCGTGGCGCAGGTGGACGGCGACTATCGCTACGCCCTGATCTTCGGCGCCGATACGAGCGAGCTGTATATCCTCTCGCGCACCAAAACCCTGCCCGAGCCGATCCGCATCCTCTATCTAAAAAAGGCGAAGCACAGCGGCTACGACACCAAAAAAATCGTCTGGACAAAGCAGAAGTAATGGCTAATCAAAAATCAGGTAAAGACCATACAGAGGCTTCGCTGCGGAATTTTAAAGAGCAAAATTCTACGGAACGAAATTCCATCGCACAGAATTACAACTTGCAAAATTTTGTGGAGCGAAATTCCGCAAGCAATGGAGAAAATTCATCTCAAAATATCAAACGTACAAGACAAGAGCTCAGTGAAAATAAAACCGACGATGCGCACCGCGCAGATGAAGCAGACACTGCTTGCAGTAACGAAACGGCCTGTGGCGACACTTGCGGCAATGGCGTAGACGCGCAAGCCCAGGGCATGCTTCCTGCTTGTGCGGAAGTACTACGCGCGCGCCTAAGCGAGCAGTTCACACGTGGCGAGATTTTCGCAACGCTACAAGGCGCAAACCGCGATGACGTGCACGCCGTAGCGATCGGTAACTTCGACGGCATGCACCTTGGACATCAAAAATTATTTGAGCGTCTAGGCGAGCACGGCGCAATAATCGTAATCCTAGCAGGTGGTGGCACGAAGCTAACCCCTTTTGCGTCACGGCAGGCATTTACGAACAAAAAGATTTTTTATTGCGATCTACGCGCTATTAAAAGCCTTAGCGGAGGCGAATTTATCGCACTTTTAAGGCAGAATTTCATAAATTTACAAAAAATTGTCGTCGGCGAGGACTTTAGATTTGGGCGTGATCGGGCGTGGGACATAGAATTTTTAAGACGCGAATTTCGCGGGCAAACCTGCGTCTTAGGGGAGTTTTGCTTAAGCGGCGGTGGCGTGCATTCAAGCAGGATCAAAGAGCTTTTATTGCACGGTCGGTGCGAAGAGGCGGCGGAACTTTTGGGGCGAGATTACGAGATCTGTGGGCGGATCGTGCGCGGTCAAGGGCGCGGGGCGCGGGAGTTCGTAGCGACGCTAAATCTTGATGCGAGCGGCTATTTTATGCCAAAAAGCGGCGTTTACGCAACCGTCACGAGCGTGTGCGGCACAAACTACAAAAGCGTGAGTTTTGTGGGAGAGCGCCTTAGCACCGATGGGGCTTTTGCGCTTGAAACGCACATTTTAGGGAACTTTGCGGGCTTTGAGGCGGGTTTAAATTCCGCGCAAGATCACGCGCCGTGCTGCGGGAGGCAAGTCGCACATTCTGCGCAAAATTTAGATGAAATTTCTACGCGTAATTCAGTAGAAATTTCTACGCAGAATTTTGCGGCGAGCGAGAGCTTGGACGCCGAAAATAAAAATTTAGAGGCTGCGGACAAAAACAGCGGCGCGAAATTTGCCTGCGTGAAATTTATAAAGTTCCTGCGCGAAAATCGCAAATTTAGCGATCTAGCGCGGCTTAAAGAGCAGATTTTAAAAGACGCTAGGGAGGCGGAGGCGGTACTACGAAGCCGCAAATTTTAATCTACGGCTTGTAAGCTTAAAGATGAAATTTGCGGGCTGTGCGCTTTGAATTTAATGCATCCGTCTGCATTTCACATCTACGGCGCATTAAATGAGCCGTCTGCGTCGTCCCGTATAAAAGTCGTGCGCCCGTTGTCACTGAGAATACTTGGTGCACCGCCTATATGGCCTTTAACGCACCTTGGGCTTAGGCTTATGTAAGACGAGGCAAGTGCAAGCTGCGCTAGAATTGAGGGCAATAAAAAATCTTAGTTGCGTTGCGAAGCTTTAAAATTTAGCAGGGCTGAGCTGCCGAGCAAGAGCCAAGCGGCTAAATTATGCACCTAGCTAAACGCTGGATTTTGTCAAGCGGCCTCATTTTGCGGCGCGTAAAATCGCAAAATGGGCGCGAAATTCTACCAATAGAGCTTTGGCTATGCTTTTGTTTAAGTTCGTAATTAAAGAATTTAAAGGAGCTGTTTTGGCAGTGCGAGATTTGGTGGCGTAAAATTTAATGCTGAGAAATTCTAAGCCCACTAAATACGGCGTAGAATTTTAAGGACGTATTTGCACGGCGCGGAATTTTAAGGCCTGTCAAGCAAGATGTGAAATTTAATCGCGCACCGAGCGTATCGCAGCTGGGGGGGCTAGGCGCAAGCCATAGCACGCCACGCTTTCAAAAACCAAAAACCCTTGCGCCGCGGATAAAATTTGAGCATTTTGCCGCGCACAGCAAATACGGGCATGTTATGCGTAGCGGCCGCAGACCTGGCGTCGCGCAGACATGAGACAAAATTTCGCTCGCGACGATAAATCGGGCGCTGCGCAAATAGCAAAGCCAAAAAAGGAAACAGATGAAAGACGAAATTTTTAAAGAGCCTATCAAAAAGCAGTTTGAGTTTGACGCCAGCGTCGCGTCGGTTTTTGATGATATGATCGGGCGCAGCGTGCCGTTTTATGAAGCTAGCACGCGGCTTAGCAGCGAGCTTTTGGCGCGGATGCTGCCGCAAAAGGCCCGCGTGATCGATCTTGGCTGCTCGACTGCGACTGCGCTGCTGGCGCTGTTTGCGCTGCGCCCCGATCTGCGGCTGTGCGGCATCGATAGCTCGGAGGCGATGATACAAAACGCCCGCGCCAAGGCTGCGGCGTTCGGCGCGAAGCTCGATCTTAGCGTATCGGACGTGCTGGATGCAAGCCTCGCGGACTGCGACGCCGTGATTTTAAACTACACCCTGCAGTTCATCAGACCGCCGCGCCGCACCGCGCTCGTGAGTAAAATTTACGACGGATTGCGCGAGGGCGGGGTTTTGATCTTTAGCGAAAAGATCATCTACGAAGAGCCTGCGCTCGCGCGTCAGATGATCGAAATTTACGAGGATTACAAGCGCGCGCAGGGCTACTCGCGCTACGAGATCGCACAAAAACGAGAGGCGCTTGAAAACGTGCTCGTACCCTACACCGAGGTGGAAAACCGCGCCTTGGCGCTAAGCTCGGGCTTTAAGCGCGTCGAGAGTATCTTTAAATGGGCGAATTTTATGAGCTTTGCGGCGTTTAAATGACCTCTCTATACCTTCTAGAGATACTTTTACCCTAAAATTTATCTATATTTGGCACAACCTTCCTTGCTTACAGATAATTCAAATATATTTTTTCCATCTTCGGTTTTATAAAATGAAGTGTGCTTGTTAATATAGTCAAAAAATCCACCCATATTTAAAAACCTACAAAACTGTAGACTCGCATTATTAGCCATGTGATTTTCTAATTCTTCAATACTCATATTGCTATTATTTAGAAATAGATTTGTCAAAATCACTACTCTGTTCAGATTCCCATATTCATCGCAAAAAGGTTCATTTATAATAATCATGTTTTGCTGATTTATAGGATATTTTTCATAACTTAAAATTTGTTGCAACGCTATATTGCAACTTTGTTTATTTGCAGAAAAACAACAAGAACATAAAACTAAAAAGGCTAGTACTTTTTTCATTTTTAATTCCTCTTATTAAAATTCACAATAATTTTTTCCAAAAAATATAATATACAGATTATTATCGTTGCCGCGATAATAACCCACATATCCAAATTCATAACCAAATTGTTCATATCTACAACTTTCCATAGTTGCATACATGCCATTTATCATATAAGATTTGGCTGTTATTATAAAACATATAGAAATCAATAATATTTTCATGACTACCTTCCTTATGAAAAAATTCTCACAATAAAAATGATTGCCGAGAAGATAGAAAGCCACTTAAAAAGCCTATTTAATAAAAATATATGATCTCTATATGGGTTATACGGATTGAACGATGGTCTAAAACTCATACAGTATAATAGGAAAAATATAATTGAGATCAAAAGTGACATCTATGCTCTTTATCTGTACATATCATTGATTACTATTGAATTTAAAACCTGATATATTGTATCTTCTAGGGTCAATAATTTCTGCATATCAACAGAAACAAAATTTATTTCTATAAGATAGTCTCTATAGAATACAAAATATGTATTATTATAGCTTGTAATTTCTAGATTTAATCTCTTTCCTAAAATCTCACTTACCATACCAACAGCTGGTAAATTTTCAATAACTAGCATATCACAAGAAATTAACCGCGATAGCATATTATTTTTAGACATATCCACTATATTGGACTCACAAAATTCTTTGTAATTAGTTTGATTCAATTCTACTCCCACAAAATCCGGTGATTTATATATTAGGACCATAATTATATTTAAATTTGTATCTATAAATTTTAAAACCACATTTGGCCTATAACCATCCTTCAATATAAAGGAATTAGGAATTCCTATTTTCAAATCAAGACCTTTCGCCTTAGGATTATTTTGAGTGGAATAATAGGTATATCCGCCCAATGAAAATGCACTCATAAAAAGAGCAATCATGGAAATAATAGCTTTCATTTTTGCTCTTCTTCCGTATGCTCGCGGCCAATCTTTCTGTAAAAGAAAAAATAAAGTCGTTTGGTGATCCAAATAAAAAATGAAAACAGCGCCAATATGAGTATTGGTCCCATTTTTAGGTTATTAAATAAAAGCAAAAAATTTAGAGATCCAACTACTATAAAGAAAGTAATGAATCCTAAAATGCAAGCCAAAATAAAGGCTACAAATTTTTTCATATTTACCTCTTTTGAATTTATTGCTTTTTTATAAAACAAAGTTACAAATCCATCCATGATTTTCATTTAAAATTAAAAAAATTTCAAAATTACATCATTTACAATTTAATCCCTATAGAAATAATCGCTGATGGAAATTGAAAAAGCATTATATAAGAACTAAACTTATAGAAAACTTTTATATAGGAATTATTTCTATGCTTTCTTTGCCGCAAATAACTACAAAAGAAGAAGATGAAGAATTTTTAAAAATCGTAGCAAGCAATGTTAAGAGAATACGCCAAGAATGTGGTTTAAGCCAGCTAGAAACTGCTCTAAGCATAGGTCAAGCTTCAAACGGATTTTACGCAAACATGGAAAATTTCACAGATCAAAAACGATTCAATTTGCTTCATCTATACAAGCTCTCGAAGCTTTTCAGGTGCAATATAGATGAATTTTTTAAAGATATAAAATAACAAAAAGTATGACTCGCAAATAAAAACGCCTGCTTTGGGTTTAAAATCCCAAAGCAGGCACTGTTGCAGCAATAAATTTAAATGCTACCGATGACAAATTTTTAGTCCATTCATAGCGATGGAATTTCAATCGCCGCGAGCAAAGGAGCTTATTTATCTCTTAAATTTAACTCGCTAACGAGCTTGGAATAAACTGCGTAGTCTTTGTTTTTGAGATATTTCATCATCCTTTTGCGCTGGCCTACTAGCTTTAGCAGTCCTAAACGTGATGAAAAATCTTTCGGATTTGCTTGCAAATGAGTAGTAAGAAGCGTGATCCTCTCGGTAAGAAGCGCGATTTGCACCTCCGCAGAACCTGTATCTTTCTCTCTTCTAGCGAATTTCGCAACTATCTGTGCTTTTTGAGCCGTGTCTAAAGCCATGATGACCTCCTGATCGGTAAAATAGGAGGCAATTATACTTAATTAACCTAAATTTTTGCTTTCTTTGTGTAAAATGCACGCTTTGACACCAAAGGAGAAAATAAATGCTTTTTACAAAAGCAAGCGAATACGCCCTGCTTTCAATGATCTGCATCGCGGGCAAGGAGGAATCGATGGATGTCGATTCGATCTCTAGCGAGCTTGGAATTTCACGCAGCTTTTTGGCTAAAATTTTACAAAATTTAGCTCGCGCGAAACTTTTGAATTCCTTCAAAGGCGCCAAGGGCGGCTTCGTGCTCGCGCGCAATGCGGACGAGATCACGCTAAGCGAGATCATCAAAAGCGCCGAAAGACGCAAGGCGACGGTATTTGACTGCACCGCCGAAGGGATCGACGCCTGCCCGAACGGTCGCACGCTATGCCGCGTCAATCTAATGTTTGGCGAGCTTCAAGAGAAAGTCGATGAGTATATGGATACGATCACGCTAGCAGACATCATCGGCAAAGAGCGCAAATGAAAATATATCACCTAAGCCACACTGATCTGGACGGCTACGGCGCGCAGTTCGTCGCGGCGCACTACTTGACGGACGTGGAATTTTTAAACGCCAACTACGGCAAGGAGATAAACGAAAAATTTGATCTCATCCTCGCTCGTATCGACGAGCGACTCGCCGTAAACGCAGACGATAAAAGCCTGGTTTTAATCACCGATCTAAATTTACTGCCCGCGCAATGCGAGAAATTTAGCGGCGAGCTGACACGTCGCAACGCTCGCATGATCCTTTTGGATCATCATCAAAGCGGGCTTGAGTGCGCGAAAAAATTCCCGTGGTATTTCCTGGACTCTTCGCGCTGCGCCACGAAGATCACCTATGATTTTTTCAGCGCGATGTTCGGCGGCTCGCCGCGGCTGGATAAACTCGTGCGCGTCGTAAATGCCGTGGATATCTGGCTTAAAGACGAGAGCGAGTTTGAGCTCGGCAAGGTCTGCCTCGGCATGGTCTCGGGCGCGAAAGAGATCAATAAAATTATGTTTGAGCGGGAGAGCAGGGATTATATCTTTTTCCTGTTAGAAAAAATTTTTAAATTTCAAGATGAGCCGGACGCTCACATCACGCTAGATAGCGCGCTGCACGGCATAAAGAAGGAATTTTTTAGAGGCGAGCGCGACGATACGCTAAGCAATCTCGTCTCGCATTTCGTAGTCGCCCGCCTAAGCGCGCAAAAGCAGCGCTTTGAGATCAGCTACCTCGATAAAAAGGGCATTTTGACCTACAATATCGGCAACGTAAGCGTCATCGGCAACGACTTTTTGACGCAAAACCCTGATGTCGATTTTTTCATCGACGTAACGAGCAAGAAAACACTCAGCTTCCGCGCAGACGGCAAGATCGACGTTAGCGAAATGGCAAAGCTACTCCTCGGCGGCGGCGGGCACGTAAACGCGAGCGGCGGGATGTTTGCGGGCTTTAAGGACGCGAGCTCGTACGAAGCCGTAAAGGCGCAAATCGTGGATCTGATCGAGAAAAAAACCCAAATTTCAAAGGAAGAAGATGAAAACTAATGACGAAAAAATCGCCGAGCAAGACCTCATCTACGAGATCAACATCCTGCTTGACGCGATGCTGCTCTACGCGGGTGTGAAACGCGATCGGCTCGCTGATGCGGCGCAGCTATATATCGAAAACATCGACACAGTGCTTGCGAACTCGGACGCTAGCGGCGCGGATGAGGTAATCGCCGTGGTCGAGTTTTTGCATAGCAAACACGCGGAGTTATTTGAAAATAAGGGCTAGCTCGCGAAATTTTAAGCGAAATTTTGCGAGCTAGAATTTTACGAAGCGCAGACTATGCGGAGTAAAATTTCATTTAGCGCAGAAATTTATAGAGCAAGAAATCCGCGAGATAAAATTTTGCTAAATAGAATTTCTAAAACGCAAAATACGGAATTTTGCGGATTTAGATTTAAAATTTTAAAATTTAGCAAACAAGCTTTGCGAATAAAATTTTAAGGCATGGCGGCTACAGAATTTTGTTTTAAAATTTTATGCTGTCAAACAAGAGCAAAATTTCAAGGCTTAGAATTTACGTTAAGAAATTCCGCGCAATAGCAAATTTAAAATTTTAAGTGCATTTTGCGGCACGGAATTTTGCAAAAAAATTTTAGACAACGCGGGGTGGCTCTGCGTAAAATTCTAATCTAGGTTTCGCGAGGAATTTGCATCAAAACTCCGCGCGGAATTTTGTGCTTAACTAAGGCGCAAAATTCAAATATAAAGGCGCACTCTCCGCTTGCCAGTGTGGCGCGAAGATTGTGCAGATTGCGGAATTTTAAATTTAAAAGCACGATTCTGCCGTCTAAGATCAAAGAAATGGCGTGGCATCCAGGCTTGCCGATAATGACAAAGCTCGCTTTGAAAGGAAGGGAAAATTTTATCTGCAAAAGCGCAGAGATGGCATTTTAAGATACTTTTGTCATTTCTAAGCGAAAAAGATCCGAGCTGGAAGCTTTTAAGAAAGCGCGCTTGATAAAATATTATCGCTAGATATGATGCAGGTGCAGGTAAGTACGCCCGAACGCAGCGAAATTAAAACGAATGCGGCGCTCTATAGTCGCAAAGCCAGGCATTGTAAAATAAAAAGCTTGGGCAGGGCGCTAAGAAGTAAAATGTCGCGGAATAAGACATTTGCAGAGCAAGGTGCCTATAAGATGAAGCGTCGTAAAATAGAATAGCAAAGCAACACGTGGATAAAATAGACACCGTGAAGCAGGATTTAGTAGCAGTAACGCAGGACGCGAGTAAATTTTAAGCCGGCGGCGCGCTAAATTTTGAAATTTTATGAATTTAAAACTTTATGAAAGGATAGAAATGAAAAAGATTTTTTTGTTTGCATGTCTCATGCTTTTGGGCTCGCAGCTTTTCGGCGACGATAAGGTCTATCGCCTAAGACTTGCTAGTACGTGGGAGGCTACTACGCCCGTTTTGGGCGCTGCCGCCGAGGATTTTAAAAACTATGCCGAAAGCCTTAGTGGCGGCAGGCTTCAGATCCGCATCGATACGCCGAGCAAGCACAAGGCAAGCTTTGGCATATTCGACTTCGTCAAAAGCGGTCAATACGATCTAGGATATACTTCGCTTTATTATTATAAAGGCAAAGACGCCAAAACTATGCTCTGGACGGCAGTGCCTTTCGGTATGACTACCGATGAGCAGCATGCGTGGTACTACTATGGTGGTGGGCGAGAGCTTAATGATAAGATGTTCGCGCAATACGGCATGAAGACCTTTTTGATGGGATCTACCGGCATGCAAATGGGCGGCTGGTTTAAAAAAGAGATCAACTCGGTCGCAGATTTGCAAGGGCTTAAATTCCGCATACCGGGGCTAGGCGGAGAAGTGATGAGCAAGCTAGGTGCCACTATAAACACGGTGCCTACGGGCGAGCTATTTATGGCGTTAGAGATGGGCACGATCGACGCGGTCGAGTGGGTAAGCCCTGTCTATGATATGCCACTTGGATTTCACAAAGTGGCTAAATACTACTACACAGGCTGGCAAGAGCCTATGGGAGACTGCCAGCTGCTGGTAAATCAAAAGGCGCTAGAGAAGCTGCCTGCGGATCTTCAAGCGATCTTAGAGGCTGCAGCAAGACTTGCTGGCGAGAACTTCCAAAATAAGGGCTTTTACGAAAACGCTCGCATTTGGGCGGAGCTAAAAGCGCAGTTTCCGGACGTGCAGGTGCGTGACTTCCCTGCGGACGTGATAGCCGCGCTTAAAAAAGCAACGAATGAAATCTTAGACGAGGAAGCGGCGAAAGATCCAATGTTTAAAGAGATCCTAGACAGCCAGCGCGCGTTTTTGAAAATCGGTAGAGAATGGAATAAAATAAGCACCGTAGCCTACATAAATAACGTAAGTGGCATCGCGGGCGAAAGCATAGCAAATCCAATCTCCGCAGGCTCTAGCGGCACGACAAACCCAGATTCTGCAAGCAGCGAAAATCACAGCGCTGCGAGCGATTCTAATGCGACGGACGGCAAAAATTTAGGCGCGACAAAGTAAAGCGGGCGCTGCGAGCGATAAAAATTAAAGCGAGACGAACAGACCGGCACAATAAGTAGCTCAGGCGCGACGAGCGGCAGAAATTTTAACTACTTTTGCATAAAGTAAATGGAATTCTGCCGCAGCAGCTTTGGCGCAATAGCTTTAACATCGCAAGCGGCGTGATCTGGCGCAGCAAAGGGCTCCCGCGTGAAAATAGAATGCCAAAAACACACGATAAAATAAAATTATAAAAATTCCGAGCTCCAAGCACGGCGGAATTCGGAATTTTAAATCTAAAATTTTAAAATCAAAATTTATGGATTTCAGACGGAGCGCGAAACTACTCCGGTTATGCTAGAAACCGGTATTTGCGACCATTAAGACTAAAAGCCGCGTCTAGCGCTTTAAAAGCCT
>NZ_JAHAFS010000021.1 GCF_018374135.1 Campylobacter gracilis | reverse complement strand
ATATAAAAATCATATCAGACATTTTACTGAGCATGCTTTAGAGGATATTAGAGAATTGGAATTTAAGTATTCCAATAATGGCGTTATGCCGTATCCATTCTAAAAGGCTTTAAGATGTTGCTTAATGAGCTTTTTAACGATTATGTAGAATTTTACGAGCTGATACTTCGTAAGCACACTTTAGAAAGTGATATATCAACCTACAAGAAGCATATAGCTTCAAGCTTGGGCGAAAAAGATGTAAGTGATATAAGCTTTTTAGATATTCAAAGGCTCTGTAATGGTTTAATCAAGGCTGATTATAAAATTAAGACCGTTAAAAATATCCTTGCAAAGCTGCACGTAATCTTTAAATTTACTCAAAAGCTTGAGCTTATAGCTAAAAATCCTTGTGACTTCGTCGAGTTGCCTAAATTTGACAATAAGCGATACTTTGATTATCCGCTATCTATCCAAAGGCAATTTATAAAAGCCGTCTGCGAGAATGAGACTGATAGCGCCGATATACTCTTTTTTCTACTCCACGGCAGGCGTAAAAATGAGGTTTTAAGCTTACGTTGGAGCGACGTAAATTTAAAAACTAAAACTTACGTCATATATTTTCAAATAAATAAAGCTAAGCGCGATATGATTTATTCTATGAGCGATAAGCTTTATAAAAGGTTACTGAAGCGCTATATATCCGCAAAACAGAATAATCAACTAAATGGCTACATCTTTGTCAATCCTGCTACTGGGTCAAAATTTGTTGATTTACGTAGAAGTTGGAATTCTTTGCTAAAGCGAAACAATTTACCTAAGATTAGGCTTCACGATATAAGGCATCTTATTGGCACGTATTGTATTAATCATCTTAAGCTGCCGATCGAGCAAGTGAGTTTTACTCTCAGTCATACGAATATCATTACTACGCAAAAATATATTACTGCAAATATAAAACAATCGAAAAACACTATCTAAAATTTAATGATTTTTGTTTTGGAAAAATAAGAATACTTTAAGATTTTATCAAATGCTCTTATGTAGAGTGTTTGGTTGCAGAGGGTGGATTTGAACCACCGACCTTCGGGTTATGAGCCCGACGAGCTACCACTGCTCTACTCTGCGATACAAGAAGTGCGAATAAATTTTTAAATTCGCCAAATGGATGGGGTAGGAGGATTCGAACCTCCGAATGATTGGACCAAAACCAATTGCCTTGCCACTTGGCTATACCCCAATGTAAAATAAAATTTAATTATACATAAATTTCAATAAAAAGTCAAGATAAAAATAGGAACTAATCTATAAAAATAAACCAAAGAAGAAAAATTAAAAATAGTACAATAGATAAAATATAAAATAAAAAAGGGTTCGGCTTTACCGAACCCAAAAACACTCTAACTTAATTTTATAGATTAGAATACTACGCCAGTACCGCTGATAGCTATACCTACACCATCATCGTGCGATGTAGCTACGCCTTGAGCATCAATTGTCGAATAGCTGAATGTAGCATTAACCATTCTTGTAATAGATGGATTAGCTTGAGCAGCTATGCAAGCATTTCTTGTAGGATTTGCAACATTTGCTATTTGTAAACGAGCAGGCATCTGTGCACCTACAGTAGTAACAGCAGGAGTTAAAGTGAGTGTGAAGCAGTTCTCACCGGCTACAGTTAAAGTACCGGTCAAACCAGTTCCTGCTATTTGAACATTAGTCATATCAGTAATATTAGGTGCAAGTCTTCCTTGACCTGTATAATAAGAACCGATATCTGATGCAATAGTTGTAAGATTTGTAGCCGCTTTAGAAACCTCAGCATCATCACGAGTAGCTGCAAGTCTTGGAATAGCAACAGCTGCCAAAATACCTAAAATAACGATAACGAAGATCAACTCGATCATAGTAAAACCTTTTTTCATGGTTTACTCCTTAAATAAAATTCATTCCGCATACCTATATGCGAAACTTGACGGAATTATAGAGAAAAATTTAAAAATTGTCAATAGTTTTTGGCAAATTTTTTACAATTTATTTACAAAGTCCGATTTTGATGGCATTTCAAAATCCAAATTTTAAACCCATTTGGTCTATTAATGTATTGTAGTGGCGCCTCTGCACATTGATACCATAAAAATTATTTGCTTTCATTCTGTGCGCGTCCGATAAACCATATAATTTGAGATACAGGATGCTACAGCCCGTATCTCTTCGTAAGAATTCCATACTCCTCCACGCGTCTATCTCGCAGAAACGGCCACCAGCGGCGCACGTTTTCGCATCTTTGCATATCGATGGTTACGACTTCACATAGCTCGTCGGTGCTATTTGCGCGAAACAGCTGCTCGCCCTGTGCGCCGAAAATAAAGCTATTGCCCCAAAACCTAATCCCCTCTTCGCTGGCAAGCTGGTCTACGCGCTGTTTATTCGGTAGCACCTCTAAAGTTTCGCCGTTAAATTTGATCTCTATTGAAATCTTTAAATTCTCTCGCGCAGCCTCATTTTTCGCGGGCAAAATTTCGCCGCCGATCGCCATTTTGCCGCTATTCGTTAGCGCCTCGTTATTAAAAGATAAAATTCCGCCCTCGCTCAAAATTTTACTCTCACCGCCCGTATCCGCAGAGCGTAAAACTTTATCACTGACTGCTCCGCCGTCGCTTGCTGGCAAAATTTTATTTCCCCCAGATAAAATTTCATCCGGCGAGACTTCGCTCAGCGCGGCGCTCTCAAAGCCCACGCGATTTACGGCGATTACGGGCAGGGAGTTTGCCACCGCATGCCCGCGCTGTACCGCAACCCAGGCCCCCAGCTGGCGCGCCTTTTCGTCCTCGCCGTCGCCGTCGAACCACCCGATCGCGGTCGGATATATGAGCAGCTCGGCACCGCGTAGCGCCATCGCGCGCGCCGCCTCGGGATACCACTGATCCCAGCACACGAGCACACCGAGCCGTCCCACGCTCGTATCTATGGGCTCAAAGCCCAGATCACCCGGCGTGAAATAAAATTTTTCGTAAAACTTCGGATCGTCGGGGATATGCATCTTGCGATACTTGCCGGCGATCGTGCCGTCGCGCTCGAAGACCACGGCGGTGTTGTGATACAGCCCCGCGGCGCGGCGCTCAAAAAGCGAGCTTACCAACACCACGCCAAATCTCTTCGCTACCTCGCTCCACAGCCGCAAATCGCGCTCGAAATCCTGCGCATAGTCGAAATTTTCGGTATTTTCGCGCTGGCAAAAATAATGCATCTGATGAAGCTCTTGCAAAACGATTAACTGCGCGCCCTTTGCCGCTGCGCGCGCGATGAGCTCGATACTGCGCGCTATCGTACACGCTTTAGTTCCTTCAAATTTATGCGAAATCAGCCCAACTTTTAAAATTTTCATATTTTTCCTTCGATCTAAATTTAAAGCCTGAATTTATTCATGCACGAGCAGTGCAGCGAGCCGTTTTGGCGGATGAAAACGCGCGCGTTCACCCCCACTACTTTGCGATCCGCGCACGCTGTTCGCAGACGCGAGAGCGCCAGCTCGTCCGCAACGCGGTTCGGATCGTGCGGATCTGCGGGGTCTGCGTAGGTAGGCACGATGAGCGCGCCGTTTAAAAAGACGAAATTTGCGTAAGTCGCGGGCAGTCTGCGCCCCTGATAAAAGATCGCGCGCGGGATCGGCAGTTCGATCACGTCGTATCCGAGCGATGAAATTTCATCTTTCATCGCGCTAAGCTCCGCATAGTGCAGATCGCTCGGATCGTCGCACGACGAAATAGCCACAGTGCGCGGACTTAGAAAGCGCGCCAGGGTATCAACGTGGCTGTCGGTATCATCGCCTTTTATGAAACCGTGCCCCAGCCAGATTATCTTTTTTAGCCCGAAAATTTCACGCAGCCGCGCGTCCAGCTCAGCCTTGCTTAGTGGGTTGCGATTTTCGTTTAGCAAACACGCGCTGGTAGTTAGCATCGTGCCCGCGCCGTCAAAATCGACGCTGCCGCCTTCTAAGATCAGATCTACGTCTCGCAGCGGGTGGGCGTTCGCGGCGTAAAGCTTGGAATTTAACGCGTCGTCCTTGGCGCTTGCAAACTTGCCGCCCCAGGCGTTGAAACGAAAATTTAGCCCCGTGATTTTGCCGCCCTCCTCTACGTCGATCGCGCCGTAATCGCGGATCCACGTATCGTCGGTATCGATTTGCGCGAAGCTCGCGTTTGCTAAGCCGCCGCAAATTTGCTCAAAATCCTCGCGGCTCGGCGCGATCGCGACGACCGGCTCAAACCTCGCTGCAGCGGCGATAAAGTCGCGATAAGCCGCCCGTATCTCGCCCAAATACGGCGCCCAGTCGGTGTCCGCGTGCGGCAAAGACACCAAAAGCGCCTCTTGCTCTTCCCATTCGGCGAATGCTCTCATTTTTGCTCCAAGATTAAAATTTCACGGATTATAGCGAAAAAATATTTGTAGATGGTGCGCCCGGAGGAATTCGAATCCCCGACCTTTTGAACCGCAATCAAATGCTCTATCCAGCTGAGCTACGAGCGCACGAAATAAAAGAAAACGAGATTATAGCGTTTTTAGCTTAAATTTAACCAAAAGGCGATTTAAATTTCGACATGCGATAAATTTTGCTTCGCATTTTTCGCATTTTTGCGTTTGCCTTATCGCGACATCCAGTTTTTCGTTTAAATTCCAACGTGCAAGAATTTTAGCCTGCTCAAATTTATCGTGTATCGCGCTGAAATTTAACTTACTTAAGGATTCTGCTTGCATCTTAGAATTTAAAATTTAGCTTACTTAAAATTCCGCAAGTCAAATTTAAAATATCCTAAAAATTTTACTATCTCACACCACGCAAAATAAATAAAATTTATCGCTTTTTAGGTATCATAAGCAAGCAATAAAATGAACGAGGGAGATAAAATGAAAAAAGTCTTTTTGGCGTTTACACTGTGGCTCGGTTTTAGCGGGGCTGCTTTTGCGATGCAAGATACGGAGCCGAGCGAGGCGCAAGGGCAAAATTCTGCGGGAATTAAAATTTTAAGCGACGGGTTTTTGAAGCTATCCGCGAGAGAATATGCGAATGCGGTCGGTCGCTGTGTTACTTCCCATATTTACGATGATTGTGACAAAATTTATTCACTAGAAATTTCGCGACTTATAAAGGAGTGCGGTTTCGGCGATGGGAGATATAGCGCTTGTCAGAGCTTATTAAGTATCGCGGATAAGCGTTGCTTTGAAAAAGATCAAATTGAAAATTTATTAGCATGCAGCTTGTCCGGAGAAATTTTAGTTAAAACAAATAAGATCGAAACTGGATTAAAGCGATTAATAAGAGCTTGCGAGGTAGGTAAGATAGGGGATTCTTGTTTGCTCTGTGCAATAACCCATTTTTATTACTCTTTAGATATAAACGAGGTAATAAAATATATGACAATGACGCGAGATCTAGCGTATGATAAAGAACATTTCAATAAAATCATCAAAAAATTGCAAGATTGCAAAGCCGACAAAGAGTGCAATCCTACGAAATTAGAATTTCAATAGGCAAACGGCTAGCTTTTGCTATATTTAAATAGCCCACAAGACGCCGCCGTTAGCGAAATTTATACAAAAGGAGAAACAATAGAGTTGAAAGACCTCTTGTTAATTATATCCGTTCTAGTAAATATATGTGCTTTATATAATTTAAGGATAGTCGAACGAGAAAAAAGTAAGTTAAAAAAGACAGAGATACTTTTTGAATTAAGGGCGGCGGCGGTAAAAAAGTTTAACGAAATATATCAAAAACATAATCCTTCAAATTGTGAAGTGCTCTTTTATGAAAATATATATTCACGGAAGGACCTGGAAGAACTTAGAAAAGATACAGCACAATATCGAGCAGAACACGGCTATGTTTTTGAGGGCGATGAATTTGACAAAATTCTAGAAAAGGCGGCATCTACGCTCGGTGACGACATAAGCGAATATATACAATACGAATCGTATATGGAAGAAAAAGGACTATTAACGTACGAGGAAGCAGGGTATCATCCTCATTATTATGAAGGTACCGTAAAGCTTATATCGGAAGTTAATGAGATGATGAGAAAGTATCTGTTTGATGAAGCAAAGCGGTAAAGCGGCGCCACGACTTAAATTTAAAAGAGCAGATAAAAAATGGCACGATCCTAAAGATCACGCCGCTACGGGCTCACCATCGCAGCGTCAAGGTGTAAATTTAGCGCCCTGATCGCCGCAACATTCGTAGTCGATCGTTCTGCCAACCGACCGCCAAAAGCAGTAGCCGCAAACTAGAGGAGCGCGCCCCCGAGTTACAAAACGACTGACCGCCGAACCGATCGCCGAGCCAAAGCCCTAGCCCGCGTTACTCTACGTAAATTTTATACTCGCCGTAGCCGCGCGCGTCCATCTCCTCAAGCGGTATAAATTCCAAGCTAGCGCCGTTGATGCAGTATCTCATACCGCCCTTATCTCTCGGTCCGTCCTCAAAGACGTGTCCTAAATGGCTGCCTCCTACGCGGCTGGAGACCTCGACGCGCTGCATACCGTGGCTGTCGTCCCTCTCATACGCGATCGCATCGGTCGTTATCGGCTTTGAAAAGCTCGGCCAGCCGGTGCCGGAGTTGTATTTATCGGTAGAGGAAAAGAGCGGTTTTTTCGACACGATGTCGACATAGATGCCCTTTTTATAGTGCTTGTCGTATTCGCTCGAAAACGGTCGCTCGGTATCTTTTTCCTGCGTGACGCTGTATTGCAGGTCGCTCAGAGTTCTTTTAAGCTCCTCTTTGCTCTGCGCTTTGAAGGCTTTGTCGTCGTAAAGCGGCTTTTTAGCGAGGCGCAGATCGATGTGGCAGTAGCCGCCCGGGTTTTTATCTAGATAGTCTTGATGATAATCCTCCGCCTTGACGTAGTTTTTAAGCGGCATAACCTCGACTGCGATTTTTTCGTCGTATTTGCTCTGTTTAAACGCTACGAATTTACGCGCCGTCTCGCCGGTCGCCTCATCGGTGTAGTAGATGCCCGTGCGGTATTGGCGACCGCGGTCGTTACCCTGCTTGTCGATCGAGAACGGATCGATGATGCGGAAATAATGCGCCAAAATTTCAGGTTCGCTGATGATATTTGCGTCGTATTTTAAGTGTAGCGTCTCGGCATGATCGCTGCTATGTAAGCCTTCGTAGCTTGCTTTATCGCTCTTGCCGTTGGCGTAGCCCACCTGCGTCGCGACTATGCCGTCGAGCTGTTTGTAATACGCCTCCATGCCCCAGAAGCAGCCGCCTGCTAGATAAATTTCTTTTACGTTTGCGTTCACGCCGCCTCCTTTAACTCTAAAATTTGCGTCCGCCGCACCGGCGCTGCTGCCGCCGCCTGCGGCATTGAGCGCGACTAAATAACCCGCCGCCAAAGCAAAGAGGCAGATTAAAACTTTAGAAATTTTCATTTTGATCCTTTCGTTTTGAATTTTGCGCAATTTTACAATCTCTAAATGAAGCGAGAGTGAAAGAGAGAAATTTTATCGCTTACGGCGGATCGGTACCTAAATTTTATCGCCGCAGGATCGGGGCTTTCGGCTCGCCGTCGCCGCAGAATTAGAATTTTATCGTTGCGGCGGCGCAAGATCAAAATTTTATCTTATCCTCGCGGCGCGCTGCAGCATCGGAATTTTACCTCCTCGCAAGCGGTTAAAATTCTATGCTATAACGAGGGCTGAAATTTTACCGCTTCAGCGGGGGGGGCGGATTTCGCTAGCGCGGCAAGCGGTTGGATTTGATCGCCGCGGCAAAAATTAAAATTTTGCTACCGCTGCAGGGTTAGAATTTCATCGCCCCTGCGCTACGATGAAATTTGTCCCTTTTACGAGCGAGACCCTTGCGCCGTCCATTCGCCTGCGCTACGGCTCACGTGAAATTTATCCATTTGTCGCGGCTTACGTGGGGATTTTAGAGATTTCGATACGCCCTATTGCGGCGCGAAATTTTATTGTCGCGCCTCGCGGCTAGATTTTGCTACCGTCGTGGGGATCAAAATTTTACCGCCGCGCGACCGCAATCTGAGCCTGATTTAGCGCCTTTGCGAGTTTTACGACGCGGCCGAATTCTACCGCAGGCGCCATTTTGCGAGGGCACGGATTGCTCGCGGAACGGAAGCTTTGCACTGCGCCCGCTGCTTTGCCGCATTTAAAATTTTATCTACGCACCGCTTAGGTTGCGGCACGGGGTGTCCATCCGCTTGTCGCGCGATTAAAATTTATCTACGAGCGCGCCGACCGCGACGAGGCGCCGCCTTAAAAATTTATACTCCGCTCCGTATCTGCTGCGAAACGGCGCTGAAATTTCAACGCAAAATAGGCGCCATGAAATTTTCGCGCCGCGAGATAAAATTTGTGCGTCGTTGTACGGCGACGAGGCGCGAACCCATCCGCTGCGTGCGCGATTAAATTTAAAATTTACGCGCCGCGACCGCTAGATAAAATTTCGCGACCATTCAGGGGCGGCGGATGATTTAAATTTAGATTACGCCGCACCTACACAAAGCAGTATGTCGCATAGCCAAAAACCCGCGCCGCATAGTAGTATAATGAAGCGCGAACAGTCGGATTCGCACTGCCTCCACCGCGTAGCGGAGCGCAGCCAAATTTACATCGCGCACGGCTTTGTAGCGGAGGCAGCCGGATCCGCACCGCATTGGCACACAACAAAGCACCGTGTATTAGATCCGCTCCGCGCCCGCTACGCAGCGAGCAACGAGATCCGCTCCGGCGCGGTTTTCAAGATTCGCAACGGCATAAAAAGTTACGAAGCTATCACAATAAATCCGCCCGCGCCGCAGGCAAGCAAATTTTAGTGCAAAAAGTGGCGCACGCCGGTAAAATACATCGCCATGCCAAACTCATCGGCGCTTGCGATCACCTCGTTATCGCGGATGCTGCCGCCTGGCTGCACTACCGCCGCGACGCCCGCAGCATGGGCGATCTCGATGCTGTCTTTAAACGGGAAAAACGCCTCGCTTGCAAGCGCGCAGCCGCGCAGATCGACGCCCACGTCGAGCGCCTTCGCCACTGCCGCGCGTGCGGCGTCCACGCGGCTCGTCATACCCATGCCGATCGCGACCATCGCGCGATTTTTGACGTAAACCACGCAGTTGCTCTTCGTAAGAGCGGCGATCTGCCACGCTATTTTTAGGTCATCCAGTTCACTCTCGCTAGCCGCGCGCTTGGTGACGCAGCGGGCGTTTGCGACCTCGTCCGCGCCCACGTAGTCGCGCTGCTGATATACGAAGCCGCCGTCAATAAATTTAAAATCATACTTGTCGTTTTCGCGAATCAAAAACTCCCCGCCCTGCTCGAAAATTTTGATGCGCTTTTTCTTTTCAAATACCGCAAGCGCCGCGGGCGTAACGCGAGCGGCGAGGATAACCTCGACAAAAATTTCGTTGATTTTATTCGCTAGCTCCTCGTCCAAAACGCCGTTTATCGCCACGACGCCGCCGTATGCCGAGACCGGGTCGCATTTTAGCGCCTCTACGTAGCTTTCAAGCAGGCTAGATTTCACGGCAAAGCCGCATGGATTGGCGTGCTTGCAGATCGCTACCGCAGGCGCCTCCCCAAAGCTACTAGCGAGCATCAGCGCGCCGTGCATATCGGTCATATTATTAAAGCTCGCCTCGCCCTTTAGGCTCTTAAAATGGTTGCTAAAAAAATCCTCGAACTCGTACAGCGCGCCCTTTTGGTGCGGATTTTCGCCGTAGCGGGTGTCGAATACCTTGCTGCCCGTAATAAATTTTTTCGCGCCGAAGCCGCCGTTAAAGCGCTCGTTCATATAGTTTGCGATCATTGCGTCATAGGCTGCGGTATGATCAAAAGCTTTTATCATTAAATTTTGCCTAAATTTCAGCTTCTCGCTCTCGTCCGCGCCGCTTAAATTTTGCAAAACCGCGTCGTAATCAAGCGGGTTAGTAACGACATAGACGCTCGCGAAATTCTTAGCCGCGCTTCGAACCATCGCAGGTCCGCCGATGTCGATATTTTCGATGATCTCTGAAAAATCGTCGGTACGGGCTACGGTAGCTTTAAAAGGATAAAGGTTCACGCATACTAGATCGATGCCGCCGATGCCGTGCTGTGCGGCTTGGCTTACGTGATTTGCGTCGCTTCGCTTATATAAAATTCCGCCGTGGATCTTTGGATGCAGGGTCTTAACCCGCCCCTCAAACATCTCGGGCGAGCCCGTGTAATGGCTCACTTCCGCTGCTTTCACGCCATTTTGCAAAAGCAGTTTATGCGTGCCGCCCGTGCTTAAAATTTCAAATCCGAGCCTCTGCAGCCCTTTGGCGAACTCTACGACGCCCTTCTTATCGCTGACGCTGATTAACGCTCTCATCTTTTCTCCTTTTAATTTATTCGCATAATTTTTTAAAAATCAGCTCGCGCATGTCGTTTGCATTAAGCTGAAAATACAAAATCGCCTCACGGCGAGCCTTTTGATACTCGCGCCTCGTCTTTTCATCTGCTGCGCCGAGCTTTTCGCCGTTAAATTTCGCCATACGCGCCGAACTCAGCTCTTTTAGCCTCTCGCCGCCCGGAGAAATGCCGCCGCTATAATTAAACCACTCTTTGCTTTGAAAAATATTAAATAAAATTTGAAAATCTACGAAATTTCCCTTATTGTACTCGGCGCAGACCCCGTTTTCGTGGCTTGCGGCGTAGATCGCACCGTATCTGCGCTCGAAAAAATATAGTTTTATGAGCTTTGCATTTTTGTCTAAATTTGCGCCGCTACCGCCTAAAATCGCAAGCTTCGCATCGCCTCGCGTTTCGTAAGGGCCCAAAATCGTGCCGTTTTCGTAGAGATTTCCGCCGTAAAGAGCGTATTTCGTACCCCTAAGCTCGTCCGAAAGAACGTAGGTTTTATCGGTTGCGAGCGAGTTTTTGCCCGCGCAGCCGAGCAGCGACAGAGCCAAAAACAGAGACGAGATAAAAAATTTCATCGCAAAAAATCCTTTAAATTTTAAAATTTTGCCAAATTTATGAAGCAGGGTCGGCAAAGCCAAATTTACTAAATTTACCGCGCGCAAATTTTAATTTTACTTCTCAAATGCCGCCGCGTTGCCCGCGCGGACGTAAATTTTAAAATTTTGCGCCGCTTGCAAAAAGCTAAATTTAAAAGCCGCGACGCAAAACGTAAATTTAAACCGCAGCGTAAGCTTAGCCGAAAAGATCGGCGCGAACCGGCTAAATTTAAAATTTCACAGCGCAGCTTTTATCGCCAAGCCAGGTTGCACTTGATTTTGCCGCTTTTTAAAATTTTAAATTTACTTGCACATCCTATTTTCCAGCTCGTCCATAAGCGCGGCTATGTCATCATCAATCGCACCTTGCGCTGCTGCTCGTTTAAATTTTATGCGCCGATTTAAATTTTACAAGCTACAAATTTAAATCGACACGAGACCCAAAAACCGCACTAAATATAATAGATGCTGTTTTTGATATTTTTGCCGTCGATCTCGTTTTTGCGCCACGAGCTCTCGTCGTTTAGCACGATCCAGCGCTTCTCCTCCTCGCGGTAAAACCAGTCCTTGTCGATCTGATAGTAGATCTGACATCCCAAAATTTCGATGATATTGGCGATGTTGTTGTCGTGGTAGTTGTTCTCGTCAAAGTCGGTGAAGGTGCGCTGCCCCATCTCGGCGTAGAGCTCGTTTAAAATTTGAAGCATCTCGCTTAGGCGCGTATCCATCTTCTCGACCTGAAGCCCAAGCTCGTTAGCCTCTCTGAATAAGATCGGATAGTCGTGCGACGGATAGCCGCTGTTTAGCTTGTCGCTGATAAAGGCGATCTTTTGCTCATCGTCGAAGTGGTAGCGCAGAATTTCGCGGCAAATTTTAAGCGACAAGCTGCTTGCGCGATCGACGGCGCCGAAAACGAGCGGATGGATATATTTGTAAAGCTCCTTGTACGGGTTCTCGTCGTTCGGGCGCTCGTTATTTTTCCAAAGCTTCACCACGCGACTTAGCTCGTCCATCGAAACGTTGGCTTGATCGTTGGTGTTCGTAACCGGCGAAAGCTCGTGGCGCAGCGAAGTATCGACCGACGTTAGGTATCCTAGCGGCCCCATTAAAATTTTATTCGCTCCAAGCGCCATCATCGTAGCCGCCGAAGCGCAGTTTGCCGGCACTAGAGCGATCAGCTCGTCGCAGTGATTACGCAGGATCGAGACGATCTTAAGCGAGGCGATACCGCTGCCGCCGTCAGACTTGATATAAAGGTAGAGCTTTTCGAAATGCTTGCCCTTTAGGTGGTCGTTGATACTGATCGCGTCGTTACCGCAAACGCTGCCCGCGCCCGAATTAAAATAGGTAAGCAGCGGCGCGCCCAGATATTTCTCGATATTGGTGATCACCTCTTGCGTTTGCTTCATCAAGATCGGCGGTTGCTTCGCCGCCTTTTTGGCGCCCTGCTTCTGCGGCTCTTCGTCTTTGGATAAAAATCCCATGTTTTTCCTTTCGTGTTGGTTTGGTTTTAAAATTTTATTTCATAAATAATAAGCAGCCTTAACGCTATCGCATATTAAAATTTCAATGCTCGCGCATACTTGCCGCCTTTATCTTGCGCTAAATTCTCGTGCCATATGCTAGACTGCCTGCACGATGCGCAACAGGGCTACGTTAAGCGCTCTGCCGATCTCGCAAGCTTGGAATTTTAAAATTTAGATGCGAATTTAACTGTGCCGCGTGTTTTGAAATTTCGCTGCAGCGCTGCAGCCAATCTCTCGCGACATAAATTTCGGCAAGCAAGCTCGGCGCTCTTGCGCGACCTGAAATTTTCGCACGCCGCGCATATTGCGATATCGCGCCTTAAAATTCCTTCGCCGCACCTTGCCACCGTATCGCAAGCCCTATCTCAAAATTTCAATGCGTTTTGCGCCCTCAAATTTTAAAATTTCGCCCTACTTTTCGCCGAAGCGCTCCTTTAAAATTTTATACGCCTCGTTGATCTCCTGAAGCTTCTTCGTGCCCTCCTGGATGATCTCCTCGTCCGCGCCTTTGCCCATCAGGATGTCGGGATGGTATTTTTTCACGAGCTCGCGGTATTTTTTCTTGATCTCGCTAAACGTAGCGTCCTTGGAGAGTCCCAAAATTTCATACGGATCTCTTTTGGTTTTGGCGGAGCCTTGCGAGCCACTCGAATACCCGCCGTAACCGCTCGAACTTTGCGAGCCTCCATATCCCGAGCCCGCCGTGCCGCTATATCCGTAGCCGGTGCCGCCGCCGTAACTACTGCTTCCGTAGCCGCCCGTGCTTCTGCCGCCGTATTTGTCCCAATACCCGCCGCTTCTTGTGCTATAGCCGTCGTATTCGTCGTAAGCCGTATCGCTTTGCGCGCCGCCGTTTTCGTAATAGGTTCCGTAAAAACTGCGCTCAAAGGTCGCGAATATCTGGCTTTGAATATGCTCCGCAATGCCCAATCCGTCGCAAATCTGCGAGATTGTGCGCCGCTCTGCCGCGCTAAAACCGCGATCGACGTAGGCTAAATTTAAAAAGAAATAGATTAGCCCCGTTTTGCGGCTCGGGCTCGGGCGGTAGGTTTGGTTATATTTTTCGGCGAGCTCGCGCACGTTTGCGAGGCTTTCTTTCTCGAGCTTATAAACTAGCTTCAGCGCCTCGCGTTCGCGTTCGCCGGCGCCCATTTGGCGCACCAAATCATCTAAAATTTCGCTTATCATCGCGGCTTCGGACTCGCTTACGTGCCCGTCGCTTTTGGCGACCTTGGCTAGAAGCGCTACTAAAATTTTAGCCTCTCCTAGCTGCATTTGCGCCTTGCCGCGATAGCCGGAGTTGCCGAGAGCCCCACCGATCTGCGCGAAAATATACAGCGCGATTAAAAGAAATATGATGCTAAGCACGCGCTAGTCTTCGCTCTTTACGATCTTAGCAAACTCGCCGAAGTAAATTTCTTTTAGCACCTTTAGATTTTTACGGACGGAATTTATGCGAAAAACTTCGCCGCCGCTGGTGCCTAGACGCATCAAGCTTAGTCCGTATTTTGCGGCCAGCTCTTTAAATTTCGCCTCGTCGCGTACGCCGAAAATCGCGCGCGAAAAGCTCTCGTCGAAAATATCTCTGCCGTCGTCGCAGCTCATCTCAAACTCGCCGCCTACGCCGCCTACGCACGCCATTTTAGCTAGCGTGATCGCCACGCCGCCGATACCTACGGAATTTGCAAATTCCAAAATCCCGCTTTTGCCGGCTTCTATCACGAAGTCCCACAGAGCGCGCTCGGCCTTTAAATTTAACTCAGGCAGGCTGCCTGCGACGCGATTTTCCACCGCTTTCATATAAAGCGAGCCCGCAAAAACGCCCTTCGTATCGCCTACCAGATAGACGCTCACGCCGCTAGCGCAAAAATCGCTAGGGATGATCTCGCCCTCGTTTGTGCCCACGCACACGATCGCGGGAGTGGGCTGAATGCTAACGCCGCCCGTTTCGTTATAAAGGCTTACGTTGCCGCTGATGACCGGGGTATTTAGCGCGGCGCAAGCCTGCTTGATCCCCTCGCAGCCCTGCGCGAACTGCCACATGACCTCGGGATTTTGCGGATTGCCGTAGTTTAGGCAGTCGGTGATGGCTAGAGGCGTCGCGCCGCTCATAGCGACCTTTCGCCCCGCCGACGCTACCGCGAGCGCCGCGCCTATGCGAGGATGGACGTAATTCATCCGCGTGTTGCAGTCCGCAGCCATCGCGAGCTTTACGTCGTTTTGCTTAACTCGCATCACCGCAGCACCCAGCATACCGGGGCGCTTGGCGGAGTTTAGCCCTACGTTAGCGTCGTATTGATCGTAGATGTAGGATTTATTTAGTACTTCGGGGTCCTGAAAAATTTTATCAAACGCCGCGTCCAGCTCGCGCTCGCTTGCGCCGCAGCCGCACAAATTTTGCCGCGCGATCTGCGCCATATATGCAGGCTCTTTTATCGGGCGATCCAGCACGGGCGCTGCCTCGCTAAGAGGCTCGATCGGGATAACGCCCGCCAGCTCGCCATGCCAAAAAAGCTCCATCTTGCCGCTATCCGTTACCTCGCCGATTACGGCGGCGTCAAGATCCCATTTGGCAAAAATTTCTTTGATTTTCTCCTCGCAGCCCTTTTTGGCGCAGATCAGCATGCGCTCCTGGCTCTCGCTTAACATCAGCTCATACGGGCTCATCCCCTCCTCGCGCATCGGCACAAGGTCCAAATTTAACCTCATTCCGCTGCCGCTGCGCCCCGCCATCTCAAAGCTGCTTGAAGTAAGCCCCGCAGCACCCATATCCTGAATACCCACGACGTAATCGGTTTTAAAAAGCTCCAAGCACGCCTCCATCAGCAGCTTTTCGGCGAACGGATCGCCCACCTGCACGGTCGGGCGCAGAGATTTGTTTGCGTCATTAAAGCTATCGCTCGCCATCACGGCTCCTCCGAGGCCGTCGCGACCGGTTTTGGAGCCCACGTAGATCACGCTATTGCCCACGCCTTCAGCTCTGCCGTAGAAAATTTCATCCTTTTTAACGATACCCAGAGCAAAGGCATTAACTAAAATGTTGCCGTCAAAGCTAGCGTCGAACGTCGTCTCGCCGCCTATCGTAGGGATGCCCATGCAGTTGCCGTAGTGCGCGATGCCTGCGACTGCTCCTTTTAGCAGATAGCGCTGCTTGCGCGCATTTTCGCTTTTTCCTCGCACCTCGCCGAAGCGAAGCGAGTTCATATTGGCTTCGACGCGCGCGCCCATCGTAAAGATATCGCGCAGTATCCCGCCCACGCCTGTCGCAGCGCCTTGAAACGGCTCTATGTAGCTAGGGTGATTGTGGCTTTCCATCTTAAAAACCGCAGCCATGCCGCCGCCGATGTCGATGACGCCTGCGTTTTCGCCGGGGCCTTGGATAACCCAAGGCGCCTTGGTCGGAAAGCCACTTAAGTATTTTTTACTCGATTTATAGCTGCAATGCTCGCTCCACATCGCGCTAAAAATCCCAAGCTCGAGCAGATTCGGCTCGCGACCTAAAATTTTTAAAATTTTTTCATATTCTTCGTCTGAAATTTTATGTGCCGCTACTACTTTTTTGTCCATTTTTTCGCCCTTTTCGCCATTAAATTTAGGTCCCAATGATAGCTAAAATTTTCTATCATTTCGATTAATCTTCGCCCTTTTTAAAATACTTCTCTTAAAGTTTTTCCTCTTTTAAAAACGCGTAAAATGCGTTAATGTTTGCCGTGATAAATCCCTTGCGCCCGTCAAAAAGCGATCTGCGCAAAATGTACGATTTAAAAAACGCAAACGGATAGATCAGCAAAAGCTTCGCAAGGCTCGGCTTCTTGCCCTTCTCAAAATCCCCTTGCGCGCGCAGCGTAGAGTAGTTGTTGTTTTTCATAACAAGCTCGGCGATCGGCTTTTCGCTAAAGTGATTAATGCAGAATTTGCTCTTTTTCACCGCGCCCTTTACGATCGAAATTTGCGCGTGCACCCCCATATTTTTATACTCGCCGCACTCCTTGCGAAAGAAGCGGATGTGAGTGTTTTTGCGCACGAGATCGGAGCATCTGCGCCCGAGCGAGTATTCATGAAATTTAATATCCAGCGCCGAGTAATCGCTGCGGCTCATAAACTCCTCTATCTCGCATTTTAGCTCAGGACTTACCTCCTCATCGCCGTCGAGATTGAGCACCCATTCGTTGCTACATAGCGAAAACGCGTAGTTTTTCTGCACCCCCTCGCCCTGCCAATCGTGATGGTAAATTTTATCGGTAAATTTACGCGCGATTTGCAGCGTGGCATCGGTGCTGCCGCTATCGACGATTATGATCTCGGCAAAATCCGCCACGCTACGCAGCATACGCTCGATGTGGCGCTCCTCATTCATCACTATCGCATAAACGGACGCTTTAATCATAGTTTGTTCCTTATCCTCGTAAATTTCAGCCAAAAATCAAAAAACCCCTCCGTGCCCAAAATGCCGATACGCTTTACGGCGTATTTGTCGTCGCCCGCTTCGTAAAGTCCGCGCTTGACGACCACCGCGCCTTTGAAATTTGATCTGGCGATATTTAAAATTTCATCGTTAAATTTACCGTACGGGTAGGCAAACACCTCGCAAGGCTGCCCGCAAATACGTGCTACGCGAGCCTTGGACGCGATGATCTCATCTGCAGCAAGCTTGGGATCGCTCGCGTAGGTAAGGTCTAAATTTACGTGGTGCATCGTATGCGCGCCGAATTCCACCAGCCCGCTTGCTTGCATTTTTAAAATTTGCTCCTCGCTTAGCATCCGCGCAAGATGGGCGGTGTTGGCGCGCTCCCAGTCGTTTTGCGCGGCGTCCGGCACCAAAAATATGCTTGCTTTGAAATCGTATTTTTTCAAAATTTCAAAGGCGCTAGTAAAATTATTTTCAAACCCGTCGTCGAATGTGATGCAAACCGCCTTTTTAGGCAGCCGCTCTAGCGCGATAAGCTCGCTAAGCTTAAAGCTGCTAAAGCCGTTTTTCGCAAGCCACGCGATCTGTTTTTCAAAATCCGCAGGCTTCAGCCGCCATTTATCGAATTTATCGCCCTTATGCTCCTCTACGCTATGATACATCAGCACCCGCGCCTTATGCCAGCCCTGCGGGATCCGCCACCAGTTATACCGCAGCGAAACGCCCGCTGCGGCGGCAAAGATCAGAAAAGCTACAAAATAAATCATCTGAATTTCTCTCCGTTTTTATAGACGAACTCGCGCCACTCGTAAGGCTCGCTGTAAAAATCACCCCGATCGTTTTTATCTTTTCCGCTTGGTGCGTCGTGACGTTCGCCGCCGCCCTCGCTGCATTTTTCATCAGAAATTTCACCGCAGGCATCTGCGCCGAAGCTCTCTTCAAAGATCGTCTCAAGCATAAATTTCGCCACTCGGGCGGCGTTTGCAATCTTTAGCGTCTTAGCTCTGCCGCGCCGCGCGATGCGCGCGTATTCGCCGCTAGAAAGAAGGTGTTTGATCTTTGAAAAGCAATCCGCAGGATCATCGAAATAAACTATCTCCGAGCCATCCTCGTAAAGCCGCTCAAACCCAGCGATCTTGGGGCTAAAAGTGCAGACGCCACAGCCCAAAAACTGCGCCATGCGGTCGCTCGCGCCGAGCAATTTATGAGCGCGCACACACTCAAGCTCGTCGTCACGATTAAAATTTATCGCAATCTTCGCAGCCGCGATCTCGCGATGAAATTTATCTCCGAATACGGCAGGCGCGCCGAGGCTTGCAAAAATTTTAAGCCTAAGCCTCTCTTTTTCGCAAAAATCGCGCAGCAAAAGCGCAAATTTATACCTCACGTCCTCTTTATAATCACGCGCTATGTAGATCACG
>NZ_JAHAFS010000004.1 GCF_018374135.1 Campylobacter gracilis | reverse complement strand
GATGATCGTGCGGATAAAAGTCGCAAAGTGGGAGTTGATCCCTTCAAGCCCTATTTTTGCAAATATCGCAGTCAGCGCCGCAAAGAGTGCTGATGCAAGTGCCCAAACCGCCCATGTCTCCATGATATTCCTTTATGAAATGAATTATTGGATTATAGCCCTATTTAGGTAAAATTTCCTTATAATTTCGCGAGCGTCGCAGCAAAAAGCTAAATCGTAAGCGAGCAATCCTACGAAGGCGGCATTTAAATTTTAAAATTTTAGCCGCAAAATACGGCTAAATTTCAGTTCCGACAAGCAAAGCTCGCCTCACGTGCTACCGAATGAGTTTGGGCGCCGTTTGAGTGGTGTGCCACAAGACACGGTTCGCAGAAACTGCCATAAAATTTCGCTTTGGCAAGATAAATTTTACCAAGGCAAGACGAGCTTTCCTTCGAATGCAAAATTCTATTTTAATTCAGCAAAAGCACGACCAAATACGCCTTCGCAAATCCAAACGCGATATAAATTCCTCCGAGCAGAAAGATCTGAATTTAAAAAATATTTATCGTTTGTATATAGAATCTCAGAATTTCTACGAGGAGAGCTTATGAAAAAATTTCTACTCGCGCTCATTGCGATATTCGTTCTAGCAGGCTGCGGCAGCGATCCAAAAGGCGTCGCCGAGGACTTCGTCAGGGCCCTATACGAGGACAATTCTAAGACTTTGGTGGATACTATAGACATACCCGATAAGGACAGATCGGACGACGGCTCTATGCAGATGATAAACGGTAAACTGATGCAAATGGCAGGTGCCGGCAAGGAGGAGGCCTCCAAGCGCGACGGGCTAAAAGGCGTCTCGGGCGAGCTGCAAAATAGCGACGAGAAATCGGCGCTTGTGAAAGTCACCGTGTCTTTTAAAAACGGCACAAACCGTACCGAGAGCGTTAAACTCGTCAAAAAAGACGGCAAATGGAAGGTTGCGCTTTAGCCAAAAAGCTTCTCGTTTGTCTGATCTTCGCTCTAGGCGGGCTCGGCGAGCTTTGGATGCTCATGCGCGCGCCTACAGCAAAAGAGCCGCTGTGGGTGCCGGATAAAATTTTATCAAATCTACGCACGGGCGATCTCGTCTTTCGCATGGGCGATGTCACCGACAGCCGCATAATCGCAACCGCAACGAATTTTAAATACTCGCACGTAGGCATAATCGTGCACGAGCGCCCGCTTTTGATAGTGCACGCCGTAACGGGCGAGGGCGAGCGAGACGGCGTCGCGGCCGTTTCGATGCGGGAGTTTTTGGCGCATGCACGAGACTTTGGCGCGGCGCGGATGAAATTTTTAAACGAGGAGCAAAAGGCGCGCCTCGCTGCCTCTTTACTTAGACGCGTCGGCGAAGATTTTACGCTAAGACCTCGCGGCGAAGCGAACCTCTACTGCACGACGCTGCTTGAGCAAGAAATTTCAAAAATCATGGAATTTTCGCCGCAGTATTTTAAGCTAAGCCGTCCTAGGCGGCGAATACCTAGCGCCGAAGGCATTTTGGCACTACGGCGGCATCGAAATTTTATATGAGCGATAGGCGCGACTTAACTTGGGGCGGAATTTTACGCGCTGTGTAAATTTAAATCCTCGCATGAATAGAATTTGATCTTAGAATTCTGCGCCGTAAAATTTCGGTCAAAATTTGTTTTGACGCTAAATTTTAAAATTCCGAAACGGCGTAAAATTCTACGTAATATAGAATTTCGTGGAGTACTAAATTACGGAATTCCATTAATTACTAAATTTGCAAAATTTGGTAGCCATGGAATTTTATAGGGCGCGCAACTTGCAAAATTTTAAAAAGCGAGGCGCGCGAGCTTTTACAGCTCGCCGAAAAGCGCTTCGAGATTTTTAAGACCTTCCTCCTTGGAGACCTTTTTCTCACTCGCCAAGCCGGTTTCGATAAGCTCGATCTCGCAGCCGCACAGCATCGAGGCGAGGCGGATATTTAGGCCGTTTTTGCCGATCGCTTTGCTTTTTTGATCGGGGTTTACGTAGACGATCGCCTTGCCGTCTTGCGTTATTTTGACCGAGTTTACGATCGCGGGCGCCATCGCGCGAGTGATCAAAATTTCGGGGCTTGCGGAGTATTCGAACGCGTCGATGCTCTCGCCGCCGCTTCCGTCTTGCAAATTTTTGCTTAAAAATTTACTCACCGCGTCGATGCGAGCGCCTCCTTTGCCGACGGTAGCGCCTACCGGATCGACATTTGGCGAGACGGCGCTAAGTGCGATCTTAGCGCGCCTACCCGGAATCCTCGCGCAGGCTTGGATGATGACGCTGCCGTCTTTGATCTCGGGGACTTCGGCGGCGAGTAGGGCTTCTAGGAATTTCGGGCTGGTACGCGAAAGCTCCAGCCTGATACCGTGGGATTTGTCGATGGCTACGTTTTTAATGACGGCTTGCAGCACGTCGCCCACTTTGAAATTTTCGCCCTTGATACGGTTCTTAAGCGGCATAAAGGCCTTCGTATCCTCGATCTCTACGTAGGTAGTGCCGTCGTGATCGATCTTAGTGACGGTGCCGTGGGTGAGGGTGCCCACCTTGCTTTTATAGTTTTCAAAAATTTTCTCTTCAAGCAGCCTTTGGATGTGAAAATTTAGCTCTTTAGCTAGCACGCCGGAAGCCGTGCGGCCGAGGTTTTCGATATTTATTTCGTAGCTTAGCTCATCGCCGATCTCTGCGTTTTCGCCTATTTTTTTGGCCTCGCTAAGCGCGATGAAGTTATGATCGCCGAGCCGCTCATCATCATCCGCGACGACGTGGACCTTTTGGTAAAGCTTAACGCGTTTGGTCTGTGGATCGACTTCGCTGTCGTAGAGATATTCCTCGCCGAAAAGTCTTTTTGCGGTCTGGATGAACGCCGTTTTGACGCGCTCTTTGACGTCTGCGGGCTCAAGCCCCTTTTCATTTGCAATCGACTCGATGATGTCGGTGATTTTTTCCATAAATTTTCCTTAAGATTTGATTTCGTGCTACTAAATTTGGATTTTAAATTTTGAAGTGCGATATTATATGGAATTTTGACTTTATTTTTATTTAAACGAATTATTATCTAAATTTCGCTAAACTCGCGGGTTTAAAAAGATAAATGAAAGGATAGATCATGCAGCTAAAACTTGCCAGAACGGAGCTCGCCTCTAAGCCAAAAAGCGTTAAGATCGAGGATTTGCAAGCCCAAGTAGAAAAGAGCGGACAAAAAATATTTTATCTGGATAGAGAAAATTCTCAAAAAGATTTAGCCGCTTTGGTGGATTTTTTCGATACTAAGGGTTTTAGCGTGTATCAGCGCATAGTGCGATACGGGCTGAACGAAAACGAATACATGTACGAGGTGCATATCCTTTGAGCAAACTTCTCTTCATCCAGACCCTGGGTTGCGCGATGAACGTGCGCGATAGCGAGCATATTATCGCGCAGCTAAAAGATCAAGACTACGAGATTACCGATAACATTAGCATTGCCGATCTGATTTTAATAAACACATGTTCCGTGCGCGAAAAGCCCGTGCATAAGCTCTTCAGCGAGATCGGCGCATTCGATAAAGCTAGAAAAAGAGGCTCTAAAATCGGCGTTTGCGGCTGCACTGCAAGCCATCTGGGCGGAGAAATTTTTAAACGCGCGCCCTTTGTGGATTTCGTTCTTGGAGCACGGAATGTATCTAAAATTTCACAAGCCGTACGTACGCCAAAATTTATCAGCACAGACATAAACTACGACGAGAGCGAGTTTGCTTTCGGTGATTTTGCGAGCTCGCCATATAAATCCTTCATAAACATAATGATCGGCTGCGACAAAAAGTGCTCCTACTGCATCGTGCCGCAGACTAGAGGCGATGAAATTTCGATCCCCGCTCAAATCATCTTGCGCGAAGCCGAAAGGTCCGCGGCTCGTGGCGCCAAAGAGATATTTTTGCTCGGCCAAAACGTCAATAATTACGGCAAGCGCTTTTCTAGCGCGCACGAAAGAATCGACTTCAGCGACCTGCTCATGCGGCTTAGCAAGATAGAGGGCATCGAGCGCATCCGCTTTACCAGCCCGCATCCGCTGCATATGGACGATAAATTTTTAGATGTTTTTTGCAATAATCCTAAAATTTGCAAATCGATGCATATGCCGCTGCAAAGTGGCTCTAGCAAGGTTTTGCGCGATATGAAGCGCGGATATACCAAGCAGTGGTATCTGGATCGCGCGCTTAAGCTGCGCAAGAGCTGCCCGGGCGTGGCGATTAGCACCGACATCATCGTAGGCTATCCGAGCGAGAGCGAGGAGGATTTTGCCGAGACGATGGAAGTGTTAAAGGCGGTGAGATTTGAGCAGATTTTTTCCTTTAAATTTAGCCCTAGACCGCTCACGCCCGCAGCAAATTTAAAGCCGCTGGATGATGAAATTTCAAGCGAAAGGCTAAGCAGGCTGCAAAGCGCTCATACTAAAATTTTAGACGAGATCGCAAGAGCGCAAAAAGATAAAATTTTCGATGTATATTTCGAGGAGCTGCGCGAGGGCGGCACCGCGTGCGGTAGAAGCTTTTCAAATTTTTTAATCTGCGCGGAAGGCGGCGAGGAGCTGCTAGGCACAACTCGCAGAGTACGTATCGAAAAGACCGCCAGAATGGCGCTTTATGGAAAAGTTATCGCTTAAAAAGCGGCTGTTTTTCCGCGTAGCCGAATATCTCATTTTTATTCTGATTTGGTGTATTTTTTTAACGTGCAGGGTTAAATTTACCCCCACTAAGCTGCCCGAAAAGCCCTGCGTCGTCGTGTTTTGGCATGGAAGATTAGCGATGATGAGCTTTGCCTATAGACGCTGGTGGCTGCGGGATTTCGGCAGCAAAAGGCGCGCCAAGGTCATCATCAGCGATCACAAAGACGGCGAGATAATTACGCGTGTGATCTCACATTTTGGCATCGGTGCGATCCGCGGCAGCAGTTTCAAAGGCGGCGCGCGAGCCCTTATGGGTGCGATCAAAGAGATAAAAAATGGCACCGACGTCATCATCACTCCCGACGGTCCGCGGGGTCCGCTTCACAGCGTCGCCGACGGTGCCGTGATCCTTGCGCAGCGGCTAAACTTAGACATTTACGCGCTAAATTACGAAGCGAGCAGTTTTTGGAAATTTCGTAGCTGGGACGAGATGGTATTGCCAAAGCTGTTTTCGCGCATAAATTATAGCCTCAGCGCGCCGCTAAATTTGGCAGGGCTTAGCCTCGATGCGGGCAAAGAGGCGATCAAACAACTGCTTTTTGCAAGCGCCGAGAAGGACGCTAAATTTTAGTTTGAAATAATAGTGTTTCGATATAATTGCAATTTTAGGAGAAAAAATGGCACTATTTAAAGCAAAATCATTCCTCGGCGTCGCTAAAAGTGCCGACGCATGCGAGTTTTTTTATAGAAAATTGGGCTTTGGCAAAAGAATTTTGGATGAGAAATCCGATCGTTTTCCCATCGCGCAAGAAAATGATCTGGCTACCTCGCTGGCGGGCTTTGCGGATCTTGGTGATAAAAATTTAATCTCTTGCGTGCTGATAGATGACGAAAATCAAAGGGTGCATTTTAACGAGGATTATATGATTAAAGAAAATAGCATTTATCAAAAAGTCGATGATAGCTTCATAGTGGAATTTCCTCGCGCAAGTGCACAGGCGGCGGATGAGACTTTTGGAATAGAATTTAGCTCGCACGCCAGTTTATTTAAAATTTTATACTTCTTGCTAAAAAATCAAAGCGATTTTGAAAATATGGCGATGTTCGCGCTGAAATTTAATAACCGCGCGTGTTTTGTCGTCGCCAACCAAGAGCGCGTGCTATACGCCGACATAATGCGCATAGATGAGGAGATGCAGGCGGCGATGAGCGATACTGACGAGCTATTTTACGAGCTTTTAAATTTTCAGATCGAGACCTTCTACAAATCCGAAAATAGCGAGTTTCTCACCAATGTTTTCATCTACTCAGACGGCACGCTTAGCAACGAGATTGGTTATGTGATTTTCACGCGTATCTTCATCAAAACAAATCTGATAAATCTAAATTTTGCCGATTACATCAACAAAATTGCGATGCTGGAAGCCCGCTAGATTAAATATTTCGCTCCGCACCTAGGCAGAATTTTAAAATTTTATCTTTGCAAGATTGCGCTTGCTTGATACGATTTGGTTGCTCGTTCGCGGCTACGTTTTGTTAAATTTATCTCACGTTACATAATGGAATTTTGACTAGATAAAATCATCCGTATTTAAACGACTTGTTTTTAAATTTAAGCTAATTTGCCGCAAAGAGCCCGTCTTACGCCGTAAATTTTATCTTTTTCACAAATCCCGATTAATTTTGCGTAAAAAATTTTCTATCAAAGCCCGCCTTTGCTCCACATCGTCGTTCTCGCTAATGCCCTCTAGCTCACTTGCGTGATGGGCCTTAGGCGGGATATCTTTCAGATACGACCACACCTCGTCCTCGCTTAAAATTTTGCCGTGTAGATCAAAACCTACGTTTAGCGCTCTGCCCGAAACCTCAGCGATATCTGCGTGCAGGTGACCGTAGAGCATCAGCGCGCCATAATGGCAGTTTGCCCACTCGATCATCGGGTAGTGAGACAGAGCCGCTCTCTTATGCGATAGGCGCACAAAGGCATAGTCCACGATCTGCTCAAATATAAAATTGCCGTCCGCCTTGTGTTGGCTTAGCAGTTCGTTTTTCATCGCGGCGATGCGCCCGTCGTGGTTACCGAGCACTAAAAAATGTCGCCCGTTTAGTCTGCGAAGTAACTCGCAAGTGTGCGCAACATCCTTGTGAAAGGACACATCGCCGAGATTATAGACGAGATCCTCGGGCGTAACGAGCGCATTCCAAGCAGTGATGAGATTTTCATCCATTTCGGCTACGTTTGCGCCTTTTCTAAAATTTGGATATTTTTTCAGCACCAGCTCGTGGCCGAAGTGCAGATCGGAAGTAAAATAAACGCTCATAAAAGCTCCTCAAATAGCGCAAGATCCGCGCTCTCGGCAAATAAAAATCCGCGGTTTATCGACGGGATTTTTAAGGTGCGGCACGCTTCTTTAAATTTCTTATCCATCGCCGCTTTGATATATGGCGTTACGAGAATAAAGTTTTTGCCCGCCCCCACGGCTACCTTGCCGCCTAGCACACAGCCTGCGCTGTTTTCTAGGCAGCGCGCGCATTCGCTTCGCTGTGCCGAGCTTAGCACTAGTCCTAGCCGCTTGCACGCCTGATCTACGCCGCGAATCTCGCCCCGGCCGCGTTTTACTAGGTAAATTTTAGGTGCGGGATTAGAAATTTCGGGAGTTAAGCTTAACGCGTCGGCCGCCAAAAACTCAAAGCTCTTTTTTACGCCGACAAAGTATTCGTTTAAAAACGGCTCGCTAAATTTCGCGCGAATAAAGCCGCGTTTAAACCGGTCCGTCAAATTCGTCTCGTCGGTGAAGTATTTTAGGTTTCGCCCCTTTAAAAACCGCTCCAGTTCGCACTTTCGCACGCCTAGAAGCGGACGAGCGATCACGTAGTCCTCGCGGGACTCAAACTCCTGCATGCCAAGTAGCTCGCTAAGCCCTGCACCGCGCCCAAGCTGCATCAAAAACCACTCGAATTTATCGTCAAATTGATGCGCTAAGATCAAATTTTCATATCCCTGCTCGCGGCAAATTTGGCCAAAAAACTCATATCTAGCCGTGCGTGCCTCGTGCTCGAAATTCGACGCGCCCAGCCGCGCGCTTTTTACGTAGATTTGTTTGTTAAATTTGGCTGCCAAGTCCCGCGCCGAGGCGACCTCGTCCTTGCTCTGCGCGCGGACGTTGTAATCCACGATCGCAAGGTCAAATTTCACGCCTGCCTCGTCTAAAAGGTAAAAAAGCGCTGTACTGTCGACGCCGTGCGAAAAAGCAAGCAGATTTTTGCTAGCTCGCAGCAAGGCTAGAATTTTGCTTGGAATTTCAGGCGAGTTTTTCATTGTCCTTGCGAGCTTTTTAGTACTCGCGCGAGTAGCCTATCGCCCGCAAATTCCGTGATTTCGCACTCGTATAGACCGCCTGCTTTTAGATTTTGCACGTAGCTTTCGTTGATTAAAATCTCGCCGTCGATGTCCTTGTCCCATGCAAGAGGCTTGGCGCCGTAAAAAAACTCGCCCTCGCTGCTGGCGCCTTCGATTATTAGGGGCATCTTTTTGCCTACGAGCGCGCGCATGCTATTATCTATCGCCTCGCGCGTGATTTTTTCGATTTTATTTAGGCGGCGGCTAATTGTCCGCGCAGGGATCTGCGGCATCGCAAAGCTCGCCGTATCCTCCTCCTTGCTGTAAGCAAAAGCTGAAATTCTATCAAATTTAAACTCCTGCAAAAAGTTGCAAAGCTCGTCAAATTCGGCTTCACCTTCGCCCGGGTGCCCCACTATGATGCCCGTGCGGAGGAATGAATTAGGCGCTGCACACATTAAGCTTAAAAGCTCTTTGATCCGCGCCGCGCCTGCGCCGCGCTTCATCAAGCTTAGCATTTTGTCGTTTATGTGTTGAATCGGCATGTCGAAGTAGTTCGCAAAAACTGGTGAGCTCACGATCGTGCGGATGAGTCGCTCGTCGGTGCTGGTGGGGTAAAGATACAGCACGCGCGCGACCTTGACGCCCTTTATTTTTTCGATGCGTTTTATCAGCGCGACTAGATCGGTGCCCAAAGCATCGTTATTTTTGTCGTCCAAGTCCTTTTTGCGGACATTTTTACCGCAAGCGGTTTTGTCGTAAGCAGAAATTTCGTCTCCTGCGCTACCGCACAAGCCGTCGGAATTTTGTACATCGTAGGAGCCATCGGAATTCTGCCCGTCGCGAAAGAATGCGGAATTTAACTTATCGCGAGAGCCTTTAAAATTTGATCCGCCCTTGTTGCCACGTCTTAGATCGCGACCGTAGCTGCTAGAATCCTGCGCGATAAAGCTAAAATCGTAAAATCCGCGCGTCACTAAGCCGCGCACCTCCGCTTCGATGTCGTCTATACTACGGCTTTTTAGGCGACCTTTAAAGCTCGGAATAGCGCAGAAAGAGCACTTTTGATTACAGCCTTCCGAAATTTTAACGTAAGCATGGTAGTTTGAGCCCGTTATCACGCGCGAAGAGGTAAGCGCGGGGCTTTGCAGATAGGTTTGCGGGCTGAATAAATTCTGCTTTTTTAAAATCATCTCATCGATCTTGTCGTAGTCGCCCGTGCCGCTGAAAATATCAACCTCGGGCAGTTCGCGCATAAGCTCGTCCTTGTAGCGCTGCATCAGACAGCCCGTGACGACCAGCAGCGCGCCGCTTTTTTTCTGCTCGCTAAGTTTCAAAATCGTGCGGATACTCTCCTGCTTGGCGCTTGCTATGAAACCGCAGGTATTTACGATCATCACGTCCGCACTCGCAGGCTCATCCGTGAGCTCGTAGTTTTGCAAGCGCCCAAGCATGATCTCGGAGTCAACTAAATTCTTATTGCAGCCTAGAGAAACGAGATGGAGTTTTGCCATTTTACAGCCAGATATTATCGATAAGGCGGGTTGTGCCGACCTTTGCGGCAAGCAGGATTATCGTATCGCCTTGCTTGATCTGCGAAATTTCATTAAATTTATAATCCACGAACGCTATATAATCGACCGCCAGCGGCTCAAGCACGCTAAGCATCTTTTCGCGGATGATGTTTAGGCTGATCTCGCCTTTTTTAATAAGCGAGCTGGCGTTTAGCAAGGAGCGCGAAAGCTTAAGCGCCATAAGCTTTCCCTCCTCATCCAAATAGGCGTTACGCGAGCTAAGTGCCAAGCCGTCGCTCTCGCGCACGATCTCACAAGGGATGATACTTATAGGCATAAAAAAGCTCTTTACCATCTTCTGCACGATGAAAAGCTGCTGGGTGTCCTTTTTACCCATATAAACGTTGCTAGGACGAGTTAGATTAAAAAGCTTATTTAGCACCTTAAGTACGCCGTCGAAGTGCCCGGGGCGGCTCTTGCCCTCCAAAATTTCGCTTAACGGCTTAGGCGCGATAATGCCCGGCTCACAGGAGCCGTAAATTTCATCTACGCTCGGAATAAAAAGCGCGTTCACATCGAGGCTTTCGCAAATTTTAATATCGCCCGCTTCGTTTTTTGGGTAGCTATTTAGATCCTCGCCGGGCAAAAACTGCGCCGGATTGAGGAATGCCGAGACGATTACGATGTCGTTTTCGTTTCGCGCCCTTTTTATGAGGCTCGCATGCCCCGCGTGCAAAGCCCCCATCGTAGGCACGAAGCCCACGCTGCCGCTTGCCGCCGCTCTGAAGCTTTTTAGCTCCTCTACGCTTCTAATAATTTGCATTTTTTACTTCCATTTTTGAATTTTAAAGGCTGATTATAGCTCAAATTTGTTAAATTTCCATACGAAATTAAAAGGCATAAAAGCTTAACAACGATATAATTTCGCGAAAAAAGGTTGAGATTTGGATAATTACGAATATAGCGAACTTTTAAAAAGCTTAGACACCAAGATAAAAAATATCGAATCCATCGTGAAGCCAGCTCAGATCGAGACGCGATTAGCACGTATCGCGGATATTGAAGCGGACGAGAAATTCTGGGGCGACGTAAAGCTCGCCACGCAGATCGGGCGTGAAAAAACTAAAATTTCAAGTGTTTTGGCTAAATTTAAAAAGGCGAGAAACTCGCTTGCTGATACGCGTGAAATTTACGAGCTGGCTCTTAGCGAAGGCGACGAAGAGACGATAAATGATCTTTTTTCCGGTGCAGACGAGCTGAAGCGCGAAATTTCGGATCTAGAGCTAGCGATGATGCTAGGCGGCGAAAACGACGATAAAAACGCTATCGTCAGCATTCATCCGGGCGCGGGCGGTACGGAGAGCAACGACTGGGCGAGTATGCTATATCGCATGTATCTGCGCTTTTGCGAGCGAGAGGGCTTTAAGATCGAGGTTTTAGACTTTCAGGAGGGTGAGGAAGCTGGCCTTAAGGACGTTAGCTTCATCGTGCGCGGCGAGAACGCCTACGGATATCTGAAAGCCGAAAACGGCATCCATCGCCTGGTGCGCGTTAGCCCATTCGATAGTGCGGGGCGCAGACATACGAGCTTTTCGAGCGTGATGGTAAGCCCGGAGCTCAATGATGATATCGAGATAAATATCGAAGAGAAGGATATTCGCGTCGATGTGTTTCGCGCAAGCGGCGCAGGCGGGCAGCATATCAATAAAACCGAAAGCGCCGTGCGTATCACGCACATCCCGACGGGCATCGTAGTAAACTGCCAAAACGATAGAAGCCAGCACAAAAACAAAGAAACGGCGATGAAGGTGCTAAAGTCGCGCCTTTACGAGCTTGAGCTGATGAAACAGCGCGAGAAGGACGAGAACACGCCTAAGAGCGAGATCGGCTGGGGGCATCAGATCCGCTCCTACGTACTTTTCCCGTATCAACAGGTTAAGGATAACCGCAGCGGCGAGGCGTATAGCCAAACCGATGCGATTTTAGACGGCGATATAAAAAGCATAATCGAAGGCGTTTTGATTTCACAAGCGAACAGATAAATTTTTTTTCGAAAGGATGAGAATGAGTGAAGATGGAATTTTGCTAGCGCTAGGATATAGCGTAAACGACGCAACGGTCGCGCAGCTGCGAGGAATTTTATCGAAATGCGATTTTGAGGATAATGAGCTTGATCGCATTGTGGGGCTGAACGATAAGCTTAAAATTTACGGTGCGCACGTGGCGATGTCTAATTCAAACCCGTATTTTAAGATCAAAAACGACGCTACGAACGAGGAGCGCAAGACCGCTGTGGAGCAGATCATCAGCGCTTGGTCGGAAAAATTTAAGCTCAAACTGCAAAAGGTCGCGGGCAAAGAGACCTATTACGTTTTGGGTCGCCAAATTTCAAAAAATTAAGGAGCAAAATATGAAAAAAATTCTAGCTTTGATTGCCGCCGGAGTATTTTTGGCAGGCTGCGTTAGCAACGCGCCAAAGAGCGCAGTCGATGCGCCAAAGAGCGGCAAATATTCTTTCGCCGACGTTCAAGACGGTATCCGTGCGATGAACTTACAAGGCAGCGTCGTGCAAAGCGATGCGTGCAAAAACGGCAATGGCGCAATGTGTTTAAATTTTGCGGATTCTATGTATTCCAAGCGCGACTATGCTTCTGCTGCCAACGCCTATAACGCCGCTTGCACGCTCTCTCAAAACTTCCCTGCTTGCCAGAAGCTCGCAGCGATGTTTGAAAAAGGTGAAGGCGTGGAGCAAAATAAATTCAATGCCATTGACCTATACCGCATCTCGTGCTATTACGGCTACAAGGACGCGTGCGCAAATATGCGCCGCTTAGGATACAATGGCTAGCGTTTTTGGGATTTAAATTTTAAAATTCTATTTTAGATTTACTCGCTACGAATGAGCTGCTTTCAAATTCCATTCCGCCGTATCATGGGATGGAATTTGTTGCGTGAAATTCTGTTATCTAGCCGCAATAGCTAAAATTTTCCTTGCCTTCTCAATTTGCTTCCATAACATACGCCTTTAAAATTTAAATTTTCTAAATTCTATCTTTTCATTAAAAATCGACATCGTGCGTTGCAGGTTGCTTATATCTTTTTGCATAGTCTGCATAAAATAATCTCTCAGCTGCAGATACTCCTCTTTATTCGCCATCAAGATATTTAGTATCTCGACCTCAGCGTTTTCCTTATAAAGCACAAGCTGATCCTGAAGACCGAAAAAGCCGAGGCTACCGCTAAGCAGATGCATATAGGCTTTGGTAGTTAAAATGGAGAAACAAAAGGTAAAGATTATCGCCACGCCATTGATCGGCTCTCCCGTCGTATAGCAGCCGAGCAAAAACCAAAGAACAAGAAAGACCTTTATATAAATAGGTATTTTTTGTTTCCAGCTCCATCTCCAATCAAAGCTTAAAGCCATAGCGCCGATTGTATTTATCTCGAACGTTTTACGAATCTTATTTTTATTGTAATATAAAATTTATCGTTATAAAACACGAAGTATGCGCCGTCTCTATTTATAAAATTTGTTACGAATATTACCAAGACCAAAGGAAGGAGGCGAAACATTTTAATGTTTATGGGATTTACGATAGTGGCAAATGCAAGCGCTATTAACAAGCCTACCATAGTAGGAACTATGGAGTATTTCATATAGTCATAATAAGTATGATCTTTGAGGATTAGCGGATCTTTGTCGTAATCTCTAGCTTTGGGATTATGCTGCAAAGAGCCGCTGTCATCCGAGATAAAATTTTGCGGCTCTGCATTGTTTTCACAGGTAGAATTCTGATCCGCTTCGGCTTCTAAATTTAAAGCGTCAGGATCGGAATTTAGGGTTTCATAATTTGAAGCTTCGAAATTTGGAGCTCTAGAATTCAAGGATTCGGAATTCGAAGCTTCAAAATTTGAGCCTTCGGAATTCGGGGATTCAAAATTCAGGAATTCAGAATTCGAAACTTTAAAATTTGAGACTTCGGAATTTTTGGTTTCAGAATTTAGGACTTTAAAATTTTCGCCGTTAGAATTTTGTTCCAAGCCCCGCTTCGGCTCTTGATGCCGCTTTTGTAGTAGCCTTTTTAATTCCTCAAGCCTGCTTTGATCCATTCTTGCCCCCCCCCCCGATAAGGCGCTTTAACCTCGCTTATTTTTGCTCGCGCTCTTCATCGCCGTTAGCTCCTGCGCCAAAAATTCCCCCGTGTAGCTACCCGTCTTTTTGAAATCTTTTGCGAGCTTTTCTGGGGTGCCGCAAGCGACGATCTGTCCGCCGCCCTCGCCGCCCTCGGGCCCCATGTCGATGATATAATCGCAGTTTTTGATGACGTCCAGATTGTGCTCGATCACAAAGACGGAATTTCCCAGATCGACAAAATGGTGCAGCACCGCTACCAGGTGATCTACGTCTGCAAAATGTAGCCCCGTCGTGGGCTCGTCCAGGATATACAGCGTGTTGCCCGTGTCGGTGCGGCTTAGCTCTTTAGCGAGCTTGACGCGCTGTGCTTCGCCGCCGCTAAGCGTCGTGGCGGGTTGGCCTAACGAAACGTAGCCGAGCCCGACGTCCGCGAGCGTCTTTAGCTTTTGATAAATTTTAGGCACGGCTTTGAAAAACTCGAGCGCCTCGTCGATACTCATCGCCAAAACGTCGGCTATGCTTTTGTTTTTGTATAAAATTTCAAGCGTCTGCGCGTTGTATCTCGTGCCGTGGCAGACGTCGCAAACGACGCTGATATCGGGCAAAAAGTGCATCTCGATCGTGATCTCGCCCTCGCCCGCGCATTTTTCGCAGCGCCCGCCTTTGACGTTGAAGCTGAAGCGGCCGATCTTGTATCCGCGCAGCTGCGCTTCTTTTGTCGCGGCAAAAAGCGCGCGGATCTCGTCCATCACCCCCGTGTAGGTCGCGGGATTGCTGCGCGGGGTGCGTCCGATCGGGGTTTGATCCAGATAGATCACTTTATCTAGGCTCTCAAGCCCCGAAATTTTAGCGTCCTTTACCGCGTGCACCTTTTTGGCGCGATTTAGCTCCTCAAGTGCCGTCGGCAGGATGGTTTGCAGCACCAGCGAGCTCTTGCCGCTGCCGCTAACGCCCGTGATGCCGACTAAATTTCGCAGCGGAAATTTCGCGCAAAGGCCGTGGATATTATTGATATTTACGTTTTTGATACTTAGCCAAAGCTCCTGCTTGCGGTGCTTTTGGTAGTTTATCTCCTTTTGGTTATTCAGATACAGCGCGGTTTGCGTATTGCTTTTAAGCAGATGCGCGACGTCTCCTGCGAATACGACCTCGCCGCCTAGATTGCCAGCCCCGGGGCCAATATCTACGACGAAGTCCGCCGCCTCGATCGTTTTTTTATCGTGCTCAACGACGATTACGGAATTTCCCTTTTCTTGCAAGCTTCGCAGCGTCTTGATGAGCTTTTGCGTATCGCGCTCGTGAAGCCCGATGCTAGGCTCGTCAAGCACATACATCACGCCGCTAAGACCAGAGCCGATCTGGCTTGCGATACGGATACGCTGCGCTTCGCCGCCGCTGATGGTGCGCGCATCGCGCCCCAGCGTGAGGTATCCAAGCCCCACGTCCTTTAAGAAAAACAACCTTTCGTTGATCTCTTTTAGGATTGGCGCTGCGATCTGCGCGTCCTTTTCGCTTAAATTTGAAAACCGCTTCTCGTCGCTGAAAAATTCCACGCAGTCTGCGATGCTCATATTTATCACGTCGCCGATGCCCTTATCTGCGACCTTTACGGCTAGGCTTTCGGGGCGTAGGCGCAGCCCGCCGCAGTCGGGGCAGATTTTTTCGCTCATATAATCGTCCAGATCGCTTTCGTTTTTGAGCAGATCGTAGGCGTATTTGATCGCGCCCTCAAATTTGCGCGTGAGCTTGTGTTTTTTCCAGTAAAAATCGATCTCTTTGACGCTGCCGTAAAGGATCAGCTTTTTTTGCTCCTCGCTTAGATTTGCATATGGAATTTTAACGTTTATGCCGTTTGCTTCGCAAAATCCGAGCAAAAATTTATAATAATAGCTCTTGTTAAATCCCGACATCACCTTGATCGCGCCGCCTTCGATCGAGGCGTTTTCGTTGATGATCTTGCCTAGATCGAGGCTAAATTTTATCCCCAGCCCGTCGCAGCTCTCGCACGCGCCCTTTGGGGAGTTAAAACTAAACGCGAGCGGCTCGAGCGGCTTGAATGAAATTTTACAATCAAAGCACGCCATATGCTCGCTGTAGTGGATCAGGCTCTGCGCAAGCCCCAACTCGGCGGCGTTTGCGATCTCCACCTCAAGCTCGCCGAAGCTGAGCTTGAGTGCCTTTTCGACGTCGCTTGCGATACGGATGGAATTTTCCTCGTCGATGATCGTGCGGTCGATGATAACCTTGATCGAGTGCTTTTTCGTCTTGCTTAGCTCGATCTCTTCGTCCAGTCGTACCAGCACGCCGTCGATCTGAGCGCGCACGTAGCCCTGCTCGCGCAAGCTTTGTAGCATATCGGCGAAGCTGCCCTTTTTCTCGCGCACCAAGGGCGCGCCCAAGATCACCTTTGCGCCACGCGGCAGCTTCATAATCTCGGCGATGATGTCGCTGGAGCTCATCTTTGAGATCGGCTTGTCGCATTTGTGGCAGTGCTGCACCCCCACGCGCGCATATAAGAGGCGCAGATAGTCGTAAATTTCAGTGATCGTGCCGACCGTCGAGCGCGGGTTTTTCGACGTCGTTTTTTGATCGATCGCGATCGCAGGCGTCAGACCGTCGATCTTATCGACGTCGGGTTTGCCTACGCGGTCTAAAAACTGCCTCGCGTAGCTGCTTAGGCTCTCGACGTATCTGCGCTGCCCCTCGGCATATAGCGTATCAAACGCCAGCGTGCTCTTGCCGCTGCCGCTAAGGCCTGTAAAAACGACGAGTTTGTCCTTTGGAATTTGCAAATTTATATTTTTCAGATTGTGCTCGCGCGCGCCCGTGATGGTGATGAGATCGTTCATTTTCGCCCTTTTGTGCCAAATTAATCTTACATTATAGCTCAAATTGTTAAAATGCGGTTTTAACAAAGGCGGCAAATGATACTGATCTGTACGGCTTTGCGCTGCGAAGCTCAAGCGATAATCGAGAGTTTTAAACTTACGCGCGGCGGCGATCTGTTCGCAGGCGAGCAGATGCTTCTATACATCTGCGGCGTGAGGTTTGGGGCTAAATTTGAAGCGGGTGCTGCGAGCGGCATAGAAATAGAATTTAAGAGCGAACCCGGCGCAGAATTTGTTCGCAGTCCCGATACGGACGCAGAATTCGGGCGCGAGCTCTGCAAAGATCGGCGCGGCGCAGACGTAAAATTTAAGCATTCTTCGGATGCGGGCGCGCTCTGCGGCAGCGGCGCAAAAGCTGACTCCAGGCAAAATGCGACTGAAAATTTTAAAATTTTAGATCTTGGCTCCACGCGAAATTCAGAGCGCTTTGGTGAAATTTTACTTTCGCGGCGCGTGGACTTTGCGTTAAACATAGGCGTCTGCGGCTGCGCGGATAAAGGCGTGCAAATCGGCGAGGCGTTTTACTTTGACGACACGACAGCGCAGGAATTTTACGGCGAGGACGTATCGAAATTTTATCGCTCGCAGGTTGGGGAACACAGCGAGCAAGCTCTAAAATTTCAAAACGTTTGCGAGCAGAAATTTTATGGCGCGAGCTCGGACGGCAAGTTGCGGGCAAATTTAATCTGCGTAAGCGAGCCTAAAATTTTAAACGCAGCGGAGCGGACCGATGAGGCAAATATCGCAGCGATCGAGGCGTGCGGCGAGATAAACGCACAAACCCCAACGCAAGGAACGAATGGCGCAGCAAATACAAAAAATTTCACGCGCGATGCGACGCGGGCTGAAATACAAGGCGCAACGCAAGTTAAGGCGCAAAATTTAGCGAGCGCGAAGCCTGTGCAAATCGCGGTAGGTGAGTGCAGCGTCGCAACGAATACCGCAACGCGCGCAACACAAAATACGTCGTGCACGGCAAAAGACGCTACCCGCGGGTGCGCAAATCGCGGCATCAGGCTTTACGATATGGAGAGCGCGCTTTTTGTGAACGCTTGCGAGCGCGCGGGCGTGCCGTGGGCGATGATGAAGATCGTAAGCGATCATTTGGGCGGCGAACGGCTTTGCAAAAGCTTCGTCTATGAGCTTGTAAAGGCGCACCTGCCGCAAATCCGTGCCGCGATAAAGAGCAAATTTAACTACTAAAGCGTATGCAAAAAACCGAGCCGAGAGATGAAATTTTGGCTTCATACGCCAAATACGTCGCGGAATTTGAAGGTATTGCAAAGTCACAGGAGAAACGATGAAAATAAAAGGCTCTTATCTATGTTTCGCCCTCTTGGCGTGCGTGTGCGTCGCGGCCTGCGCGTATGCCGTGGCGGATTTGCTCGCGGATCCGCCCTTATTGGTCTTTTTAGCTCTTTTGCTAGTATTTTTCTGCATCGGGCTATGGCTAAAAGACGCTCTAGTAGGCGTGCGCTACCTATTTTACTGCGTCTGCGTGCAGCTACTTTTTGCAGCGGCCATATTCGCCGTTCATAAATTCCCTGCCATGGCGCAGTTTGTGCGCAGTGCCGAGATAGGCATCGGCGGCGCGGGCATACCGCTAGGTATCGCTCTGCTCGTGCTGCCCGCGTTTTTCTGTGCTCTGCCGTATTACTACCGAACTGGCGTCAAAAAAATCCCGCAAAAGTTTGCGCTCGGCGGAATTTTGATCCTAAACGTCGCTATTACGCTAGCTTATGCCTTCTATTTCGAGCGACTATTCTATAGCGCGATCTGAAATTTCAACGATTTTCAGTGATGGCGCGCGAAATTTAAGTATAATTTGCAAAATTTAAACGAAGCGGAGCAAGATGACGGAGGCGAAAAAGGAGCTGGGCGCGCATTTTGGCGTGAATCTGAGCGAGCGATCGAGCGCGTTTTTGGGCGCGCTATTTGAGAAATTTCACTTTTCATTTCAGCAACGAAAGCAGCTTGCGGAGTTTGCGAGCGATTTTGAGGCGTGGGACGAGACACCCGTTTATGAGCTGCTTGCAGACGGGCAGTGCGAGCTAAATTTTAATAAAGCCAAATTTAATAAAACAGGGAAAGTCCCAAACGGCGAGCAAATTTTTAATTTCGTGCGCGAAGCCTGGCTTGAGCTAAAGTCGCGCCCGCACTCGTACGCGAGCTTCAAAAGCGATTACGCGCCGAAAAAATTTGAAATTTCCTCCTTTCGCGCAGATCGCATAGCTTTGGGGCGCTGTCCGGTGGCGAGCGAAAACACCCGCTGCTGCAATCTGCTGACGCTCGATGCCGTTAATTCGTGCGGCTTTGACTGCTCCTATTGCGCGATCGGCTCATTTTACAAGCAGGGGAAAATCGGCTTTGACGAGAATTTCGCGGCAAATTTAGCGCGCCTGCGGCTCGATCCCGCGCGCAGCTACCACATCGGCACGGGGCAGAGCTCCGACTCGCTCATGTGGGGCGATCGCTTCGGCATTTTAAGCGCGCTAACGGACTTTGCGGCGCGGCATGAAAACGTGATTTTGGAGCTTAAAAGCAAGTCGAACAACATCCGGTTTTTCCTGCAGTGCGAGATCCCGCGCAACCTCATCGTCACCTTCTCGCTAAATACCCCCGCGATCATAGCGAACGAGGAGCATCTAAGCGCGAGCCTGGATGCGCGGCTGGCGGCAGCCGAAGCGCTCGCGGCGCGCGGCATTTTGGTGGGCTTTCACTTCCACCCGATGGTTTGGTACGAGGGGTGGCAAAACGATTACGGCGCGGTTTTTGAGCGGCTGCTGCGCAGCTTCGATCCAAGCAATGTTGCAATGGTCTCGCTCGGCACGCTTACCTTCATCAAACCCGTCGTAAAAAAGCTGCGCTCTCGCGGGCTACGGAGCAAAATTCTGCAGATGCCACTTGCAGACGCGAACGGCAAGCTGTCTTATCCGCTGCAGATCAAGCGCGAGCTTTTCAAATTTGCCGCGGACGCGCTTTCGCCGTGGCGCGAGCGAGTGTTTTTCTACCTCTGCATGGAGGATGCGAGCCTGTGGCGCGAGGTTTTGGGGCACGAGTACGAAAGCAACGACGCGTTTGAGGAGGCGATGAAGGCAGCGTATTTCGCAAAGATACGGCAGTGCTAGACGCGCTGTTTGTCGCAGATGTCGCGGCCTGTATCGGCTCGCATGCGGCACTGAGAATACGGCGTGAAATTTAGCGGCGAGCGAGCGATTAAAATTTAGCGGCACGCCCGGCTTTATAAAATTAAATTTTATAAATCGTGCGGGGCGGGCACAGCGAGCGTCGATGAAATTTTACAAAGCGGCGGCGCAGCAAAACGCCCGCGGGCTAAATTTAAAATTTTACCCGGCGCAGGTCGCGGTGCGGATTGTTTAAGTTGCACAAATTTAGTGGCAGATACGGCGCGAACAAAGAAAATTTTAGCGTAGGAAAATTTACTCGGTGCGCGAAATTTAACGCGCCGAAGCGGCATGAAAATTTAAAGGAGAAAAGATGAAAGCATTGATCACGGGCGCAAGCGGCGGTATCGGCAGCGCGGTTGCGGAGCTTTTGCGACAAAACGGCTATGAAATTTTAACGCTAGCCTCGCGCTTTGAGGATACGGACGCGCTAGCGAAGGAGTGCTGCGCGCTAGCCGTAGCGTGTGAGATTGACGCGCTGATTTTATGCGCGGGTACGGCGAAATTTGCGCCGCTTGAGGCGATGAGCGAGAGCGAAATTTTAAAAATTTTAAACGTAAATCTTGCCGCAAACATCATCATTACGCGCGCGCTTTTGCCGAATTTAAAGCGCAACCGCGCCCATATCATCGGCATTAGCTCGATCGAGGCGCTGCGGGCGAGCCGCTTTAGCGCGGTTTATAGCGCGAGCAAGGCGGGGCTGCGGGCGTTTCTGCTCTGTCTTTTCGAGGAGGCGCGCAAGCAGATCAGAGTAAGCTGCATCAACCCTGACATCACCAAAACGCCGTTTTACGAGGATTTGAGCTTCGAGCCTGCAGATGATGAGGCGAGCTTCGTGGACGCGGGAGAGATCGCAAATTTTACGCTGCAAATTCTGCGCACGAAGTCCAATGTAAGCGAGTTTACGATCCGTCCGCAAATCGTAAATCTGCGGAAAAAATCAAAATTTAATCGCGAAGGAGACGAGCTTGAAAATCGGTAAAAGTCATGTTTTTGTGCTAGCTGTGGCGCTTATTATTATTTATGCCGCGTTTGTAAGCGGTAGCGGCGGGTATTGTAGCGCGAGAGAATTTTTTTCAGGCAGGCACGACGAAGAGGATGACGCTTGCATCGCCAAGCTGATAAAGCGCGCGGACGCGGGTAATATATATGCGGCAAATCGGCTAAGATATCCGCACGAGGCGTATATCAAGCGCACATGCAAAAAGGAAGTGGAAAGCTTGGGTGAGCGAGAAAGATATTATTTCGAGCGTTTAGGTGTAGATCGTTGCGAAGCTCCAAATTTTAAAGGCGGCGAAACAAATACGACAAGTAGCGGCGGTAATTTAGCGCGAGACGATACGAACGCAACGGACGGCGGAAATTTAACGCGCGTCGAGGCAAACAACGGCGAATCCGACACTATGGGCAACAAGGCGAGCTCGATAAAGCACGAAGGAAATTCTACGGAAGAGCAAAATGCTGGGCGATGAAAATTTAGAAAAATTTTTCTCAAAAATCGACGCAGCGGAGTTTGGAATTTCGGCGGGCTCAAAGCTTGCTTCAAAAAATCATAAACTTGCAGGAAGCGCGAGAGACGGGAGCGGCGACAAGCCTTTAAAATCACAAGACGGCGCGGAATTTTGCGACGGACAGTCATATTCTAACGGCGCGCAGCAAGCTGAAATTTTAAAATTTAATGCCGAGCCGCCGTTTGATGCCGAGCAAGTGCGTCTTGATACGGAGCAAGCACACTTAAAATTTAACGTCCGTCCATCGCAGTCGGAGCCGGGCGTCAGACAAGCGCTTGCGTTCGGTGATGAGCCGCCGCAGGCTCAGTTCGACGCCGAGCGAGCACAGGCAAAGATACAAAATTTCATGCGCGATCTGCTGCAAAACTATGTGCTTTGCGTAAGCGGCGCGGAATTCGCCTTCGCGGAGATCGAGGCGTATTTCACGGGCGCGGATCGCAACACCTACAAGCGCATATCGCGGGCGGGCGAGATATTTTTTCACAATTTCGGCTTTGACATTTCGTTTCGCAGCGTCCCGCAAAGTGGCGGCGGGATTTTGGTGCGAAGCCTGCGCGTCCTAAGCGGCGCAGAGCTTTTGGCGGGCGGCTTATCGGGTTTGACGGGCTACTTACCCGGCTCGGCAGGCGGCTTGCACGGCTTGGCGGAGAGCGGCCAGCTCGGCTCTGCCGTTGCCACGCTTATACAAAACGGCGATTTTATCGCGGGTCCGCGCAAATGCATGGGTAAAATTTTAAATCTGCAAACGCAAAATTTAAACTTCTCTTTAAAGCGTGTGCCGCAAATAACGCATGCAGCGGGCTTTAGCAACCGAATCCGACGAGGTGAGATCGCAAATGAAGTGAATTTCGGTACAAGCGCTAGCTGTGCGACGGGTACAGCGGCTGCGGCGAGGCTTGCGAATGAGCCGCGCAGGCTTACTAGCGAGGAGTTTGAGGCATATCTGAGCGCGGGCTGCGCTGCCGCGAAAACATATAAAAAATCGCTACAAAGATACGAGGGCTAAATTTTGATCAAACGGCGCACAGCGGGCGAGCGGTAAAATTTACTGAGCTTTAAGCGGCGAGGGTATAAAATGGCGCGTCCAAAATTTAAAGGCAGCAAAAATGGATCAAGGCAGGCTTGAGGAATTAAAAAGGCTACTACAAAAGCGGCATCAAGAGCCGAAGCTGGGCTTGGTACAAAATTCTAACGGCGAAAATTTTAAAGTCCCGAATTCTGAAATCCAGAATTCCGAAGCCTCTAATTTTGAAGTTTCGAATTTTGAATTCATGAATTCTGAACCTCCGAATTCCGAAATCTTAAATTCTAAATCCCTGAATTATAAATCTTCAAATTCCGAAGCTTCAAATTCTGAAACCATAAATTCCGATCCTGGCGCTTTAAATTTAAAAGCCGAATTAGAAGCCGAAGCGGCTCAGAATTCTGCCTGTGAAAACAGCGCAGAGCCGCAAAATTCTATCTCAGATGATAGCGGCGCCTTACCGCAGAATTCTAAAGCAAGGGATTACGACAAAGAGCCAATAATAGTAAAAAATTATGAGAGGCTACTAATATCTACAATTACATTTTTATACGCGCCTATGATTTTGGGCGGATATATTCTAAGCATATGGGATTTAATTTTTCCAAAACGCCATATATCGATGATGGAAATAAGCTCTAGCGTTATATTTGGAATTTTTATAGCGATAGTATTGAGACTTATTTATAACAGCTGTGTAAGCAATAATAATTGCAAAATCTACTTTATGAATAATTCTATAGATTTCTATAACAACGGCGAGCTTGAGAGAAGGACGAACAATATTCATTTAAATTATGTGATAAGCAGACCATTTTGGGGGTATTGCAACGATGATAAGATTCGTCGCCTCATTTATAATATTATTATAATTTTTTCTATTGCAGCACTATCGTTTCTATCATCGCAAATTTTATTATTCTTCATTTTTTCAATACTTTCTGCAATCTTTTTGAAAATATTTTTTCACTTTTTAATTGTAGGCAATTTTAAGAATTTTTCATTCTTTTCTGCAATCGTAGTGGATTATCCGTACTATGAGCAGGAAAATACTTATTATTTAAGCTCTATTTTATCGGCAAAAAATTATTTAGTTTGCGTATATGGTGCGGAAAGGCTAAACGAGATAAAAGAATGGTTTTTGATTAGAAAACATATCGATATTGATAAAATAGAAAAATATTATCTTAGCTAAAGCGGGCGGTTATGGATGCAAGAAACAAAGAAGCTAGGGTTAGAGATTACGACAAAGAGCCGATAGTTATAAAAAAGCTAGACGATCTGTTTTGGCTGATAGCTCTTGGAATTTTGTTAATTTGTTCTTTGATACAGAATTTGGACGGCGAGTATAAATTTAGGTTTTATATGAAAATATTACTAGGTTATGGCACCGCATTTTTCCTTATATACGCGGCAAACTTTATAAATAGCAAAAAAACGATAACCTTTATGAAGGACAAAATAGAATTTAAAAATAAAACAAAATGCGAAAAAGAGATGGCGTTAAAAAATATCTCCGTTTACAGATATGCTTATATGATTCCCAATTTTGCGCCCTTTGATGTGAAAATTGAATTTTGTGTTTTAGTTTTATTTATAATGATCGTCGTGGCATTATACAACTTTAAATTTTATATGTTTATTTTTATAATTATGGGCTTGTCGCTTATGCCTATTATTAAATTTCTCTGCTATATTCTATTTGAAAGAACCGCTAGGTTCTTGCTTTGTGATAAATTACTGATATGCAACGGTTTCGATTCCGAAGTATTTACGATCAATAATAAAAAGGAGTTTGGCAAGCTGCAAAAATATTTCTTGGATACGCTAAATATAGATATTGCAGAGGGATATTTATTTTGGAAACCGCCTTATGATATCGCAAAAATAATAGTGAATAAAATGAACAAATTTATGAAATTCTAAAAACAAAAGATAAGGTTTCAAAAATATATAAACGATACATAATTAGCATGTCGAGGGATAAGTAATTTAATCCGCAGAATATTGATCTTTAATGAAAGATAGAATTTAGAAAATTTAAATTTTAACGTTCCGCTTGAAATTTTATCTCAAAATTTACGCGCTATCATCGCTGCCTTCATATACGCCGAGCTCTACGAGATTGCCGTCAGGATCGCGCAGATAGATACTTTGCATAGCGCCGCGCGCGCCGTTGCGAGGTACGACGCCAAGCTCTATTTGCGCTCCTTTGCTTTCCAGCTCCGTTTTGAGCTGCTGTGCGCTTTGATCTTCGCAGATGAGGCAAAAGTCCGCTGAGCCTGCGCTAGGACGCGCCGCAAACGGCGCGAACTCGCCCGCGCGAGTGTGGATGTTGATCTTTGAGGAGCCGAAACGCAGGCTGTGTTTGTCGCCCTCGCAAACGTGCTCTAGCCCCAGAATTCCTTCGTAAAATTCCACGCATTTTTGCAGATCGCCCGTAACTAGTACAAAGTGATCGATTTCTGTGATTTTCATTTTGCCTCCTTGTGCGCTCGCAAGTCGTAAAATTTTTAAGCCTCGCGGTACAATTTTGGAATTTTACCGTGAAATTTTGCGAAAAAATTCCAAATGCTCGTAGCGCGAAATCAAAATTTCGCGGCGCCAATTTTAAAATTCTAAAATTTAGCCTAAGCAAAATAGGGTGCGAGTAGAGCCTGGCTTTAGTAAAATTTGACCCAGCGAAATTCCGTCTAGCTAGCGCCGCAAATTCTAATCTCGCGATTTCAAAACTAGCGATTTTAAAATTCTCTTACCTACCTCGACGCCCGGCTGATCGTAAGTGGTGACGCCCAGTATCGCTCCAGTAGCGCTGGTTAGCAGCTCGAAGTAGTAAAATAGCTCGCCCACGCTCTGTTCACTAAGCCGCGAAACCTCGATGAGATCGACGCTTATACCCTCATTTAGTACGGCTTGCAGCGTAGCATCGCACTGAAGATTTAGCACCTCATCCAGTCGCATGCCGTTTACGAAGTCACAGCCCTCAAGACCTTGCAGACTGATACCGGGCACCGCATCCGCAGTGCCGTTGTCCGTGAGCTTTAAGAAAGTCACGGTCTTATCCTTTACGCCGTCCATTATGAGCTGAAGGAAGCTGTGCTGATCGCGCGAGCCTACAAGCCCCACAGGAGTAAGCCCCTCGCGGCTAAAGCCGATCTTTTTACCTAGGCTTTCCGCCCATAGCTGCACGTACCACTCGCCCAATGCGCGCAGCGCATCGCCATAGCTAAAAAGGACGTTAATTTTCGCACTTTTGTGCGTGGCGTAGTGATGGGCTTTTCGTAGAATTTTATTCTCCGCGATTTTAGCGGGATCGCCTGCTAAAATTTCATCCAGATACCGCTCTTTTGCGGCGGCAGCTCCGCGTAGCATCGCGCTTGCATCAAGGCCTAGCCCAACTGCGGGCACTAGCCCTACCGCACTTAACACGCTAAAACGACCGCCTACGTTAGCGGGCATATTTATCACGCAGGCGCCGTGCTCGCGCGCGAAGACATCCAGCGGCGAGCCTGCATCGGTGATGAAGATGAAATTTTTTGCTAGCGTCTTTAAATCTGAAATTCCAAAACGCTGCAAAACGACCTTAAAAAGCGAGATCGTCTCAATCGTGCCGCCTGATTTGGACGATACGATAAAGATCGTGCGAGCAAAATTTAGTCCTTCGAGCGCGTGACGCACGCTAAAAGCGTCTAAATTATCTAAAATTTCAAAGCGCAAATTCTTTCTTACGCGCGGACGCAGCATCTCATAAAGCGCCCGCACGCCAACGCTGGAACCCCCGATGCCCAAAAGCACGACCCCGTCGTAGCTTCGCGCGCTAAAAAATTCCTCCGCCCGCGCTATTTCGTCTGCGCCTTGCTGCGGCAGGCGGTAGTAGCCTACCTCGCCGCTTTCGTATTCGGCGCGGATCTTTGCCGCTACCTCTTCTAGCGCGCCCTCTTTTGCCGGCGGGAAAAACAGCTCATTTTTTACCATCGCCGAATTCTCGCTCGTAGAAATATTTGATCGCCTCCACGTAGCCTTTTACCGAGCCGCAGTCGAAGCGAGTGCCTTTAAATTTATACGCGATCACCACGCCGTTTTGAGCCTGTTTTAAAAGCGCGTCAGTGATCTGCACCTCGCCGTTTTTACCCGGCGCCGTCTGCTCGATGAGATCGAAAATATTAGGCGTTAGGATGTAGCGCCCGATGATGGCTAAGCTCGACGGAGCCTCGCTAGCCTCGGGCTTTTCGATCATATCCGAGACCATTATCAGATCGTCGCTGATACTCTTTCCTGCGATGATGCCGTATTTGTTTACGTCTTGCGGCGGCACCTCCATTACCGCAACGACGCTGCAGCGGTATTTTTCGTAAATTTTAACCATCTGCGCAAGCACGCCCTCGCCGTTTTCGTTCACGCATAGATCGTCTGCAAGCACCACACCGAAAGGCTCGTCGCGGATTAAAATTTTACCCGTATAAATCGCGTTACCGAGCCCCTTCATCTGCTCTTGGCGCGTGAAAGAGAAGGTGCAGCGCTTCATAAGCGCTCTGATCTCGTCGAGCAGATACTCCTTGCTACTGCCTGAAATTTGATCCTCCAGCTCGTAGCTGCGGTCAAAATAATCCTCCAGCGCGCGTTTGCCGCGACCCGTGACGAAGGCCATATTGTCCATGCCCGCCTCCAGCGCCTCGTCCACGCCGTAGTGAATGAGCGGCTTGGTAAGGATCGGAAGCATCTCTTTTGGTAGTGATTTGGTCGCGGGCAAAAAGCGCGTGCCGTAGCCCGCCGCGGGAAATAAACAAGTCTGGATCATGAAGCTCCTTTGATCTTTTTTTGAACTTTTATTATAATGCAAAAAAGATAAAATTCCGCAAAGGAAAGCCTTGAAAACGATTGAAAAAGAGATCAGCGCCGCGCAGGAGATCAAAAAATCAAGCTTCATCGCCTATCTCGCGCCGATAGCGAGCTTTGAGGCGCTGCGTGCGCAGTTGCGGCAGCAACACCCCAAGGCGCGGCATATCGTATGGGCGTATCGCGCGCTGAACGAGCCCGGGCAGATCGTAGAAAACTCAAGCGACGACGGCGAGCCCAAATCGACCGCGGGCGCACCGTGTCTAAACGCACTTCGCGGCGCCGAGCTCATTAATGCCGCCGTGCTCGTGGTGCGCTACTTCGGCGGCATCAAGCTGGGTACCGGCGGGCTAGTGCGGGCATACGCTAGTAGCGCGAATGCCGCGATAGACGCCGCTGCGGACGCCGCAGAGCTAGTGGAATTCGTGCTGCGTAAGAAGTGCATATTTTTCGTGCCGTTTGCGGCGGTGGCGAAATTTGAACATTTTTTAAAAAAATCGGGTTTTATTTATGAAGCAAGCTTCGGTGCTGCGGGAGCGGAGTTTAGCACAGAGTTTAGCGTGGAGGAATTTGAAAAATTTAAAGGCTTTGCAGACGCTCTCGCGCCGGCTCTTAAAATGCTGCACGAGCCGAAATTTTAAAATTTCAAAATTCTATAAAATTTAAAAGCTCCTCTCGGCTAAATTTGAAAGCATAAGCGGATTTTGCATTTTATCGTAGCGGAATTTTAAAGCTAAAGTAAAATTTCATAGTGCGAAACATAAAATCCGATAAATTTTAAAATTTCCAAAATTCTGTCGTAATTTAGCTTGCAAAATTTCGCGAAAATTCCGTCCGTAAATTTCAAAATCCCATAAAATTTTTAAAATTTCACGTGCTTCATCTTAGCTTCACGCATAGGCAGGCTTAGCAGAGCTGCAATAGCCGCTAGTGTCATATCCAAATACCACATATAATCATACGCGCCGTATGCTCGCACCGCAAGACCTCCGATATATGCGCCAAAAAATCCGCCGATTTGATGCGAAAGCATCGTAAATCCAAATAGGCTTGCTAAATATCGCGTCCCTAATAGCTTACCGACGGCAGCCGCAGTAGGCGGTACGGTCGCTAACCAGGTAAATCCTAATCCCACGCTGAAGATATAAAACGTAAGGCTATCTTTGGGCGAGAGCACATAAGCACCAATAAGAGCGATACGCAGGGCATATATACAAAATAAAATGACTTTGCAGCGCACTTTGGAAACACACCAGCCTACTAATAAGCTGCCTACGATGTTAGCGATACCGATTAGTGCGAGCGAAAAGGACGCTACCTGCGCGCCATGCCCGCTTAGTGCTACTTCGCTAGGCAGATGCGTCACTAAAAACGCTACGTGAAAACCGCACGTAGCAAAGCTTAAATTTATCAAAATATAGCTTTTATCGCGCAGCGCTAAACGCAGCACTTCGCCTAAGCTGCGTTTATCTTCTTCATGCAGGCTGGTTTGCTCGCCGAATAGAATTTTACCGCCTGCCAAAAGTCTCGCAAGCGGCAGAATTAGCAAGCTAAGCCCTGCGAGCGTAAAAAATGCGCCGCCGTATCCCAAAGCAGGCGTTGCGATACAAAACCCAATCATTGGCGCAAATAAAAACTGCCCGAACGAGCCGCCTGCATTTAGCACTCCGCTAGCAACCGAGCGGATAGAAAATGGCAGGCGCTTCGCCATTAGGCTCATTAGAATTGGAAAACTACCCGCGCCAAGCCCCAGCGCAAGCCCAAAACCCATCGTTAATACAAGCGCGCTTTCGCTGCTAAATAACGGCACAAGAGTGCAGCTAATCGCCAGAAGCACGCTGCCCCAAAACAGCACGACGTAGGCACCGAGCCTGTCTGCAAGTATCCCACTAAGCGGTTGCGAAAAGCCCCATACCAGCTGCGTAGTTGCCATCGCAAAGCTTACTTGCGCGATGGATAGGGAATTTGCTTGCATTATAGGCTGCACGAAAAGACCTAATGACATACGAATGCCCATCGTAATCATCAAAATCGCCGCGGCGCATAGGATCATTACCCAAACTGATTTCATATATATTCCTTTTAAAAGATAGAATTATAACATAAAAATCACGAATATATCGAGATTTTATAGATATATTTAATTATTGTATTTTAGTATATTATTTATATAAGAGGAATTTACCGAGCTTTAATGGGCTTTGCATTAAAATTCCATTTTCAAGGAGAAGCGATGATTTACGAAGATGAGATGATTTATGTGGAGCGCGAGGAGCACGAAGTGCCGTGGGTGAAGGTCTTTACGAAGGCAAAATTTAAAGAGCTCAGCGACTGCGACGAGGCGACGCTGGTGCATCTGTGGCGCGCCGTGCTTCAGTGCGAAAAGAGCCTGCGGGAGTTTTACGCGCCCGATAAGATCAACATCGCAAGCTTCGCCAACTACGTGCCGCGCGTGCATTTTCACGTCCAAGCGCGCTTTAAAAACGACAGTTTTTTTCCAGAGTCCGTTTGGGGTAAAAAGATGCGAAACGGTAAGCTCGATCTGCCGGAATTTAGCGAATTTGCAGAAATTTTAGCGGCAAATTTAAAGATGGAATTCAGATGATAGGCGCGCGATCCAAAAAATACCTAATCCTTTTCGCGCTTGCTTGCTGCGTCGCTACCTTCGCGTTTTACCTGCGCTTTAAAAACGAGGAAAACGAGATAAAAATCAAGCAGCAGTTCGATTTTAGCGCGAGTTTGTTTGAAAAGATCGTGGACGAAGAGAAGCTAAACGCCTTTGCGATCTCGCTGATTTTATCGCAGAACAGCGACGTGGTGCGCTGCTTCGAAAGCGGCAAACATGGCGAGTGTATGGACGTGACGAAAAAATACAAAGACATCTTAAGCGCGGTGCCCTTCTACACGGGCGTGAAGATACATTTTCATACGCAAAACACCAGAAGCCTGGCTAGGAGCTGGAGCGACGAATTTTACGACGACGATCTGAGCTCGTTTCGCCATTCGCTTTTGCAGATCCGCCATAGTCTGCTTCCAAAAGCGCTCGTCGAGATGGGGCGGTGCGGGGTTTTTATGCGCGGAATTTCGCCCGTTTTTAGCGAGGGCAAATTTATCGGAAGCGCCGAGATAATGCTCGATTTCGAGCACGTCATCGCGCAGATCAACCGCATGGGAAACGATATTTTTATCCTCGTAGATAAGAGGTTTGAGACCGACTGCTTTTACGATAAAATAGGCGTTATCAAGGACTTTATCGTCGTAAACAGCGCGCCGGATTACGACGTTTTATCGATTTTGGCGACGCTTGATTTTGGGGCGCAGAGCTTTATCAAAAAGGACGGGCATTATTTTTACGTGAGGGCGTTTTCGGACGAAAACGGCACGAAGCTGGGCTATATAATTCTGCACCGCGAAGGCTAGCGGCAGGATTTAAATTTAGGCGACCGTGGCTTGTCTGCTTTGTAACGGCGGGCGTTTTAAATTTAATCGTAAAATCGCGGAAATTTGCGCTGAAATTTTAAATTTTAAAAGGAGCGTCGGTATGAAATTTTATAAATCCGTTAAATTTAAAGTGCTAGCTGGAGCGCTGCTTCTGGCGGCGATACTCTGTGCCGCATTTATCCGCATCGTACCAGATTACTCCACTTCACGAGGCTTCGTGATAGTTTCTACTTTCGATTACAACAAATACAAGCAAGGATACTGTCTTAAAGAGGATAGAATTTTACCGAAAGAGGAGCTGTATAGGCGCGCCGTCGGAGAATTTTTAGATAAAGAAATTATCGTATTAAAAAAGATAGCGAGTTATAGAGAGAACGATGATATAAAACATAAGTATTCCACTGATTATTATGAAATGCAAGACTTGAACTTTGAGAATTATCTTAAAATTTTAAAAAACAGCAGCAATAAAGTAAAAACTATTGAGGATTTCTATATTACAGAACTAAAGGCGACCGTAACGGATCCGAAACAATATCTGAAAGTTGATTCTGTCGATAAAATAGTCGGTTTTACGAAGCCTTTGATTTTGTGTTTTGAAGATAGCGTGTTTCTTATGTTGGATAAAAATTTTATAATTGGAGATAACTTTTTGCAATCCAAATCTATTTTGTTATTTGATAAAATTCCAACTGAATATAATTTAAGAACATACTATGAAAAATCTAGCAATTCGCCCAAATATTATTTCGATAATTGCGGCAACGTAAAATACGATGTGGAAAAAGAATACCTAGAAGGTAGGGAACTTAAAGGCGGCTGAAAAGTCGCGTTAAAATAAAATTCAAAAAGCCTTAGCCGCGCGAATTCTACTTCTAAATTTTAAAATTTACGCCTAAATTTAACGCGCCTTCTTAGTCTAAGAGCTTCTGCTTAAACAGCGGGATTTTGTAGCAAAAGGTGCTGCCTTCGTTCGGTTTTGAGCTGACGCTTTTTGCGATTCCGTAGCGCTTGCAAATTTTATCGATTATGTTTAGCCCAAGGCCAAAGCCGCCAAGAGCCGCGTTTTCGCGCGCATATCTCGCCCAGATGGCGCTCGTATCCTTTATGCCGATGCCGAAGTCCTGCACGCTAAAGGCCGCTATGCTTATGCCTTTTTCTAAACGAATGATGACGCGACCGCCGGGGCGCGAATATTTTACGGCGTTGCTTAGCGTGTTGTCGATGAGGCGCATTAGCGAAGTCTCGTCCATAAAAACGCTCACGTCCGGCGCAATGCGGGGCTGCAGGCTTATATTTTTGCTTTTTGCGACCAGATAGATGAAATTTATCCTAGCGCTCAAAAACTCGCTCATATCGATGCGCCGGCTTTTTAGGCTCATTTTGCCGCTTTTGATGAAGTACTCCACGTCCTCGTAAGTAATTACCATCTGCTTAAGCGCGGATTTGATACGCGCAGTGTGTTTGTCGCGCAGCCCAAGCATCTCGGTATTGATGAGCGCGACGCCCAGAGGGGTCTTTAGCTCGTGCATCGCGTCGTTGAAAAACGCCTTGATGAGGTTGCTTTGCTGCGCGTAGAAATTTTTTATGATTTTGTAGTTAAACAGCGCGATGATGAGCGCTACAAAAATCGTGATAAAGATCGTAGAGATCGCGATAAATTCTATCTTTGCGTAGCTTATCTTTTTTGAGATGACGAAAAAATGCAGCTTGCCCTCATGCAGAAAGTGGCGCTTAAAAAATACCCGTCCGCCGAATTTCAGCGTGATAAACGCAAAATCGGGCGGCTGCACACTTAGGTTTGATCTTAAAATTTCGCCGTTTGCGTTTAGGATCGCGTAGTCGTAGATGAGCTCGTCTTTTAGATCGGGATATGCGCCGGCTAGAGCTTCGCCACTTTTTTGTATCAGCTCGGCGACGTCGGCGCTCTCCTCGATTTTGGAGTTTAAATAGATGATATAAAGACTCTCGCTTATAAAAGCGCCGATGATGAAGATCGCGCTAAAAAGCGTAAATTTAAACCCTTTAAGCATTGATCTTATATCCGAGTCCGCGGCTGGAGAGGATGAAGTCGTTACTCGTTTTGGAGCGGAGGTTACTGATATGCACGCGCACATCGACGCTGCCCGCATCGCCGTCCCACACGTCAGCGATGAGCTCATCGACGCTTACGAATCTTTTGATATTGGCGAGCAGAAATTCTATGATTTTGATCTCTTTGGCGCTTAGCGATATCTCTTCGTCCGCGCGTTTTAAAATTTTTAAATTTGCGAAGTAGTGAAATTTATCCGCGATCTTGACGGCGCCCTTTTCGTCGCCGAAATACTTTCGCATCAGCTCGCTTACTCTAAATTTAAGCTCGGCTAGGTGGAAGGGTTTTTTTAGATATTCGTTGCAGCCTAGCTCGTAGCACTGGCTCAAATCGTCGATGTCGCCGAGCGAGGTCATCATCATCACGGGAGTGTTGAGTCCGAGGCTTCGCGCGTATCTCAACACCTCTTCGCCCGAAACCTCCGGCACTTTGATGTCTAAAATCAGCAGATGGTAGGCATTCGCGGCGATCTTATCGCAGGCTGCGTCGCCGCTGGCGCATTCGTCCACCTCGTAGCCAAGCTCCTGTAGATACTCGCTTACGCTGCTTCTATATTCAAAATCGTCTTCTAAAAGTAAAATTTTCAAACCCGTTCCCTAAATTGGGAGCGAGACTACGCTCCCGTGCAAATTTGCCCCGCATATACAACGAAGTAGCGAAGCAGAATGACGCCGCAAAGCACGACGAAAGAATTTAAAACTATAAACGCAGGCTTGTAGGCGTGGTTTTTCAGCGCCGTAAAGGCGATGATGATCGGAGCGATGAGCCCCATGCCTAAAACGCCGATCCAGAAAATTTTACCGTAAATTTCGTGCGTCAAAGCCTGCTGTGCCGCAAGCGCGCTAGTGCCGCCCTCAAAATACATCCCGACAAACAGAATGAATAAAAGCGGAATTTCAAAGAGTATCGCGCGCAGATCAAGCATCAAAAGGTATTTTATGCTATCTTTGTTTAACGAGCCTTTAAAAAACAAAAGTCCCACTAAAATGCTCGCCGCGATGCCGCTGGAAAAGCCGGATAGCAGAAATAAAATCGGTAGCACCGGAGTATTCCAAAGCGGAATTTTCATCACCGCGCTTAGCAAAAAGCCCGTATATGCGCCCACGCAAAGAGCAAGGATAAACAAAACTCGCTCGAATAGTTTAGAAGCCTTGGCGAATGAGCTTAGTAAATTTACGATAGGGCGCAGAAAAGCGAGCAGTTTAAATTTGCAAATTTCCTCGCCGAATACGCATAGCGCAAATACAAAGCTAAACGGCACGTAGATCAAAAGCGCCAAAACGCCGAGGCTCATCACCGAGCCGAAGTTAAATTTGATCAGCAAAAGATAAAAGCTAAATGGCTTGCCCAGATCAAAGATCAAAAGCAAAAGCCCCGCGCAGATCGCAAGTGGCGCCGTGATCGCACCCGCTCTAATCATCGCGTCCCAGATGGAATTTTGCTCGCTTTCGTGGCGATTCCATTTAACTAAAAGCGCCACCATCGTCGCTCCCGCGCTAAGACCCGCCAAAAATAGATAAATTGCAATCGGCCAAGGCCAGTAAATTTCAGAGTATTGGCTCATATCGCCCCACATATTATTCATAGCGTCCTCCTTTTTTGTTTTTGATATTTGCTAGACGCGGTTTGGTGTTTAGATACGCTTTTGGATATTCTACGCTTGTTTTGGCTAACAGTTTGTTTACCTCGGAATTTACGTCATTTACGTCGCCGAAAGTTAAAGCATCCGTTGGGCACACGCTTACGCAGGCAGGCTGCAAACCTTTGCTAGTGCGGTTCGTGTAGCAAAAGGTGCATTTGCCGATAGCGTGCGTGACGGGATCTACAAACCTCGCGTCGTAAGGACAGGCCAGGATGCAGTATTTGCAGCTGACGCAAAGCCTCTCGTCTATGAGCGTTACGCCGTCTTTGGTTTTAAAGCTCGCTCCCGTAGGGCAGACGTCCACGCAAGGGCTATTCTCGCACATAACGCAGCTGGCGCGCGAATAATCTAGCTTCAAATTTGGAAAAACGCCGCTTGTTTTGCCGTGCACCTGCAGCCTATAAACGCCGCCAGGTACGCCGTTTTCGTTCCTGCACGCAACCGAACAGGCTTGGCAACCTATACATAAATTTTCGTCGTGAATCATTATGAGTTTTTTCATAACCGCCCCTTTCAAATTTTAACTATATCGACGCCGACGTTGGTTACCATCGTGCTTACCACAGGACCCGCAGCCGGATCGAGAAGGACGCTTTGGTTCGTGCCTATGCCGTTCGTGCGCTTTAGCCCCGGGCTTACGTGCCCAAAGCCGTGGTATAAAAATAGGCAGTCGTCTCTGATGCCTTGCGTGACGAAAATTTTAGCTTTTTGCTCGCCGAATTTATTTTTGAGCTTCACGATATCGCCCGTCTTTAGCCCCTCCGCCTTTGCAGAAGCAGGGCTGATCCAAACCGGCGATTCGCTCATCATATCGTTTAAAATTTTGACATTTTGCGTATGGCCGTTGGTGTGAAGCGCGGTCTTGCCGCTCATCAGGCAGTATTTGTGCCCGCCGAATACGTCCATACCCTCGGTATTTAAGCAGCCGTATCCTGCGAAAAGCTCCTCCACCTTCGGCGCGAAAAGCTCGATCTTGCCGCTCGGGGTTTTAAATTTCATCTGCGAGCTCATTTCGCCGTTTTCGTCCACGAACTCCGCCGCGGCAGGATATTTATCGATAAATTTAGCCACGAGCTTCGGCTCTCGGTAATACAGCTTCGGCACCTTGTAGCTTACGTAGCCGTTTTTGATTAAATTTGCGATTAGCTCGGCGTTGCCTTTGGCTTGCTGCATACGGTATTCGTCGATATTGTTCCAAGTGTAGTCCTTATCGATCTTCATCACCCTTGCAAGCTCTCTAAAAATTTCATAGCCGCACTTCGTATCGCCCACCGGCTCGACGGCTTTATTTCGCATCACAAATCCCGGCGCGGTGCCGCCTTTGTTTTGAATCGACTCGTCGCGCTCCAAATACGTGGATTCGGGCAAGATCACGTCGGCTAAGCACGCGAAGTCGCTCATATACACGTCGATTGCGAGTACGAAGTCCAGCTTTTTGATCGCTTCTACGCTCTTATCCACGCCCGCAACGTTGATGAGGTGGTTAAAGCGCGTGCTGACCCAGCCTTTTACAGGGTAAGGTTTTTCGCTTAAAATCGTAGGCGCGATCTGCATCAAAACGCCGTGTTTGCGCGGCACGAAGAAATTTTCGCTACCTTCCTCGCCGCAGCCGTCGATGCGAGCGGTCTTTGGAATTTTAAACTCCTTATCCGGGTTTGAGATGGTAGGGAATAGATCCTCTTTGCAAAGCGCGTTGAAGGTTTTGGAATCTTTAGAGAAGTAAATTCCGCCTTTTTTCTCGACGTTTCCCATCAGCGCGTTTGCGATCGCGATGGCGCGCGTGCGGATATATTCGGCCTTGGCGGTCGTGGTTTTATGACCCCAATCGATTATGACTGCGGGAGCCACGGCGTAAATTTCATTTGCGATGCGCTCGATCTTGTCTGCCTTGATGCCCGTGATGCCCTCTTGCCAAAGCGGCGTCGTATCCTTCACGGACTGCTTTAGCTCCTCTAGCCCTACGGCGTATTGTTCGATAAATTTTTTGTCGTATTTGTTATCGCGCAGCCAGACATGAATCAGCGCCATCAAAAACGCCGCGTCGGTTCCCGGCTTTATCGGTAGCCACTCGTCGGCTTTGGAAGCTACGACGCTAAAGCGCGGATCGAGGACCAAAAGCTTTACATCCTCTCTGCTCGCGGCTTTTGCGAGCTTTTTTGTTTTTGAGATGTCGATGCCCTCAAAGAGATTGTGGCCGAAATTTACGATATATTTTGCGTCGCCGTAGTCTCTTTGCATATTGGCGCCGAAAGTGTGCGGCACGGCGATATTATAAGTGATCGGGCAACAGGACCAGTGCGAGTAGATGTTTGGGCTGCCGTAGGCACAGGCGAAATTCATCATCTGAGTGTGGTGCTCGCCCGTTTTAGAGGTAAAAACTACGCTCTGCGGGCCGTATTTTTGCGAAATCTCACCGAGCTTCTGCGCGCAAATTTTAAGCGCCTCATCCCAGCTCGCCTCCCTAAATTTGCCTTCGCCGCGCTCGCCCACGCGAATGAGCGGCTTAATGAGCCTTTGATCGTCGTAGAGCTGATTGATGCCCGCGCCTCCGCGAGCGCAGACCGAGGTTTTGTTTGAAAAGCGATGGTTGCCCTCGATGAGAGCGCCGCGACCGTTTTTGACGGTTACCTCGATAGGACAGCGCGAGGAGCACATCTCGCAGACGCTGGCGACTTTCTTTTCCGTCCCGCCGGTGACCGCGCTAGCGTTTAAATTTAGATTCAATGTCGCTAACGTGCCGATTGCGGCGGTGCTTTTTAAGAAATTTCGTCTATTCATAAAAACTCCTTACCTTTAAATTTCGGTAGGAATTCTAAGGCTTCATCGTAAAAATAAGGTTAATTTTGATAATGCAGCTTTTGGCTTAGACTTCATCTCGAAAGATAAAATGCATCCTGCACCGTATTTTAAAGCCGTAAAATAGCGCCAGCAGTAGCAAAATGCTAATTGCGCCGCAGATTGCAAGGGCTACGCGAGCGCCTAATAACTCGGTAAAAAAGCCTGATATGAGCGCTCCAAATGGCGTACTACCTATTAAAAAGAGCGCGTATAAGCTAAGCACGCGTCCGCGGAATTCGTTGCTTACGTGCATCTGCACGGTGGAATTGATGCTGGAGTTTGTGATTACGAAAAGAAATCCAGTTACGGCAAGCCCTACCGCAGCCCATACGAAGGAATTCGCAGCCCCAGTAAGAGCTAAGCTCATCCCCATAGCGATCGCGCACGATCTTATTTTGCGGATGCCAAGTTTATCAAAAACCGCTACGAAAAGCGCGCCGCAAAAGGCCCCCACGCCTAGAGCCGACATCAAATATCCAAAGCTTCTCTCATCCGCGCCGAGGCTAAGCTTAACAAGTGCCGAGATTGTTACGTTGTAATTTGGCACCAGCGTCGCTACGATAAGTACTATTATCATTAGCTCGCTTAGAATTTTTTTGTGCAAGACATACGAAATTCCAGCACCGATCGAGGCAAAAACGCCTCCGCTTCTGCTAGATAGTGTAGTAGCGGATGGCGGAATTTTTATGAAAAACAGCGAAACGATGATGCCTAAAAAGCTAAGTGCATTGAATAAAAAGCAAAAGCCCACGCCCCACAGCGCCATCACGATCCCCGCAAGTGCGGGTCCTGCGATACGAGCGACGTTAAAGGACATAGAATTTAATGCTATGGCGTTGGCTAGATCGCGGGGCGAGTCGATGAGGTCTTTTACCATCGACTGACGGCTCGGGGCATCCATGCTGGTAAAGATGCCGCTTGCAAAAGCGCAAAATAAAATTTTGCCGAAAGAATATAGCTCGCAAAAGCTCATAATTGCGAAAATTGAGGCAGTCACCGCCATGCCTATTTGAGCAAGCAGAAGGATCTTTTTGCGATTAAACTTATCGAGCAGTACACCGGAAAACGGCGTGAAAAGTAGTGCGGGCAAGAACCTCGCCGCAGCTACGAGGCTGACCTTAAAAGCGTCTGCGGTGATGCTTAGCACTAGCCACGGCAGCGCGACGCTTTGCATCCAAGAACCGATCAGTGAGAGGTTCATCCCGATCCAATAAATTCTAAAATTTGAGTATTTAAGCGATAGGAAGGGATTTTTCAACGCACTGCCTTTTGAAATTTTGATTTGAGATTATACATTAAATTTTAAAAATTCACTTAAAGATTTAACATTTATAAAAATTTAACGAAAATTTAATATTTCTGAAAAGAAAAATTTTATATACTCTGCAATAAATTTTTAAGCAAAGGATTAAAAATGCAAAGACCGACTCCGATTAATCAGGAAATTAAACTCGATGAGAAGCGCTATATCGTTTCCAAAACCGATCCGAAGGGCATTATCACGTTTGCAAATCCGTATTTTTGTATGATTTGCGGCTATAGCGAGCTTGAGCTTTTGGGGCAGCCGCATAACATCATACGACATCCGGATATGCCGCGAATAGCGTTTAAGCTTATGTGGGATACGATACAACAAGGCAAGGATTTTACCGCCGTGGTAAAAAATTTAGCCAAAGATGGGCGCTTTTATTGGGTCATTACGGAATTTACTTCTAAAAAAGATCCTGTGACAGGGCAGATCACCGAATACACGGCATTTCGCAAGGCTCCGCCAAGATCTGCGATCGAAACTATAGAGCCTATTTATAGGGCGCTACTGGATGCTGAAAGAAACGGCGGTATGCAGGCTAGCCAAAAGGCGCTCGTGGACTTTCTAAAAAGCAAAGGCGAGACCTACGAGAGCTGGATCGCAAAGGTCTCAGGCAAATCAAATCCGCTCACCGCAATGTTTTTTAAGGCGATGAAAAAGCTTTTTAGCTAGTTTAGTTAAAATTTAATGCAAACTACGCGCAATGCGGGATTATTCGGCTTTGTGTTAGCAAAGCAAATAAAGCGCAAAGCCATCCCTTCATAAAATTTTGAAATTCTACGAAATTTTAAAATTTAGCTTGAGTTTTGAAATTTCACGTCTTCATAAAGTGCGTTGCAGATCAAAGCCCCTCAAGCGTTATGTCGTAGAGCCTCTCGACAGTTTCGTCGTTTAAATTTAGCGTCTTTTTACTTCGTAAAAATTCTAAAATTTCATCCTGCGCGAAGCCCGCTCTTTGCGCACAATGCTCGTGCGCGGGCAAAAAGCCGCGGCATAGCGTGATATCTTCCGAAATTTCTTCGTCGCATAAAAAACAATATGGCTCGTCGTGCAATCGCCCCTCAAATTTTAAAATTTCGGCGTAGCTTTCTACGATTATGCGACGCGGATTTTGTTTGCCGAAGCGCACAGAAGCCCGGCTTAGCAGCTCGTAATAGAATTTATCCAGATGCTCGGCGTCTTTTAGATGCGCGTGTAAAAGCCGCATGAACTGCTGCCAAAACAAGAGCTTCTCGCGGTTTCCGAGCCACGCGTATCCTAGATGCATTACTCCGCTAAGACGCGGCAGGAAGTTTTGATTTTGCGAGAGTTCGAAGTCGATTTTATAGCCCTGGATGATGTTTGAGTGGCGCGCGCCGTAAAAGCGGTACGCACGCACGAGCGCACTTTCGCTTAGCACGTCTACGATGCAGTCCTCATCCCTAACCTTGGTCGTTTTTAATATAAATCCTTGCATTTTCCTATTTTAGCGAAATTCACATATAAATTTAAATAAAGAATTTTAGGTTATAATCAGAAGTTTCATTTCATAGAATTTAAAGGAAATCATATGAATTTTGGAGATCTATTTTCAAAAATACGTAGGACGCAGCCTGCGCCGAGCGAAGCTCCTACGCACTGGATAAAGTGCCCAGGATGCGGCGCGCTGATGTATAGCAAAGAGGTCGAGCAAAATCATAGCGTTTGCCCCAAGTGTAACTATCACCTTCGTTTTGACGCGCAGGCTCGCATCGATCTGATCTGCGACGAAGGCTCTTTCGTGGAGTACGATCAAAATTTGCAGCCCGTCGATCCACTAAAATTCGTCGATAAAAAATCCTACAAAAAGCGCATCTCCGAGAGCAAGGAAAAAACGGGCAGGTTTAGCGCGGTGATCGCGGGCGAGGGCGCTATAAGTCGCCAAAAAATTCAGCTCGTGGTGTTTGATTTTAACTTCATGGGCGGAAGCCTGGGCTCCGTGGAGGGCGAGAAGATCGTGCGCGCCGTAAAACGCAGTCTGGATAAAAACGAGCCGCTAATCATCGTAAGCGCAAGCGGCGGTGCTAGGATGCAAGAAAGCACCTTTTCGCTGATGCAGATGAGCAAAACCTCCGCCGCGCTTAAAATTTTATCCGAGCATAAAATTCCTTTCATCTCCGTTCTTACTGATCCTACGATGGGCGGCGTAAGCGCGTCCTTTGCGTGGCTGGGAGACATTATCATCGCAGAGCCCGGTGCTCTTATCGGCTTTGCCGGACAGCGCGTTATCAAGCAAACCATAGGCGCGGATCTGCCGGAAGGCTTTCAGAGATCGGAATTTCTGCTCGAGCATGGATTAATTGATGCGATCGTGCCTAGAGCTGAGATGAGGCAGTATCTAAGCGATATAATCAACGTGCTTAGCAAAAACGCTGTGCAGATCGATGATACTAGCGATAAGTCGTTGCACGAAGAGGGAAGCGAAGAGTAGTGCAGATAACGGTAAATTCCATCCAAAAGGGCGCGGACGAGTTCGCAGGCGCAATAAGCGATTATAAAAAAATGGCGGCTAAATTTGCCGAAGTGCGAGAGCAGACCTTTTTTAGCGCTAATATCGCTCGCGCCCAAGCAGCGTCCCGCGAGCTCGCACTTAGGGCATACGATGAAGCTTATCTACCGCGCCTTAGCGGATACGTCGTAGCTCTGGATGAGCGCGGGCAGGCACTAGACAGCGTGGAATTTGCGAGTATGCTAAAGGATAAAAGCGCCGTGTCGTTTTTCATCGGCGGCGCTTATGGGCTTAGTGAAAATTTTAAGGCAAAAGCCGATAAAATAATCAGTCTTAGCAGGCTTACGTTAGCGCACAAAATCGCTAAACTTTTGCTTTTTGAGCAAATTTTCGCGCTCTGTGCATTAACGCAAACCATCCATATCACAAATAAAGGGAAGTAATGAAGAAAAACGAGTTGAAATTTTACAAGAAAATTTTAGAAGAAAAAAGAGAGCAACTTATCGCCAATATTAATAGCTCTGTAAATGAAATTTCGGAATTGCGCGAAAATAAAGCTGCGGATGATTTTGACGTAGCGAGTATGAATACGGATTTAAGCATCGAATATTCGCTCAATGTTAATCAACAAAAGGCATTTTTAGAGATCGAAAGCGCGCTTAAGCGCATCGAAAACGGCACTTATGGGCTTTGCGAGAGCTGCGGTGAGCAGATAAGCTTAGAGCGCCTTAAGGTAAATCCGGAGGCGAGATTGTGCATTTCGTGCAAGGAACAGGCGGAAAAGCAAAATAGGAGTTAGCTATGAAAACCAAGCAATTCTTTTTATATTCGATCGTCTATATCGCAATCGTCGCGATTTTGGTCTTTACGCAGCAAAGCAGTAGCTATACGCTAGGGCTTTTCGGTTTTACTCTTACGCTTCCTGTGGCAGTGTGGATCGTACTGCCGTTAATTTTATATATGATTTTAGCGATTTTTCATATCGTTTTTCACAGCTTCGCGTTTTACCGCACAAAAAGGGCGATCGCAAAGGATCTAAGTGCATACGATGCGATGAGTAAAGAGGTTTTGCTGGGTCTTGATACCAATAAAGACTTTAAAACCGAGTATTTTAAAGACCCGAGCGAGCTTACTAAAATTTTATCTCCGTGGTACGATAGCACCGGCATAGACGTCAAAAATGAGGATCTAAAAGAAGTTATAGGCGTTATCGAGAAGGTTAAAAACGGCGAAGTTGCGGATCTGCGAAAATATAAACTTCCTAAAGATAACGGACTATTTTTGCAAAACGAGCTCAATCGCCTCGACGCCGAGCCTGCGTATGCGTATGAAATTTTAAAAACCAAAGGCGTTTATAGCGAAAATATCACTAAAAAAGCCTATGCCGTAGCGCTTGCCAAAGGAAGCTACGATAAGATCAAGGCCTATAAAATTCCTAAAGATATAGCTGAGGTAAATATTTTAGTGGATCGCGCGGTGAATGACGCGAGCTTTGAGATCAGCAGCGAGGAGCTTTTCGATCTCGTAAATAATGAAAAATTTAGCGAGCAGGATTTTATCGGCTTTGCTAAAAAGCTAAAAAATCATCTCGCTCCAGAGCAATACAAAGCCTTTTTCGAGCGGCTCAAAAACGAGAATCAAGAAGCGACGGAGGCATATCTGTACGCGCTATATGAGCTTGGCATGATCGACGAGTTTAGAGAACAGCTAAGCCTTGCCGACGGCGACGAGTTTGAGAAGTTTAAAATTCTGCTATTTTTGCGCGATAACGGCAAAAATGTTCCTGCGTCGCTGTTATTTTAGCTCGGTAATTTTGCGAGTTCGTTTTGTGCAAATAAAGGAAGCCACCTTTTACGCTCTTTGCGGCTATCAAACACAGCCTGCGCGATAAATTTTAAAGTGCGGATAAAATTTTAACTCGCGCAAATTTGAAATTTCAAAATTTATCGAAAGATCAATGCGCACAAGCGGTAAAATTTAAAAGATTTGTTTGTGTAGTGCGCGCGTAAACGGATTTTGTATTTATGCTACGAAATTTAAAATTTAAACGTAAAGCGCAAGACTTGCTAGCCGAATAAAGTGCTGAAATTTTAAAATTTCATGCGGCGTTTTGAAAGCTGCTTGCCAGGTTCGCCGTGCAAATAAAATTTGGTGGCGATCATCTTTGCTGCCGTTTTGCCGCCATGCAAATTAGCCAAGCTTAAAAATAAAATTCGCGCCTAAATGCGAATACGTAGCCTATGAAATTTAAAATTTTAAAGCTCGCGGCAAAACCCGCTGCAAGCATTGCGGTATTAAATTTAAAGGTTTAAATTCGGACGAAATCAAAATGAGAAATTTAAAATGACGGAAGATTTTTTTAAAAGAAACCCTCTATTTTTGGCGCCTTTGGCGGGCTTTTCGGATCCGCCGCTGCGGGGCGTAGTGAAAAAATTCGGCTGCGACGCTACCGTAAGCGAGATGATAAGCACAAACGCCCTTGTTTTCGAGGGCGAAAAGACGCTAAAGATGCTCGAAAAAAACGCCGCCGAAACCCCATTTTTCGTGCAGATCGCAGGCAGCGATGCGGAGATCGTCAAAAAGGCGGTTCTGCTCATCAATAAATTTGACGGCATCGACGGCATCGATCTAAACTGCGGCTGCCCCGTTCCCAAAGTCGTAAAGCAGGGTGCTGGCTCGGCGCTGCTGCTCGATCTACCCCGCCTATCGCGCCTGGTTGAGACGATCAAAAAGTATTCGAATAAAAAATTTACGAGCGCGAAGGTTCGGCTGGGCTTTGGCGCCGTGGATATCGAAAATATCGCGCGCGCTGTACAAAGTGCAGGGACCGATTTTATCGCGATTCACGGCCGCACCAGGGCGGGCGGATACAGCGCGGCGGTGGATTACGGCGCGATCGCAAGAGCTAAACGCGTGCTGCAAATCCCCGTGATCGCAAACGGCGACATAAACTCCTCCAATGCGCCCGCAGTGCGAGACCTTAGCGGCGCAGACGCGCTGATGATCGGTCGCGCGGTCATCGGCAGGCCGTGGATATTTCGCGAGATCAAAACGGGCAAGCAGGCAAGCGACGCGCTAAAAAGGGAGGTCGTGCTCTATCATTTCGCTCAAATGCTAAGCCATTACGGCGTGCGCGGCGTAGCGATATTTCGCAAGCATCTGCACGAATACTCCAAGGGGCGCGAAAATGCCGCGAGCTTTCGCGAGCAGATCAATCACGTCGCCGCCGAGAGTGAGATGGCGCGGCTGATCGAGGAATTTTTTAGTTAAATTTATAATTTTAGGAACTCTGATGATTATTTTAAAAATTATAGCCTGCGCATTTTCGATGAGTTTTTGCTTGATGAATATTTCGAGCTTGGGCGATTTTGTGGTATGGCGGATTTTTGACACGTCTAGCGTCTGGGATGACGATCCCTTAGAATGGCTACAGCAGAAGTGCGTATATTTCCTATTTTTGTGGATATCTTTTTGCGGGGTTTGTGCGGTGCTTGCCGCAAAGCTAAAGGATTTTGGTAAGCTCACGGATTTTTTCGTAAATTTATTTTTGCCTACAGCAGCAGTTTGGATACTATCGCCATTTTTAGGGATGATGATTGTGGCGCTGATTGTTTCAGATTTGCATCTTGCCACGTTTTATTCCTCATTGCTTAGCGCATTAATATTTATCGTTCTTTTTATGATCGTCGTAGCTGAGGTCCTAAAGCGGGTTTATCCGTCCAAGTCCTAGCGCGCGAAATTTTAAAATTTAGCGCAGAGCTTTGCCGCGAAATTCTCGCCTGCCGCCTATAATCACAGCTCGCGCGTTAAAAGGCGATGGCGTTAAAATTTAAGGAGAAATTATGCAAAATATCTACATCATAGGCGATGTGCATGGCTGTTACAGATCGCTTTTGGCGTTAATAGAACAGCTGCCGCGTAAATTTGATAGTAAAATTTGCTTTGTGGGCGATCTGATCGACCGAGGCCCTGCGAGTGCGGATGTGGTGGAGCTAGTGCGCACTCGCGGATATGACGCAGTGATGGGCAATCATGAAAGGCGCTTCATACGCAATGCAAAAACCGCTCTAAGATGCGCAAAAACGGGCAAATTTACTAGCTCAAACGACCCTTACGCATTTTTTAGCTTGGATGAAAGCTGGCTGTTTAATAACGGCGGTAAGGCGACGCTAGCGTCGTATTATCGTCACGGAGGCATGAAGCAATGCAAGGAGCATCTGCGGTTTGTCTCGCGGCTGCCGATTTACCTGGAGTATGATTTGCGTGATGAAAGCGGTCGCGCGCTCGTCGTATTGCACTCCGCAGTGGGTCGCGCGTGGGGGATCAGACACGATGCAGAGCGTACGAAAAGCTTCGCAGCTCACGTGCTAAGCGGGCGTGGCGACGATAGCGCGAATGATGGAATTTTTAACGTCTACGGGCACACGCCGGTGAAAAAGCCCGTCATTGCGGAATTTAGCGCAAATATCGATCTGGGCTGTGTTTATAAAAAGCACTGGGGTGAGAAGGCGAGGCTTTGCGCGCTGGAGTTTCCCTCAAAGAAAATTTTTACGCAAGAATGCATAGATTTTTGAGTTCGTATCCAGGCTCACACGTATTAAAATTTAAATTTACGCAGGCTATTTGAAAGCGAAATTTTAGAATTTAAAAGCGTGCTCTTGCGGCTCCCGTCGCGCAGTCTAGCCGCGCTGAAATTTTAAATAATATCCCTTAGCTTACGCGCTTCATACATCCACGCCTCAAGCTCATCCCAGTGCTCGTCACGAATCATCTGCACGCAAATTTCAAGCTCGTTTTTAAAAGCATCGATCGCGCCCAGCAGGTTCGTGCGGTTTTGCTTAAAAATATCGACCCACATCTGCGGCGAGCTTTTGGCGATACGGCTCATGCCCGAAAAGCTACCGCCGGCTAAATTTATGATGTTGCGGCGATTTTCCTCTTTTAGCACGCTATTTACGAGCGAGTAGCTGATCGCATGCGGCAGGTGTGAGATGAGCGCCACGTGGTGATCGTGGCTTTTTGCGTCCATAAATACGATCTTCATCCCCGCGAACGAAAAAATTTCGACCGCTCGTTTGATATGCACTTCATCCGCGCCGTGATCGTCGCAGATGACGACTACCGCGCCGTTTAAAAGCTCTTTAAACGCCGCTTGCGGGCCGGAATCTTCGGTGCCCGCCATCGGGTGAGCTGCGATGAAATTTCGTCTGATTTGCGGCGGGCAGTTTTGCAAAATTTTAAATTTAGTGCTTCCCAGATCGATGATTGTCGTCTCGCTTCTGCAGTCGCTTAGTTTTTGCAATGTCTCAATAATTGCCTCCACGGGGATTGCGAGAAAGATCGCGTCACAGATTTGCTTCATCTGCTCTAGGCTTAAAATTTCATGCACGAGCCCGAGCCGTAGCGCTTCTTTTTCGTTTTCGCGGCTGATGTCGCAGCCATAGACGGCGCTAATTATTTTGGTGCTTTTTAAACATAGCCCAAGAGAGCCGCCGATGAGACCCAGGCCGATAATTCCTATCTTCATAAAATTCCTTTTTGATATATGCAAGTTTTAATTTTAATGTGGTATTATACGCAAATTATTTTCGTTTTTAGGTAAAATTTTATGAAAAAAAGCGTTTTTTTACTCTTAGTAGGCGGGATTTCCGTGGCGTGCGCCGCACAGATCAAATCCATTAAATTCGAAGGTCTTAGGCATCTTTCTCCACAGGTCGCACAGCAAATTTCAGGACTTAAGGTAGGCGATGAGCTTAACGGCGAAAACACCAATGCTGCGATCTCAAAGCTATTTGAGCAGGGCTATTTCAGCGACGTTTATATCAGCGAACAAGGCGGCGCGGTCACTATCAACGTAACCGAAAAACCAACTATCGCTAAGGTCGAGATCAAAAACGTAGTTACCAACGACCGCGATAAGATAAATGAGCTCATCGGTTTGCGTCCGGGTCAGGTTTACGATGAGGTGGCTGCTAAAAAAGCGGAGACCCGCATCAAGCAATACTACGAAGTCAAGGGCTTTTTCGACACTGTGGTGGAATTTTATCCAAAGCCGATAAACGACGATAAATCGGTCATATTACTAACGATCGAGGTAAATCGCGGCGAAAATATCATCATCGATAAGGTAAATTTAGTAGGTGCGGACAAGCTCGACTATGATGATATAGAGCCATCTGTTGCCAATAAAGAACGCGAGATGTTGGGCTGGATGTGGGGCTTTAACGATGGCAAGGTAAAAACCGCAGAGCTTCCTAACGATGCAAATAGAATTCAAGAAGAATATTATAAAAAAGGCTACTTAGACGCGCAGGTTTCGGCGCCACTACTTAATGCCGATATGGATAATTACACTGCCGATCTTACCTACTACATCAGTGAGGGCGAGCAATACACCGTAAGCTCCGTAGATATCGAGTATCCTGCAGATATAATCAAGCTTGATAAAGAAAAGGTTTTGGACGATTTTAAGCTTCAAAAGGGCGATACGATGAATTCCGAGCGTTTGCGTCGCGATATGAATACGCTAGAAACTTTAGTCGCCGATCAGGGATACGCCTATGTGCGCATCGTGCCTAAGACTAAGCAGGACAAAGAAGCTCGCACAGTCGCTATCACGTATCAGGTTATCCCAGAGGATAAAGTCTATATTAGAAACGTAACGATCTCAGGCAACGATAAGACCGAGGATAAGGTCATCCGCCGCGAGATGTATCTGACCGAAGGAAATTTATATAGCAAAACCGACTACAACGATTCGTTAAATTCTTTAAAACGCACGGGATATTTCGATGAGGTGGAGATTAAAGAAAACCGCGTTTCTAACGATCAGATCGATCTTGAAGTCGCAGTCAAAGAAGCTCCTACGGGCTCTATCACGGGTGGTATTGGATATGGCAGCGAGGATGGAATTTTACTTAGCGGCGGTATCAGCGATCGTAACGTATTTGGCACCGGCCTTCACGGCGCATTCTCGGTCGAAAAGAGCGACGATCAGTTAAGCGGACGTTTGAGCTTAACCAATCCTAGAGTATTTGATTCTGAGTATAGCTTGGGCGGATCTATCTTTGCCAATGACTATGACTGGGACGATTACGATGAGAAATCTTACGGATTTTCAATCACGGGCGGTCGCAAGATCGGGCGCAATACCGATGTAAGCCTTACATATTATCTCGAAAAAAGCGAAATCAAGGGCTTAAATGAATATTACGCCAAAGCAGGCTATCTAGATGGCAAGAATTTAAAAAGCTCGATTATCCCGTCTATTACATATAACAGCACCGATGATTATTACTTGCCAAGAAGCGGTATGATCGCAAGTGCTAGCTTAGAATACGCGGGTCTTGGCGGCGATATGGACTACACCAAGGCGCGAGGATCATTTAACTACTACTTTGGCTTGCGAGATTATATCGATCACGACATTATCTTTAGATACAAAGCTGCAACGGGCTATATGTGGGAAGGTAATAAAAAGATCCCGATCAACGAAAAGCTATTCCTAGGCGGAATGAAAAGCATTAGAGGCTACGAAGGTCGCAGTATCCCGAAAAAAGAGATCTGCTTAAATTCAAATAATTGCCGCTATATTGAGACGGGCGGTATGCAGAGCTTCAATAACTCTTTTGAGCTAAGCTTTCCGGTGGTCGATAGGCTTAAAATGCGCTTTGTAACGTTTTTTGACTACGGAATGATCGGCGATCATGACTGGAACGAGGAGGAGCGCTACAGCACGGGTGCTGGTATCGAGTGGATGACGCCGATGGGGCCTTTGCAGCTATATTTCGTTAAGCCGCTTAATAAAAAGCCGCACGACGACACAAATAGCTTCGAATTTAGTATCGGCGCTAGATTTAATTAAACGCGACGACTTGCGAACGTTAAGGCGTGCGTAGAATTTCTACCGCACGCCTTAAAATTTAATAACGCTCGCGATTTTAGCTTTTTGTGTAGCGCTTATTTGCAGCTATTATAGGCGGTTGGTTTGAGCTAAATTTTAATTGGAATTTCCGCTCGGCTTAGGATGAAATTTAAACGCATAGCTTGTTTTGAATTTTTTAGAATTTTATTTATCAAAATAGTTTAAATTTTCATTCGTCTAGCAAAATTTTAGGTTAAGAGTTCTAAAAAATCAATACAAGCCATTAGCATAATTTAAAGAAATTCTAATATTGAAATTTTAAAGATCACGATATAAACGATTAAACGTCGCTTTGTCGCGCGCAGAATTTCACTGCTTAGTATTTAGCGCGCCACCAAATTTTAAAGCTCATAAATTTTGAGATTATAAAATTGCTAGAATTTAAAATCTGAAATTCGCCTCTTAAATAGCTAAAGATTTGCGTTAAATTTTGCCTCGCTTTACCGATAATTTAAGTTAAGCTTGTAAAATCGCGCTTTAAAATCATATCAAAGGCTCTTTTATGCGTAGAAATGGCAATGGAACGAAGCTTAAAATTTTAATATTTCTTATTATAATATGCGCTTTGGTTTATGGAATTTTTAGAATTTTTACCTCGCCGAAATTTGAAAAAAATCCTCCGCAAATTGCGCTGGAAAATGAAATTTATTGGAATTTAACCTCGCCTTTGAAGATTAAAATTTCAGATGATACCGGCATTAAGCTCGTTCGCGTTAATTTAAACGACGGAGCCAGCACGATACCGCTACTAAATGAGGAGCTGAACGTTCCGCAAACGACGCTAGAGCTTGCCGTGCAATTTCCTAAAAATTTGATGCTTAATAAAGATAAAAACTACAAGCTCGAGGTTTTTGCGAGCGATATTAGCTCGTGGAATTTTGCGCAAGGAAATAAGAGCGTAAAAACGACAAATATAATAATAGACGACAAAAAGCCCGTCATAAATATCATCAATCAATCCTATAAAATCACCAAAGGTGGTAGCGCCGTAGTCGTATTTTCGGCAAAAGACGAGCGCCTAAACGAAGTCTATGTCGAAACCAACTATGGCAAAATTTTTAAAGCGATTCCTTTCGTAAAAGATGGCTATTATGCGTCTCTCGTAGCGTGGCCTGCAAATTTAGAGGAATTTCGCGCAGAAGCGGTCGCCACTGATCGTGCAGGCAACGAAAGCATTTCGCAGATCAAGTATTTTTATCAGGACAAAAAATATAAAGTCTCTACTATCAAGCTGAATTCGGGTTTTATTAACGGTAAGGTAAGTGATCTGGCTAGCCAATATGCGCAGAATTTTAACTCGATGAGTGATCTGGAAAAATTTAAATTCGTAAATGAAACTTTGCGTAAGAAAAACGGGGATGACCTGCACGCTGCCACTAGCGCGGTGCACGAGGATAAAATAAATGGATTTGAGCTAAAGCCTTTTTATCCGCTTGCTAAAGGCGCAGCGGTAGCAAGCTTTGCCGATCATCGTATATTTTTTATGAACGACGAACAAGTAAGCGAGTCATGGCATATGGGGCTCGATCTAGCAAGCGTTGCAAACGCCGATATCAAAGAGAGCAACTATGGCAAGGTAGTTTTTGCGCAGGAAAATGGAATTTTCGGATTAAATTTAGGAATTTACTATGGCTTTGGATTATACGGCATCTACGGACACTGCTCGGCGACGCAGTTAAGTGTGGGCAGCGATGTAAAGCCGGGCGACATTCTAGCACAGACGGGCTCAAGCGGCTTTGCTTTCGGAGATCATCTGCATTTTGGCATCGTAGTTCAGGGCGTGGACGTAAGACCCGAGGAGTGGATGGATCCTAAGTGGATGAAAGATAACATTACCGACGTCTTAGAATCGTCCAAAAAAGTAATAGAAAAAGGTAAGTAAATTTTAAAATTTTCGCTATAATGCGCGGGTTAATGAAAACGAGGATAGAAATGAGACAGACAACGATAGCTAAGAAAGTCCATAACGTCGGCATCGGGCTGCACAAAGGTGAGCCTATCAGACTTACGTTAGAGCCTTTAGAGGCGGGCAGTGGAATCGTATTTTATAGAAGTGATCTTGGCATTAGTTTTAAAGCCGAGCCGGAAAACGTCATAAATACGCAGATGGCAACCGTCGTAGGAAATGAGAAGGGCTATATATCAACGATAGAGCATCTAATGAGCGCCATTAATGCCTACGGTATCGATAATATCCGTATCATCGTCGATGCCAACGAAATTCCTGTAATGGACGGAAGCTCCGCGAGCTTTTGTATGCTTTTGGACGAAGCGGGAGTAAGAGAGCTCGACGCGAATAAAAAAGCCCTCATCATCAAGCGAGCCGTGGAGATTCGCGAGGGAGATAAGCTCGTACGGCTAAGTCCTAGCAAGAGCCCGAAATTTGATTATACAATTAAATTTAGCCATCCGCTCATCGGTACTCAGCACCATGTTTTTGAATTTAGCAAAAAAGCCTATCTTAAAGAAATTTCGCGCGCCAGAACTTTTGGTTTTTTGAAAGACGTACAGGCGCTACGTTCCATGGGTCTAGCTCTAGGCGGTAGTTTAGAAAACGCCGTCGTAATCGATGAGAATAAAATTTTAAATCCGGAGGGATTGCGCTTTGAAAATGAGTTTGTCCGCCATAAAATTTTAGATGCAATCGGCGATCTTGCGCTCGTTGGCGCTCCGATTTTGGGTGATTATACGGCATTTGCGGGAAGCCACGATCTAAATCATAAGCTCACTTTGGCGGTTTTGGCCGATGCGAAAAATTTTGAGCTAGTAGATCTTACCGCCGAGGTTGTGCGCGAATATCAAAAAGTCTTTGCTTAAGGCTGCAAAAATTAAAGAGGTTGAAATTCTAATCGCTGCTCTTAGCGCTCCGTGCCTGCTCGGTGTGTATGAAAACGGCGCCAAGATAGCGGAATTTGCAAGCGTTGAAGGCGAAAAAGCCGATAAATTTCTGATCTGCAAATTTAGAGAAATTCTAAAAACTTATAAAATCAAAGAGCTCATCTACGCAAATACTCCCGGCAGCTTCATGGGTATGAAGGTAAGCTACGTGATATTGCGCACGCTTAGCATCGCTCTTGATGTGCCGCTATACGCAATCAGCGGCTTTGAGCTAAGCGGCTTCGGACCGATCAGAGCAAATAAAAACTTCAGCTACGTTTATGAGAACGGAGAAATCAAAATGAAAAAATGCGCCCCCGCCGTGCTATCTTTGCCGCAGGATTTATCGGTTTTAAATAAAAGCGATGATATACTTCCAAATTACATCATAGAAGCGGTTTAGGAGAGAGCTTGATTATAAGAATTCCTGCGACGAGCGCAAATTTAGGCCCCGGTTTCGACGCGCTCGGCCTTAGCCTAGGGCTATTTAACGAAGTAGAGATTATCGAGCAGAAGTTTTTTTGCGTATCGCTTAGCGGCGAGGGTAGCGACAGAGCGTGGCTTAAGAAGGGCAACGCTTTTTTGAATATTTTCAATGAAATTTACAGAAAACTAGGCGGCGGGCAAGAGATAAATTTTAAATTTGCTTTTCACAATAACATCCCGTTTTCGCGCGGGCTGGGCAGCAGCTCGGCCGTGATCGTAGGCGCCATCGCAAGCGCTTATAAAATTTGCGGTTTTGAGATCGATCGCGCTAAAATTTTAAACATGGCGCTGGAATATGAAAACCACCCGGATAATATCGCGCCAGCAACGCTCGGCGGCTTTGTCAGTAGCGTCGTGGACGGCAAGACGGTTCGCACGCAAAAATGCGAAATTTCGCAAGATCTGCAAGCTGTCGTCGTTATCCCCGATACGCCGATGCCTACGAACGAATCTCGCGGCAAGCTGCCTAAGAGCTTTTCGATCAAAGATTGCGTTAGCAACCTCTCGCACGCGGCGTTTCTGAGTGCTTGCTTTATGCGACGCGACTACGACAGCTTGCGCTACGCCTGTATCGATAAGATGCACGAGCAGATGCGCATGGGCGTGCTTCCGCAGCTTTTTAAGGTGCGAGAGATCGCCTATGATAACGGCGCGCTTATGAGCTCGCTCTCCGGCAGCGGCTCAAGCTTTTTAAATTTAGCCTACAGATCCGACGCCGCAAAGCTTAAAGCCTGCCTTAGCGAAAATTTTAAAAACTTCCGCGTCGAAATTTTAGAGATCGACAACGGCGGCTTTAATATTGACTAAGAAAAATAAAGATATAATCGCATGAGCGAACCGATTAGGATGTGCGTTATTTGCAAGGGGCGCTTCGCCAAGCGCGAGCTCCACGCCTTTTTGCAAAATTTTAAAAATATAAGCTCAAACAGACAATTTTATATTTGCGACGGTTGCATAAATCAAAAAGAGAAAATTTCAAAATATCTATCTAAATTTGCGTCTAGTGCAGATTTGGGACATATCAAGGAGAGGGTTTTAAATGGGTGTTCTGATTAAAGATATCGCGGACGAGCTTGGATACGCAAGCAAAGAGATAATCGAAAAAGCGCAGGAGATGGGCTTTAAGAGGGTAAAAACCGCGTCGAATAAAGTAAGCGAGGAAGAAGCTGCCGCTATTTACGATTATATTCAGACGGGAATTTTGCCGGGGAAAAAGTCAAAGCCCGCAAAGAAAAGCTCTGAAAAAGCGCAAGAAGACGAGAATAAGCCCGCTAAAAAACAGAGCGAAACTAAAAAAACCGCTAAAAAAGAGAGTCCTAAAAAGGCGGAAAGCTTAAAAGCTTCCGGATCCAAAGAGTCTGCGCAGAGCGCCAAAGAGCCTAGCGATGAAAAAGCGCGTACGCAAGAGCCTGGGGTAAAAACCGAAAAATCTCAAAATCAAAAAGAAGAAATTTCCTCCGCCGCGCAGGAGAAAGAGGAGAAGCAAAACACCGCTTCAAAGCCTGCTCCGGTGCAGATAAACAGCGGCGATAGTATCGCTAGCGAGAGCTTGCAAAAGCGCCGCGGTCTAGTCATCGTCAAAAAGAAAAAGGAAGTTCAAGCTCCGGCGGCACAAGATAGAACCGAGCCTAGGCGCGAAAAGATAAGTGCGAGCCTAGAGGCGATCTTTTCAAACGCTGAACTAAATTTGAAAAAGAAAAAGATCGAAAAGAAAAAAGCTCCCGCCGCTAAAAAAGAGGACGCCCTTAAAATTGACATCATTCCTGATCACGAGATGGCGGATATCGTCATTGAGGACGAGGACGTCGTGGTAATGCCCGATTTCACCGTCAAACCGATCCAAACCGAAAACCGCACCAAAAGTAAAAACCAACCTAATATTTATCGCGCCTCGCAGAATCAAATTTTTAGCAGTGAGGGCGGCATAAGTCGCGGCGGTCGCAAAAAGCATAAAAAAGCCCCTCGCGAGCAGGGTAGCGAAATCGTAAGCTCTGTAAATATCCCAAAAGAGATCCGCGTCTATGAGTTCGCCGATAAGATCAAAAAGCAGCCTAGCGAGATCATCGGCAAGTTATTTGCGCTTGGAATGATGACGACGAAAAACGACTTTTTAGACGAGGACGCGATAGAAATTTTAGCAAGCGAATTCGGTATCGAAGTAAATATCATCGATGAGGCGCAGGAGTTTGATTACATCAAGGCCTACGAGGACAGCGAAGGCGAAGAAAATTTAATCGCTAGAGCGCCGGTTATCACCATTATGGGGCATGTCGATCACGGTAAAACGAGCCTGCTTGATTATATCCGAAACTCTCGCGTAGCAAGCGGCGAAGCGGGCGGCATCACGCAGCACGTAGGCGCGTATATGGTCGAGAAAAACGGCAGAAAAATTACTTTCATCGACACTCCGGGTCATGAGGCCTTTACTTCGATGCGCGCGCGCGGAGCCGAGGTTACCGATATCGTAATCATCGTAGTGGCGGCAGACGACGGCGTCAAGCCTCAGACTAAGGAGGCTATAGCGCACGCCAAGGCGGCAAACGTGCCGATCATCATCGCGATAAATAAGATGGACAAGCCTAACGCCAATCCCGATCTCGTAAAAACGGGGCTTGCAGAGCTTGACATCATGCCTACCGAGTGGGGCGGCAGCTACGAGTTTGTGCCAATCTCCGCAAAGACGGGCGAAGGAATCGAAAATTTATTAGAGATCGTGCTTTTACAAGCCGATCTTTTGGAGCTCAAAGCAGATCCTAGCAAGCAGGCTAAAGCAACCATCATCGAAAGCTCCCTTCAAAAAGGGCGTGGTGCCGTTGCTACTGTCATCGTGCAAAACGGCACCCTGCACGTCGGAGACACCGTCGTAGCGGGCATCGCGTACGGTAAGGTGCGCGCACTTAGCGACGATAAAGGCAGGGCGCTAAAGCAAATTTTACCGGGCGAATGCGGCGTCATCATAGGCCTTAGCGAGGTTCCGGGCGCCGGCGAGACGTTGATCGGCGTTTCAAGCGATAAGGAAGCGCGCGAGTACGCGAGTAAAATTTACGAGCATCAGCGCCAAAAAGAGCTTAGCAAATCGACCAAGGTCACTATCGACGAGTTAAGCGCCAAGATCGCCGAAGGCTCGCTAAAAAGCCTACCCGTGATCGTAAAGGCCGATGTTGCGGGCTCGCTGGAGGCTATCAAAGCAAGCCTTGAAAAGCTCCGCAACGACGAAGTCAAGGTCGATATCATCCACAGCGGCATCGGCGGTATCACGCAAAACGACATCGCCTTAGCAAGCGCCAGCGAAAACTGCGTGATCTTGGGCTTCAACGTCCGTCCTACGGGTGAGATCAAAGAGCTTGCCAAGGAGCGCGGCGCGCAGATTAAGACCTACAACGTCATCTACAATCTAATCGACGATATCAAGGCGCTTTTGGGCGGTCTTATGAGCCCGATCATCAGCGAGGAGGCCTTGGGTCAAGCCGAGATCAGGCAGGTTATCAACGTGCCTAAGATCGGGCAGATCGCTGGCTGCATGGTTACCGACGGGCTTATCGCTCGCGGCGCGAAGATCCGCGTCATCAGAGAGGGCGTCATCGTTTTCGAGGGTAATGTCAGCTCGCTCAAGCGCTTCAAAGACGACGCCAAGGAAGTCGCCAAGGGCTTCGAGTGCGGCGTGGGCATCGAGGGCTACGACGATATGCGCGTGGGCGATTTTATCGAAAGCTATAAGCAAAAAGAGGAGCAGGCTACGATCGACTAATGCTCGCGGAATTCCGCGTGAGCATTCGCTTCGTTTGCACGGCTTGCAGCTAAATTTTAAGCCTCAATTGCGCTTTGAAATTTTATGCTCGTAAAATTTGGGCGTGAAATTTCGCCTTTTAAATTTAGCGGCGGAGCGCGCGAGCAAAGCTTTAAATTTTGTCGGTTTCTGCGCGAGGCTTTGCTGCATAGCGTCAGTTTTGAAATTTTAATGTTTAGACTTTTTGCGGCGCGGCTTTGCGATCAAATTTTAAATTTACGCCGTTTGCTGATAGCAGATTTTCCGTGCGACTTAAATTTTAAATTTAATCGCAAAGTTGAAATTTTAAAGCGGCAAAATTTAGATTTCGCGCGGTATCGAAGCGCTTTTAAATTTAAGATAAATTTCACAGCGACGCAGTGTGTGACAAAACGGCGACGCGGAGAATAGCGCGGTGCAGGCGGCGCAAAATAAGGCCGCAACGGCGTGCGGTGTCATTGCGACGCTGCCAAAAGACGGCAGCGGATATCGTAAATAGCGACGCAGTAAGCGAGCGTAGCGCAAAGAGGGTGCCGCCCGCGCTGTATTATTGCGCCGCCAAGACGGGCAGCGCGGCAGCGAATATAACGCGCCGTGGTGAGCAGAATACGGCATAGAGTAGCACCACGCTTTAGCGCGGTAGTATTTCTGCAGTGGCGATACGGCTATGTGATGAGCTTCCGTACTCGAGCCATGTATTTCTCGCGCGATTTGCATTTAAAATTTAATCGCAAAGCGCGCGAGTTAAATTTAAGAGCAAAATTTCAAAGTCAAGCTCACAGCTTTTAAAATTTAAAAGCGAAAGCGAAATTTTAAAAGGCGCAGTCGCTTGCAATACCTGCGCGCAGCAAACCGCTTAGAATTTAAATGGGCGCTCCGGCGCATCGCAAGCCGCGTCAAATTTAAACAGACCGCGTCGCCGCAGAACGGATATTCCGCCGTGCCAAAGCGAGATAGAATTCCGCGTCGCCATAAGATGGATGCGAGATAAAATTCTATGTCGCCGCAAGACGGACGTAAGATAAATTTTATGGCAACGCAATAAAATTTCGCGCCGCCGCAAGACGGACGCTCCGCTGCGACAAAGCAATAAAATTCCGTCATCGCAAGACGCAAAATAAAATTCCATCGCCGCGCAATCTGCGGCGATTTAAGATAGCGAGGTAAAGATGAATCCGACCGAACTCAGAAGACTGCGCACGCAAAGCGTGCTAAAGCAGCTCATCCCCGAAGCGCTCGCGAGCCTTGAGGACGAGCTTTTGCGCGGGCTGTGCGTCACCGACGTGGAGTGCAAGCGCGGGCGCTACGACGCGTTTGTGTATCTGGATAAAAACGCCTTCGACGAGCGCGAGCAGAAATTCGTGCTCGAAAAGCTCGGCCGCGTGGCGAGATATTTGCAAAACTTCTGCGCCGAGGCGGAGGGCTGGTACCGTTGCCCCGCGTTTCACTTCAAATTTGACGACCGCTTGGAGTATCAAAACAAAATGGACGATCTTTTTGACAAAATAGAGGAGGAGCTGCGCAAAAATGGTTGATTTAGAGGCTTTGGCGCGCGAGTGCGGCGTGCGGCTTTACGACGTGGAGACGGTGAGCGAAAACGGCAAAACGATCTATCGCATCAGTATCACGAAAGCGGGCGGCGTGGGCCTAGACGACTGCGAGCGGCTATCACGGCTGCTTTCGCCGATTTACGACGTGGAGCCGCCGCTTGAGGGCGAATGGACGCTGGAGGTCGGCTCGCCCGGGCTTGAGCGCAAGCTAAGCAAGCCGCAGCATCTCGCAAACTCCGTGGGCGAGCTGGTGCGCCTAAGCCGCACGGACGGGCAGAAGCTAAGCGGCGAGGTGCTCGACTGCGAAGGCGGCGTGCTTATACTGCGCACGGACGGCGGCGAGGTGAGCGTGCGACTTGACGAGATCAAAAAGGCGCGAACCTACGTGCAGTGGTAGCGGCGCGGATTTTAAAGCTCTGCGCGCAGCTTTGAAATTTTGCGAATTAGGCTTTAAAATTTGCCGCGCGAGATTTGCTGGTTTGAAATTTTAGCTTGGAATTTTGAGGTTTAAATTTTAAAATCGCTTTTGAAATTTACAGCTCCTAGCTGTTCTTAGCCGCTCTTGATCTCTCGCGCCGCTAAAAGTAATTTTTCACGCCACCGAGCGGTGCTTTGAAGTTTCACGCTGCACCACTAAAAGATAAGTTTTGCGTGACGATTGCGCGTTGCTTTAGAATTTCACGTCGCGTCTGAAAGCGGCTAAATTTAAAATTTACGTGCTGTTTTGGCGCAGTAAAATTTCAAACCTTTTACTGCAAAGTGGAATTTTAAATTTTACACTTTGTCGTAAATTTAGATTTTACCGCCCACGACAAATACTGCCTCTGCGAGTTTTGCAGCACGCACATTGCGATCGCACCCCGGTAACTATTTGCAACGCGGCTTAATCGCAAAATCGGCTAAGCAATCGCGGCGGAGCGGGACGATTTAAATTTTGGATTTTGCATGAACGACGAATTTTACATGGATTTGGCGCTGCGGGCTGCGTGGCGCTATCAGGCTCTGACGCTACCCAACCCCGCCGTGGGCTGCGTGCTTCTAGATAAGAGCGGCAGAGCTCTTGGCATAGGCGCGCACAAAAAGGTGGGCTTTTTACACGCCGAGGCAAACGCCGTTTTCGCCGCGCTGTGCGATCTGGACGCAAATTTCGCGCAGGATTTCGCTCGCGAATACGCCCGTAAATTCGGCGTTAAATTTCAAAATTTAGAAGCCCTAAAAAGCGCGCTTTTGCAGCCGAGTTTTACCTATGATTTCATTTTAAATCGCCACGGCGGGCTTTTGCGCGGCGCTTGCGCCTACGTCACGCTCGAGCCCTGCGCGCACCGCGGCAAGACCCCGTCTTGTGCCGAGCTTTTGGCGGAGCTCGGGCTATCGCGCGTGGTAATCGGCGCGCGCGATACGAACGCGCAGGCTGCGGGCGGCGCGGAAATTTTACGCCGTGGGGGCATAGAGGTAAAATTTGACATTTGCCATGCCGCGGCAGCGGAGCTTGCGGAGCCGTTTTATTTGGCGCGCGAGAGCGGCTTTTGCTTCATCAAAATCAACGCCACGCTAAACGGCGCGGTACATGGGCGGATCGGCAGCGATAAACAGCGCGCGTTCGTGCATGAGCTGCGCAGCGTATGCGATTACGTAGGCGTGGGCGGACAGACCGTGCGCGCCGATAGACCGACACTGGACGTGCGTGCGGCTAAATTTGATGAAATTAGCGCTTTGGTACGCAGTGCTGATATGCTGGCGCTAGATGCGCGCGTTGCGCCGCAAAATCTAAAGCTGCACTCGCCAGATGTTTGGATCCGCTCGCGTCGCGCGCTTTCGGATTTTGATGCGAGCATTCCGCTTTTTGGCGTCGAAGGGCGCAAGGTGGAGGTCTCGCGCTCGCTGCCTGCAGACGCGAAAATCACGATGATAGAGGCGGGGGCGAGTTCGTTTGACGAGTTTGCGCAGTTTGCGAGCCACGCGCTTATTTTTTACAGCGCGCAGATGAAGGACGCGGGAAATTTTAGAGCAAATGCCGCGCTACGGCCGCTTTTCATCTCCAGCGCAGGCGATCTGCACCTAGAAGCGAACGAATTCTACGGCTGGTTTAAAATTTTAAAATGAAAGGTTATATTACTGCCGATATAAAAATCAGCGCAACTACTATTATTATGACGAACAATAGCACTTTATCTATATTATATTTCCTTTTAGGGCTGCAATTTTGCAAGAAAGCCCCAAGCTTGTATTCACTGATATGAAATAGCCAAGCGGTCCAAATCGATCCGAGGGATAGACACATCGCCGCAAATGCCGTATCAGATTTCTGCCATACGATCATGCCGAAAATCAAAAACAAAGACAGAAAAGAAACGATAATCACGCCTATCGTCGAAAAGGCGATAAAAAATATAAAATTTAGCTTGCAATCGATGCCCAAGATGCGAAAATTAATAATTTTATTTGCGATATAAAATGCGGAGATTATCGTTAAGATAGCTTTTGCGAGCTCGGCCTTAAAAGAAGCGTAGGGCGATAGCGGTACGCCAAAAACTGCATTCGATATGATACCTACGTGCGATAAAGTAAAGCCGAGCGAGAACGAGAATATGCCCGTCAGTAAGATGCCTAAAAGCAATTTGTAGAAATATATTTTCATACGCAATCCTTAAAATTCTGCGAAATTATACGCAATAGCAGCTTAAAATTTTGATCGCAAATTTAGCGTAAGTTTTGAAATTTTTCACGTATGCCGCAAGCAACAACGCAGAGCGAGTATAAAAAATAGATATATGCCGCAAGCGGGACAAAAGCGACAAATCCCGAAGCATAAACTAGCGCTACTAATACATATGTCGCATTTGCCAGCGCAGGTATGCTATAAGTCCAAAGCTCTGGCTTTTCAAAAGGGGTGTAGATATTATTCAAATACAAAGCTAAATTTAAGACAAGCAGTAGAAAAAATATATAATTCTTTTTCATAAAAGGAAAAGCGGCGCAAACCAAGACTACTATCAAATTTAATGCGATAAGAAAACCTATGTAATTAATATCTATAAAGGTGCAAAGTAAGCCTAAAATCGCGATTAATATATCTCTTTTCATAACCGATTGCCGTCCTTTTTAATTCCTGCAATTATAATGCATAGGTTTAAATTTTGATAAAAAGTATTTCGTGCTTAAAATTTCGTCGCGCCGTGCGGACAATTCGCACTTATGAAATTTAGCGCAGACGGACGAAATTTAAACTGGGCATTGAGCTTTATCTAGAGGCGAAAAATATAAGACCCAACCAAGTTGCAGATATAATAAGCAGCAAGATAGGGAATAGCTTTTTATCGATCTCCCCGCTTCTTTTTCGGCTGATGATTTGTAAAAATTTACCGAGCTCGTAATTGCTTTTGCGAAATAAATATACCGTTGAGCAGATGCCCATGAATAATGCCGCGGCGGATAAAATCGCTACTAATTTTTTATCTAAATCCATACCATATATCATAAAACCGAACATCGCGATAAGAATGATGGCGGTAAGAGCTAAAATTCCTATCGTCGCAAATGCGATGAAAAATATAATATTAAGCTTGCGATCGATGCCTTTGACGTAAAAATCGCTCAAACTGCTGCTGACGTAAAAGGCGAATAGCTCAAGAATCGCCGTCGTAAAAGGCAGGCGAATATCGCCCGGAAATAAAAAATATCCCTTCAAAAAACCTATTACATCGAGGCCCGAGAGCATTGTAAGGTGCCACGAAGCAACGTAAAATGAAATCAAAAAAACTGCCAAAAAGACATTGCCTAAAAGGAACTTGTAAATTAGGTATTTTATGTTTTTGCGCACCTTGGCTCCCTGAAATTTCGCGAGATTATACGGCAAATTTGCTTTTAACAGGCTCAAATCGGCAGGCAAATAATGAGTGAAATTTAGCCAAAATTTTGATGCGTAGTTTAAATTTATGGCTCAATTTACAGCTCGATTCGCGGCACGGAATTTTAAAATTTAGAGGCGCGATATACCTGGCTAAATTAAAAATGTAGCGCGCGCTGTGTCGTTTCCGCGCTATTAAAATGAAAGGCGTTTAGCTAAATTTAAACCATTCCAAGCTTCTGCAAAATTTTGCTGAAATTGCTAGCCTGCCGCTCTCGTCAAATTAAAATTCTACAAACGCGTATAGGCGCCGTTTTGAATGATACGGCGACCCGCTGCGTAAAATTTGCAATTTTGCGCGCGTGGCGCCTGATTTTGAAATGGCGTCCGCGGGGCGAAATTTTAAAATTCCGCTATGCGAATGGATTTAAAATTTTATAACAGACACAGAATTTTAAAATTTAAAATCTCAAAATTCTAAAATTCCAAAATTCCACAGCGCGGGCAAATTTAAAATTTAAAACTTAAGCCAAATTTTAAATTTTAAACCGAGCGGAATTCTAAATTAAGCGGAATTTCAAATCCAAAAATTTAGTGATGATGCCCCAAATGCCCGCTTGCGTCGTTTGAGCGCACCTCACAGATGAGCTCGTCCGCGCAATCGTTATCGCTGCTTTCAAGCTGTAGCGTCGTGTGCGTGATGCCCAGATGCTCCATTTCGCGCGATATTTCGCGCAAGATCTGCTCCGCCTTGCGCACGCTCGGCTCGCCGCTAACTACGATGTGAGCCGTGAGCGCGTTTGCGCCGCTTGTGATACTCCAGACGTGCAGGTCGTGCACCGAAAGCACGCCGTCCACGCCCCTGATCTGCGCGACGAGCCCGTCCAGGCACACGCCCTTTGGCGAGCCCTCCATCAGGATGTTTAGGCTGTCTTTTAGCACGCCCCAGCCACTTTTTACGATGAGCGCGGCCACGAGCACGCTAGCCGCCGCGTCCGCCCAGCCCCAGCCAAAGCACATCATCAGCAGTGCCGCCGCGATCGCGCCCACAGAGCCCAGGGCGTCGCCCAGTACGTGCACATAGGCGCCGCGCATATTGACGTTTTCTCTCACGTCGCCGCCGCGCAGCATATATAGCGCCACGACGATGTTTACGGCAAGTCCCAGCGTGCTGATAGCGAGCATGCCCGCGGTGGCTACTTCGGGCGGGTTTTGGAAGCGCTGCACCGCCTCGATGACGATCAAAACGGCGATCGCGACGAGGGCGAGCGCGTTTATCGTCGCGGTTAAAATTTCGATCCGCCTGTAGCCGAAGGTCTTTTTCAGATTGCCTTTGCGTTCGCCGAATTTAAACGCAAACAGCGAAAGCCCGAGCGCTGCGGCGTCTGATAGCATGTGCCCGGCGTCCGAGAGCAGGGCGAGCGAGTTTGTCGCGAAGCCGCCCGCGACCTCGACCAGCATAAAAGCGGATATTATAAGGAAGGAATTTCTCAAAACGGTTTTATTTGACGTGTGAGAATGCTCATGATGAGCGTGATTTTCGTGCATTTTGACCTCGTTTTTTGGTAAATTTTAGGTACATTATACCCCAAAAAAGCGATTAAATTTTAGCCAAATCTCCCTCTAACTCGACGTTTACGCGCTTGCCTATATCTTTTAATTTGCTAAACTCTTCCACTAGCCTCGGCGCGTCGTCAAGACTGATCGCAAACGTCCATAGATAGGTAAGCACCGAGTAGATGTGACCCGCATTTGCATGATTGCTTGAGAGTAAAAATATCGCCAAGCTAAAAATCGCCGCCGCACTCGCGCCGATGATAAAAAAACTCATTGCCTCTCTGTTTGAAATGCGGATACGAAGCTTTGAAAGTACGTCGTAGTGGCGATTTAGCGTGTATTCGTCGCCTACGCTTATGCGTCCTGCTTCGCGCTCCAGTTGGTTGTTTAGCTTTAGATACAAGCGGTCGTTTTTAGTGATGTATTTTGGCAGCAAAATGCCAAAGACCGCGAGCAGAGCAAAAACGGCCAAACCTACGTAGAACTCGATAAACAAAAGCATGATCGCCGAGCCGAAAATCGAGACGACCGAGGTGAAAAACACGGGAAAATGCTGTTCGAAAAAATCCACGAATTCGCGAGATAAATTTGCCCTTGCGATTATGACGCTTTCGTCTTTTGCGGCTCTTTTTTCGTTCATTATCACGCTTACGGCAAGTCCTGCATATATCCTAGTAAATACCTGCGTATCCACACGCCGCCTAATCGAGCCGAGTCCCCAGCCGACGAACACTAAGCCCGAGTAGCTAAGCGCCAAAATCGTGTCGCCGGCTACGATGGCGTTTATGGCTATGCCGGCTAGTACGGGATAGACGAGAAATAGCCCGTTTTCCGCCAAAACTAGACTAAACGTTAAAAACAGTTTTTTAAAGTTTTTCTTTGCTATGAGCGTTAGCGTCTTAAATGCGCTATTTTGCATAAAAATCCTTCGGTTAAAATCGCGCGGATTTTAGCTGATTTTAAATTTCGCGTCAAATTTTTTGAAATTTCTGCTGTAACTCTTTACATTACAACAAAATTTGACTATACTTCGCTCATCAGTTGTAAGTTATAACATTACAACAAAAAAATCCAAGGAGACAAAGATGTCAAACTACAAGATCGTTTCAACGAAAAGCGAACCGAGAGTCGAGCTAAAAGAAGCACTAGGCTTAAGCGGCTGTGAGCTTTCTATCAACGAGCTTCCAGCAAACGCGAGCGTGCCGTTCGTGCATTCGCACAAGCAAAACGAGGAGCTTTATTTGGTGCTAAAAGGCGGCGGCACGCTCTTTATTGACGGCGAGGAAAAGGCGGTGGGCGAGGGCGACGCGATCCGCATCGATCCGGCTGGCAAAAGATGCTTCAAAGCGGGCGCGCAGGGGATGAAGTTTATCTGTATCCAAACTAAACGCGGCAGCCTGAAGCAGTACACGATGGATGATGGCGTGATAAACGAGGACGTAAAGCCTAGCTGGCTGTAAAATTTCGCAAGACAAGCGCGCGGCAAAGCGCAGGTGTAAAATTTAAACTGCGCAGCGCGGCAAAATGACGCCCTACGTGGCGGGCGCATCGGCCGCCACAGCGATAGACAGTCGCATGAGAGAGTGCATTGGCCGCGATGGCAAGTGAATTAGCTTGCAGCAGCGATAAGCGGCTGCGTCAGTAAACAAAAATCTAAATTTAAAGGATAGAAAATGAAAAAGGTAGCAATCATCGGAGCAAACGGGAAATCGGGCAGCGCGCTAGTTGCGGAGGCGCTAAGGCAGGGCTATGACGTAACGGGCTTCGCGCGAAACAAAGAGTATAAAAACGGCGCCATCAAGCTCGTGTACAAGGACGTTTTCGAGCTTAGCAAGGCCGATTTGGCGGGCTTTGACGTCGTCATTAGCGCGATCGCTGCATGGACGCCGCAGACCTTCCCGCTTCACGCGAAAATGACGCAGCACATCGCGGAGCTGCTAAGCGGCACGCAGACGAGACTTTTCGTCATTGGCGGCGCGGGTGTGTTATACACAGACGCTTCGCGCAAGACGCGCCTGATGGATACCCCGAGCTTTCCGGCTGAGTATATGGGCGTAGCCGAGGCGACTGCGGCGAGCTACGAGGTGCTAAAAGCGAGCAAAAATTTGATCTGGACCTACGTGATCCCCGCCGCGGAATACGACGCGAACGCCGCTCGCACGGGCTCATACGTCCTCGGAGGCGACGAGCTGATCCTAAACGGCAAGGGCAAAAGCTACATCGGCTATGCAGACCTCGCGCTCGCCGTAATAGATGAGATCAGGGCGCAAAAATTTATCGGTAAGCCGTTTACGGCGGTCGGCGAATAATGCGGCGTTGTCGCGTGTAAATTTTAAACTGCGCGGCACGGCAAAATTCTAATGTAAATTTTAAATCGTTTAGCGCAGTGAAATTCGAGCGCAAATTTAAAATTTAGCAGCAAAGCAAACTTGGGCTTTAATCAAAATTTAGCGCTAGGACAGAGCCTATGTTTGAATTAAAATTTAGAGCTAGAGCGAGCTACGGCTTGAAATTAAAATTTAGCGGCGGGGCAAACTCAAGCTAAAATTTAAAATTTAACGGTGACGGCAACGCCGCTGCGGTGCTAATGACGGCTGCGATTGCATTGCAGAACATCGGTAGCGATTGTATTCGAATAATAGCGGCGGTGGCGATAGCGGCGGATTGTATTCGCGACACCGCAGCAGAGGTAATGAACAGCGGTAGCGGCTGCAACGGCGGCAGTAGGCAGCAGCGGCACGGGTGGCGGTATTAGCGCCAGCCGTAATACAGCGGGCGGTAGCGAGAATATAATGAACGGCGCCGCGGCGACTGCAAACGGCGTAAAGATGATGAGCGATGGTAGCGTAATGGCAAGCAGCAATAGCGTTCGGCTGTAAATATAATGAATGGTAGCAGCGACGGCGACAACAGCGGCAAAAATAATGTAGTAGTAGCGACGATAGCGGCGGCGACGAGACGGGGATGGTCGCGCTATCGGTATCGGCTCGCGCGGCTCGCTATGTCGCGGATAAAATTTAGGCGCGATTAAAATTAATATATAAATTTTAAAAAATCGACTAGCGGATAAAATTTCGGAACGATTAAAATTTAATATCCGAATTTTAGGAAATCATTTAGCGAGTAAAATTTAGACACGATTAAATTTAAGATCAGAATTTTAAGAAAATCGCCTAGCGGATTAAATTTTAGCGCGATCTGAAATTTAGCGGTCGAGTTTAAGGAAAATTTCGCTTAAATTCTAAAACTCAGATCCAAATCAAGGAGCGAAATGCAGGTAGGTATAAAATTTTCACTCGCGGTTCACATCATGCTTTGCGTCGCGTATTTTCGCGAGGAGAAGGTCACGGGCGATTTCGTCGCCGCAAGCTCGGGGATAAACCCTGCCATCGCGCGCAAGCTGATCTCGCAGCTAAAAAATGCGGCCCTAGTGCTCACGACCGCAGGCGTGGGCGGCATCACCCTGGCTCGCGACGCGCGGCTCATCACGCTTTTAGACATTTACGAGGCGGTGAGCGAGGAGGACGCGATGTTTCGCCTGCATAAAGGCTCGCCTAGCGCCTGCCCCGTGGGCGGCAAGATCGAGGCGGTACTCGCGCCGCGCTTTGCTCGCATTCAGAATGATTTTAAAAAATCCCTATCAAGCGTGAGCTTGGCGGATCTGTTGCAAGATTTGGGGTAAAATTTTAATGTAAATTTTAATTTGGGTTTTGCTTAGACTTGGCACTTGCGAGCTAAATTTACACGTAAATTTCAAAAGTCATATTACATAAAATTACGATTTAATTTAACCTAAGCTATAATTCATCCTAAAATTTTAAAGGAAGCAAGCGGAAAAGATGCAATAAATCCAATTTGTGCTTGGCGATAAAGCGCATATACTTTAAGCATAGAATCGGGTAGCGTACTAGAGCTCGGTTATGATGCGATAGGATATGGATTAATACCTTTGAAATTTAAAAATCAAACTTGAAAGTTATCGCAAATTTAAGCGAAGACATAACATAATCTGAACGATTTTGATTTAAACCAATATTATGGAGAAAATATGTCAAAGTGGCAGTATGAAAACGATGTCGATGATTACGTAAAAGCGACTTTTAAAAATTTAGGACTTAAAAAATCGCGTGATTTTAACGAAAAACAAGCGATGACGCGGTATTTAAAAGAAGCGCTAAAGGGCTCGGCAAAGACTAAAACTAAAGAAAATTTCGGAGTTCCGGATTTTAGCTTGGAGATTTATGGCACTCCCGTAATCATAGAAAATAAATTCGGCTCGAAAAAATTAGTCGCCAAAGACAAAGACGAGATGAAATTTGACGACAAATCTATATCCGGTTACGCCGTAAACGGCGCGCTTCACTATGCCCGTTCTATAATCGCAAGCGGCAAATATCATGAAGCCGTTGCGATCGGTATCGCGGGCGATAGCGAAGAAAATCTGCAAATTTACGTGTATTTCGTTTGGGGTAGCAGCGAACTTACGTTTAAATTTATGGACAATTACAAAACGTTAGATTTTCTTGAAAATAAGAAGAGCTTTAAAAATTTTTACAAAGACGCCAAATTAACCGACGAAGACAAGCATAGATTTTTAATTACGTCGCGCGAAATTCTTAAAATTTACGCCAAAAAGTTAAATAAGCTAATGCATAATCACAATATCACCGCTCCGCAGCGCGTCCTTTACGTCTCAGGGATGCTGCTTTCGATGCAAGACATAAAAAATAACTACGGATTGACGCCCGATGATTTGAAAGGTTCTCAGCTAGATAACGAACGCGACGGCGTTTTAATAACTAATCGTATAAGTTCTTTTCTCAAAAATAGAAAAATTCCGCTCGAAAAGCTAAATTTAATGCTGGCCTCCTTTAATGAAATTTCGAAAAATTCGCAACGAGACGAGATAGATGAAACTAAGCCGAACGATAAAGAAGTTGCATATTTGTTGAAAGAAAAATCTAGCACGACCAAGCAAATTTTCACGTTTTTATATAGAAATATTTTTCAAAAAATAGACGGCTCCGGAGGCGAAAGTTTTGGACATATTGATGTTATGGGCGAGATGTATAGCGAGTTTTTAAAATATGCTTTAGGTGACGGCAAAGAGCTTGGCATCGTGCTTACTCCGCCTTATATAACTAAAATGATGGCTGAAATTTTAGATATAGACAAGGATAATCGCGTTATGGATTTGGCTACCGGAAGCGCCGGCTTTCTCATCTCCGCGATGCAAATCATGATAGAAAACGCTAACGAAAATTACGCCAAAGGAAGCTCTAAAGCGATAAAAAAGATAGACGAAATCAAAAGAAATCAGCTTTTAGGCGTGGAATTAAATGCCGAGATGTATACGCTTGCGGCTACTAATATGATATTGCGCGGCGACGGCTCAGCGCGGATAGAACACGGTAGTGCATTTAATCGCCCCGACAAGCTTTACTCAAATTTTAAAGCCGATAGAATTTTGCTAAATCCGCCTTTTACTTTTGAAGAGAACGGAATGCCCTTTATCGCTTATGGTCTAGATCGCATGGCAAAAAGCGGGCTTGGTGCTATTATTATACAAGATAGCGCAGGTAGCGGCAAGGCCGTGAAATCAAATCAGAAAATTTTAAAATCCCACACTTTGCTGGCGAGTATAAAAATGCCCGTTGATCTTTTCGTACCGGTGGCCGGCGTTCAAACCAGTATTTATATCTTTAAAGCGCATGAGCCGCACGACTTCGAGCGTTCCGTTAAATTTATCGATTTTAGAAATGACGGATATAAACGCACTTCTCGTTCTTTGCAAGAGCTAGACGAGCCGACGCAAAGATATGCCGATATAGTTAAAATTTATAAAGCGGGTAGGGCGGCAAAAGTGAGCTCGCAGTTATGGAATTTAGACGAAATTTATGTCGAAGATTTTATTACCGGTAGTGGTATGGATTGGAATTTTGATCAGCATAAAAAGATTGATTCGATGCCTACATTAGCCGATTTTAAAAAGACCGTGAGCGACTATCTAAGCTGGGAAGTGTCGCAAATTTTAAAAAAGGATAGTCCCAAGCAAAGCTTAATTAGCGAAAGGATTGCAAATTTAGAGCGAGAATTTAAAGCGAATGGCGGGAAATTCGAGGAATTTCGGATAGGGGATATTTTCGATATTCAAACGGGTTCGCTTTTAAATTCTAGTATTTTAATAAACGGCGATATAAAGCGAATTTCTGCAAAAAGCGAAGATAACGGCGTGATAGGGTCATATGATACACTGAATATCGGTGAAGCTAGGCATTACGAAAATTTTATCTCTGTAAATTTTTTCGGAGACGTATTTTATCATTCATACTTAGCCAGCGTTGAAATGAAGGTGCACGTGCTAAAATTTAAAAAATGCAAGGAGCTTGATTTTAAAGAAGTTGAATTTACGGGTTATTCCGGGCTTTATATTTCTAGTTGCATTAAAAATATTCTACGCGGCAAATTCGGATACGGTAATCAGCTTTCTAGTTCTAAATTAAGAGATGAAAAATTTGAAATCTTTTTGCCGACGTTAGGCGGCAAGATAAATTTTTCCTTTATGGAAAAATTTATCGAAGAGCTCGAGCGCGAACGCGTCGAAGAGCTCGACGCGTATCTTGCGGTAACCGGACTTAAAGATTATAAACTTACCGATAAAGAGCAAGCCGCGCTGGTTGAATTTGAAGAATTTAGCCAAATGAGGTCAGCTGGTGGATTTGAAAATGTAAAGGTAGGCGATCTGTTTGCGGTTAAGTCAAATCCGCAACTTAATAAAGATAGCTTTAAATTTTGCGATAACGGCGAATATCCATATTTTACAAGAACTGTTTTAAATAACGGCATAGCTGGATATGTGGAGTATTTAGATGATGCGCATAAAATCGCTGGAAATTCTTTAGCGGTCGGAATGCTAGGAATGCAATTTTTTTATATGGATAAAGATTTTTATGCCGGGCAATTTACAAAAACACTTTTTGCAAAATTTGATAAATTTTCACAAGTAGTGGCTCAATACTTCATAGTCTGGCTGAATAAAAATCAAAAAATTTATCAAGGCGGTTTAGTTAGAGATTTTGAAAAATTGTTAAATGCGACCGAAATTTCAATCCCGATCAAAAACGGCGAGATAGATTATGGCTTTATCACAAATTTCATAAAAGCTATCGAAAAGCTAGTCATAAAAGACGTCGTGCTATGGACGGAGCGAAAGATCGCCGCTACAAAACAAGTCGTAGAGGCTAATTAAAATTCCGCGAAAAGTAGCGTACTAAGCGAGAAGCAACGTTTCCAAAACAGGGAAATTCTAGAAATTTTCTATCGCGCTTTGCTACTAAAATGCATCTGGGCGTAAATTTTTAAATTCTATATTATGGGCTTGGACGCGTAAATTAAAATTTTGTCCAAACGCACAGAGAGTTTAAATCCACCGCACTTATTCACCCACGACATAAATCAAGAGAAGATAAAATAAAGTGGCGTTAAGTGTAAGTTGGATCAAGGTAAAATCCACGGAAACCTTCGCGCTAAGCTACAATTTTATCTTCCTAACTTCCAGCTCGCCGCCAAAAAAGTTCGCATAGTAAAGCAGGTCTTTTTCGACCTCAAGCCCCGCTAGGTAGCGCAGAGCGAGGTTTGCCTCAAAGCTTGCCGCAAACATCACAATCGCAGCCGTTATGCCCGCAGGCGTCGCGTTTAGGCTCGGGAAAAATTTAAAATCCGCATTCTGCACGAAGCAGACTTGGCACTGCCAGCTGTCCACCGACGCAAACACCCACGGCACGCCTATTTGCTTAGCAAAGGCATCGATCTGCGCGCGCGTGGCGAGATTATCGGTCGCATCCAAAATCAGATCAAATTTCTCGCCCGCGCCTATCGCGCTAGCAAAAAATTCCTCCGCGCGGATTTTGTGTACCTCCACGCTCACGCCGTCGTAGCGGCTTTCCGTGCGGCTTTTAAAAACGTCCGCTTTAAATTTGCCCTCGTCTGCGAGCGTGAATAAAATTTGCCTGTGGATGTTGTGAAGCGCCACCGTGTCGAAATCCACGACGCTGATCCTCCCGATACCGCTTGCGCCCAGAGCGTAAGAAAGGCTGCTTCCAAGCCCGCCCGCGCCGATGATTAGGATGCGCTTGTCCGCAAGCGCGCGCTGCGTCTGCTCGCCCCAAAGCTGGATCTGTCTGTGAAAGTAGTTCATAAAAGCCCCCTGCCGACTAGATTTTTTCGGAATTTCCACAGCCCGCGCGCTGCAGCGATCTCGTCCGCGTCCACTTCGCACATCAGCACGCCCTCTTCGTTTTTCAGCTCGTTTGCGATCTCGCCGCCGGGAGTTACGACGAAGCTCTCGCCGTAAAATTTAAACTCGCTTTCGCCGAATTTTGCCTCGCCGATGCGGTTGGCGCGGATGACGTAGAGCGAGTTTGTAAACGCGCGCATCTTCAAAAGCTCGCGCCAGCGCCCGCCGCTTTCGAAGGTTGAGGCGCACGGCACGAGCACGCAGCCGACGTTTTTCTGCATAAAATAGCGCCAAAATACGTCAAAATGCGCCTCGTAGCCGAAGCAGATGCCGAATTTCACGCCGCCTTCGCTAAAGATCATCGGCGAAATTTTACCGATTTTGCGGCTTTTGCGGTTGGCGAAAAAGCCCTCCTCGTTCCAGTGCGGATAATCCATCAGGATATTTTGATCGTAAAATTTCACCTCCGAGGGCGAAAATTTCGCGCAGGATTTCACCCAGATAGGCTCGTTTTCGCTCGCGCAAAAGATCTCCTCTTCGCTCGCATCTTTTTGGCTTTCGGCTTTTAAATTTGAAGCGTTCGAGTTACTCGGGATCGAAGCGCTTAAATTTAAACCGTCTGCGGAATTTACGGCTTTGAAATTTAAAGCGTGCGCACCGCAGGAGTTTAAAGCGCCTTCAGAATTTAAGCTGCCTTTGGAACTCTGCTCGCTCTTGGAATTTAAAGCGCCTTTAGAATTTGAACCATCGTTGGAATTTAAATCGCTCTTGGAATTTAGCTCGCCCTTGCAACTAGGCTCGCTTTTAAGGCTTAAGGAATTTTCGCCGCCGCCGCTCACACTTTTTTGAGCCGCGCCGCCGAAAATGCCCGCCTGCCTCAAAATCGCGCCGCTTGCGGCTCTGATTATCGGCGCTACGATATGCAGGTCGTATTTGGCGGCCAGCCGCGCCATCAGCTCCTGCTTGTGCTCGCTCTGTTCGCACGCGATGGAGCGGGGCATCTTTTTAAGCTCGCTAAAGAAGGAATTTAGCTCATATTCGCCCAGCAGCACGATCCGCGCGCCGTTATCTTTGGCGACCTTCATATAGTAATCAATCCGATTTTCGCTCATCGAAAGCGTCGGTAGCTGTAAAACGCATACGTTTATCATCGCCGCCTCCTAAGCCTGCTCGGGTGCGTTTATTTCGGCAACCTCGAGTTTGGCGTTTTCTAAAATTTCCTTCGCCTCCTTTAGCAGCGCGACGCCCTGTTTATACAGCTTCACGCTCTCCTCTAGGCTCAGATCCTTGTCGTTTAGGCTTTTTAAAAGCGCGTTAATTTTTTCCATTTTTTCCTCAAAACTCATCCAAAATCCTTTTTATGATGTAATCAAATTTTTCTATCTCGACCAAAAACGCGTCGTGTCCGTAGTCGCTGTCGATCTGCGCGTAGCTCGCGCGATCCTTTTTGCCCAGATCGCTCATCGCATCGTAAATTTCTTTCATTAGCTCCGGTGGAAAGAGCACGTCGCCTTTGAAAGAGATGAGGTGCAGGCGCGATCTGATCTGTGCGCAGGCGTTTTTGAGATTGCCGTAGTGACGCGTGCAATCAAATATATTCATCATCTTAGCGATGTAGAGATAGCACAGCGGATCGAACCTGCGCGCGAAATTTTCGCCGTTGTATTCAAGGTAGCGATCGACCTGAAAGCGCCCATTAATCTCGTAAAGACCGTCGGTTTCGACGTAGTTGCGCCCAAATTTTTCCTGCATCGAGCTTGGGCTTAAAAAACTTATATGTCCCGCCATGCGCCCCACCGCCATGCCGTCAAGTCCGTGCTCGGCGATCAGATTTTTATCGTAGTTGCCGCCTTTGAAATTTGGATCGCGCAAGATGGCCTCGGTCGCGATCTTATTAAACGAGATCGCCCAAGGCTGCGTAGCGTATGTGCTTGCGAGTACGAAAATTTCATCCGCAAACTCCGGATATTCGATCGCGTAGCACAGCGCCTGCATGCCGCCCAGGCTGCCGCCGATAACGGCGCGCGCGCGAGCGATACCGAGGCGCTTTAAAAGCATCATCTGCGCGCGCACGACGTCCGAGACGACCACTACGGGAAAGCGCAAGCGGTACTCGCGGCCGCTGCTTTCATCGACATCAAGCGGGCATGTCGAGCCGAACGGCGAAGCTAAAATGTTTATGCAGATGACGAAAAATTTTGTCGTATCGACCGCTTTATGATCGCCGATGAGTCCGTCCCACCAGCCGGGCTTAACGTCGCCTTCGTAAAGTCCCGCGGCGTGCGCGGAGCCGGTTAAGGCGTGGCAGATGACGATGACGTTTGATTTGTCCGGGTTTAGCTCGCCGTAGGTTTCATAGGCGAGCTTGAAGTTGGAAAAGACGCGGCCGCTCTCCAGATAGAGCGGCTCGTCGAAATTTTGAATTTTGCTTTGAAGGATCACTGATTTACTCGGTAATTCGGCGCTTCCTGCGTGATGATGACGTCGTGGACGTGGCTTTCTTTAAGACCTGCGCTCGTGATCTCGACGAATTCCGCCTTTTGCTGAAAGGTCGCGATATCCTTGCTGCCGCAGTATCCCATCGAGCTTCGCAAGCCGCCTAGCAGCTGAAAGATCACGTCTTTTAGCATGCCCGCGTAAGGTACGCGCCCCTCGACGCCCTCGGGTACGAGCTTTTCTTTTGCGGTGCCGTCTTGAAAGTAGCGATCCGAGCTTCCCTTTTGCATCGCCGCTAAGGAACCCATGCCGCGGTAGGTTTTGTACTGGCGACCCTGAAACGTAATGAGCTCGCCCGGCGTTTCGTAGCAGCCTGCAAGCAGGCTTCCCATCATCACCGAGCTTGCGCCCGCGGCTAGAGCTTTGGCGATGTCACCCGAGTATTTGATGCCGCCGTCTGCGATGATCGGAATTCCAAATTTAGCCGCTTCGATCGCGCAATCGTTGATCGCGGTAAACTGCGGCACGCCCACGCCCGCTACGATACGCGTAGTGCAGATCGAGCCCGGGCCGATGCCTACTTTAATCGCGTCCGCTCCTGCGTTTGCGATATCCTTTATGCTGGCGGGGTTTGCGACGTTTCCGACCACTACGTCGACGTCAAAATTTCGCTTCAGCTCCTTAAGCGTATCGATAATGCCTTTGGAGTGTCCGTGCGCAGAGTCCATCACAAGCGCATCGACGCCCGCTTTGACGAGAGCTTCGGCTCTTTGCAGATGGCCTACGCTGATTGCCGCGGCAACGCGAAGGCGGCCGAATTTGTCTTTATTGGCGCTTGGGTATTCGATGCGCTTTTTAAGGTCTTTAATCGTAATAAGCCCCTCTAAATGACCGTTTGCGTCGATTATCGGAAGCTTTTCTACCTTATTATTTCTAAAAATTTTCTCCGCATCATCAAGCGTGCAGCCTTTTGGGGCGGTAATTAGCGGAGCTTTGGTCATCTTCTCGCCTACTAGCGCGGCGGTGTCTGTTTCAAAGCGCAGATCGCGATTGGTCAAAATTCCAATCAACACGCCGTTGTCGTCGATAACGGGAATGCCGCTGATGTGGTACTCACCCATCAGATCGAGAGCGTCTTTGATCGTGGCGTCTGCCTTGATCGAGATAGGGTCTATAATGACGCCGCTTTCGCTCTTTTTTACGCGGCGAACCATCTTGGCTTGGGAGTCCTCGTCCATATTTTTATGGATCACGCCGATGCCGCCGAGGCGTGCCATCATTATCGCCGTGCGGTACTCGGTGACCGTATCCATCGCAGCGCTCACAAGAGGGGTATTTAGCGTGATATTTTTCGTAAAACTCGTGCTGATATCGACCTCTTTGGGTAAAATTTCAGAGTATTGCGGTACCAACAAAACATCCTCGAAGGTCAGAGCCTTTTTGACGATCTTCATACTTATCCTTTCACGATTTTTTCTAAACTCAAGCCGCCGTCCAGCACCGTTTGTTCGTCGTAAGCACGCCCGATGAGCTGCGCGCTGATATTAAGAGCCTCTTTGTTTTTCGCTACCGGCACGGAGATTGCGGGAAGCCCTGCTAAATTTACGCCGATCGTGTATATGTCGCTAAGATACGCGCGAAGCGGATCGCTAAGCTCGCCGAATTTATACGCCACGCCCGGCGCGATCGGCATAAAGATCAAATCGGCGTCTTTTAAAATTTCCTCATATTCGCTTTTGATGAAGGCCCTTGCCTTCTGTGCCTTGATGTAATACGCGTCGTAATAGCCGCTGCTTAGCACGAAGGTGCCTAGAAGCATCCTTCTTTTGACCTCGTCGCCAAATCCTTCGCCGCGGGTGTTGGCGTAGAGCTCTTTTAAATTTAAAGCCTTCGCGCGGTTTCCGTAGCGCACGCCGTCGTAGCGGCTTAAATTTGCGCTAGCCTCGGCGGTTGCGATGATGTAGTAGGTCGCGATGTCGTATTTGGAGCTGCAAAGATCGCGGTAAACGATCTCGTGCCCGAAGGATTTTAGCTTTTCTATAGCCGAATTTAGAGCCTCTTTGACCTGCTGCGAGGCTTCGTCGATATAATTTTTTATAACGGCGATCTTAAGCTTGCGATCCGCGTTTAGCTTATCCGCGGTGCTTTCGTAAGCGCCCGCGTAGCTCGTGCTGTCCATCTCGTCGCGGCCTGCGATGATGTCGTATAAAATCGCCGCATCTTCGACGCTGCGCGTGATCGGTCCTATCTGATCGAGGCTGCTCGAATACGCCGCAAGCCCGTAGCGACTGACCCTGCCGTAGCTCGGCTTAAAGCCTACGCAGCCGCAAAATGCCGCCGGCTGGCGGATCGAGCCGCCCGTATCGCTTCCGAGTGCGGCTATGGCGATATTTGCCGCTACGGCAGCCGCGCTTCCGCCGCTACTGCCGCCGGGTACGCGCGAGTGATCGGTCGGATTGAGAGTTTTGCCGTAGAATGAGCTTTCGGTCGTGCTTCCCATCGCAAACTCATCCATATTCGTTCGCCCAAATGGCGCCAAACCGCGCTCGCGTAGCTTTTTAATCACCGTCGCGTCGTACGGCGCAACGTAGCCTTGCAAAATTTTGCTCGCTGAAGTGACGCTCCAATCTTTTACCTGGATGTTATCTTTGATCGCGATCGGCACGCCCTCGCCGCTGACGTTTAAAGCCTCGCCCGTAAGCTGCTCGACGTAGGCGCCGAGCTCTTCGGTTTTTAAAATTTTATCCTTTAGCTCCGCTCTGAGCGTCGAAATTTCATCCGCGCTCAGCTTTAGAGCCTCTTTCAAACTTATCATCTGCCATCCTTAAATTTATTCACGAAATAGATCCCCACGCCCGTTGCTACGCAGATCAGCGCGATCGTAAAAAATACGAAGCCGAGACTTATGGGGCTAGCGAGCATGCATGACCTTCGCGCAGCGCGGGCAGAGCTCATCAGGCTCTTTTGCGTTAAATTTCCAGCATCTCGGGCATTTATGTTTAGAGGATTTTACGAGGCGGAAAATTTCGTCGTTTATCTTAAATTCCGCCAGAGCAGGCCCGCTTTGCAGAGTGTCCACGTCGCTTACCATGAACCAATCCGCCACGCCTAGGATGTCGTTTGATAAAATTTCGTTCGAGCTCGTCTGCAAAACCAGCTCAAGCGTCGATTTGATGATCTTGTCCTTTTTAAGCGCGTCGATAAGCTCGAAAAACTTCTCTCTCGATTTGATTAAAATTTCGTCGAATTCTAGAAAATCGTCAAATTCTATCGGCTTATATGTCAGATCGAAAACGTCTTCTTTGCCCTCTTTAATGATTTGCGGCGCAAATTCCATCACTTCGTCGATCGTGTAAGTTAGCGTAGGCGCGATTAAAGGTATCAGCGCTCGCGTAATCAGAGCGATCGCGCTTTGTGCGCTTCTGCGGCGCGGCTCGTCGGGTGCGTCGCAGTAGAGCCTATCTTTGCAGATATCAAGATAAATTCCGCTCAGATCGGCGCTTAAGAAATTTAGTAAGGCGTTGAAGCCTTTTGAAAAATCATAGTTTCTAAACGCCGCTTCCGCGCTCGAAAAGGCGTTTGTAGCGCGCGTTAGGATCCAGCGGTCAAGCCGCGTAAAATTGCTCGTCTCGATCTCATTTAAATCACTGGTGCTTGCGAGCAGAAATCTTATCGTATTTCGGATTTTGCGGTACTGCTCGCTTACCTGCTTTAGGATATTGTCACTGATCTTTAGATCGGTCGAGTAATCGCTCATCGCGACCCAAAGGCGTAAAATTTCCACGCCGTGGCTCTTTGCGACCTCTTGCGGATAGACGACGTTTCCGACGGACTTGCTCATCTTCTGGCCCTTCTCATCGACGGTAAATCCGTGCGTGAGGATGCTTTTGTACGGTGCGCATTCGTTGATCGCGCAGCTTAGAAGCAGTGAGCTCTGAAACCAGCCGCGGTGTTGGTCGCTGCCCTCAAGATACATATCCGCAGGGAATTTACCCGCATCATAGGCGCCGCTTTGCAGCACCGCTTTCCATGTAGAGCCGCTATCGAACCAAACGTCTAAGATATCCATCACCTTTTCTAAATTTTCAGCCTTATAGCCGATGTCCTGCGGCAAAAGCTCCGAAATTTCCATCTGCCACCAAGCATCCGCGCCCTTAGCCTTAAAAATTTCGTAGATATTATTTAAAATTTTCTCATCAAAGATCGGCTCTTTGGTGCTTTTATCGCGGAAAAATGCGATCGGCACGCCCCAATCTCTTTGGCGCGAGATACACCAATCGGGGCGGTTTTCTATCATCGAAGTAAGGCGGTTGATGCCGCTTTGCGGATAAAATTTAACCCCTCCGATCTGCTCTAGCGCCACCTGACGCAGCGTCTTGCCGCTAGGCATTGGCTCGTCCATCGCGATAAACCACTGCTTTGTCGCGCGGTAGATCACCGGCTTGTGCGTGCGCCAGCAGTGTGGATAGGAGTGGACGAATTTGCCGGATTTGATAAGCGCGGGGCCTAGAAGCTCTAAAATTTTCTCGTTTGCTTTGAAAATATGCATCCCCACGAGCTCATCTACGACGTCTGCGCGGAAGAGTTTTTTGGTTTTAAGTGTCTCGTCGAAACAGCCGCCCTCATCCACGGGCATAATCACCTCGATGCCGTATTTAAGCCCTACGAAATAATCGTCCTCGCCGTGTCCCGGAGCCGTATGCACGAGCCCAGTACCGCCGTCCATCAGGACGTGCTCGCCGAGGATAAATTTCGAAGCCCTATCGTTTAGCGGGTTGATCGCGTTTAAGCCTTCAAGCTCGGTAGCCTTAAATTCTTTTACGATCTTGCCCTTGGTGATGCCTAGGCTTACGAGGCTTTCGACCAAAGGTTTTGCAAGGATTAAATTTTCGCTCGTCAGCGCATAAATTTCATTCGGGTTCAAAGATATCGCGCCGTTTGCGGGCAGCGTCCAAGGCGTGGTCGTCCAGATGACCGCTTTGGCGCCTTTCGCGCCGATTTTAGCGTTCGCTTCATCGCTTAGATCGAACGCCACGAAGATCGAGTAGTCCTCTTTGTCTTTGTATTCGACCTCGGCTTCTGCGAGCGCGCTTTTTGCCGCCCAGCTCCAAAACACGGGCTTTGAGCGCTCGATCAGAATTCCTTTTTTTGCGATTTGGCAGAGCGCCTTGTAAATTTCAGCCTCAAACTCAAATTTTAGCGTCAGATACGGATCGTCCCAGTCGCCCAAAATCCCCATATCTTTAAATTCATTGCGCTGCACGTCGATAAATTCTTTGGCGTGCTGTCTGCAAAGCTCGCGGATCTGCACTTTTGAAAGCGATTTTTTCCGCTCGCCTAGCTTGATCTCTACTTGCTGCTCGATCGGCAGACCGTGGCAGTCCCAGCCCGGCACGTAGCGGATATCCTCGCCGAAGAAATAATGGGTTTTGGTGATGATGTCTTTTAAAATTTTATTCAGCGCGTGGCCGATGTGGAGGTGTCCGTTAGCGTACGGCGGGCCGTCGTGGATATTGAAGCTGACGCTTGCGCCCTTGCGCCTAGCTTTCATCTTTTCGTAAATTTTACGCTCGTCGTACCATGCCTTAAACCGCGCAGGTTCGTTTTGCGGTAGCGCGCCTCGCATCGCAAAGTCCGTCGTAGGAAGAAAGAGAGTATCTTTGTAGTCCATATTTGTACCTTTTCGTGTCTTAAAAAATTTGTGAAGTTTATCCAAAACGCCATTAAAAAGCTCTGAAAGAGCAGCCTGCGTTTATGCTATAATGTGCGAAAATTTAATGAGGGTCTTTATGAAAAATATCATCCTTGTAATCGGCGAGGAGATCCGCTACGACGCGGCTTTGATGAGCTATATTTCTCGCAGCTACGAACGAGTTTTCGGGCGGATGGACGATCTGAAATTCTTAAGCGAAAACGATAAGGTTTTACCCTTCGCGCTTGAAAAGATGATCGATTCGTACGATTTCATCACGATCTTTGCGGCAAACTCCGCTTACGCGGTCGTCGGTAAAATTTTATCGACGCTCTCTTTCGATTCACTTGAGCTGAAAAACGGAGAAACCCTAGCTCCCTCGATGGCGCGCACGGTGGCGAAAAACAGCTTCCTGCTAAACGTCAGAGGCTGCTCGGTAAACGTGATCAAGGCGCTTTGCTTGCAGAGCTTGCCGCCGATCCTTCAAGACGCGCCGAGCGCGGGCGAGAGCTTTTATCTCTTCGATTGCGAATACGAAAGCGTAAAGCAGCGCCTAGAAAGCCTCGCGATCAGTTATAAAATTTCGCTTACGATCAGCAGGCCCTGCTCCTTTTTGCTACTCGTGCGCGCCAGTGCGATGAAATTCGGAGCGCTGGACGCGTTTTTGCAAAGCGTCGGCAAGTATTATGAGAGCTGCTACATCGAAGGCGGCGATTTTATGGGCTTTGTGGTGGATAGACTGCGCGAAATAGGCGCTAAGATCACCTTTGCCGAAAGCTGCACCGCAGGGCTAATCGCCGCAAAATTCGGCGCGGTCGCGGGCGTGAGCGACGTTTTTGACGGCTCGCTCGTAAGCTACGCCAACGAGATAAAAAATCTCTGGCTCAACGTAGGCGAAGATACGCTCGCTCGCTACGGCGCGGTCAGCGCGCAGACCGTGGGCGAGATGCTGGAGGGCGCGCTACAAAGCAGCGGGGCGAGCTTCGCTCTTGCGGTAAGCGGTATCGCGGGCCCCGGCGGCGGAAGCGCGCAAAAGCCCGTAGGGACGGTCTTCATCGGCGCGAAGGAGCAGGGCGGCAAACAGATCGTCGGGGAATTTCATCTAAAGGGCGATCGAAACTACATCCGCGAACAAAGCGCCGATATCGCTATCTGCTTGCTTTTGAAGCTTAGAAGCGATCTGTTTTTCGGGCGGCTTCCGAGCGCGCCTGCGAGAGATGAAATTTAAAGGAGCGGATTTTGAAAAGACGAATTTTGAAAGAGTGCGGACGCGATTTAGCGCAGAATTTTATCCGAGCTAGCGGCGAGCCGGGCTTTAAACGGCTGCGAAATTTCATTTCGACGGGCAGCGGGCAAAATTTTATATCGGCGGATCGCGCTAGAAATTTTAGCTTTATAAGCGCGGTGCGAAATTTCACTTTGGCGCTAGCCGCGGCGTGTGTTTTGAGCGGCTGCGACGGCGGATCGGACGCGCAAGATCGTGAACAAAACGCACGCTCGGAGCAGAATTTTAGCGCGGGCAATCAAGGGCAAAATTTTAATAAAAGCGCGGATAGCTCGGAGCAAAATTCCGCTCAAAGCCCCGTGCAAAATTCTACGCAAGGCTCCGTGCAAAATTCCGTGCCGCATGGCTTTGAGAGCAAGCAAAAATCCGATCTAAACTCCACGATAGACGAGCTTGCAAACGATGCTAAAGTTTTGGGCGAGGCCTTGCAAAATTTACAGAAAAAGGCGCCTGAAGCCTTGAGCGATTTCGCCGCTCGCAACGCAGATAGGATCGAGGATCTGTTAAAGCAGGGCGAGGCGGCGGCACGCGAGGCGGGCAAAAATCTTGATCAGATGGGGCAAAGCCTGCAAGGAATTATAAAAGATGCGAACGAGAGCCTAGGCAAGGTCTTGGAGGGCTTTGGCGTGCAGCTCAGACAGGAGCCGCACGGCGGGCGCTCGCAGGAGCGTGATGAGCATCCGCAGCCCGATGACGGGAGCGGCAGACAAAGCTTTAGAATTTAAATTACGCTAAATTTTACTCAAAATTTTTGTTGCAACTACCACTCGCAAGGAAGTGGCAAGTCTTCGCAGGAGCGTGACGAGCCTGCACGAAAGCGTGACGGACACTCATAAGAGCGCGATGATAGCTTGGAGTCTGATGACGAAAGCGGTGGACAAAGCTTTAGAATTTAAACGTGGCTAAATTTAGCTTAAATTTGTTTGTTATGGCGAATGCTCGCAGAGAAACGGCGCTAAATTTTATTAAAATTTCCCCTGCGCGGCGGTTTCGTTAAAATTTTACTCGCGCGAGCCTCCGCAATGGAATATGAATATTTGCAAAGAAGTGGTAAATCTCTTTAAAATGCAACGAGTGCCCCAAGGGCGAGCATTTCTAAAATAAAGCGCGAGTATTGGATGAAGTTTGGAATTCAAAGCTCCGCTCTTTGACGCTGCTGTAAAGATAAGCGAGTGGCGGTCGGTAAAGCTTTAGAATTTAAGGCTGCTTGCGATAAAACAAGAAAAATTTTACGAAGTAGGGCTATAATGCGCCCCGCAATTTCAAATTTAAAGGATAGAAATGAAAACTCTCATTATTTTAGCCCACCCAAATATCGCAAACTCGCTTGTAAACCGCCACTGGAGGGATGCTGTGCTAGCCCATCCTGATAAGTTCGAGCTTCACGATCTTTATGCGCTTTATGCGGACTTTAAAATCGATGTGGAAAAGGAGCAAAAACTGCTCGAAAGCCACGATAAAATCGTGCTTCAGTTTCCGTTTCGTTTTTCAAACTGCACACCGCTTCTTAAGCAGTGGTTTGAGGATGTTTTTACGCGTGGCTGGGCTTATGGCGCAGAGAGCGGCGGCAAGCTTAAAGGCAAAAAATTCGCGCTTGCGATCTCGCTTGGCGCGACCGAGGCAAACTACTCTAAAAACGGCATCGTGGGCTTTAGCGTAGATGAGGTGCTAGCGCCATTTAAAGCTACATTTAATTTCGTCGGCGCGATTGCGCTACCAAATTTCGTCTCATACGGCTTTACTTACGATAAAAGCGAGCAAGCCGTAGAAAATAGTGCGAAAAATTATATAGAGTATTTAAATAAGCTTTAAATTCTTTGCTTTTCTAGCCGCCCGCTGCGCGTAAAGCTTTAAAATTTTACGTAAGCGGCGCGGCGGATTTTTTAAAATTTTCGCTCAAGAAGCCTAAATTTAATCTCAAAATTTTTAAATTTTACCCCGAAATTCCGCTCGCGCTTCGTATGCGAACTCAAATGAAATTACAAGCAAAATCCCGCGTCTAAATTTGAGCTCCGCTCTTAAATTTTAAAATTTTATCAGAGATTTTTTTATACAATTACGGCTGAAATTCGGCCCAAAAAAGGAGAGGGAATGTATAAGCTAAAGCATCTTCTTAGCGCGCAGGATCTGAGCCGCGAGGACATCTACGACTTTATAGATCTGGCGCGCGAGTTTAAAGCGCTCAACCGCAGCGATATCAAAAAATCCGACTCGCTTCGCGGCAAGACGGTCATCAACGCGTTTTTTGAAAACTCCACCCGCACACGCACTAGCTTTGAGATCGCAGCCAAGCGTCTGGGCGCAGACAGCATAAATTTCAACGCCGCAGATAGCAGCACGAAAAAGGGCGAGACGCTGATCGACACCATCAGAAATATGCAGGCGATGCGCACCGATATCTTCGTGTTGCGCCACAGCTGCTCGGGCGCGGCGAAATTCGTCGCGGCCAACTGCGATGCATCGATCGTAAATGCGGGCGACGGGCTGAACGAGCACCCGAGCCAGGCGCTGCTTGATCTTTTTACGATAAGCGAGCACAAGGGCAGGATCGAGAATTTAAACGTCGCGATCATCGGCGATATATTTCGCTCGCGCGTAGCTAGAAGCGACATCTGGGCGATGAAAAAGCTCGGCATAAACGTGCGGCTCTTCGGCCCTCCGATGATGTTGCGCGACTGCGACGCGTTCGGCTGCCCGATATGCAAAAGCGTAGAGGAGGCGATCGAGGGCGCCGACGTCATCATCATGCTTAGAATTCAGCTTGAGCGGCAGGACGGCGAGCCGAGTTTCCCAAGCGTGCGCGAGTACTCGAAATTTTTCGGACTTACCGCTAAGCGGATGCAAGCGGCGAAAGAGGGCGTCATGATAATGCACCCGGGCCCGATCAACCGCGGCGTGGAGATCAACTCCGACGTAGCCGACGATCCGCGCTATAGCTGCGTTTTAGATCAGGTAGAAAACGGCGAGGCGATGCGAATGGCGATACTTCATACGATAAATTTAAACAGGAGCGCACGATGAAAATTTTGATAAAAAACGGCACGATCGTTAATTGGGGCGGCAGCGAGGAAGCAAACGTCCTGATCGAAGGCGATAAAATTTCAAAGATCACGCGCGAGTGTCCCGCCGCAGATCGCGTCATAGACGCTGCGGGCAAGCTCGTGATGCCGGGGCTTATCGATATGCACGTGCATTTTAGAGACCCAGGGCTCGAATACAAAGACGACGTCATCAGCGGCAGCGAAACCGCGGTCGCAGGCGGCGTGACGACCTGCCTCCCGATGGCAAATACCAAGCCCGTGAACGATAACTCAAGCATCACGCGCGCGATGATCGCCAAGGCTAAGGCGCGCGGGCTTATCGATCTATTGCCCATAGGCGCGATCTCGCAGGACTGCAAGGGCGCAAAGATCGTCGAGATGGGCGATATGCTTGAGGCAGGCTGCGTGGCTTTCAGCGACGACGGGCTGCCCGTGACTGACAGCTCCGTGATGCGACAGGCGCTCGAATACTCCGCGCACTTCGGCTCGTTCGTGATAAATCACAGCGAGGATTGCTCGCTTTGCCACGGCGGCGTGATGAACGAGGGCAAGATAAGCGCGATCCTCGGTCTAAAGGGGATGGCGAGCGAAAAAGAGGAGATCATGATCGCGCGCGATCTGCTACTTGCCAAAAAGACGGGCGGGCACATCCACATCGCGCACGTAAGCTCGGCGTGGTCGCTAAAGCTCATAAAGCAGGCTAAACGCGAGGGCATCCGCGTCACCTGCGAGGCTACGCCGCATCATTTTACCTTCGACGAGCGCGAGCTGATGGGATACGATACAAATTTTAAAATGTCGCCGCCGCTTCGCACCCAAAGCGACGTGCAGGCGATCAGAGAGGCGCTTAAAAGCGGTCTGATCGACGCCATCGTGACCGATCACGCGCCGCACAACACCGACGATAAATTTGTCGAATTCGACCATGCGCCGTTTGGAATTTTGGGGCTTCAAACCCTCGTGCCGCTTACGCTGCGGCTCGTAAACGAAGGCGTCATCGGCCTTGAAGACATGGTGCGACTGTGCTCGTTTAACCCGGCTAAAATTCTAAATTTAAAAGACAAAGGCGAGATCAAAGAGGGCTTTTTGGCCGACATCACGATCATCGATCCGCAGATTTCTTACGTTTACGACGAGGCGCTAAATAAGTCCAAATCGCGCAACTCGCCGCTTTTCGGCAAGCAGCTTACGGGCGCTGCGGTATGCACGATCAAAGGCGGTCGCGTGGTCTATGAGTTTCCAAACGTCGTAGCGTAGGGCGCTTTCGGCGTGGGGATTGCGATCGGCGGCTTGCGGGCAGAGCTTGCGAGTGGTAGCTTGCCGACGAGCGGTATTCGTAGCGCAAATGGCGCTATTGCTTAATTTTAAATTTAGCTAGTTTGGACGCAACGGCTCGCTTTTAAAATTTCATAGCGCGAGCTTGCTTGGGATAGGCGCGATCCTCGATCCCGCAGTGCGACCGCCCTGGTTAAATTTAGTGACAGCTCACTTTTAAAATTTCATAACGCGAGCGCGATTGAAATTTCTTTAAAGCGGTTTGTCATTTTTAAAGTGCGCGTAAATTTAACGCACGTCGCCTTGTTTGTGGCATTTGTAGATTTCGGCTTCGGAATTTTATCCGTGCTCATGCGCGAGCTGCTCTAAATTTATAACGGCACCTCTTTCGATGCGGCGGCTTTTAAATTTATGTTCGCGGCGGTTGAGAATTCTATCTTTTCGCAGATTTGTTTTTGCTTCACGCGCAAATTTTATCGTGATTAAATTTGTCGCTAAGGCGCAAAATTTTAAAATTTTGCCGCCGCTAGCTTTTGGTGCGGAGCATAAATAATCCGCTGCATGAATGTAAGCGTCTAAATTTAAAGATATCTATAAATGGCGAATTATATTTCTCGTGCGCGCTGTGCGTCGCGCTAAAATCGGCTCTGCGCGGCAATCCTAAGCCGCCGCTGCAAGATCAAAAATATATAAAATATTTAAATTTTGAGTTTACAAAGGAGCATTTCCGCACCGCAGAGGGTGTGAGCCGCGCAGCGCATGGCGGCGTAAACGACGCAAGTAAAGCTGCGGAGCAAAAAGATGCGTACGGCGCAGTGCAGAGCAGTGTGACGGAGGCAGTGAAACAAAAGCGCGCGAACAGCAAAGAAGCGGCAAATGAAAAAGCGGCGAGAAAAAAGGCGCCGACGAAAGCACGGGCTCGCCACTTTTGCAAAAAGCGTGCGAGTTTTTCACCGGACGGCTCGCGCAAAAAGGACGCGAAGACGAGCCGATCTACGCGCAGCGGTGTTGGATAGAGCAGTGCCTAAAGCTCGGTCTGAAGGACGCGGGGCTTAGTATTCCAACTTTCGCAAAAGATAGAGCGCTTTTGGGCTTTTCGGGGATGAACGTAAACGGCATCGTCTGCCGCTTTGAGGACTTTGACGGCGTTTTTACGCCTGATTGGAAATACGATCGCGACAAAAAGGCTTGGTATGTGAAATACGTCGAGCGCCTTTGGCGCGGGATGCCGCGGTATGCGCTAAACGCACGCGATAACAGCGCAGAATTCGAGAATGTTTTAGTGCAAATCAGGGATTTTGCGAGTAAGATAGGCTGCGAAAACTTCGCGCAGACGTTTGATAATGCGCTTAAGACGCTGCGGGGCGAAGTCCCCGTAGGCGAGTATTACGCCGTTTCGTTTGCAGCGCTGCCGCAGCCGAGCTTGAGGGCGTTTGCCGCAGCGGGGATCGCCGATGTATTCGGTGCGATGGGTTCTTGGGACGATGAGCCGCCGTCTATGGCGCAAGAAATGGGGCTCGGGGACGAATACGACCGCCTCTCGGACGAGCTCTTGGCGCAGAAAAACTTAGCGATTTTGTTTGCGATAAACGGCTGGTAGGGCTTTGGCACAAGAGCTAGAAAGCGCGCTAAGCCTCTATCGTCGCGGGTCTATCAAACGCCGTTACGCTCGGCAGTTCGCCTTTAAATTTCTCGATCTGCACCATGCTCGTGTGCGCGGTGTTGCTTTGCGATAGCTGCGAGCTCGGTACGTCCCTCGTTAGCACGTTTATGTTGCCGTGTTTGCAAAGACTTTTCTCACCCCAGACGGCAGGATCGTACCACGCGCCCTCGCTTACGATCACGACGTTATCTTGCGCTGTATCGCTTACCAGCGCGCCGCAGAGGATCTCGCCTCGGTCGTTATAGATCCTTACTACGTCGCCCGTTTTGATGTCGCGCGCCTTTGCCGTGGCGGGGCTAATTAGCGCGGGTTCGCGGCCCGCAATCTCGGCGTAGTTGCGGATGAGCGAGCTGTTTAGCTGCGAGTGGAGTCTAAATTTAGAGTGCGCGCCGCTGATGGCGATAGGATACTTGCTCACGTCGCCGCCCAGCCACTCAAACGGCTCCATCCACGTCGCGTGCGGCGGGCAGTCGGCATAGCCTAGTTTTTCGACCGCTTCGGAGTGGAGCTCGATCTTGCCCGACGGGGTTTTTAGCGCGTTTTTCTCGGGATCGGCGCGGAAGTCCGCGTAGTTTGTGAAGTACCGCTTTTTCTCGTCTACTTGATCAAATTTAACGTAACCTTTTTGCCAAAACTCCTCAAATTTAGGCATCGCTATGCCCATGCCTTCGGCTTTTTGGACTGCATCGGCGTAGATTTCCTTCACCCACTCAAGCTCCGTTTTGCCCTCGCTAAAGGCCTGCTCGTACTCCTCGCCCCACTGCGCGCAGATGAGCCGCGCGATCTCAAAGTCGCTCTTGCTCTCGCCCGCGGGCTTTACTAGCGGCTTAATCGCAAAAAGATATTCGCTAGTCGAGTTTGCAAACTCGATATCCGTGCGCTCGCACTCAAGAGCCGACGGCAACACGATGTCGCTGAGCCTCGCCGTACTAGTCCAAAAGGGCTCGGTTGTGATGATCGCTTCTATCTTACGCATCGCTTCGACCGCGCGGTTGGTGTCGGGATGGCGGGTGAAGGTCGAGCCGTTGGCGTTAAACATCACGCGGATGTGCGGCATGACGTATTTTTTGCCATTGCGCTCGATTTCTTTGCCCGGCTCCATGATCGCGTCTATGAGCCTGCTGTTTGGTATCTCGTGGTATTTGGCCTTGGCTAGCTTGCCTTGCGGGGCGATGTATTTTTCGTTTACCGCGGGATTAAAGGCCTGAAGCTTTGGCGCGATGAAGCTAATATCGGCGTTTTTATGCATCTGATCGTTCATCACGTATCCGCGCCCCGTCTTGCCGATATCGCCTAGCATCGCAGCCAGCGTGATGAGCGCCCAGTACGCCATCTCGCCGTGGTGCTGTCGCTGTATCGCGTAGCCCGTGACTATGAGCGTGTCTTTTTTAGCTAGCGTGTCGGCTAGGCTTTTTAGCTCCTTTTCGCTCACGCCGCAAATTTTACTCGCCCATTTTAGATCCTTTTTCACGCCGTCTTTTGCGCCGGTGAAATACTCCTTAAATTTATCGAACCCGACCGTGTAGCGCTCAATAAATTCTTTGTCGTAAAGCCCGTTTTCGTAAAGATATTCGCAAAGCCCGATTAGCATCGCCGTATCGGTGCAAGGGCGCACGGCGAGATAGTGCGCGCCAAAATACTCCGCCGTTTCGTTGCGATAAACGTCGATGCTGTAAATTTTCATCTCGCCTTTTTTAAATTTCTCTTTCATAATCTCGTAGTAGGCGTAGGAGTTGTGCATCGGCACGCCGATAGCGATCTTGTTTGAGACGACGGGGTTCGTGCCCCAAAACACGATCGTTTTAGCCTCCTTTACCACGCCCTCCCAGCGCGTAGGATTATGCGTCGGATCGATTGATCCCGTCACGTGAGGCAAAAACGCCGTCGCCGCACCGTATGAGTAGCCGCCAAGCTCGCTCACGTAGCCTCCTAGCGCGTTTAGCATGCGCTTTGCGGTGCGCTGCGAGTGACCTACCTTGCCTAGGCTGCCCCACTGATAAAGCTGCCCGTAAATGGCCTGCGAGCCGTATTTATCGAAGTTTTCTTTTAAAATTTTAGCGCTTAGCTTTATCGCCTCGTCCCAGCTAACGCGCACGAAGGGCTCTTTGCCGCGAAGCTCGGGTTTTGGATCTGCGGGATCGGCAAGGAAGCTTTTGCGCACGTAGGGGTATTTCACGCGCGTTTCGTTTTGGATGTGATCGCTTAGGGCGTTGTTTAGCACCGTTGGCATCGCGTCGCCCTCGAACGGCTCGGTGCCCACGACCCTACCGCCGATGGTTTGGACGTAAAATGCGCCAAATTTATTCGCGCAAAGCCCCATCTGCTCGTCAAATATCGCCTGCGCCGCCGCGTCAAATTGTTTTGCCTGCGCTGAAGCCGCAGCTAGCGCACCTAGTTTTAGAAAGTCTCGTCTTTTCATGATTCTGCCTTAAATTTAAATTTGTTTGTTGGTTTGGTTTAAATTTAGCGGGATTTATGAGGTTGAACTTTGCATCGTTTGCCTTTATAACGTATTACGCGACCTCGCGTCTTGGCGGCGATTTTACGAAATTTAGGCTTAATTTGCCATTTATCTATGGCGCTGCGGCGAAATTAAATTTTTATACGCAGTTGCCGCTAAAATAGCTTATCTATCAGCGCGTAGCCCCACAGCGCGGCGTTGAGAAATAGGCTCATCATCACCGCCGTGCTTGCGGTGTCTTTGGCGCCCTTGGCTAGCGGGTGGATTTCGCTCGTGGCAAGATCGACCGCGCGCTCAATAGCGGAGTTTACGCACTCAAGAGCTATAGTAAAGATCGCACCGAAGATCAAAAATAGATTTAGTACTGCGCCGAAATTCCAAAAAAATAGCGACAGCAGAAGCGGCACGAACACGCAAAGCTCGAGTCTAAAGCTACGCTCGCTGCGAAGCATCTCGGCAAGACCCGCCATCGCGTAGCCCCAGTTGGCAAAAAATCGGTATTTGGGCTGATTGCGCATAATTTTCCTTTAAATTTAGTCAAAATTTCGTATAATCATACCAAAATTTTTAGGCCAAAGGCTAAATTTGAAACTGATTAGTTGGAACGTAAACGGGCTGCGCGCAGTGCTCGGCAAAGACGGCTTTGCGTGGCTTTCGGAGCAAAACCCCGATTTTTTGGGCTTGCAAGAGATCAAGGTGAGCGAAAAGGACGCTCCAAAAGGGCTTTATGAGCTTGGATTTTCTCAGATCGATCTAAATTCCGCCGCTCGCGCAGGCTATTCGGGTGTGGCGAGCCTAGCGAAATTTAAAAGCGAGACGAGCAAGGCGCTGTTTTTCCCCGACGACGAGGGGCGCGTGCTGCAGCACCGCTTCGGCGATGTCGTGCTTTTTAATATCTACTTTCCCAACGGACAAAAGGACGAGGCGCGGCTAGCCTACAAGATGGAATTTTACGCGAAATTCCTAGCCTACGCGCGCAGCCTTGCGGAGCAGGGACTCGGGGTGATATTTTGCGGCGACGTGAATACCGCGCACCGCGAGATCGATCTTGCAAACCCCAAAGCAAACTCCAAAACCTCGGGCTTTTTGCCGATCGAGCGGGCGTGGCTCGATGAGGTGGAGGCGGCGGGCTTCATCGATACTTTCCGTGCCGTGCGCGGCGAGCTGCGGGATGCCTACTCGTGGTGGAGCTACCGCTTTAACGCGCGCGCCAAAAACGTAGGCTGGCGGATCGATTATTTTTTCATCTCGGCAAATTTGCGCTCGCAGCTAAAGGACGCTTTCATCCTAAGCGACGTGATGGGCAGCGATCACTGCCCCGTGGGTATCGAGATCGAAATTTAGCGGGGCGAATTTTGCGCCGCGAGCTTTGATCTTGCGCGGCTCGCGGATAAGGTGCGCGTCCGCAAGGGCGGGCGGATTGCGATATCTGCGCGGTATCCGGACGACTTTCGGCTCGGCTTGCGGATTTGTCGCTCGCAGGCGGAGGGTTTTCGTAGAAATTTAGCGCTAGAGAGCCCGCGAGAGCCTAAGTAGGCAGCGAATAAACGCTGCGCGATAAAATTTTAAATTTAAGGAGAGAAAATGTTGAGCGATATCGAAATAGCAAATGCGGCGAAGCCGGATAAAATTTCAAACGTTGCGAAAAATTTGGGGCTTAGTGAGGATGAGATCGAGCTGTACGGCCACTACAAAGCCAAGCTAAATATCAAGCCGCGCTCGCGCGCTTCGAAGCTTATTTTGGTCACGGCGACCAATCCGACGCCGTTTGGCGAGGGCAAAACTACGACCTCCATCGGTCTAGCCGACGCGCTAAAACGTCTGGGCAAAAGCGTTTGCCTTGCGCTGCGCGAACCGTCGCTGGGGCCAGTTTTTGGTATCAAAGGCGGCGCCGCGGGCGGCGGGTACTCGCAGCTGGTGCCGATGGACGATCTAAATTTACACTTCAACGGCGATTTTCACGCGATCACCTCTGCAAATAACCTAATTTCGGCGGTCATCGACAACTCACTATATCAAGAAAACCCGCTAAAGATCGATAAAATTTTATGGAAGCGCTGCATGGATATGAACGATCGCGCGCTGCGCCACATCACCATAGGTCAGGGCGGACGTACCGACGGAGTAGAGCGTGAGGACGGCTTTAATATCACCGCGGCTAGCGAGATAATGGCGGTTCTGTGCCTCTCAAACGATCTTGCCGAGCTTAAGGAAAACATCGCAAACATCATGGTCGCCTACGATATGCAGGGAGAGCCGATATACGTGCGCGATCTGGGCTGCGCGGATGCCGTGGCGATCCTGCTAAAAGACGCGATGAAGCCTAATCTCATCCAAAGCCTTGAGCACACGCCCGCGCTCGTGCACGGAGGACCCTTTGCAAATATCGCGCACGGCTGCAACTCCATAATGGCGAGCAAGCTTGCGCTCTCGCTAGCAGATTACGCCGTGACGGAGGCGGGCTTCGGAAGCGAGCTCGGGGCTGAAAAATTTATCGACATCAAGTGCCGCCGCGCGGGTATCGCTCCAGATGCTGCGGTTCTGGTTAGCACGATCCGCTCGCTTAAATACAACGGCGGCGCGGATAAAGAAAGTATCGCGAGCCCTGATCTTGCCGCGCTTCAAAAAGGCATCGTAAATTTAGGCGGGCATATTGAAATTTTACAAAATTTCGGGCTAAATCCGGTCGTGGCGCTTAATCGCTTTAGCTTCGATAGCGACGGCGAGATCGCCTTCGTGCGCGATTATTGCAAGCAGCGCGGCGTGCAGATGGCGATTTGCGAAAATTTCGCCAAAGGAGGCGAGGGCGCGCTTGAGCTAGCCCGTCTCGTAGTAGATGAGTGCGAGCGCGCCAAGGAGCTTAAATTCGCCTACGAGCTTAGCGACGATACGGCGAGCAAGATCGAAAAGATCGCTACTAAAATTTACGGCGCGAGCGAGGTCGTTTTCGAGCCAGAAGCGCAAAAGGCGCTGCAGCACATCAAGGCCTTGGGACTTGAGCGGCTAAACGTCTGCATTGCAAAGACGCAGTATAGCTTCAGCGACGATGCCAAGGCGCTTGGGCGGGCGCGCGGCTTTAAGCTCAGCGTCAAAGATCTTCAAATTCGCACGGGAGCGGGATTCATCGTCGCCGTCTGTGGCAAGATAATGCTTATGCCGGGGCTACCGAAGGTCCCTAACGCGCTAAATATGAGGATCACGGACGATGGCGTAATAAGCGGACTGGCGTGATTTGGGATTTATTTTCGGCGCTCAAAACCAAAGCCGAGAATTCCGCGCTTGGGCGGTAAAATTTAGCTGCGGGCTTCGGCGGCGATAAATTTTGCTTGCAGGTTGCGGCGAGTTTATCGCGCCTCGGTTTTAATGCGTCATAGTTTTACTACGCTCGAGCTTTATCGCGCCGGATTTTAGCCGGTCGAGTTTTGGTTAGTCGGATTAGTCGGATTTTGGCGCGCCGAGCTCAGCCCGCGGAATTTCATTAAATTTCGCGCAATATCTACGCAGAAATTCGGCGCGAAACCCGCGCGGGTTTGCATTTGAAATTCCGCTCGCAAAATTCCACGCAAAAACCGAGCGCAAGATCTTAAGCCTAGCCGCCCGCGAGCTTGTGAGCTCACTCGCGGCAAGATTTAAAATTTCATAACGCGTGGGCTCGCCGTGAAATTTAAAATTTCACGCGGCTGCGCACAGCGCCATGTGTCGCTACGAGATTTTAAATTTCATGTCGAGCGCACCGTGAAATTAATCTGTCGGTCGTGCAGCAGATCGCCGCACGATCTAAAATTCGCGCTTGTGCCGCGACATACGCCGCGGCAAGTTAAATTATGCGGCAGGCAAGCTAAATTTTACGCTCGTACGATCAAGTCATGTTGGCGGAGGTTTGCAGTGCCCGGATTAAATTTTACGCACTGCCGTGCATCGCCTGCGGTGGGCACGGATGCTTGATCCGCTCTGCTTGCAAAGGCGCAGGCGGCTATAGCTGCGCGGTAACAGGATTAAATTTTACGAGCCGATGCGTCGCGGCAATGAAATTTTGCGCCGTGCTACCCGCTGCGACTAAATTTGTGCGATGATATGTCGGCTATGCGCTCGTAAATTAAATTGTACTCCACGCACCCGTCGTCTGATTGTCGCGCGGGATTGAAATTTGCGCGCCGCTTATCGCAGAATTTTAGGCCGCTGCACGCCGCGCCATAGCTGTCGTGAAATTTTAAATTGCATGTCGTACGCACGAGCTAGCCGTGAAATTTAAAATTTTATGCAGGCGTGAAATTTGCTTCGCGTTACGCTGTGTCGTACATCGTCGCGAGCCAAATTATGCGCTGTTGCGAAATTAAAAGTCTTGCATGCCCGCTGCTACCGCTCGCGCGCCGTATGCTTGGCGGCTCCGTTTTGCGATCCGTTCGCGCCGTATTTGTTGCGATCAGTTACGCGCGTCGCCGTCGCAGTGCGAAATTCCGCGTCGAGCTCTATTTTATTTGCAGCGAGATTTTACGGCGTGCAATGAATGGCGCTAAATTCCATCCTGCGTGAGATTTTGGAATTTTAAAATTCCCTTTCGCGGTATAATTATATGAAATGCTAAAATTTGCAGGATTTCAATAAAGGAATTTTAAAATTTATGCGGCGCGGCTTTGTGGCGCGCCCGCAAGAAAGGAGCGATCATGGACAAGCTGGATAAAGAGGAGCTTGCAGAGGCGTTTGTTGCTAGACTCAAAGCCTTAGCGCGTAGTGGCGGCGCCGATCTGCGCGAGCTTGATCGCGAGTTTTACGGATTTAGCGTGAGGCTTGGCGTGCGATATGACTTTGCCGGCAAGTTTAGCGTCTCGCAGATAAGTGGCGGTGAGCGTGCTCAGCTGCATTTCGCTGGCATCGAGCAGTTCGAAGCTCATGCGCGCGAGTGCCTGCGCGCGGCAAGTGCAGATGCGGAGCTAAGCGAGGCCTTTATGCTGCGTCTGCGCGCAGACCCCCAAAAAGCCGCTACGAATGCGGATCAAATCATAAAATTCCACGATTTTAAGCCCTTTAGCGTTCATCTGCGTTGCGAGCATTGCGGCGGATCTGGTAGGAGACGCTGCAAAGGCTGCGAAAGCGCAGGCAAGACGCCGTGCGCTAACTGCGGCGGGCGCGGGCGCTTGATCTGCCCCGATTGCAAGGGTACCGGCGGCTATAGCCGCGCGGCATTAAGCTCTACGAACGCTCATGCGCGCAGCCTTTCTGGAGGCGATTCTGCAGGCTCTGCGTCAAATTCTATGGGCTATCGCTTCATCCCCTGCGCTAGCTGCGGCGGTAGCGGCTCGCGCATTTGTCCCGCTTGCGGCGGCGCAGGTAGATTGCGCTGCGAAAAGTGCGGTGGTACGGGTGATTTTCGCTGCGAACACTGCGATGGGCGCGGGTATTTCACTCGCACCGGCAAAGTATCCGTTTATGCTCGCCCGAGCGTCAGCATAGGCGCTAGCTCGCAGGTTTTCGGGCGCGAGCTGCTGGAGTTTTTATGCAGCAAGGGCGTAGGTTTTGCAGCACGCAGACTTTTGTTTCGTCTAAGCTCGCTGCGAGCGGTGCAGGGCGGCTGCGAAGCGGTATTTAGCGCGGAGGATGATTTTTTGCGCTTGAGTTTTGCTGTCTGCGGCAAGGCTTACGATGCGGCGTGCTTTGGTGGCGCGACATTCGTAAGACCTAACTTTTTGGACGAAGTTTTTGCGTCGGAGCTTGCGGCGGTGCACGGCGTGCCCGCTAGGCTAGGGCAGAACGATGCGCAAAGCCTTTTTGCGCTATTTCGCGCAAAGCCTGTGCTGGATGTGGCGATGCGCCTAGCTAGTGCTAAGCTGCGCGGCGAGACGCTAAATCTCGAGCAGTTGCGCAGCGCGGATGGACATTTTAACTCTGTAAATTCTACTTGCGGCACGGCCGATTGCGATGCTTTGAGCCTTGCAAAAGACGCTTCGCGCAAAGAAAATCTCAAGGGCAGCGCAAGCATAAAATTCGCGGGCACGAAATTTGCTAGCGCTTCGGCAAATTCTATGGGCTTGGAAGATAATCGCTTGGAGTTGCGCGGAGAGCAAGGCAGGTTTGCAGGCGCCGTGAGCGGTGGCGTAAAATTTACAGGGGCAGATCTTTTGGAAGGTGGAGAGAATTCTGCCGGCGATTTTGAGGCTAGGCAGCAAAGCAGCGAAGCTCTCACGCAGAATGGATCTAATTTTGCAGGTTCGCAAGAGGGCTTAGGCGGCACTTCTGATCGCGCCGCGGAGGGTCTTTGCGAATTATACGGCGAGCGAGATTACCGAGATTTAAGCGCCTTGGGTGCTGAAAATTCCACAAATTTCATAGACTCCGCCGCAATAAATTCCGAAAATCTAGCCGCTGCAAAATTTAAAAATTGCGCGAATACGCGAGATCCTGCCGCGTCAAATTCTAAAATTTCGCCTTTTGCTCGATTAAAGAAATTATTTTTCCCGCATTCTTTGCGCGAGGATTGCGCGCAAAGTTTTGCCGCGGCGATTATGCGCGTTTGTGAGGGCTTTATTTCGCAGCAATGCGCTCGTGATTTGGGCGGAGCGATGGCTGGGGCGCTTGGCGTGCTAAGTCCGCGATATGACCGCGCGGTGTGGTGCATAGGCGGAGGCGCGCTCATCGCAGCGGCTATACTGGCGTGCGAGGGCTGCTTCGAGATGATCTTTGCGGAGCATTATTTTTGGGCACTTGCATGTGGCGTGGCAATCGCTGCTGCGGGGCTGTTAGGCGGTGTGGCGCTGTGGCTGGCAAGCGCAGTGCGGTGCGTCGTAAAAGCTCGTAAAATTCCGCGAGAGTATCGCTGCGGCAGGGGCGGCGCGGCGTTTGCTCGCTTTTGCAAAGCTCTGCTCTGCGCCGTTTTGGTTAGCGCAATCTACGGAGGTGCGGCAAATACGGGCTACGTACCGAAAACCGGCGCAGCAGGGCTGCTGCGAGGGTGGATGCCTGCATTTTTTGAGGACGAAAATTCCGCTTCCGCGAGTAATGGCGTAAATTCTGCAGACAAAAATTCTACGAGTGCAAGCTCTAGCGGCTCTGAAAGCCCTGCTTCAAATTCCGTTTCCGGGGCGACTAAGGATTCCGCTGCTATGCAAAAGGATAAAATTTTATATATCCAAAAAAGCATCGGAGTGAAGCAAGATGGGATTTTTGGCGCACGCACGCTAAAAAAGGCGAGAGAGGTTTTGGATCAAAATCTAAGCGGCGTCGATGAAATTTACGAGGCGCTAAAAAGCAAAGAGCAGGCGACGACAAATCTACGCCAATGCAATAAATCCGCACCTTAGGCTTAGCGCGCGATCTTAAAAAACGAAAAGGATGAAAATGAAAAATAAAATTTCAGTTCTAGCGCTTATCGCGACGTTTGCTGCAAATTTCGCGCTTGCCGAAAATTTTGAAATCACCGCAGACGATATAAGCTGGGCTACAAAATCCTGCGATAAGGGCGATGTGAAGGCGTGCGGGGCCTTGGCGCAGATTTATAATTATGGCTGGGGCGTGCCGCAAGATCTGCTAAAGGCTGCGCCGTTATACGTCAAAGCTTGCAAAGGCGGCGATGCGGAGTCGTGCGTAAATTTAGGCATTTTGTATCAAAGCGGAGAGGGGATGCCGTGCGATGAGGTGAAGGCGGCAGAGCTGTTCGACAAAGCCTGCGATGACGGGCACGCGATAGGCTGCAGTAACGCAGGCTCTGCGTATATCAAAGGCAGAGGCGTGCGCAAAGACGCTATAAAGGGCGTAGGTTACTATGTGCGCGGTTGCGATATGGATATCGCGGACAGCTGGCTTGCGTGCTTAAATTTAGCGCGTCTTTACGAGGGTGCAGATAATGCAAAAGCCGCACAGTACTATAAAAAAGCCTGCGAGCTGGGCGGCAAGGATAGATTTATGAGCTCGGTAGCGGAGCATGAAAGGGCATGGCAAAGCTCATGCGAAAGCTACGAAAGGCTTAAATAGCCGCGCAAATCCATGCTTTGAAGCAGACCCCCGCGCTCGCCGTGGCTACGGAGTAAGAACCATAGCAGATTTCGCATAAATAGTGCAAATCTAAACATTAAGTATCCTGTGGGAGCGGAAATATAACGGCGCAAGTTCTTAGCGGGCTCGTATTTTAGGAGACAAAATCATGACGTTAGCGCTGATCCGCCACGTTACGCCGCTGATCGATCGCGGCGTATGCGACGCCGCAGAAGCGGCACGGCGCGCGATCCTGTATGACGCTACGCAAAGCTTAGCTTTGTGGCAAACCGATAAATTTAAAAGCAGTGTCGCATACGAAAAGCTCGCCCGCGTAAGCCGAGTATGCTCGTCGCCGCTGCCGCGCGCCGCACTTATGGCGCACATTTTCACATCGCCGCCTATTTTAGTGCCGCCGCTCGTTTCCGAAGCGGCACTTCATTTCTAGCGCGCCTCGCCTCGCGATTTGCTATTTTTTGTCTTTAAGCACCTTGTCGCGCCATTTTGAGTTTGCTTTGTTGTCGGTCGCTACGTCTTTGGATATCTCGGCCGCCGCTTCGAAATTTTTACTCACGCCCTCTTTGGAATTCTCGTATTTTAAGGCGTTTTCGCTTTTGATGCCGATGCTTCGCGCTTCGCTTGCGGCGTCGATATTAGCGCCCAAAAAGATAAATTCCCAGTCGTATTTTTCCTGCTTGTCGCTAATCATCCTTTTAATCTGCGCTTTGGAGTATTCGCGGCTTGAGTTTTCCTGCCCGTCGGTGATGATGACGAAAAGCACGCGATTGTTTTTGGCATAGATGTCAGGCACTCGCTCGATACGCGCTATCGTGCTGCCGACGGCGTCTAATAGCGCGGTGTTGCCACCGGCGTAGTACTCTTTGGACGTTAGGTTTTCGACCTTTTTAAGCGGCGTGCGGTCGTGGATGACGTTAAATTTCGTATCGAAAAGCACGGTCGTGACGCTAGCGTCGATGCCCTCTTTGCGCTCCTTTTCTATCATCGAGTTAAATCCGCCGATCGTGTCGCTCTCAAGCCCGCTCATCGAGCCCGATTTATCTAGGATCAGCACCAATTCCAGGTGATTTACGCCGTCTTTATGATCGGGTGGTGTGGCGAGCTCTACACTTTTGGCAAACATTATGCCCGCAAGCGCGGCAACAAGAAGGATGATTTTTTTCATAGGGGCTCCTTTGTTAAAATTTCATTATTTTACTATTGTATCGCTTAATCAATGAAATTTTTGTATCGCTTAATCAATGAAATTTTATCGCTAAAGCTTCGCCGCACGCCCCAGCTACGTAAATTTTAATACGAAATTTTGTCGTGGAATTTTAACGTATCCTTGCGCACGGCGCCGCAAAATTCTGCGCGACATAGAATTTTGCATGGCGCGGAATTTCGCTGTGGAATTTTAAGGCGCAGAATTTTATGCAGCACGGAATTTTGCATGTAAATTTTATGCGGCACGGAATTTTATGGCGCAAAATTCCACGTGGCATGGAATTTATGGCGCCGTAAAATCAAACATCTGCGGATCTGCTACGTTTCGCGCTGAGGTAGCTTCCGATCTCGCTTATCAAAACGCCTGCGAGGATGAGTGCCGCGCCTAAAATTTGCATCGCGCTTAGCCTTTCGCCGCCCACAAATACGCCCATAATGCCCGCCGTTACGGGCTCTAGCGTGAAAAATAGAGCGGTTTTTACGGGCGTCGTGTATTTTTGCATCAAGGCCTGCGCAAAAAAGCCGAAAACCGTTCCCAGCAGGCAGATCACCGCCATCGCGACAAAAAAGCTTCTATCCATCACCGGCACGATGCTGACCCTCTCGAAAAAGATCGCCGCAAAGCAGCAAAGCACGCTTAAGCAGAGGATCTGTACGTAGGCGATGCCCGCTACGTCGCAGCTTTGCACGAAGCGGTTGGTCAGCACGATGTGAAACGAATATGCGCACGCGCAAACTAGCGCCAGCGCTTCGCCCTTGCCGAGCCCAAGCTGCGTATCGCCGATGAGATAGAGCCCAGCGATCGCGAGCGCGATGCCCGCGTAGGCGTAGGAGTAAATTTTATGCCTAAACAGCGCCGCGGCGATGAAGGGTACGAGCGCGACGTTTAGGCCGATGATGAACGCCACGGAGGAGCTTTGCGCAAATTTAAAAGCGAAGGTCTGCGACGTAAAACCCGCGAATAAAAACAGGCTAAGCACCGCGCCGTGCTTGATCTCGCGCGAAGTTATGGCTTTGAGCTTGGGAAAAAATATCGCGCCTGCGATGATGCTCGCGGCAAAAAAGCGCCAAAATAGCAGCACAAAGACGTTGTTGCTCGCAAGCGCCTGCGAGGTGGGCAGATACCCGAGCCCAAAAGCGATCGCCACGAAGAGCATTCCGATGTCGGCTCTGAATTCCAAACTTTTATTCATCTGCGTCCTTTTTTTGAAAATTTAAAGTCGTAATTTTACGAAATTTTAGGTAAAAAATAGGCTAAATTTAGGCGGAGCGGTTTGGAATTTTGGTTTTTAAAATCGCGAGTTAAATTTAAACGCCGCGCTCATTTTTTTTGAGCTTGCGTTGGGCTTATGCACACTTACTTGTACGCGCGATCATTGCGTCGCTTCGCCGCAACTTGTCATAAATACAGCTGCTACTCGCGCGATTATTATGCTGCTTTGCTACGGCTTGTCATAAATTTCATAGCTATTGCTCGCGCGTGGCTAAATTTAAAATTTAATCGCCCGCGCCCTCTTTGTCGTTTTTTAGAATTTCTATGTTTGCGCGCTCATTCGCGCCTTTTAAGCTTATAGTTTTTTTGAGCGCGGATTTTAAAAGGGGGAGTCTTTGCCTCTTTTGATTTCATCATCTTATAGCGCCTCTTTCTTATCTCTGCTTCGATAAATTTTATATCTTGCTGTGCGTATGGGAATGAGAGCATAAAATTTTTGCCGCTTTGCCCGTCTTCTACTATCAAAATCGGCATCTCGCCCCTCATCCCTTTCTCCGTAAGGGCGTTTTCTATATCGATCTTTGTGCTAAATTTAAACGATAAAAATCTACACTCTTTCCTTACGGTGCGGCTATCTATGATGACGCCCTTTTCGGATAACGGCAGTATGGCAATTAGCATCATTGCAAGACCCATCACGATCACAAGTGTGGTCTCGCCGCCGCCTCTTTGCATATACCCGCCTACGCATAGAGGATCGTTTGTATCAAAGCATGCAACTTTATCTCCGCCTCTTGTTGTTTTTATCCAAGGCTCATCAAACGCTACCAGCGAACCCCAGGATAAAAATAGCACGATAAGCATAGTTTTTGCTATGGGACTAGGAGGTATGAGCCAGGCGCCCTTTTGCACGGTTTTATAAGAGGCTTTGCTTATAAAAACCATGCTTTTAAAATGGCAAGCCCAAACAGTAAAAGATTTATGCCAAATACCAAATATAAAAATATCATGCCGCCGCCTTAAATTTAGATATTTTTAGCGTTAAATTAAGCCCAGGCATCTTGCTCGCTCGCTTTGGTCTTTGAAATTTCAGCTAGCTTTTCTAATATAAAATTTTGCAAAAAATCTATATCCCTTCGTGCATACAAAAATCCCGCCCCGAATTTAACGCCGCTAATTTTGCCGCGTATGCTGATTATTTTTACGCCTCTTATAAACCCTACGGCGCATATCATTTCGTCAAAGCCTATCTTTTCCGTATGCCTAAACGGCAGAACCTCCCATTCTTTGCAGATGCCGCTTTTATCTATTCTAATCCCTTTTTGAATTAGTACGATAAAAGAAAAAATTATGGCGCAGACAGATATGATTTTGCTAAGTATTAGTCTGGGCTTGCTTATTTGCAGATATCCATCCACGCATCTGGGATCGTCTTCTTCGAAGCATCTTAAATTTATGCCCGCCGCTTTGTATTCCTGCGAGCAAACTTTATCGTGGGTGTAAAAGCAGGGTATCGGCTCGCCGTTATGTTTTGCTACGTGCGGGCTGGATAGAGTGACTACGCCGAAGCTTAGGCATATTATAAATATAGGTATCTTTAAAAGCGGATCGGTTTGGATAAATAATGTCCCGCGATACACGGTTTTATACGATCTGTTTGTCTGAAGCAATGAAACAAGAAGGCAAAAGCCTATCGTAACATAAAGGATTATCGTAGCAAACTCGACTATACTTTGCGACATAATAATAACCTCGTTTTTTGGATTGCGGAAGCTCGCGTCTTTGGCAATTTTAGCGCAAAATTTCTAAATTTACGAGATTTTGATTGCGCTTTACGAAAGGGGCGCGTTAATTAAAGCTTTACTTTACCAGCGTGATCTTGCCGCGCGAAAGGCGGATCAAATTTTTAGCTTTGAGATCCTAAAGTACGCGGTTTATCACGTTGCGCGAAGTGCCTAGGCGCTCCGCTATCTCGGCATTTTTGATCGTGATCTCATCGGTGCCGAACGAGCGTAAAAGATCTAAAATTCTACTATCCAGACGCTTAAATTTTATATCCTCTATAAGCGTCGTAAGCGCGCCGTAGCGCAGCGTAAATAGCGAAAAGATCATCTTTTGATACTCTTTGTTGCGCACGATGAGCTCTTGAATGACGCTAGCGGGGATGAGCCAGCCGCTTATATCGGTGATCGCTTCAGCAGTAGCGACTGCGGGTGTTTGCGAGATCGCGCTTGCGATATTTACGACGCATTGCTCGCCGCCGCAAAAGTCGTAAAGCGGGATCTCGCTAGTGCCTTCGCCGCTGACGCAGAGCCTGATTTTGCCCTGCAGCAGATATAAAATTTCATTGCAAATCTCACCCTCGTAAAAAAGCACCGCACCCTTTTGCAGCCGCACGAGCTTGGATTTAGCCTTTAGCGCCTCCACTTCGTCCCGGCTCAAAACGCCGAAAAAATCAAAATTTTGCATAACCGCCTTCGTTTTTTCGTGATTATATCTTAAAATTTGCGCTACCTATGTTGTTTAAAAAATTTTTGCTTTTGCGTATAATCCGCCCGATTTAAGCTTACGAAGCCGCGAGTTTAAGTTGAAATTTTTCATAAGGAGAAAGAGATGATTAAGGCGTATTTACAGATAACTATGTTTATCGCAGATGCGAACAGGGCCGCCGCGGCGGGGGTTTATACAAAATACAAGGGGCCGTTTTTAAGCGGCGTCGCGGGCGCGAAATCAAAGGAGCTTTTGGTGCGTGATAGCGATGTGCAGGTGCTCCACGGCTTCGATAGCGTGGAGAGCGCAAACGCCTATCTTAGCAGCGAGCTTTTCAAAAACGACGTCGCGCGCGAGCTAAGCCCGTTTTTCGAAAAAGATCCCGACGTTAGAATTTACGCCGTAGCGTAGCGGCTCGCCGTTTAGCTCGCACAAGATGCGGGCTAGGCGCTTTGAAATACGGTGCGCGCGGGATAAAGCACTTTGAATGTGCGCCTCGCTACGGGTTAAAGCGCCCTAAGATACGGCGCGACGCAGATTTAAATTTTTAAATTTCACAAGATTTTGCGGTATCTTGCCGCGCAAAAGGCAGATTAAATTTTTAGCTTTTAGATCTTGCAGCACGCGGTTTATTACGTTTCGTGAAGTGCCTAGGCGCTCTTGCTATGCCATAGCGCGCCTTAAAATTTCGCAGCCTAAATCTTAATGATAATTATCTAAATATTTAAAATTGCACAATATAATTGCGAACCTCAATCAAATAAAGATTAAATTTATCTCGCAAGGATCTGCAATGAGCTCGCTTTTGAAGCGCAATAAAATTTTGTTTAACGTCCATCTTATTTTATCGATCGTTTTTTCTATACCGCTGCTTATCGTTGGCACTACGGGCGCGATTTTGTCGTATCAGCACGAGCTTGAGGCGCTAATAAACGCGGACTCTAAAAAGGTCGAAAAAACGGGCGAAATGCAAAGCGTAGAGAAAATTCTGCAAAGCTTTAGCGAGCAAATAGGCGCTAAGCAGCCCGTAAGGCTCGTCGTGCCCAAAAGCGATGATGAAGCCTTCGTCATTTACGCAAACAGAAATGATGCGTATCTGGTCGATCCATACACTGCGCAGATCATTGGCAAGGATCGCGGCACGGGCTTTGTGCTAACGGTGATGGCGTTGCATCGAAATTTGGGCCTAGCGCTAAGCGGCAACAAAACCGCAGCTGAGGTCGGTAAACAGATCGTAGGCGCGAGCGCCGTGGCGATGATACTGCTCGTAATAAGCGGCGTCTGGCTGCATTTCCCAAGGCTTAGGCGTAAATTTATCGAAGCTATAAGGCCAAATTTTAAACTCAAAAAATACGCTCTTTTTTATAACCTACACACGAGCCTAGGCTCGCTAAGTGCGGTGATTTACCTGCTTATCTGCCTAACCGGGCTTAACTGGTCGTACGGCTGGTATAACGATGCTGTGATGAAGCTTTTTGTAAGCTCGCAAAATTTGCCGCAAGCTAGCGCACCTAAAGCCGCCACTTCTAAAGATCACGCCGCCGCACCTGCTAAAGAGGAGGGCAAAAAGCCCGCTACGTATAAATTTAGCGACGCGCAGAGGGCTTATGAGATATTCAGATCAAGTGGCATAGAGTATAAAGAATTTACCCTAATGCTCGCATCCGGAGATAAGATCGGCGTCAGGTATTATGAGCCCGACGCGCCCGCTACCGCCCGTCCAAAAGGCGCGAGCGTGAAGCTAAAGGAGGGCAAAGTCGCACAGCAGAAGCAGACGGACGGTATCACCGTGGGCGAGTTTAAAGACGCGAACTATCAGCTACATACGGGCTATTTTTTCGGGCTAGCGGGTAAAATTTTATGGTCGATTGTCTCGCTTTGTATGGCGCTTTTTATCTTTAGTGGCTTTTATATGACGGCAAGAAGGGCGTTTAAGTCAGAAAAGCTCAGCTAAATTTACCCTCACAGCAAGAGGCGCGACGAGCGGAGCAAGAGAGCCCAATACCTACGAAGCATTGAGATGAAATTTGCCGAAGCGGATCAAGAAAAGCTCTGATTTAACTATATTTGAGACATGCTAAAATTATCGCAGATTAAGTCTATGTGAGGTATATTGCGGAAAATTTTAGGAGCGAAATTTGAAAACGAGATATTATCTGTGCTTGGCTTTCATCATAATAATATGCGCTTCCGGCATAATATTTTATTTGGTCGAAAAAGAAGAAGCCGATCCATATGAATGGGTATGCGATCTAGATGGTAATCTTACGGATATACAGCTTAAAGATAGGGCGCTAAAGTGCATGCTTAAAGATTGGCACTTTTTTATAACTTTAATAAAAGAGAATATGATAGACGAATTAAAGCAGTTAAAAAGGAATATGGCGATACGGCCAACGAAATCGGCGGCGGCGTAGAGATCCGTTATTCAGAATGCCATAGCGATAAACGCCCCGATGATAAATGCGAATTTTACAAGATAGATAAAAGGCTAAATTTAGATTATCTTATGGATTTGGGCTCAAAAATTTGCGGAAACGGCAAAGCGATACAAGATGCCGAAACCCATATAGATAAAGAAATTTTTAATACTGAAGTCGTATATCCTTGGGAAGATAAGGAAAATTTGGTTTTGGAAGATGGCTCCTTAAAGTACGGAATATTTTTTAATGATATTGATGAGGATAGTTATAGGGATAGGGAATCTAGGGAAATTATATTAACAGAAAAAATTTTTAACAATTCATTAGAGATTGATAAGAGTTTTGGTTTTGACCATACGGATATTGTATTTGTTATACCAATAAATTCGATATTTTTGAGTCTTTATGCATATATTGAGCCGAGTAATCCAAATTATGATATTTTTTGCCATAGGTATGAACTATTTAAAAATAGAATAAAAATTGATGAAGCGAGTTATAAAATAGATGATTTTAAGACGCCTATAGAATATCTACCGCTCCATGTTAATTATAGCTTCCTATTTATAGTAATAGATAAAAATATGAAATTTAACAAAAGCCTAGAATACAACTTGTTGTATAAATACTACTACGATGAAAAAGAGAAAACAATAAAACAAATATCGAATAATGAGCGATAAATGGAGGATATAATTAAATTTTACCTTCGCGGCAAGAGGCGAGATGAGCGGCGCAAGAGAGCCGAATACCTACAAAGCATTGAGATGAAATTTGCCGAAGCGGATCAAGAAAAGCCCTGATTTAACGATATTGAGGCATACTAAAATTATCGCAGATTAAGTCTATGTGAGGTATATTGCGGAAAATTTTAGGAGCGAAATTTGAAAACGAGATATTATCTGTGCTTGGTCTGCATCATAATAATATGCGCTTTGTGCGCGATACTTTCGATTATCGCGGAGTATAAATACCCAAATTCAGCCGAAAAAATTAAAACCGATCCGTATGAGTGGGTATGCGATCTGGATAGAAATCTTACCGATATACAGCTTAAGGATAAGGCGTTAAAGTGTATGCTTAAAAAGATGCATGAGAGCGAAAACTTTTCTAAAGAAAAAATCGCTAAAAAAATAGATGATATCAGAACAGAATATAAAAATATTCACATCAAAGAAGATATTAAAGATATAGAATTAAAAGATTATTTAACACGCATCTATAATAAATGTCATGGGAATAAACGCCCCGATGATAAATGCGAATTTTACAAGATAGATAAAAGATTAAATTTAGATTATCTTATGAATTTGGGCTCAAAAATTTGTAGAAACGGCAAAGCGATACAAGATGCCGAGACCTATATAGATAAAAAAAATTTTTAATACCGAAGTCGTATATCCTTGGGAAGACAAGGAAAGTTTGGTTTCGGAAAACGGGGATTTAAGATACAATCTATATTTTGCTAGCGAAAGCGATATGGATAAAGCAATAATAAATTATGGAGTTTATAAGTATAAGATAGATCTACAAGATCCAAATATAGATATTAATAATATCGAAGCATCGCTCATAATCCCTATAAATTTATTATTTCTTAATTTATATAAACCACTTAATCGCGAAGAAAATGGAAATTTTAAAAATAATTTGGAAGAATTTTGCATGACTTATAAAATTTATGAAAATAGCGATATAGACACTAGCCGTCCATTCAATAAAATAGCTTTCAAATATAGAGATAATTATGCAACATATGATTTTTATATCATATTGATAGATAAGAGCTTTAAATATATCTTGGGCTACAGAAATATGCTTTTGAGCTATATGGGATATTACTACGATGAAAAAGAGAAAACAATAAAACAAATATCGAATAATGGGCGATAAATGGAGAATATAACTAAATTTTACATTCGCAGAAAGGGCGGTAAATTTATAAAATTTTACCTCGCTAGCGAAGAATTTAAATTTACCCGCCCGCGTCTGCTTAAAATTTCTTGCTTAGCGTTATTTGCCTCTTGCTCCGCGAGTGATCATCAAGGACTGCTCGTAGAAAATTAGCAGCGTTATTGAAACGCCCGTGCCGAGCGCCAGCGAGATCGAGACCGTGGCGAGGGCGTTGTCGAAAAACGAGATGAGATGGGCGAGCTTCTGCTGTGCGCCCGCGGCTTTGATATAAGAAAACAGCGCCAAAACCGTCTTGTAAGCGTAGATGCCTGGGATCATCGGAAGCAGTGCGGGGAAGGCGATGATCTCTGCGGGCACCTTGAGGCGCTTGGCACAGAGCATCCCCAAAATGCCGATCAGAAACGACGCAAAAAGCGTCGCGGCGGCGATCGAAAAAATTTGGCTTTGAATCAGCAAAAACCTGCACGAATGCGCAACCGCTGCAAGCAGTGCCGAGAAAATGAGCGTCTTTTTAGGCGGCATGCACGCATACGCAAACCCCAGCCCCGCCGCAGCGGCAAAGCAGGCGTCCTTAAATACCGAAAGCGCTATATCAAACATTTACGAGCCCCAAATTTGAGATGCTAAGCGTTAGAAAAAGCCCGATCGCGATGCAGATGATCAAAAGCCCCGTATTTAGCCCTCTGCTGATGCCTACGAGCATATTTTCGTTTAGGATGTCAAATACCGAGTTGATCAGCCAGACGCCGGGGATCAAAAACAATATGCTCGATCCCACGGCTACGTCGGGCGTGGCGCTAAGCCCGTAGCGAGCGCCTAGCGAGACGATGAAGGAGACTGCGAACGAAACCGCGATGTATTGGATTTTTAGGTTGATTTTAAGTTTGCTAAGCAGATAACGAGCGCAAATTCCAAAAGCGGTAGCCGCAAAAACTAATGCCATCGCGCCGCCGTCACCGCCAAACAGCTCGCAGAATGCGGCGTTTGCGACGCTGAGCAGAACGAGAGTTTTGGCAAAGCTTTTCTTCTGCGAGGTTAAAATTTGAGTAAATGCGGCTTTAGCGCGCGCAAGGGGAATTTTCTCATCGTAAATTTCCCAGCTAAGCGCGCTTAGCTCCGAGATCAGATCGAAGCTGATCTGCGCCGCAGCGCCCGTTTTGACGTAGGTGCGGCGGATAGAGTTGTCCGCAGGATCCATCACGCTGATGATGAAGTGGCGCACAAAGATCATCAGGCTAGCCTCATAGTCGTAAGCGTCCGCTATCCTGCGCACGCAGTGCTCTATACGCGCGGTGTAAGTACCGATACTAAGCATCTTGGCGGTGTATTCACTAAGAAAATTGGTAAGCTCTTGGATTTGCGGTCTCACCGCTTCTGCTTCTTTTGTCGGTGCCATCTCTGCTATCATTATTTCCTCCGCTACCCTTGTAATCTCAATATCGTTTTGCGCTGTTTTCGTCGTTTTTACTTCTACGACGCTCGTTGTAGCTTCCTGTTTTTGCGGCGCCCGCCATCGTTTTTGATGTCGCTATGACGTCCGTTATCGCGGAATTTTTATTTTTAAAATTTAATGCAGCGGCTCCCGTGGCGGAATTCTCGCTATCTAAATTTGACGCGGCGACAATACCTGCGGCGGCAGAGCTTTGACTGCTTAAATTTTGATCGTTTAAATTTAACGCCGCTTTGGAATTTTCGTCATTCAAATTTAACGCCGAGGTTGAATTCTCGCCGCTAGAATTTCTTGTCACAGCAGCGGAGCTTTCATCGTTCAAATTTGAAGCGGCGGAATTTTGCTCTTTTAAAGAATTCTGCTCGCTTAAATTTAAACTTTCGGCATCCTCGCAAGATCCGCTAAATTTAGAATTTTTCACGCTTACCTCAGGCTGATGAGATCGAGCGGGTTGATGTGGTAGTTCTGCTGCGTCACCTCAAAGGTCAGATCCGAGCCGATGCGCCCGATGATGTAGCCCTTTTTGACATTGGAGCCGACGCGCACGGTAGGCGGGATCTGATTTAGATGCGCGTAGATCGTGTGGATGCCGCCGCTGTGCTCTAGGATCACGACCTTATCGAGTACGGCGGTTTCTTTGGCAAAGACCACTTTGCCCGGCAGCACCGCCTTAACCTGCGTGTCGCCGCTGTTTGAGCCCAGCACGATATTTTCGTTGAAAAGCTTGATGTTATACACGGGATCGTTGTAGTTGCCGAATTTTCGCTTCAAATACGCGCCGTTTAAAGGCGCTGCGGTCTTGGCTCCGCTGTATTTTTTAACGCGCGAGGACTGATAGCTAGAGCCGTACTGCTTGACCTTTTGGTTGATCTTGCTTACGCGCTCATCCGCGGGCTCGCTTACTTCTGGCTCGGGCTCGCTAGGAGGCGCAGGCTCGGGCTTGCCCGCCTTTTTGGCAGCTGCCTTTGCTTTGGCGTACTCTTTTTCGCGCGCCTGGCGCTCCTTTTGCTTCTGCGCTTCAAGCTTTGCTTGGCGTGCCGCTTCCTCCTTCTGAGCTTTGGCTTTCTCCTCGGCGTCGTCGATGATCTTAAGCTCCTGTAGGGTCTTAGATATGGCGTCTTGCTCGTCGTTTATCTTCTCCAGCTTCGCGATGTAGTCCTCTTTGTCCTTTTTCATCTGCGCGAGCTTTTCTTTTTGGGTGGTTTGCTTGGCATTAAGATCGGTTTTTTTCTTGTCGTAGCCCGCCATGCTCGCCTGGATCGATTTTATCTTTTTGTTCTGCTCGTTGATAAAATTTTGATTATTTTCGTAGTCTTTGATCAGCCCTTTCAGCTCGTCGTTCATAACGACGCCGAGCCCCTCCAAAATTTCGCTAGCCATGATAGAATCGGGCGTGGTGGTGGAATTTACGTCGGTGATGAGATCAAACGATAGCTCTTGTGAGATCACGCTTGCGATCTTGCTCTCCAGATCGTTTTGCACGCTAAGAAGCGTGACGTTTTGGCTATTAAGCTTTTCAAGCTCCTGCGCTTCGGCGGCGTATTGATCTTTTAAGCCCTCTATCGCGTCGCTTAGCTGCTTGATCTCGCCCTCGCGCTTTTTAAATCCCTCCTGCTCCTTTACGATTTGGCCTGCGATCTCATCGATCTTTTGCGAGAGCTGCATCCCCTCCTTTTGTGAGCTTTTGAGCTCTTGACCCGCTTTGGCGATCTTATCTTTCGTGCTTTGTCCCTTTGCGGGCGCGGCATAAGTAAGAGCCGCGGCGAGCCCCAGCGCAAGAAGCGGCGCTAAAAAAGCCCTTTTCATGCTCGTTTATTTCCGATTTGCAGCATCACAAAACTTACCGCGATGATAGATAGCGCTAAAGCCACGCCTAAAAGGATCAGCGCGTCGTAAGGCAGCACTATGGCGGTGCGTAGATCGCCGATACCTTTAAGCGTGGTCGAAAACACCTCCCAGCCTGGAAGCACTATGTAAAAGCAGGTCACGATCAGCGTAGCGATGAAAGAGTCTATTATCGCCATTCGGTAGAGCTTGCCGCTTTTTATCAAAAACGACGCGCCGAAAAGCTCCATGATCTCGATGCGCTCTTTGTGTTCGTAAACCCAGATACGCATCTGGCGGTGAATTAGCATCACGCCTAAAAGCACGATGAGAAACGCAAAGCCGTAAACAAGGCTTTTGATAAGCAATAAAATTTTAAAAATTTCATCATGGGTCTTTTTAAAAATTTCAACCCGCGTGAGCGAGCCTATGGATTTTAGATCCTGCTCGATCTTGGCAAGCTGCGCGGCGTCGGGGAAGCTTTCGAGCTTGACGCTATAAAATTTAGGCAAATTTTTACTCAGCTCGGCAAAGGCGTTTTGTGAAATTTTACCCTTCAGGCGCTCGGTGATGCCCGCGGTCGAAATTTCGCTAATCGAGCTGATTTTCGGTACCGCTTTTTGCGCGTCTTGCAGGCTGAGCGAGGTTTTGGAGACTAGCACGATGTTGTATTCGTTTTGGATCGAGCGCTCGTAGCTTTTGGTTAGGTTACTCATAAAAATTCCAAACTGCACGGAGAAAAGCAGCGCGACGAGCGAAAAGATCACGCCGAAATGGGTTTTAATCGATTTCATTTACTTTAGCGTCCTTAATCTCAAAATGTCGGTGCCTAAAACGCAGCGTGGCGGGCATTTTGTGCGTCACGATGACGACGCAGGCGTTCCACGACTCGCACGCCGAGCGCAGCAAATTCCAAATAATGGCGCTGGAGTAGTCGTCCAAATTTCCCGTAGGCTCGTCGCACAGCAGCAGGCGCGGATTATGCGCCATCGCGCGCGCCAAAGCCACGCGCTGTTGCTCGCCGCCGCTAAGCTCGAGCGGATACTTACCCATCTTATGCCCGAGCTCGACGTGGCGCAGTAGCTTTTTGGCTTGGTCTTGGCAGACCTGCTGATTGTAGCCCATTATCATTAACGGAAGCATTATATTGCGCTCGATCGTCCATTCGTTGATCAGGCGGTAGTTTTGAAATATAATGCCGATGCGCTGGCGCAGGGTGCGCAGATCGGAGTTTGTAATGCCTTTTAGATCGCACAGGCAGACATTCAGCTCGCCGCCGATGATGTCGATGCCGCCGTAGAAGGACTTAAGCAGCGTGGATTTGCCGCTGCCGCTCTTGCCCGTGATGATGACGAAGTCCTTCGCGCCGATGCCGAAGCTCGCGTCTTGGATGACCGCGCCCGCCTTTTCGTAGCCTAGCGTGAGGCCCGCTGCGGTGATGATGTTGTAATCGTCCGTTATCTCTGCCATTGTGAAAATATCTCCGAAATTTTTTGATGTGCCGCGTGGTTTTCGCGCGTAGGAAGCGGGCGGCGGATGAAGTAGCTCGTGCCACTTGCGTTTGCGCGGATGAAACACTGCTGCGGAAAGTCGAATGCCCCGAGCGAAAGCAGGATTAGCACATCTTGCGGCTCGGCATGTTTTAATTTGCCCTGGTGTTCGGCTTGCAACTCGTCATTGCTTGGCTCGCTTTGGTGACCGATTTGCGACTTGATAGAGTTTGACTTATTTTGTAATTCAGCTTGCTGTTCGACGGCGTGGTTTAGCTCGTTTTTTAGTTCGGCTTGCGGCTCATTTTTGCAAGGCGCGGCGCTTGCTTTTTTTAGAATTTTCGTAACGTTTGCTTTGTCTGTGCGGATCACATTTGATGCGGCGCTTGCTTTTGCTGCACGGGTCGCCGCGAATGAGCCGTCTAAATTCGGCGCATTGTTTGCATCTATTGTGCCGATCGCTGCGGGTGTAGTGCTCGTACCTGTCGCGTCGATAGCTGCAAGCGCACCCTCCGTGCCGCTAGCATTTAGCGCGCTGCTTGTTGCGATCTGCTCGCAGGCTAAAGCGCGCTTTTCGCTCGGGGCGGGGCGGCTAAATTTAGCGCTTACTGCGACAGAAACGTCGCTCGTTAAATCTATGCCGTTTGCGCTCAAGTGATCCTTGTTTAAATTTGTGTCGTCTTTTGCGCACGTTTCATCCGCGCGGTTTGTATTCAGTGCGCCGCTTGCTTTTTTTAGAATTTGCGTAGCGTTCGCGCAAGCTGAAATTTTATCTGCGGGTATCGCAGCTGAAATTTTACCGCAGTCTGTCGAAATTTCATCCATGCTCGCGCGCTTAGTTAAATTTTTTCCTCGCATTGCGTTTAAATTTATGGCTTCGGACATGCCGTCGGCGCCTGCTTCGTACGAGATAAAACCGCCATCTAAGTTTGCACAAGGATTTGAGTTCGTTTTTGAGGTAAAATTTGAGCCACTGCCTGCATAAAAATTTACGCCACCACCCGCGGTGCAAGCCCAGTCCGCGTCCAAGCTTTTTTGCGCGTCAAAGTAAAAAATTTCCTCAAAATGCACGAAAAAATCCTCGCCTTTGAAGGTGAAATTTTTAAAATTTCGCGCGATTGCCGCCGCGTCAAATTTTAAAAATTCCATCTCAAACCGCTGCGGCTCGCCACGGCCCGCGGTTTTGTTCTCGTAGATCAGATCGTAGATGTCTTTATCCATTTTGCGCCATCTATCCTCGTATTTGCTCGCTACGGCGGCGTCGCGGTTTTTGAAGTGCGAAATTTCGCCCGCTTTGCGCTGCACGTAGGGCGAGAGCTTTTGCATCGCGTAGAGGAAGTACTCCTCGCTGTCGGTGCGAAGCTCAAAGCGGCCGCTGCGCCCGAGCGTGCGTGCGATCTGTGAGGCGAACTCGTCGCTTATGACGCGGCGGTGCGGCGCGTCATCCCACGGCACGGGGAAGTGCAAAAACACGCGCTGCAGGCAGCCCGCGGAAAGCAGGCTTAGCAAAACCCGCGCGTCGGTGGCTATGAGAGCGATGTTTTGCAGCCCCTCGCGGATCGCTAGCTTTGCGACCTGTTCGATCGCGGGCTTGTAAATTTCGATACCGATTAGCAGCGCGTCTTGATTTGAGCGCGCTTGATGAAGCAGGTGTCTGCCCGAGCCGAAGCCGATCTCGATAAAAATTTTATTAAATTTAGAGCTTTTTACGAGGGATAAAATTTCATTTTCGTCCAAAATCAGCGGTGTTTTTTCGGTGAGCGAGCTGTCTTTGTAAGCAAACGCCTGCGAGATGATCCGTCCGCAGAAGCGTTCTTTAAAAATTTCGAGTGCTCGTTGCAGATGACCGATTTTGGCGGGCTTGGTGATCTTTTCGCCCTTTACTATCACTTTGCCGCCGCCGGGCTTTAGGGTGATAAAAAACTCGCTATCAAAGCTTCTGGTTCGCACGAGCGTTAAATTTCTGCCGCGTGCCGTTTCTAAAAATTCGGTCTCGCCGAGCTTAATCGGCAGCGGCGGCAGGCTCACGCTTTGGGTTATGAAATTCGGCAAACTTTATTCTGCCTGCGCTGCGGCAATGACTGCACTAGGCTTGGACAGCTCTCCGTTTTCGGTTTTGACGGTGATACGGTATTCATATCCTTCGCCGTAATCGATATTGTCGATATATTCGGCGCTAAGTCTGCCGCGAACCTCTTTAATCGTGCTCCATGACTCGCCTCCCTTAGGACGGCGCTCGATTAGATAAGAGCTTACTCGAAGATCCGGATGCGGACGCCAGATGATCTTAACGCGGCCCGGAAGCCCGTAGATCGCCTGCGCAAACGGCACGGATTCTAGCATCTTTGCTGTGCTTGCGATAGCGACTGGAGAAGGAGCCGAAACGCCCTTGGCGCCGTATGTGCGCACCGTATATTTATACGAAGTGCCCGGCTGCAGCCTCGTATCTACGTAGTGAGTGGAGTATGGATCTGCGATGGTGGCGATCTTTTTGGCTTCGCCGCCGCTTGCAGGCGCTCGGTAAACGACAAAGCCCAGTACGGCGGTATTGCTGTCATATCTAGGCCACTCAAGCCCAATCTCATTGTCGCTCGTGATTGTCCTAATGCCCTCTACGCGCGGCAGGCTCTCGTCGCTTGCGCTAGGCGCGCTATACGTAGCGCAGCCAGCCGCTAGTATCGCTAAAGTAGCGCTCAACATTAGTCGGTAAAATTTTTTCATAAATTTCATCCTTTACCTTTTGATTTGTCGTAAAATTTAGAAATTCGCTCGGCAAGCCCGCGCATATTTTCACCTCTTTGCCGCTTCGCGGATGGATGAAATAGAGCAAATAGGCATGGAGCAAAATTCTGCTAATTTTAGCGTTTTCGCTCTTAAATCCGTATAAATGATCGCCCAAAATGTGCCGATTTATCGAGCTTAAATGCACGCGGATCTGATGCGTGCGGCCCGTAAAGAGCTTTGCCGCGACGAGATTAAAGCTCTTTAGGTTTATCGGCGGCAGCTTATAGTTTTGAGCGGGATTTTTAAAATTTAAAAATTTATTCTCGGCGAGACGGGCGGCTCTGGTTTCATTTGCGCTCATTTTGGCGGTTAAAATTTTATCTGCGTTGTCCGCGCGGTTATTTAAAATTTCATCCGCCCCCGCGCTCTTGCCCGCAGCTGTACTATCGCTCGCGCTCGTACTTAAAATTTTATCGCACCTCTCGGCGGAGTTTTGAAGCTCGCTTAGTTCCGCTCCGCTTAAAATTTCATAAAACGCGCTCTTTGCGCTGCGTCCGCCGGGTACGATCCCCATTTTTAGACGGTTTGCAGGGTTGCGAGAGATCGGGCGCTCGATCACGCAGGGCTCTTTCAGCGGTAGGTCGATGAGCGCGAGGTATATCCGCCCCATGCTTTTATCGCTTAGTTGCGCCGAGAGCACGGCGTGCGCGGCGTTGTTTTTGGCGACGAGCAGGGCGCCGCTGGTGAGTTTATCCAGGCGGTGCACGATGCCCGCGCGAAGCTCGCCGCCGAGCGTGGAAAGCAGATAGCCGCGAGACTTGAGCCAGTCCACGAGCGTGGGTTCTTTGACGCTTGCGGCGGGGTGGACGGTAAGGCCCGCGGGCTTATTTACCACGAGCAGATCATCGTCCTCGTATAAAATTTCAACGTCGAAGTTTAGCCTATCCGCGCTTGTTTGCTGCGGCGCGGGCGCGGGGTAGTCGATGTGCACGAGCTCGCCCACAGATAGCTTGTAGCCGGGCTTAGTTTGCACGGCTCCGTCCACTCTGACCGCTGTGGATTTGATTAAGTTTGATATTTGGTTGCGCGAAATTCCAAGCTGCGAGCTTAAAAAAACGTCGAGCCTTTGGCTGCATTGTGCTATTAGATTATCCAAATTTATACCTTTTTTGGCTATTCTTACGTCAAAATTTTAATTAGGATTAAGCGTTGTTTAAAATTGACAAAAAGATTTTAGCATATTTTGATTTCATTCAACCTTTTTTGATCGTGCCGATAGTGGTTTTTTCATACGTTTTAATAAGCGAGGCAAACGACGTACTATCCTCGAAGCAGGTCGTTTATTTTGGCGTCGGATTTGCCGTTTTTACGCTGTTTTTTCTCTTTCCGATACGCAAATTTTTATATCTGATCCCGATATTTTATTGGATCAACACCATATTGCTGCTAAGCGTCGATTTTTTCGGCGTTAGCAAGCTAGGAGCGAGGCGCTGGCTGGAGATTCCTTTCGTGCATTTTACGCTGCAGCCCAGCGAGGTGATGAAGCCCGCGTTTATCCTGATGCTGATGTATCTGATACACAAAAATCCGCCGCCGAAAAACGGCTACGGGCTGAAGGATTTTTTGCGCCTTAGCTTCTACATACTTCTGCCCTTCGTTCTGATCGCGAAAGAGCCCGACCTAGGCACCGCCGCGATACTTTTTTTGACGGGATTTGCAATCCTTTTCATCATCGGCGTCGATAAAAAAATTTGGCTCACGCTGATCATCGTTTTTGTGGCCTGCTCGCCGATTTTGTACGAAAACATGCACGATTATCAAAAAAAGCGCATCGCCGATTTCATCAGCGAGGAGCCCAATTACCAGGTCAAGCAGGCGATCATCGCTATCGGAAACGGCGGCATCTACGGCAAAGATAGAGACGAAGCGACGCAGACGCACTTTAAATTTTTGCCGATTGCGACGAGCGATTTTATCTTCGCTTATACAATCGAGCGCTTCGGCTTCGTGGGGGCTGCCGCGCTGATCGCGCTGTATGCGTTGCTGATACTGCATCTGCTGAGCCTGAACTACGATTTTAAAAGCGACTATCTGATACGGGTCTTTACGAGCGCGCTTGCCTCGCTCATTTTCATTTATACGGGCGTTAATATCTCGATGGTGGTGGGTTTCGCGCCCGTCGTAGGCGTGCCGCTGCCGTTTTTCAGCTACGGCGGCAGCAGCTTCATCACCTTTATGATCCTCTTTGGAATTTTACAAAATTTGCTGACGTTTAGGATGAAGGATAACTACAAGACCTATAAGATCAGGATGTAAATTTAGCGTTCGCACGGGTAAATTTTGAAATTCTACAAAATCGAGCGAGACTTGTTTTTAAGTCGGCGGTGAAATTTGAAGCAGCGGGCTAAATTTTAAAGCTCGCTACAAAATCACGCCGATGCCGAGCGTAAAAACCACCGCGAAAAAGGCGTATGTAAAGGCAAATTCCAAAGTTTGCGAATTAAAAAATCCGTAGTACAAAACGCTCGTGAAAAATCCGCCCACGAAGGCTACGGCAAAGATCCCGATCCGCGCCGCGACTGGCTTTGTGCCGCAAAATTTGTATAGATAAAAAACCCCGCAGAAGCTGATCGCAAACCAGATCATCGCAGGCACCGGTCCGCTTAGGCCTATTATGCCGAAAAGATTGGCTAAATTTAAAAGCAGTAAAAATATCACCGCAAGCGCGATCAGCGCGGATCTGATCATCTATCGCGCCTTGCGTCGGGCGCGGAATTTTCAGCGCCCTGATTGAAATTTTGCGCAGAATTTTCACCCGCGCCGCCTTCGCCCGCGCTACCATTTGAAATTTTAAAATTTTCGTCGGAATTTTCTTCGGCGCCGCTCGCGAAATTTTCACCGAGATCGCCACTAGAGTTTAAAATTTCATCCTTGCTTTGAGAATTTGAAATTTCGTTGCCGCTTTTAAAGTTTAAAATTTCATCCGCCGCAGCGTCTTTGCTTTGCGGCTCCTGCGCATCTTTTGCGCCGCCGAAATCTGCGTCTTTTAAATTTGCGCCCTTATCATTTCTAGAGCCTTCGTCCGCAGAATTTTTATAAGCTTTATTTGAAAATCTTTTGTGCCTGATCTGTAGATAAAAGACGAAAGCGACGAACGCCGCCGCCGTGATCGCGATGTAGTAGCGGTTTTCGAAGAGCAGCACGCCCTCCACTAGCCCCGAAAACAGCGCCAGTAGCGAGGCGGTAAGAAACGGGAAGTGCACTACATCCTTTTCGCCGATCGCTAAGGCGATGAGCGCGACGCCGAAGATCGTGGCGTTTAGCAGCGCGCCTAGGATTTTGATTTCGGCGAAAAGATTTGGATTGACGCGCGAAGTGACGTAGAGTGCGAGCGCAACGGCTGCGAAAAGCAGGATCAAAAATACGATTTTTTTCATTTTGGACCTTTTAAAATTTATCTTTAAATTTACGATTCAGCTGCACCTTTAATGCACATAGAGCGCAGGCATCGACGCATCGCAACTGCCGTGTTCGCAGCATTACGCAAATATTGCGCGTCCTGCGGACATAGCGCGAAATTTCAGGACGCGACCGCGCTATTTTAAACGCGACTGGCGCAATATACACGCTCATAACTTAAACGCAATCCTAATTGCGCGGACGCGGTTTGAAACACGACTTGCGTTAGTGCGACAAAATCGCTATTTTCGTGCGGCTTAAATGCGATTCTGTCGGTAAATTTTACCGCTAGTCGCACTCTGCTGAGCACAAGTGGCGCCAAGTCTGTGCTTTAAAATTTTACGCCGAGCCGCGTTAAAATTCCGCATCTAAGCCGTATACGTCCCTAGCTCGTGGCGCCACAAGACGCCCCGCAAAATTTACCTGCCCGTAGTAAATATTTGACATGCGAGCGAAATTTGCATGCAAGCGCCCGCGCGTTTTGCTTTAAATTTAGCGCGGCGGGTTTTAAATTTTAAATTTACCGCCTTCGCGCTGTGTTTATCCGCAAGATCTATGCCGCTCGCCAAACTTATATCTGCGGAGCAAATCTCGCGCCTAAATAAAATTTCATCTAGCTCGCAAAATGCGTAGCGCGTAAAATTTCATCACTTGTTTTTCTGAAAGTACGCGTCCACGCCGTTTGCGATACCCTGAGCGATGCGGTCTTGATAGGCGCTTTTGCCTAAATTTTTACCTTCCTGCGGGTGCGTGATGTAGCCCATCTCCACGAGCACCGCGGGCATCGTAGCGCCTACGAGCACCCAAAATGGCGCCTCGCGTACGCCGCCGTCTCTGCTTGAAAAGCTCTTTTTGACCGAGCTTAGCATATAGCTTTGAATGTCGATGGCAAGCTTGTTTGAGGATATTATCTTCTCGCGATTTAAGAAATTTAAAAAGGTCTGCTTTGAGAAGGTGTTCATATCCTCCAGATCGCCCTTGTTTTCGAGTGCGGCGGCGTTTTTACTGCGCTCGCTTCTAGCCGGGCTTAAGAAAAAGGTCTCCACGCCGCTCATTTTAAGTGCTGAGCTAGCGTTAGGAGCGGCATTTGCGTGGATCGAAATAAACATATCGGCGTTTTTTTTAGCGGCGAAAGCGGTGCGCGATCGTAGATTTATAAAAACGTCGGTGCTGCGCGTATAAAGTACCTTGTATCCGCGCTTGGTAAGCAGCGCGCCGAGCTTTTTGGATGTGGCCAGCACGACATTTTTTTCTTTTAGCCCGTTTCCTACCGCGCCCGAATCGCTGCCGCCGTGACCCGGATCGATTACGATGAGTTTGCCCTTAGTGGATTTGTAAATTTTACCGGCGGCCACGGAGACCGATTTGGCGCCTTGAGATTCATCTATCGTGCTGATTTGCGGCTCGCTATCTTGCTCGCGTTCGCGCTTGCGCCCCGATTTTTGATCCTTGTTTTTTTCTGCGCGCGCAGATTTTGTGGCTTTTAAGCCTTCAGCCGTACTTAAAATCATCATATTGCCGTTAATTTCAACGTTTGCGTTGAATTCTTTCGGGTCGCTAAGTACGATACGCACGGTCTTGTCGTTGTATTGCGAGACGCGTACATCGCTAACGAAGCTATTTTTAAGCCGCGTTTTTTGTGACTTTTGCCGCGCGCTAAAATCAATCACGAAGCGAAAATTATCGCTACTTGCGATCGTAAAATCTTTATAATCGCCGCGCTTTAGATCGCGGTTAAACTCAAGCACGATCTCATCCCCATCACCGCGCAGCGATGCTAGAGCGAGTTTGGCATCGGAGGAGGATTTTTTTACACTGCTTTTGCGAAGTTCAGAATCTAGTCGCTCGGTTGCAGTGCTACTTGCGGAATTCTGCGCTTGTAAGGAGTCGTCGGCTCCCGCGGGATTTTCGCTTGTGTTGCTGCTATGCGCATCGTCTGTTGAATTTTTTGCGTCGTCCGCACCGCGGGGCCTAGTGGAGCGTAAAAACTCCAAATCCTCACTAGATAGCGAGCTTAGATCGGCGTTTTTTGCAGCTTGCGTTTTTTTAGCTGATGAGTTTTTGGATGTGGAGGCTTTAGAATTTTCCGAGGCGGAAGCTTTGGCGCTTTTATTCGCTAAATTTGAGGAGCTTTTGGAATTTTCCGCTTTGGAGCTTTTCTCGCTTTTTGCGGATTTTATTTTGGAGCTGCTCGAAGCTCGGGAGTCTTCATCGCTAGCAGAGCTTGCTTTTTTGGAATTTTTAGAGCTTTTCTTTTCGGCGGAGCTTGAAGCTTGTTTGTTCTCGTCGCTAGAGCTTTTGGATTTTGTTTTATCCGCGCCCTTTGTGTTTATGCGCGCGAGCTCCTTTTCATAGGCGGAGGAATCGAGCCCTAAATTTTTCGAGCTATAAACCAGCCTCTTTAGCGCTTTGATGCGAACTTCTTTATCGGACGCGCCTTGGTAGAGCGATTTTAGCTCCTTGTGTAGCGAGCGCTTGTAATTTGGTGTTGCTACGATGAAATCCTTGTCGAATTTCGCAAAAAACGCCTCGCTGGAAGCTCCAAACGCCAATACGCAGCTAAAAGCCGCGATTAGAAAAATTTTAACTATCTTCGCCATTTACAAGTTTTTCTATCAATTCCTTTACGGATATTATCTCGTTTAATCGCCATCCGTTCGCGCCAGTAAAAAACAGACCGCTTTGCGTTTTGCCCAAATATGCATCGCTTAGACGGTCGGCGATGCAGTATCCTACGGCGTTAGCGCCTTTGCCGCGCTCGCAGGGGCTTACGCAGTTGCTGATACAGCGGATTTTAGGCGCGCTGCCTGCGGCGATCATATCTTGCAGATTTGTATGAATTCCGCGCGCGGGATAGCCTACGGGCGATTTTAGGAGTTGGATGTCCTCTTTTTTGGCGTTAAGAAGCACTTGCTTAAATTCCTCCGCGGCGTCGCATTCAAAGGTGCCGATGAAGCGCGTACCCATCTGCACGCCATCCGCGCCCAAAGATTTCACGCGATCGATGTCGCTCTTATCCCAGATTCCGCCTGCGACAAAGAGCGGGAAGCTGCCCCATTGCGCAATTTCCGCTTTTACTTGCGGAATCAGATTATCCAGCGCAAACGCGGGATCGCCGCACTGCTCGTAGGTAAAGCCCTGATGTCCGCCGCTAAGAGGACCCTCCAGCACTACGGCGTCGGGAATTCTATCGTAGCGCTGCTTCCAGCGTTTGGCGATGATCTTAAGAGCCTTAGCTGAGGAGACGATAGGCACGAGCGCGACGTCCGGGAAATCTGCCGTAAATTCCGGCAGATTGGTAGGAAGCCCCGCACCGCTTATGATGATGTCGATACCTGCCTTGCACGAATCTCTTACAATGCGCTCGTAGTCGTTCGCCGCACACATTACATTCATCCCCAAAGGTGCATTGCCACAAATTTTACGGGCGTTTTGCACGATGGCAAAAAGCGCCTCTTTGCTATAAAAATTCTCGCTTTGATAGGGTCTGCCATCGAGCGATTTTTTGGCAAATTTAAGATTTTCGTAGTAGCCGGTGCCGACCGAGCTAATGACGCCTAGACAGCCGTTTAGGCTGACATTACCGGCTAGCTTATCCCAGCTGATACCAAGTCCCATGCCGCCTTGAATTATCGGGTGCGCAATCTCGTGTTTGCCTATTTTTATACTCATTAATCCACCTTTAATTTAGCGAATTTTTTCTTTCCTACTTGGAGTGTATATTCGCCCGAGCTAAGCTGAAGCTGCTCATCTAAAATTTTATTTTGATCGATACTGACGGCGTTTGATTTTATCAACCTGCGCGCATCCGAGCTGGATACGGCGAGCTTGCAGCTGATGAGCGCCTTTACGATCCATGCAGGCGAGCTTACGTGATATTGCTTGATCTCGCTAGGAAGCTCGCCGGCGCCGTGGACGCGGTCAAATTCCTGCTTGGCCTCAAAGGCGGTGTTTTCGTCATAAAATTGCGTGACGATCTCAGAGGCAAGCTCCTCCTTAACCGCCTTAGGATGGATCGAGCCATCCGCTACGAAGCCTTTTATTAGCTCAATATCTTCGCTGCTCTTTTGGCTTAGCAGATTATACCAATCCCACATTAACGCATCGCTGATACTCATCACCTTGCCGTACATATCATGAGGCGTATCGGTTACGCCGATATAGTTACCAAGGCTTTTGCTCATTTTGTTTGTGCCGTCGGTACCTACTAAAAGCGGCATCATCACGACGCTTTGCTCTTTACCGACATCATAAATTCTTTGTAGCTGGCGACCCATTAAAAGATTAAATTTCTGATCGGTGCCGCCGAATTCTATATCGCATTTCATGCAAACGCTATCGTATCCTTGCAGTAGCGGATACATAAACTCGCTGATGCTGATCGGCTGCTCTGCCTTGTAGCGCTTCTCGAAGTCGTCGCGCTCGAGCATCCTGGCAACATTAAAAGTGCTTGATAGCTCGATCATACCGCTAGCACCCAGGCGGTTGGTCCATTCGGAGTTAAACATCACCTTGGTTTTGGCGGGATTTAGAATTTTAAAGACCTGCTGCTCGTAGGTTTTGGCGTTTTGAAGCACGACTTCGCGCGCTAGTTTTTTGCGAGTCTCGCTCTTGCCCGTAGGATCGCCGATTTGAGCGGTAAAATCGCCGATTAGAAACTGCACGATCGCGCCATGGTTTTGCAAAAACGCAAGTTTATTTAGCACGACGGCGTGCCCTAGGTGCAGATCCGCAGCAGTGGGATCCATGCCGATTTTGACGTAAAAGACCTCGCCGCTGTCGTAATAGCGCCTAATCAGTGCCTCGATCTGCTCTTCGCCGATGATCTCGGCGACGCCGCGCTTAAAATTTTCCATAATGCCTTGAATGTCAGCCATTTGCTCTCCCTTATTTAGTTTTTATATACGTCCGTAAGCGATACGAAATCCACGATTTTAAAGCGGTTTTTGAGTTTATCTTTAATCTCCGTGGAGTCTAAATTTTCGTTTAGCTCGATGATGATCTCAAAATAATCCGACGTCGTTTCGCTATTTTCGTTGAGGCTTATCGACACTAGATCGACCTCGAGCTTGACTAAATAGTTCAAAAACGTCGCCAGCGAGCCGCGCTTGTTTTCTAAATTTAATATGATCTTGTAGCGGTGCGGCGCATTACGCGTCCATTTCACGAAGATCATCTCATCGGTTTTGATTAGCTCGCTTGCACGTTCGCACAGCTTATGATGCACCGTCACGCCGTGCCCGTTGCGAAAGCCGATGATGTCGTCGCCGCGCTTTGGGTTGCAGCAGTAATCAAACTCGACCTCGTCGATTTTAAAATTTGAATACACCACGATGTTGTCAAATTTTTGCTTCTCGATCTCATACTTGCTGCGAAATTTCATATTGAAGAATTTCTCTTTGAGCGGGTATTTTTTCAGCGCGTTTACGACGTCTTTTAAAAATACCGAGTCGTAGGCAGCTTTGCCGATCTTTTTGCTTAAATTTTCTTTTTCAAGCCAGCTTAGAATGCTCTCCTTGCTCGTCGTAAAGATCGCGCATAAAATTTTAATCGCTACTTCAAAATTTATATCTCTGATCTTTTGCTTGCAAAACGCTTTTATCGTCGCGCGCGCCTTGCCGGTTTTGACCGAGCTTAGCCAGCTGCAGCGGTAGTGTGGCTCGCTTCCGGTGATGATATGAACGATATCTCCGTTTTTAAGCTCCGTAAGAAGCGGCACCTTGACGCGGTTTATAAAGGCCTCGGTTGCTTTTAAGCCCACTTGAGAGTGTATCTCGTAGGCGTAATCAAGCGCCGTAGCGCCGCGCGGCAATGTAAAAATTCCGCCCTTTGGCGAATACACGGCGATATCTTCTACGTAGAGGCTGTCTTTAGCGTATTCGTAAAGATCCTCGGCGTTGGCGTCGTCCTCTTCCTGCATGCCGATGTCGTTTAGCCAATCAAGCTTCGGATTGATTGAGCCGCTATATTTATATTTCCAGTGAGCGGCGACGCCGAATTCTGCGGTGTTATGCATATCAAAGGTGCGGATCTGTACCTCTACGATCATACTTTCGTTAAAGACGGTCGTGTGGATCGTCTGGTAGCCGTTTTGCTTCGGAAGCGCAATATAATCCTTAAAGCGTGAGATCAGAGGATTAAATTTAGTATGGATTATACCCAAAGCCAAGTAGCAATCCATCGGCTTTTGCACGATGATGCGGATAGCCAAAAGATCAAGCACCTCCTCGATCGAAATTCCTTTGCGCTGCATCTTTAAAAAGATCGAATAGTAGTGCTTCATTCGCTTTTGGATCTCAAAGCTGCCCTCACTAAAGCCGTTTGAGAGCATATACTCCTTGATCTTTTCGCTAAATTTGCTCAAGCTCATCTGAAGCTGCTGCTTGTGCTCCTCGACGTAATCGGCGATCGCCGAGTACTCCTTGGGCATGACGTATTTGAAGCTAAGATCCTCAAGCACGTTTTTGATCGATGAAATTCCAAGCCTGTGCGCGATCGGCGCGTAAACCAAAAGCGTCTCCTCGCCGATGCGTTTTTGCTTATCGGGGCGAAGTGCGTCTAGGGTTAGCATATTGTGTAGCCTGTCGCAGAGCTTTACGACTAGGACGCGCTGATCGTTAATGGAGATCATCAGCATCCTGCGGAAGGTAAGTGCGGTGGTGCGAAGCTTGGCGTTGCTATCGCCAGATGGAGCCAGTTTATCCTCCCTGATGTTTACGATTTTAGTAAGCCCTTCTACGATTTTGGCTACTTCGTCGCCGAATCTTTGTCTAACCTGCTTGATGCTGTAATCTGTATCCTCTACTACGTCGTGTAGTAGCGCAGATATCACCATCGCGTCGTCTCCGCCCATAAAAGATACGAAGCAAGCTACCAAAATCGGATGGATTGCATACGGCTCGCCGCTTTTGCGAAACTGCCCGTTGTGCTGAGCGATGCATAAATTTATAGCATCCACCAGCAGTGGAGTGGGCTCTTTTAGATTATAAAGCAGCTGCTTGGCGCTTTGAATGTCTTTGGTATCGACGACATCGTCGATAAGACTTTCTAAGAAGTTATCATTAATCCTTGTCAACGATTCCATCTAATGCGATCTTACCTTCGGCTAGTTCCAAGATTGCTATATCGGCAAATTTCATCCTGCGAGTATCTACGTTATCTATTAACGGCGGTTCGCCCGCAGCTAGCTGCTCGGCGCGTTTGCTTATCATCAAAGATAGCTTATATCTATCTCCGCCCGTTACTTTTAAAGCCTTGGCTACAATTTGTTCGGTTCTCATCAATTCTCCTTAAATTTAAAATTTCAGTTTTTTACGATCGAGCAGGAGCTTAGATCTCCGCCATCGACGATTTTGTATAAATTTCCGCTCTTAAACATATTGCACACGATGATCGGGAGCGCATTGTCTTTAGCAAGCGCGATAGCCGTATCGTCCATCACCCTGATGTTGTCGTGCAGGGCTTGATCGTAAGTGACTTTGGAAAGCAATTTAGCGTCTTTAAATTTTTGCGGATCCTTGTCGTAGATCCCCATCACTTTGGTTGCTTTTATGATAGCATCGGCTCCGATTTCGATCGCGCGGAGAGTGCCCGCAGTATCGGTAGTAAAGAATGGATTTCCCGTGCCCGCGGCAAATATCACGACGCGACCTTTTTCGAGGTGCCTTTTAGCGCGGCCGATAATGAAGGTCTCGCAGATCGCTTCCATCTTTATCGCGCTTTGCACGCGCACGTCCATACCTGCGTATTCTAGCGCTTCTCTCATCGCGATTGCGTTGATGACGGTCGCTAGCATGCCCATATGATCGCCGCTGGTGCGTTTGATGATACCGCTAGCTGCGGCGCTTACGCCTCTTATGATGTTGCCGCCGCCGATTACGATGCCTACTTCGATGCCGCCCTCTACGAGCTGCTTGATCTCTTTAGCGATAAATTTTAAAATTTCGCTATCGATCCCAAAACCGTTCTCTCCCGCTAGCGCTTCACCCGAAAATTTTACGAGTATGCGATTGTATTTAGCCATAAATTTAGCTCCTAATAAAATTTTAAAATATTACCCAAAAGTCGTTTAAAAATAACTTTTTAGGCTATTTTAGATGATCTTTAAGGCGGTTTATCCAGATCTTTTTCGGAGCGATTATCTCGCTAGCGCTGCCGTTTACGGCGTGATAGATCAACGTGCCGTGCAAACTCGCGTAGTAGCGGATTATGAGGCGCTGCAAATAGGGCTCGTAGCTCGGCACGAACCAGCCGTTATTGCTGATCGCTACGACGTATTTGGGCGAGCCTTCGTAAAGCTCTGCGCGCGTAGCCTCGTAGCAAACGGCGCTTCTTACGCTTCGCCCGCCAAGCTCGTAGTCGCTAAAACCGCTAGCTGTGGAAAAATCGGTCGCGCCGCCCAGTAGCACGCGGTTGATGAAATTTCGCGCAAATTCCGGTAGCGGAACCATTTCGCCAAACGGCACCAAAATGTGCTTATCGAAGCGCTTCATTTCCCCGTTTGCAAAAAGATAGGCGCTGTTGTAAAATTTCCCGTCCTCATACGCTTCCGCGCCCGCTACGATAGTAATTGCGCGCGATTTTTCCTTTAGAGCTTCAACTAGCACGTTTTCTAAATTTAGCGGCATCGCAAAGGCGCTCTCGGGCAAGATTATCGCGTCCAGTCCCTCTGCGATCGCATCGTCTATTCGAGCTAAATTTGCCAACGCGGCGGATAAAATTTTATCTTTCGCCCAGATGTCGTGCTGCGAAATGTCGGTGTTTGCGAGTGAAATTTTAATCGGTAGCGGCGTGGGCTCTTTTTGGCTGAATTGCAATGCGCAGATCAAAAACGCCGTGAAAATTAGGGCGTTGAGCCTAGCCGCAACGCCACGCTTGCGTAGATATAAAATCGCGCAAAGCCCAGCTAAAATCAGAGCCAGCGCGCTAAGATCGGCTCTGAAAATTCCATGACTTAGCAGCAGTTCAAAATTTAGCCAATCAAAGCCGAAAGGATGGATAAATTTTAGAATTAAAAGGCACACGGCGCGCAAAACCGGCGCGTCAAAGATCGCAAAGATGCGAAAAATAAAGGCGTAAACGAGGCAAATTCCAAGAATTTCAATCGGGATCAAAAACGCAAGATCGAAATAGATCAGACTGAAGCTGATCCAGTGCATCCACAGCGCGCCGATAAAAAATCCGCACCAAAACCACTCCGCCTTGCTTGCTTTTAGCAGATAAAAAAGTGCTGCTATCGCAATTAGAGGCGAGAAAAATTCTGCCACCAAAGCGCCTAAGCCGTCAAATTTAGAGCTTAAAATTTCTACGAAAATAAAATTTGAAAGCGCAAGGGCAAGAACAAAGCCTTTATTTATGTAACTTAATGTAAAATAGCTACTTTTTAAATTTCTAATGAAGGAAACACATGGAACAAGGAAACTTCTTTGCATCAATCCTGCCTATCGTCGTAATCTTTGCGATTATGTATTTTTTGATTATCAGACCGCAGCAAAAGCAGGCCAAGGATCATAAAGCGATGGTCGATGCGCTCGGCAAAGGCGATAAGATCATAACTAGCGGTGGCATAAAATGCACGGTCGTGAAAACAAACAATGATTTTATCACAGTTAAGCTTAACGATGAGGTCATGGTTGAGCTGGATAAACAATTTGTGGCAAGAAAATTAGATGAGCAGTAAAATTTCATACCGCCTGCTGATCTTTTTAGCTGCGGTTATTTTTTCGGCGATTTTTGCCGCGCCTTCGATCTTTCAGACCGAAAAGGGAAGCAAGATAAACTTGGGTCTGGATCTGCAAGGCGGGCTTCACATGCTGCTTGAGGTTCAAAGCGACGAGGCTGTCGTTTCAAAGATCAAATCGATCGCCGCGAGCGTCAATTACGCCGCCAAGCGCGATGATCTGCTGATGGATGGGCTAAAATTGGAAGGCGATTCGTTTGAGTTTGAAATTTTAGACGCAGACGAGGCTTCTAAATTTGATGCGATTTTGCATAGCGCCGCAAGCGGATTAGACATTCAAAAATCTGGCGAAAAATACCGCGTCACGCTAACGCCTGAGGAGGTCGAAGCGACTAAAAAGTACGCGATCGAACAGGCCGTAGAAACTATCCGCAACCGCTTGGATCAATTCGGACTTGCGGAGCCAACGGTAGCAAAGCAGGGCGAGAGTTATATTTTGGTTGAGCTTCCGGGCGTTAAAAGTGCAGCGGATGAGCAGCGCGCCAAGGATCTGATCGCCAAAGCGGCTCACTTGCAGCTTATGGCGGTGGACGATGTGCGCCAAGACCGCGCACAGACTATCAGCGCAGCGGATGCCAGAGCTTACGGCGACGTGATCTACCCAGATGTTAAAAATCCGAATTACAAGTATCTCATAAACGAAATTCCGGTGCTTGATGGCGCGATGCTAGTTGATGCGAAGGTTGCTTTCGATCAACACACCAACCAGCCGATCATAAATTTTACGCTGAACTCTCAAGGCGCTCAAATTTTCGGCGATTTTACCGGTAAAAACGTCGGCAAACGCCTAGCTATCGTGCTTGACGGTAAGGTTTATTCCGCGCCGCGCATTAACGAGCGTATCGGCGGCGGCAGCGGTCAGATCAGCGGCGGATTCACCGTCGAGGAGGCGCATGACGTAGCGATCGCGCTTAGAAGCGGCGCGCTTTTGGCCCCGGTCAAAGTCTCAGAAACGCGCAGCATCGGTCCTAGCCTCGGACAAGATAGCATCGATAAAAGTATGGCGGCGCTTAGTTTGGCGGCGGTTGCGATTTTGATCTTTATGATTTTATACTATGGCGTAGCGGGGCTTTTTGCTGACATCGCGCTTGTAGTAAATATTTTATTTTTGATCGCTTGTATGGCGCTTTTTGGTGCAACATTAACGCTTCCTGGAATGGCGGGAATTGTGCTAACTATCGGAATGGCGGTAGATGCGAACGTTATCATTAATGAGCGCGTTAGAGAGGTGCTAAGGACGGGAGTTTCAATCCGCCAAAGTATAAATAAAGGCTATGAAAATGCGATGAGCGCGATCGTGGATTCAAATATCACTACGCTAATTACTTCTGCTGCGCTTTATGCTTACGGTACCGGCCCGGTAAAGGGCTTTGCCGTCACGATGAGTATCGGTATCGTAGCGTCGATGATAACGGCGATTTTGGGCACGCACGGAATGTTTGAGCTAGTAATGGATAAGATGGAAAAGAGCAAAAATACCGCGCTTTGGCTCGGTTATAAAGTAAGAGGAGGCGCAAATGCAAGTGTTTGATAAGGGCAAAATTTATGATTTTATGAAATTTAGATATTTTACCTTTGCGCTTTCTGCTGTTTTGATAATAGGCTCTATTGCGCTGTTTTTCATTAAGGGCATTAATTACGGCATCGATTTTAGCGGCGGTACGCTCATTCAGGTTAAATACGACGCCAAAGCACCGCTTGATGAGATCAGAAAGCGCTTCGAAGCGGCGAATTTAGGCAATATCAACGTTACGGAATTCGGTAGCGATCAAGAAGTTACGATTAGATATTCAGGCGCTGCGAGCGAACTGGGCGACAATCCCGCTTTAGCGGCGCAAAAAATTTTGCAAGGCAGCGGAAACTTCGACATTCGCAAGGTCGATATCGTAGGACCTAAAGTCGGCGAAGAGCTTCGCACAAACGGAATTTTAGCGGTATGTGTGTCGTTTGCGCTCATTTTGGTTTATATCACCCTGCGGTTTGAGTGGAGATTTGCGATTGCAGCCGTACTATCGGATCTGCACGACGTCGTAGTTGCCGTAGGTGCGATGATTTTAGCTGGCGTGGATTTCAACCTTGAAATTCTAGCCGCACTGCTAACTATAATGGGCTATTCGCTAAACGATACCATCGTTGTTTTCGATAGAATTCGAGAAGGAGTAAAAGATAGTAAATCGATTAAGCTTGACGAGGTTATAAACGAATCAATCTCTCACACGCTATCGCGCACGCTGCTTACTTCGCTTACGACTCTCATCGTCATTGTGATTTTATTCGTCTGGGGCGGCGAGATGATCCACGGCTTTAGCTTCGTGATGCTTGTAGGCGTCATAGCAGGAACCTTCAGCTCCGTGTTTGTAGCTGCTCCGATGCTGATTTTGTTTAAATTTAATGTCGAGAAATACCGCGCGTTTTTAGCCGAAAAACAGCGTCGTATCAAAGAGAAAGAAAAGAATCGCGCCATGTATGAAAAAGGCACGGTGTAAGGATAGAATATGAACTGGGGAAGGGTAATTTACATATTTTTTGCGCTTATGAGTATGACTACGATAGGCGGGTTTTTGTATGAGAAGAATGAAATTTTACTTTTCATAGCAACCAGCGTGAATGCAGTCTCGACGCTTTTGAAAGTAGGCGTGCGAAATATGCTAGCAGCTGAGCTTTTTGCAAGCTCGCTCGTAGCGGATTTGCATCTCATACCGGCGTTCGTTTTGATTGTAGTAGCGCCGGGGGATCTGTCGATCGTGACCTCGCTTGCCATCGGCGCGCTACTTGCAAACTTTTTCTCGCTAATTTTAATAGCGATTGAGTCGGCAAAAACTAAAGACGAATTCTAGGAGCGCAAAATGCCTTACGATAGTAAAAGTATTGAGCTTAAATGGCAGAAAATTTGGAACGAAGAGGGAGTTTTCGAGCCTAAGGACGATTATAGCCTGCCTAAAAAATATATCCTTTCGATGTTTCCTTATCCAAGCGGTCGCATCCACATGGGGCACGTGCGAAACTACAGCATCGGCGACGCTTTGAGTCGATATTATAGACTACGCGGATACAACGTGCTTCAGCCGATCGGCTTTGATAGCTTCGGTATGCCTGCGGAAAATGCGGCGATCAAACACGGCATTCACCCTAAAACTTGGACTTACGAAAATATCGATTATATGAAAAATGAGCTGCACCGCCTGGGCTTTAGCTTTTCGGCTCGCCGCATGCTCGCCACCTCCGATCCGCTTTATACGCGCTGGGAGCAGGAATTTTTCATCAAACTTTTTGAAAAAGGGCTTATCTATAGAAAAAGCGCCGTGGTAAATTGGTGCGAACACGATCAGACGGTGCTTGCTAACGAGCAGGTCGAAGAGGGCAGGTGCTGGCGCTGCGGCAACGAGGTCGTGCAAAAACAGATGCCGGGATATTATCTAAAAATCACCGCTTACGCGCAGGAGCTTTTGGATTGCCTAAAACAGCTTGAGGGCAAGTGGCCCGCTCAGGTGCTTACGATGCAGGAAAACTGGATCGGGCGCAGCGAGGGTTTGGAATTTAGCTTTAAATTTGACGAGCAAAGCAGCGCCAAACTTGGCGGCATCGAGGGCTTTAAGGTTTTTACGACGCGCCCCGATACGATTTACGGCATGAGCTACGCGGCGGTCGCGCCGGAGCACGAGGTCGTAAAGAGACTTTTGGATAATAATTTACTAGGCGCCGAAGCTGCGGCGAAGGTGAGAGAAATTTTAAATCAAAGCCCGCGCGAGCGCCAAGCAAGCGATAAAGACGGCGTGAGCCTCGGAATCAGCGTGCTTCATCCGCTAAGCGGCAAAAAAATCCCCGTTTGGACTGCAAATTTCGTCCTAGCAGAATACGGCGGCGGCGCGGTTATGGCGGTGCCTGCGCACGATGAGAGAGACTTTGAGTTTGCGAAGAAATTTAACCTGCCGATCATTCAAAGCATCGCTCCAAAAAGTGGCGATTACGACGCCGACAAAGCCTACGCAGAGAGCGGAGTTTTGGTAAATTCCGAAGAGTTTAGCGGCATGGATAGCGAGAAGGCAAAAAGCGCCGTCATTTCAAAATTTGAGGAGCTAGGGCTCGGACGCCGCGTGGTAAATTTTAAACTGCGCGATTGGGGAGTGAGCCGCCAGCGCTACTGGGGCGCGCCGATTCCGATGATCCACTGCCCAAAATGCGGGCTCGTAAGCGAAGAAATTTCAAATCTACCCGTAGAGCTTCCGCAGGATATTAAGATCACCGGCAAAGGAAATCCACTCGATACGCATCCTAGCTGGAAGTTTTGCAAATGCCCTAAATGCGGCGGCGACGGGGTGCGCGAAACCGACACGCTCGATACATTTTTTGAAAGCTCGTGGTATTTCGCGCGCTACGCAAGCGACGAGCGGACGTGGCAGCAGCGGGCGTTTGACGAGCAAAGCGTGAACTATTGGATGAACGTCGATCAGTATATCGGCGGCATTGAGCACGCGATTTTGCACCTTTTGTATGCGAGATTTTTCCAAAAGGCTCTTCGCGACATAGGCTATCTGCGCGATAGCGAGCCGTTTGAGCGGCTGCTAACCCAGGGTATGGTGCTAAAAGACGGCGCGAAGATGAGCAAAAGCAAGGGCAACACCGTCGATCCGGACGACATTATCGAGACCTACGGCGCTGATACGGCGAGACTTTTTATACTTTTTGCAGCACCGCCGCAAAAGGAGCTTGAGTGGAATGACAGCGCGGTGGAGGGCGCGTATAAATTTTTAAACCGCCTCTACGATCGCGCCGAAAATGCTTATGCTACGGATAAAATTCCGCAGATCGACCACGCAGCTTTAAATAAAGAGGAAAAATACGCCCGCCTTAAAGTTTACGAGGCGCTTAAGAAATCGCAACAGGTTTATGAGAGCAGTTTTGCTTTTAATACCCTAATCGCTGCGTGTATGGAGGCGCTAAACGCGCTAAATGCGCAGAGTAACAAAGACGTATTTACCGAGGGTTACTTTGTGATTTTAAACCTGCTCGAGCCTATTGTGCCGCACATCTGCGCCGAGCTTAGCGAGAAGCTGTTTAAGAGGCGTAATTTCGGCGAGCTGAGAGTTTGCGAAGAGGTATTCGAAAGCGATACTATTAAACTTGCCGTCACGATTAACGGCAAAAAGCGCGCCGAGTTCGAAGCGGGCGCGAGCCTAAGCGAGGGCGAAATTTTAAGCCTTGCAAAGCAAAATTGCGCCAAATGGCTAGAGGGCAAGAGCGTCGTAAAAGAAATTTACGTCAAAAACAAGCTCGTAAATTTTGTGATAAAGTAGGCGAAGATGAGAAAAGCTTTAACCGTTTTTTGTTTGATTTTTTTGATCGGCTGCGGCTACAAGCCCGTTTCAAGGATTGCAAAAGAGACGATGAGCGGAAGCGTATTTGTGGATGTGATGATGAGCAAGACCGATCCGCAAAACACCGTCGCGATCAAAGATGCGATCAGACAGGGTATGCTCCAGCGCCTAGGAATGAGCCTTACGGATAAAAACTCGGCGCAGACGATCGTAGTAGCGAGCATAAAAAGCCTAAGCTTTAGCGAGCTTTCATACGATCAGTTCGGCTACGTCACTAGCTACCGTGCAAATCTTGTCGTAAATTTTAGCACCAAGCTTAAAAACGGCGAGGTTTTCAGCAAGGATTGCGTGGGCGATTACGATTTTAAAGTTAGCCGCCTAGTCAAAAATAGCTACGATACGAGCTCGATCATTAGCGATAAGGACCGCTACAAGGCGATCGAAAATGCCTCCGCGCAGGCGTTTGACGAGTTTATTTCGGCGCTTGCGATTAGGGGATTCAGACTTGAGCGGGCGCAGCATTAAAGAATTTTTGCAAAATCGCCCGATTTATTACAAAAAAATCGACTACGAGCGCTTCCCGCGGGCGTATGCCGCTATTAAAGATAAAATTCCGCTCAAAAACGTCATTCAGATTATCGGCACCAATGGCAAGGGCAGCACCGGGCGATTTTTGGCTAACGCGATCGCCGCAGCAGGCTTTAACGTCGGGCACTACACCAGTCCGCACGTTTTTAAGCTCAACGAGCGCATCTATCTAGGCGGACGCATCGCGCAAAGTCCCGTTTCTGCGTTGAATTCCGACGCTTCAAATTTTAAAAACGAGCAAAATTCTGCTTCGGCATCAAATTTTACGGAAAGACAAAATTCCGAAAAAATGCAAAATTTTGTGAACAGAGAAAATTCCACCTCTCAAATTTCTATTTCTAATTTGCAAAATTCCACCACGCAGAATTTTATCGCTATGCAGAATTCGCACGACGAGCAGAATTCCGCCCTGCAAAACTCCGTTTATACCACGCAAAATTTTTATAGCGAGCAGAATTTTATCGCGCGAAATTCCATAGATACGCGGAATTCTGCTTCTACGCAAAATTTATGGAATTCGCAAGATCTCAAATCGCCGTCTGAGCAAAATTTAAAAATCTCGTCTGAGCAAAATTTTAAATCTCCGCTAAGATCAAATTTTAAATCCGCTCAAAGCTCGCTCCCTATTTCGCTAGGTCGCGATGCTACGGATGAGGAGCTTGATTTCGCGCATGAGTTTTTGCAAGAGAGCTTGCCCGCGGAGTTTAAAGATAGCCTGTCGTATTTCGAGTATCTCACGCTTGCGGCAGCAGTGCTTTTTAGGGATTGCGATTACTGCGTGATCGAGGCTGGGATGGGCGGCGAGTTTGATGCTACATCGAGCTTTGGTCGCATGCTTTCGCTTTTTACACCGATCGGCACCGATCATTTGGGCATGCTAGGACAAAATCTAGAGCAGATCGCCCACACTAAGCTCATTACGATGGATAAGGAAGCGATTTTAAGCGACGAGATGAGCGAGGTTCCGTTTCGTATCGCGCAGCAGATCGCAGAGCAAAAAGGAACTCATTTAAGATTTGCAGCAGAGCTTTTAAGCAAGAGCGAGCGAGCGCAGATCGTGGAGTTTTGCGCGCGCAATAATCTGCCTAAATTTCAAATTTCAAATTTAGCTCTAGCGCTTACCGCGATGAAATTCTTAAATCTGAAATTTGAAATTTCGCAGCTGCCGCCTCTAAATTTACGCGGCAGGATGGAAGTTTTGGCGCATAATTTACGCGTGGATGTCGGACACAACGAGCTTGCGGCACAGCAAGTCGCCCGCGAAATTACCGAAATCTACGGGAGCAAAAAAATCGTGCTGATTTACAACGCCTTTGCCGATAAGGACGTAGCTGCTGTGCTGCGGACTTTGGCGCCCGTAGTGGAGCGCGTGGAGATCTTTAACTACGAGGTTGCGGATCGCGAAATGGCGGCAGAGGCAATAACCCGTGCGCTTGACGCGCTTAAAATTCCGCATTCACCGTTTCGCGGCGAGCTTAGAGCGAATGAGGAGTATTTGGTTTTCGGCTCGTTTCATTTGGTAGAAAATTTTATTTTATGGCTTGAGGCGCGCCGTGGCTAAAACTAAACTCACCCTAAGCGATCACTTTGGTACCAAGACGCTGTATTTTGGCGAAAATTTTAGATTTCAACTTAAAATTTTATCCGCGTTTTTCGTAATTTTTCTGCTCGTTTTGTTTTTTGCGATCTTTAAACTCGCTAGCGACCGCTCAAATTTAAAGGAGCTAAACAAAACCCTCTACGCCGAAAATCTCGCGCTTAAAGAGCAAAATATCGCGCTTGAGGGCAAAAATGAGGAGGTACTTGCCAAGCTGGACGGACGCGAAGACGATGGAGGTGGGCTGGATAGTGATATCCAGGTAATGCTTGCGATGAATGAGATGAAAAAGGAGCGTAAAAAGGGCTCTGGCGCGCACATCGCAGCTAGCGAAAAAACGGCGAGCGCGATTCTTAGCGCTGTGCCTAATGGACTTCCGATGCAGTATCGCGGCGTAACTAGCCCTTTTGGGATGCGCACTCATCCGATCAGCGGCGTTATGAGGATGCACCACGGCATCGACTTGCGAGCAAGCGAGGGCACTCCGGTGTTTGCGACGGCAGAGGGCTTCGTGCAGTTTGCAGGTGGCAGCGGTAGCGGATATGGAATTTTAGTGATTCTATCGCACAATTATGGCTTTGAAACCCGCTACGGCCACCTTAGCTCCGCGGTCGTAACGCCCGGTTCTTGGGTTAAAAAAGGCGATCTCATCGGCTATAGCGGTAACACCGGCTACAGCACCGGCCCGCACCTGCATTACGAAGTTAGGTTTTTGGCTCAAAGCGTCGATCCTGCAAATTTTATGAGCTGGAACGCGCAGAATTTCAAAAATATCTCGACCTTGGAACCTAATGTTTCGTGGCAGGAGATCGCAAATGTCGTGCAGCACCAGATCGAAAGGTTTAAATAATGCAAGCCGAGGTTTACGAATACTTTTTGCAAAACCAAAAAGAGCTTTTGATATGCGAGGACGATAAAGAGGCTGCGGCGTGCGAGCAGGTGCTTAAATTTATGGGCTACGCGGCTTTTTGCCTGCCCGATTTTAGAGCTAGCTTCGGCGAGGATCTGCGCAGCTACATGGGCGAGCTAGCGGGCATCAGCACCGCTCTTAGCGCGTTTTATAAAGCAAGCGGCAAAAAAATTTTAATCTCGCCCGTCCGCACGATCCTAAATAAACTCCCTGCTGCAAGCCATCTGCGCCCGTTAAATATAAAATTTGGAAGCGAATTAAGCCTAAGCGAGCTAAAAGAGGAAATTTTACGCCTTGGATACGACGTTCGCGATATCGTCGAAAGCATGGGCGAGGTGAGCTTCCGTAGCGAGATCATCGATGTTTTTTCGGTAGGAAGCGAAAGCGCGGTTAGAATTCTGCTCGACGGCGAGACGGTCGAGAGTATCAGGCGCTTTGACGTCGCGACGCAAAAAAGCGAAAAAGATGAGCTCGCGCAAGCCGAGATAGCGCCGTTTTTGGCAAATTTAAGCGAGGACGAGTTTGAGAGCGTGAGCGAAAAGATATCGCGCGCGGATAGCGACGCGCTAGCGCGCGATCTGGGCTCGCTCGGCTTTTGGTTCATCGAGGGTTTCGTCGATTACGCGGAGGCGTTTGATTGCGTCTTGCTGCACGAGATCAAAAAGGATGAAATTTTTTCCGAGCGCAATTTGGATTTTTTAGACGCGATCGAGATACTGCCCGCGGCGCGTAAATTTAAAGACCTCGCCATGACGCCGTCGCAGGAATTTTTTGAATTTCACCGCAGCGAGGCTATCACGCTGATCGCGCGAAACGACGCTCTGCTCGCGCCGTTTGATCTTGGCGGATTTAGCAATATCGAAATTTTACGCGAGGATTTCGTCGTAAATTTAATAAGCGCCGAGCGGATCATCCTTTCGCTAAACAAAGCGGCGCCTAAAAAGCGCGTGCGAAGATCGAGCCTAGCTCTGGATGAGCTAAACGTGGGCGATTTTGTCGTTCACGAAGATCACGGTATCGCTAAATTTAACGGGCTTGAGCTCATAGAGGTGATGGGGCGCAGCAAGGAGTTCGTATCTCTGCTCTACGAGGGCGGCGACAAGCTGCTGCTGCCGGTCGAGTATCTAAATAAGATCGATCGCTACGTCGCAAGCGGCGGCACGGTGAGCTTGGATCATCTGGGCAGGGCGAGCTTTTCAAAAATTAAAGAGCGAGTGCGCGAAAAGCTCTTTGCGATCGCTTCAAAGATCATTGCGCTGGCGGCCAAGCGCGAGCTGGTGCGAGGGATCGTCATCAAAAACGAAAGCGCGGATTATGCGAAATTTTTAAGCGCAAGCGGCTTTAGCTACACAAGCGATCAGCAAAAGGCTGTGAGCGCGATTTTAGCGGATCTGCAAAGCGGCAAGGTGATGGACCGCCTACTTAGCGGCGACGTGGGCTTTGGAAAGACCGAGGTTGCGATGAATGCGATCTTTGCCTGCATCCGAAGTGGGCATTCGGTGCTGTTTTTCGTGCCTACGACGCTGCTTAGCTCTCAGCATTACGCCACGCTTAGCGAGCGCTTTAAGGAGTTTGAAATTCCTGTTTTCAAGCTCGATCGCTTCAGTAGCGCGAGGCAAAAGAGCGAAATTTTAAAGCGCTTGCAAAGCGGCGAGGCGATCGTCGTGGTCGGTACGCACTCGCTTTTAAATTTAAACCCCGCAAATTTAGGGCTCATAATCATCGATGAGGAGCATAAATTCGGCGTTAAGCAAAAAGAGCGGCTCAAAGAGAAAAGCGCCGCCTCGCACCTGCTTAGTATGTCCGCCACGCCGATACCGCGCAGTCTAAATATGGCGCTAAGCTCGATTAAAAGCTACTCCACGCTGCTTAGCCCGCCGCAGGACCGCCTGGATGTGCGCACCTTCGTCAAGCAGTGGGACGAAAAGATCGTAAAAGAGGCGATCTCGCGCGAGCTGCGACGTGGCGGTCAGATTTTTTACGTCCACAACCACATCGCGACGATGCAAAGCGCCAAAAAGAAGCTGCTTGAAATTTTGCCAAGTCTTAAAATTTTAATTTTGCACTCCAAGATTGACGCTAAAACTACGGAGGATGAAATTTTAAAATTTGTATCGGGCGGATACGATCTGCTGCTTTGTACCAGCATCGTAGAAAGCGGCATTCATATGCCGCGCGTAAATACGATAATCGTCGAAAACGCGGATAAATTCGGTATTGCCGATCTGCACCAGCTGCGCGGTCGCGTCGGGCGCAGTAACAAACAGGGCTTTTGCTACTTTTTGATCGAGGATAAAACCGCTCTTGCGCAGGACGCGCTAAAACGGCTCGTAGCGCTTGAGAGCAACTCGTTTTTGGGCAGCGGCTCGGTGCTAGCGTATCACGATCTTGAAATTCGCGGCGGCGGAAACCTGCTCGGAGAGGCACAGAGCGGGCATATCGAAGCGATCGGCTACTCGCTTTATCTAAAGATGCTCGAAGAAGAGATCGGCAAGCTACTAAGCAGAAAGAGCGCCGCTGCGAGCGTGGAGCTTAAAATTTCGGTAAACGCCTTTTTAAACTCGGAATTTATCAGAGAGGATCGCCTGCGTCTGGATCTTTACAGGCGGCTTAGCAAGTGCGCCGAGGCGAGCGAAGTGCTTGAAATTTTCGGCGAGATCGAGGATCGCTTCGGGCGCGCGGATATCTACACCAAGCAATTCATCGACGTGATGATAATTAAGGTTTTGGCTACGAAGCTTGGCTTGCGCGTGATTTCGAGCATGGACGAAAATATCTTGATCACCCTTGCAAACGGCGATAAGGTGCGATTAAAGGCGCAGACGCGCGACGATGACGACGTGATAAATGAAATTTTAATCTATCTGCGAAGGGAGCTAAAAAATGCGAACTTGCGATGAAAATATCAAAAAAAATGCGAGCAAAAGCAGGAACGAAGGGCTAAATTTAGACGCGGCGAGCGGTTTAAATTTAGCGGGGCAAGCCGTCCTAAAAAGCGCGCAAAGCGGCGCCGGCGAGCAAATTTATTTCAGCGATTTTAGAGCGATTGATTGGCGTGCTGTGCAGGTCGCCGTCTTTCGCGCGAGCAAAAAGGCGCTAAAGATCGTCCGTGACATCGATTTTACCGATCTTGACGCGCTCGTGGGGCTAGAGAGCCAAAAATCGGCTCTAATAAAAAACACTGACGCCTTTCTGCGCAGTGCGAGTGCCAACCACGCGCTTTTGTGGGGCGAGAGCGGCTGCGGCAAATCAAGCCTTGCAAAAGCGGTTTTTTCTAAATTTATCCCGCAAGACCTTAAGATTATCGAGATCGGCAGGGACGATCTGGGCTATCTCGTGGATATAATCGACGCGATCCGCGAAACGAACTTTAAATTTATCATCTTTTGCGATGATTTGAGCTTTGAGCTCGGCGAGAGCGGCTACAAGCACCTTAAGCCGCTACTTGAAGGCTCACTAGAGCGCGCGCCGCGCAACGTGCTGATGTATGCGACATCCAATCGTCGCCACATCGTAGGCGAATGCGCAAGCGATAACGAGGCCGC